>NZ_CP049783.1:5280000-5916392 GCF_015710975.1 Paenibacillus polymyxa | reverse complement strand
TAAGCGTTTCATAACAGAACGTTTTATGCATTTTTCTAAGGAATTATCGATCTACTATTTGACCAAGAAAAGATATTCTGATGGCTTCAAATTTTTAATAAGTTGTTTGGAAAAATCTACATTAATCAATAATAAATCATATATAATTAAATGTATGAAGCTGTATGAGTCTTATCGAGAGTATGCATCATTTGATGTGAAGACAGCATACAGAAAATTGATTAATGAGGTGGATCAAGATGAAGCGTAAAATAATTTTAACCATATTGGTAACGAGTTTTATGTTGTTGACATTAGTAAATCCTTCAGCAGGTTATCAGAATTCTGAACATAACTATGAACCTGCACAGCATGGCGAAATGTAATTATTTCTAACAGGAAAAAGATGCTTGGTATTTAAAGTAATCAAATGGTATAGATTGTTAAAAAATGATGAATAATGGAACAGGTTAGATGGAATGATCCGTCTAGCCTTTTTATTGCGTGTTTTGCTGTATATAAGCAATATGAGGAAAACTTTTTTTGAGAAATATATGTAAAAAGTGCAAAAATGTATTATGTATTGTATGCCGAGTTTACGTTGAAAGGGTGGTTTATCTATGGAGATCATACCTACGATTAGAGCAGAAGTTCAAACCTATCTGATAAGAAAAAGCTTAACCATGACCGAGTTTGGTCACATTATTGATTTGAATGTAGGAACAGTTAGTGGCATTGTGACGGGCAACCGGCCTATTTCTGTTCACCAGCTAGATCGTATCACTATGGGTATGAATTTGCCACCGGATTATTTTTATGAACGTTATATTGATGAATGTATTGAAGAAGAACCGCTCAACTGGCGAAGAATCAGCCCTTTTTTGTACCGATGCGTGGTGTTAGGACGACTTGATTGCTTGCGAAGAGTTGTAGGTATGTTGCTAGATAATCCTGTTTATCTTCCTTCACTTTTTGAAGTAGCCGAGGATTCTTTTAAAAAGGGTAATACTGAAGCAGCGGCGTTCCTTTATGAAAACGTGTCAGAAGGGGAAAAGTATCAGTATTCAGAACGTTTGGCGGTTTGCCAGTATCGATTGTTTACGATTCGTATTGGAGACGATCAAGAGAAAAACTATGATGCAGCCATTCAATTTGAGCCTTACGTTGATCGGTTAGATGAGATAGATCAGTTAGAAGCATTAAAAGACTTGGCGAATACATACCGTTCGTTACGAAAATGGGATAAAGTAGAACTATTCGCTAAAGCAATGGGAGACAAGGCGAAAATTCAATACAAACTGCAACAACAGCGGCATCATGTGCACAAAGACAATTCGAAGAAACCTAATTTTCCTTTGTTTGCGTATTGGGCATTCTCGCATTTACTTCGTTCACAAGCATGTGGTGAGAGGAAAGACTATGAAAAGGGACTTCAACACATTAAAAAATACGCTGATTTAAGTTGGGTTACTGATACAGATGAAGAAGCTTTGAAATGGAGAAAAAAGTACGAAGACTGGGCAGTAGTAAACACGTATGTTAATAAGCTTCTTTCTGGTGATGAGAGCGTTCTATCTGATTATGTAGCTTATATTTCTGCAAGAAAAGATGAGATTCTTCCCGCACTTGATATTATGATTGAGGCAGCTAACCGATACCATTTTGATGTAGATAATATTTTAAAGCAATTCGAAGAAGAAATCATCTCCTTTCTGGAGCAGAAAAAAGTTGAAGGATTGTATACTCAGCGATTCACAACGGAGCGATACACTCATTTCGCAAGGGAATTGGCAATCTATCTTTTGCGTAAAGGGAAGTTTTCAGATGGGTTCACATTTTTGTTCAGCTGTTTGGAAAAGTCTGCTGAAGCTAACAATAGAATACAAGCAATCAGATGTATGAGGTTGTTTACACATTTTAAAGAACATGCATCTGCTCATACGAGGGCAGTCTATGGAAAACTGATTAAAGCAGTTAATGAAGATGAAGAATAAGCTGATAATTGCAAATAAAATGCTTTTAAATTCAAAACTACACCTGACATTGATTCCTGAGTTACAGGGTATGGTTGTTCGAGATTTGAAAGCTAACAGTGCTGCTCATTGATTCAAATAACTTATAACAAGGGAGTGTGATACTTAAGACATAATAGAATTGTTTATTTCAGTTCGAACGTCATATGGATTAAAAGGAAATAACAGGATAGTAGATGGATTTTCCTAAATCACCCCTTCTGATAAGATTATTTCCATCAAAATTAAAGTGGGCGTGGTAGAATGGGGAGAATTTTAGTTCCACCTGACAAATTGATGGAAGTGGCTGATCAGTTCTTACACGGAAAGTATGAAATGGATCGTATGCTGAATTTTCTGAGTGGACGAATTGATTTTGTCCAACAAGGCTGGTCTGGAGCTACCCGAGAAAGATTTTTTCAGGAATTTCAGGTTTCTCGACAATCCATGAGTGTAACGCTTGAACGACTTTCTACGGTTGCACAAGAACTCATCTTTATTTCAAATAACTTCACACAGGTAGACGGGGAAAAAGTCGTATTAGATGTGCCAGGGAATGGTGTACCTATCAAAACAGCATCCAACGGCGAAGGTTTGTTACATAAAATTTTTGAACAGATTGGAAAAGCGGGGATCACCAAGGCCGAAGCCCAACTGGAAGCTAGCAAGCTACAAGGAGAAATTTTCTGGGATACTGCACAGGGAGCAAAAGGTGCTATTCAAGAAGATTTAACCTTAGGGATACTGCCTGATAAAGAACGGGATTATGATCATCCTATGGCAGCTAAAGTAGGCGAAATTCTCGGTCACGTAGCTACGACATTGCAGGGCGCCGGTGAGGTAGTAGCTGGATTAGGTGGAGAAGGATTATCAGTTGCAGTTTCATCTACAGGAGTTGGAAGTATCGTTGGAGTACCAGGATTAATTGGATCAGCAGCTTTGGCAGCGCATGGAAGTACCACCGCATATAAAGGTGCAAGCGGAATAGGGAAAAGCTCAGTGGAATTGTGGCAGATGGTAAAGGGAGAAGGTGGAGGTTCATCTAAACAAACACTCACTTCCAATAAGGGAACGTCGATAGATGTTACTCCTCATCTAATCATACCAGTACGACAACAAATCCACATCCAGCTAAAGGGGAGCCTAACTCATCTGTTGATATTCTAGATAAAAATACAGGTGAGATAAAAACGAGAAGATATTATGATGAGAATGGAAGAGCTGTACGAGATGTTGACTATACAAATCATGGGAATTCAAAACAGCATCCAGAGTGGCCTCATGAACATATTTTTGAGTGGAAAGAAGACGGAACATTTAAAAGAGTTAACAAGAAGTAGGAGGGATTGTTTTGGAATACACTGAATTAGTAGAACGTTTTGAGATGGGAGAAGAATTTCAATTCTATTAAGATAGTTACTGGATTAGCCATAATGAAGAAGAGTATTTTCTTACTCGGGAAAGAGACAGTTTTTCGCAGTCATTTCAGTCAGCAAGAGAGTTGTTTGTTAATGGAAAGATTGACGATAAGACTATTTTAGAATTGTGGGATAACATAGAGATTTGAAAAAGTATATTTTGGGCTTGATCTTTTTTATAAAAATACCTTGTATTGATTTCGTCCTTAAATATAACTTATGTACTAATTAAGGGAGCTTTAGCTATTTGAGTTTCAACTGAATAAATAATTGAATACTTCGATTTGGGTATGACTTTTAGTGTAGCTACTAAGTATCCAAATGCTTGCCAATATAATTACAATAAAGATTGGCATTCCATATTTCTTTATAATTATCTCCTTTGTGGGAGCAAGCTTAAAGTGGCGCTACCTGTGACGCAATATTTGCTTTGAACCGTCGATAAAGAAAAGGAGCTATTGCGATTGGTCGGCTCCTTTTGTTTTAAGATTACTCTGGGAAATCCACTGATTTCCTTTTATACATAAAAAAACGATTGTATACACCACTCCAGCAATGAGACTTAGTATAAACGAGATGGATAAAGTTCTGAAAATAAAAGTAGAAGTGGGTACTGTATAAAATTCAAACATACGTTGATTGAAGAATTCGTTGTTGTTGGCCCCTTAATAAAGGAATAATAAATTCCTACACAAAACCGTAAGACAAATACTTAATTAGATTTTTTTCAAATTTACTTTTTCTAGCCTCCAATAATGTTTATGGAAAAAGGAGAATTTGTGTACTATGTTATAAATCTGTTCATTGAGAGGAATGTTACATGGATAAAAACAAAGTTATGAAGATTATTGTTACTACTGCATCTATTTTACTTATTATTGGCGTTTCAAGTGCCTTGAAAAATAATGTTGATTTAAAATCCAAAGAAGAAAATGAAACCTTTGAAAGCAGTCCTGAGACACTCGAAGATACACTAACTTGGGATTTAGCGGGTGATAAAGTGGACCCTGAAAAAGATTATTCTGTGACAGTTGGATATCCACATATTAAACTTAATGCAAAAAATACTGGAGCACACTCTTTTAGGATCGAAGTAAAGCACAACAGCAAGAATACAGTTATTTTTAATGCAAGTGTTGCAGCAGACGCAACAGTAGAACTTGTAAATAATGATAGTATGCCACTTGTTCCTTCAGGCGCTTATACAGTGACTATTTACGGTGGGACAGGTCTACCAAAAGGACAAGTTCTTCTTACACAGTCAAAAGCACCATATTGAAGAGACAGATTTTGTTTCTATTAAAAGTCGAGTTGTCGAGGGACAAGAACTTGTACCGATCGACGATTAGATATACATTTAATAAGTTACTTTATCTCATTAAGCTAACGGCAGGCTAGGTTAATCATATAGCGAACACATCAAAGTGCTGCTGTTTACGTGGAGGTCATTATATATGAAATATGCATGTCCATGCTGTGGTTATAAGACACTGGATTATGAACCACCAGGTACCTATGACATTTGTGATATTTGTTTTTGGGAGGATGATGTTATTCAATACCACGATCCCGATTATGAAGGGGGAGCAAATATTGAATCGCTAAGGCAATATCAAGAAGCTTATTTACAAGGACGTGTTAATCGTAAGCCAACGATTAACGATGAGCGTAATGAGAACTGGAAACCACTTTTGAAAAAGTGACAGTCTCATTACGCTAACGGAAAACATTAGTTCAATGACAACAGCGGCGGACACAAGATTTTATTTATCAAGTCTTGTGTCCGCCGTTGCTCCTTTATTATACTGGTCCATATTTAGCTGGTGTTAGATTTGGAAGAGAAGAATTATGGTTTTTTCGTGGTTTTATGCATTACTTCGACTGCTATCTCAGCCCATTTGACAGAGCCGTATGGTGAACTACCTCCCACGAATACATCTGGACTTAGAATATTGACCAAATAAGTACCAGGTTTTTGAATAACGACAGATTACTTATGCAAAACCACTGAGTAGCTCTGAGGTTTCTAATTTAGTTGTTAAAAGAGTTACAGCTTTAGCTAAAGAGAATTATTCTGGTGGTAACATTGGTAAAGTAACGGTTAATTATACCGGTACTGAGGTTACGAGAATAGATGGATCAACAACTGATTTGACACAAAGCATTTTAAGTAGTCATACGTATAATGGAAAAACGTTTGGTACGTGTGATACACCCAGTGGAGCTGTAAGTAAATCTGGTAGTGTGCCTAACCAAACAGTAACAGTTAATACGGTAGGTTTCTAAGTATATTGTAGTGTTAGGTCAGTGCCTACATATGTTTAAAAATAGGTACTGACCTAACTAAAGTTATCAACTACTCTGTGAAAAGGTTTGGAGGAATATTTATGAGAAAAATAGGAATTCTTTTGTTGTCTTTTTCTTTGTTTTTTGTTTTTGGAGCAAGTATACGAGCAGCAGGTGTTAGTGATTCAATAGCCAAAAAAGCAGATCATGCGTACAACTCAAACCTTAAAAACACCGCTTTAACAATCTCATATAAGAAAGAAGGGAAACAATTTAATTATAAGTCCCAATATATACCTATAAAAGATTTGTTTAGTGGTTATGTCGATTCAGTTTCATGGGATGCTAAGAAGAAGGTAGCGCTTGTAGAGAATCAAGGTAAAGTGTTTGTATTGAATGTCTCGGGGAAAGAAATAATACCTTTAAGCAACCAGATAGTTGCACCAACAGAATGGACACGTATTTCAAAGGGGAGTGTTGAAGTAAAAGCATCAGTTATCGCTTATGTTTTTGATAGATACGGTGACAGCTACAAAGATAAAGAAAGAGAAGCTTGGAGAGAAAAACTTGATTTTTTAGATATAAAAGAAACGGATGGTTTCCCTGGTATAAGAGATAGTTATCTTCATGTTTCTCTAACTTACAATGATAAATGATATTTAATTAGGTGTAGTCAACTTAATGCCTACATCTTTTTTGATATTTGTGAAATATTTTTTCTTCCAGTTATATACTACATAATTCCTCTAATCATACTTTAGAAAGAACAAGAGCGAGGCGTAACCAAAGGAATGGCAGATTCTTGGGTGGAGAATGGGAAAGCTCTTTCCCAGAATAATGGTAGTAAGCATTTGTTTTTTCAAAAGAAGGTGCTGCTGTAGTTGCTAACGATGGGACACTTGTTACAGTTATTCCTAAGAATAAGTATGATGATGCATATAAAGCACTATCTAAATCGTTATTTGGAGAGTAGGGGTGTATAGAAATGAACGATGATATTGTACAAATGATTAATGAATGGAACCCAGTCGAAATATATCCTCTATTAGAAGATGAATATTATTCAGAAATACGTAGAATCCATGAAAAAAGTAAGGAAACAAACTCTGTTGAAGAATTAGCAGAGCAGATTCATCTTGTATTCGCTCAATCTTTTAAAAAGGAATTCGATAAAAGTATTGAAGAATGTCGGTTAATCGCTGAAAAGATAATTAATGTTACAAAATAATTTATTTTTGAGCTTGCTCCTTTAATAATAAAATAGTAGGCTTTTTTTGCATAATTGGTCAATAAAATAAAGGACACGAGTTTTTGAATACAGCAAACAACAATATCATCCATGATAAGATGTTTGTGCCTGGATAGGGAAATAAGGAATTGAAAAATGGTTAATTTATATCGAAACACTAGCGTTACCATTGAATTCAAAGACGAGAAGAGCCTTAAACCAAGGAGGAATATATGGGATATGATTCTTTAATTAAAGCCATTATTTCAGTACCAAAAGAAGAATTAACTATTCATTGGAAAAGTGATTAAAGATTATTGGTACTAGGGACACCATCTATGAAACAAACAATGGCTTAGATGTAGATGATAATGGGTTCATTGAATATGATGCTGCGGTTGTTGAAGTTAAAAAAATAATATCTAAGCCGATTACCGATGAAGGAAGTATATATAAATGGTTGCAAAAAGGAAAAAGCTCCTTTATTGAAATTTCCCTGCATGATGACCCCCTAGCATGGTCACCTCTTCTGATGGGTCTATTATTTGGAAAAATGAATAGCTTAGATTATCCTTAATTGAGATTTTTTCACTGAATTGAGGCTAATCTTTCACTTTTTTTCATGATGTTTATAATTATAAGTTCCATCATCTACTCCTTTCATGGGAGCTTTAGCTATCTTTTAGTTTCAACTGAATAAATTTCAGTGTTTGTATATTATTATAAAGATTGCTATTCGATGTTTCTTCATAACTATCTCCTTTTTGTAGATTAAAAAGATTCTACTATAATCATTCTAACGGATAAGCTTCCTTAGAAATATCATGATACTAAAATAAGACATATTGCCTATTTCCTGAATTTCCCTTATGATAATTATACTATTACCAGACAAGGGGATACATATGAAGAAAGCTATTCTACTATTATTAATGTTTGTTGTTTTAATTCCATCACAAGTATTGGCAGCAACATCTACAAAAGCTATGTCAACAAGTGAAATCGAAAAATTATACTTTGAGAATTACAAAGATCGTGTAAAAGAAATTAAAGCTGCACAAAAAAAACTTAATGCTGTTCTGGGGGCAGAGGTTCGTGAACTAACTCAGAGATTAAACCAGGCATCTGCACGTTACAAAAACGAAGTGAAAAATAAGTCTAGTAAAGCGGTAATAGCTCAAGCCAAGGCTGATTGCGATAAATTAAAGAAGCAACTCAGTGTGGCAAAGGTGGAACTAAGTAAAAGTATTAAAAATTACAAGCGAGAAAGTGACCAAATTTTAAAGGATGTTGCAAAACAGAAAGCAAATCTTATAAAATTCATTAAGAATCACACGGCAGGAAAAGATAAACTTACGGAGTCTCAATTTAGCAAGCAAGTTAATGGAGAAATTATGTCGATCGACAATTCATTTACTGGAGCTTTAAAAACGTTAACGGAAGCTGAATAATAGGGAGTAAGGCGGCAGGCATTACCTGTTGCCTTTTTTAATTTAGATTTTATTGTTTCTAATTTATAGCTGTTCAATTGCTTGGGTTATAGTGATACGTATAAAACACAGGACAGTAGAGATTTTGGAGCAGATTTGGTATTTACGGATCGTGAGGGATACCGTAATGTCCTTCAGGCCAAACGGTATGCAGTCACCAATCCTGTTGTTTAAGCCTAGTACGTTTAAATGGTGGGATTTCCTATATTTCTGTGTATGTGAATATCAAACAAAATGGGTGTCATCAAGTGTCCCCCCCAAGGAAATATCACTTTGTAATGTCGTTACTATTCCATGTCACCAAGGTGACACGATTCCTACTCCGCGAAACGCGGAAAATTCGTTCATGAGTGAGGGAGTAAAATTGTGCTGTCTCCCTTTTATTCTTCGCTGGACAGAATTGTCCAATGTAACGATGTCGTTACAAATTAATGTCCGGTGACAATAAAGTTTTTGACCAAGAAAACAAAGTTGTAGACTGGCTGCTGGTATTAAGCTAACGGGCAGTATGGCGTAGCCATGATATTTGAATATATGATACGGTTCACCGTACCGTAGTGTATTTAAACACAAAGTACAATTTGACCACAAAATATACCTCTATATAAAGACAAAGCCACTCCTTACAATGGAGTGGTTTCTTTGCATGGAACTTCTCTTTTACTTATAACTGAGTAACGGCTTTTTTCTATGTTTTGTTCGTTGTTCATATGCAAATGCTATACGAATTAGCATAGGTTCACTAAATGCCTTTCCTGCAAACGTAACTCCAAATGGTCTGCCGTTGTCTTTGAAGCCAGCGGGAACAGCTACTGATGGATACCCTGCCCTTGCACAAATTTCTGCTCCCACATATGATGGAAACATAATTGCATCCAATCCGTATTTCTCTATGGCATAATCTATGCCTTCATTCTGGGAATAATATAAATCAGTTAAAGACTCTAATATATAGTTCGGATTCTTCAATGGATTCACTAAATGTTGACGGTTCTCCAGTAAATCTTGTCCATATTTCAAAGCCTTCTCGGAGTTTTTTTCGTTCCACTCAACCAATTCACTAAATGTATGTACAGGCATACTTTGTGGAAGGTTTCGGAGATAATTATCAAGACCATGCTTAAATTCGTTATTCAGCTTGTTCCAATTCCATTTCCTATCGAAGGCTGGCATTTCAATGTCTTCAATGACGATTGCTCCCGCATTTGTTAGTTCCTCTACAGTATTATTAAATAATATTTTATCATATTCGTCAGGGTCACGAAATTGCTCTAATGGTACATCTCTATAAACCCCAATTTTCGCCCCTTCTAAGCCGTTCTTGTCTAAGTAAGTTGAATAGTCAATCGTATCATCATTTTTCCATGTAGCAGGGTCATTATCGTCTTTACCTGCAAGTACACTAAGTAAGATTGACGCATCTGATACGGTCCTTGCAATTGCTCCAGCGGTATCTTGAGAATAGGAATAAGGTATTATACCTGTACGACTTATAAGCCCAACTGTAGGCTTTATACCAACAATCGAGTTTTGAATAGCTGGACTTAAAATTGATGCTGAAGTTTCCGTTCCAACTGCAACACTTGTAAAATTTGACGCCACAGCTACAGCAGAACCAGAACTTGACCCACCCACGAAAAAGTCACCGTATGGATTTAATACTTGTCCGCCTTTAGAACTGTAACCTGCCCACATTTTTGAGGATACGCCGTTTGCCAATTCAGTCATGTTTGTTTTTCCAAGGATAATGGCTCCAGCTTCTCTAAGTTTTTTTACAAGAAAGGCATCCGTTTCGCTAATGTTGTTTTCCAGTGCCAACGCTCCTGCACTCGTCCGCATTTTGTCCTTTGTTTCAATATTTTCTTTCAACAAAACAGGTATACCATGTAAATACCCTCTAATTCCTCTTGTTTTTCTTTCTTTGTCTAGGGCTTCTGCAATAAAAATCGCATCTGGATTGATTTCCATTATAGAATTTATATTTTGACCACTCTGGTCGTGTGTTGCAATACGATACATGTAGTACATAACAAGTTCCCTAGAAGTAACCTCCCCTTTTCCCATTGCTTCTTGCAATTCAAAAATGGTTACTTCCTCACCATTTAGATTCTTAAGTTTAAAATTAGGTTCCATTTAGTTGCTCCTTCCAATGATGAACTTTTCTATTAGAAATCACATGAAATCTATGCTTTGTATACTATCTTCTATACTACCATATGTTGGAACTCCCTGCTATAACCGTTATCGCTTCATATTCTGCTTATAGTCGCTCTATGGAAGTGCCTACGGTATATGTGATAACGACCAACATGGAAAAGGTGTACTCCAACTATCCCTAACCACTTCATGAGAACGACTAAACAGCCTTCACAGGCATGTTTCAATCCTACATTAAGGTCTATCACAACCCTATCAAAGTCGTTCAGAAGTCCACACAGACCCACTCCTGCTCAAACATACAATGTCAATAACTTCGAGGGTGTAGGAATGTCAGAAAGTCTGCCTAATGGATTTGAAATGTTTCGTGTAGTCATTGAATTAACGGGATAAGTTAGTTTAATAAAACGGCAGTAGTTTCGGACTTTATTCTCTTCGGACGCTTGATTCATTCAACGTAAAATTGCGTTCAATCGGGGTACAAAAACAACCCTAGATATCTTGTCTAGGCTCTTTGCTGTGTCTATGTAGGTAATAAATTTATTATACTGTGTGCTATTCCTCATTTTCCTCGAACTGCATCAATACAGATACATTTTTAATGTTTAATGCGTCAGCAATTCTTGTCAACATCGCTAAATTAACTTCTTCACGTTCATTCCTGCACAATTCGGATATTGCTGCTTGTCGTACATTTGCTTTTTCTGATAATTACATCTGAGTGACCCCCTTTTCCTTCATAACTTCCCTCAGTTTTAATTTTAAGGGGGATAGTTTACACCCAAAACTTCTATTAAATTTCCAAATAATGCAGCAGCACATCATTTTATAAGCGATCGATTCAGACTTTCGAACAATTTGGTAAATATGCAGAATGCCTGCGCATTTCCAGTAGGCAAAATATTCGAAATGATATCTCTTCCTGAATTAATTGGTACCGATACGGAAAATTTTCTGGAACGGAGGGGTGAAATCAAATAACCATTCAATTTATATAAATATGTGCCTAGCACTTCCACTCCCCGACATAGCCTAAATTTTATACCATCTCTAATATCATTAAGGTTGCTTGTATGTCATACACCCAATTTAAGCTCAATTCATAGATTAATTACAAGGGAGTACGTACATGACTATTTAATGGAGTAACTTTGTATTGGATGAGTTGTATTATGATTTACCCAATAAACTATAGATCAACATAAAGATGATACCCTTAGTCATAAAATCATCGCAAACTATCCTAAAAGGTATCTTAAGTTCATATATGAAAGGTATATGATTTTATTCCAAAAGATGGTACAATCATGATCATTAGAGCATTTTACTACTTGTTTCACAACTACATAATAATTTTAACTATGCATCGTATTATGAGTTCACGTTGAAAGGGTGGTTTAATCGATGAAAATTACACCCACGATTAGAGCAGAATTGGAGCAATATCTTAAACAAGAAGGCTTAACATTATCGCAATTTGGGCAAATTACAGGGATGAATAGGGGAATAATAAGTAGCATTGTAACAGGTAACAAATCTATGTCTATTAATCAGCTTGATCGAATTACTGAAGCTATGGGCTTACCAGAGGGTCACTTTTATGATCTATTTATAGAAAACTACATCATTGACCATCCTCCTAATATGAGGCGAATTGAACCGTTTTTATATCGCTGTGCGGAGTTGGAAAAGTTGGATGCGATCCGTCGAGTGGTGGGAGCCATCATGGACAATCTACTCTATTCGCCCAAACTATTTGAAATTGCAGAAGGATTGTTGGCGCAGGGACGACTAGAAGCGGCATTGATACTCTATGAGGGGGTAGCTGAAGCGGAGAAATATCAACACTCTGAACGCCTAGCCATCTGTCAATATCGCCTATTTAAGATTCAGATTGGAAATGACCAAGAAAAGAATTTCCAATCAGCACTTCAATTTGAGCCATTTGTTAAACGTCTCGATGCTATAGACCAATTAGATGCCCTTATAGATTTGGCTAATGTATACCGATCATTGCGAAAATGGGAACGCGTTAAGGAAATTGCTAAGGATTTAAGAACTTTAGCCAAAGCACAATACTCCTTAGAATATTCCCAGAAGAGGGGAGAGTGCAAGCCTCAGCGACCGTTATTTTTTTATATAGCATTCAGTAAATCACTTATTGGTGGCGTTTATTATGAACAAGGAAAATATGAGTTGGCGTTACAAATTGCGTATGAGTCTTGTGATTTGGATTGGGTGAAAGAGACCGACGAAGAAGCATTGCGCTGGAAAAGCTTGTTTCAAGAATGGGGCGAGGCTAACATATGTTTAACTAAACTCATGGCTGGAGATACAGAGGTACTTCCTTTATATATTGATCTTATTTCAACAAACAGAGAGGAATTACTACCGGGTCTGTGGAATATAATGATAGTAGCCAATCGTTATAAATTAAATGTAGACAGTATTTTGAGCCAATTTGAGTGGGAAATATCCAACATACATGATCAAGAAGGAAGACAAACGAATGACAAGCAGAATATTAATGATCAGCTTGTTGGCTTTTTAAGTGAATTGGCTGACTATTATTTGACCAATGGTCAATACAAGAAGGGAATTAGTTACTTATTAGACTGTATGAGAATATCCACTATAATCAATAATGAGCGCTCTATACTTCGTTGCGTGAGAATGTTTGAACGTTGTCGCCAATTTGTCACAGATGAAGCTAAAGTGGAGTATCGAAATTTAGTGGAAATGGGGTAATGTTATGAAACGTTTGATTAAAGGGTTATTCGCGACTACTTTCTTATTAGTTTTTATAGCAAGCACACAAACAATAAACCTTCAAGATTTTGGTATGCCACAGGCATTTTCTAACGGTGGTTTCTCAGTGTTTGGCTGGCACATAGGTAGTTAGTACATTTGTTTAGATAGTTCGAAACTTTTGTTTTTGAAAGAAGAATATTAAGTCACAATTAAGGGTTAGACGGGATTGTCCGTTTAGCCTTTTTGATTTGTATGAAAAAGATCGCTAAATGTATTGTTGAGTTGGAGAGAATTTATGGTGTCCAAAATGAAAAAATCAGCATACTGACAGGGAGTCAACTAATTTTAATCCCTATGCTAAAAAACAAACCGATATTGCTCAGGAACTTGGCATCACGAAGCAGCAGTTACATAACTACTAAAAACTTCTCACTCTTGATCCTGAATTGCAGGATATGGTTGTCGTTACAACTATAAAAAAGAGCTATTCAATGACGGTGAAATTCTCTTTTCGCAAAAATATATCTATAAATTAAGAAACGGGGAATGGCCTCCACCGGGCTGGAAAGGTTATGAGAATAATGAATGAAAAGATAAACAAGCATCTCACGGCAGAACGAGCTATGCAAATAGCTGAGAACTACAAGGAGAAGTATAACCTTTCTGGAACAATAGACGGTACAAAGGAACGTACTGTAAAATTTTATACTCAGTTTGACGATTCCAATCTCCCAGTTTGGCTTGTAATGGTAAGTATAATTCCAACTGTATTCCAAGCAGATGATGAGTATACAATTGTGATCTCAGATGCAGAGGAACAGGTCAAATATCTAATTGATCCTAATGGACATTATTATGCTCCTCATACAAAAAAGGATGGACTAACGGACGAAGAATTTAATAGATTATGGAATGAAGATTCAGAAGACAATTAATCCGTGAAGCTTGCTCCCTAAACATAGAGAGTAAGCTTTTTTCATAGTGATTAAATTGGAATAAGAGTGTGGGATGATTCTTTCTAATTGGGTGAAATCAGGAGCAAATCGTGCAGTTCGAATGCTTGCTTGAGCTTCGTCAAGTGTAAAGTTCCTAGTTATAACGTTAAATTCATCATCCTTAACCTGAGTGCTATTAAGAGATGGAATTACTAGATTAAAAAACGTAGGTATCAAAATTAGGGAAGTTAAAGATATAGTGTTCATACATGAACGCTAGAATGGAGAGGTTCTCTATTGGGGATTATGAAGTTAGACGATATTATTAAAACACCCAATAAAGGAATCATTTTAATTGGAACGAATTTTGGTTTAGATAAGCAGGATCATACCAATTTGAAAGGTTTGATAGGTTCAAAAATACAAGTAGATAAGATAGATGGAACGAAAAGCGAACTGGACGTATTGGATATTAGCATTTCTTTCTCCATTGCTAACCATCCGCTAATTGGAATTAGTGTAAAGGATTCAGAAAACATTGAAGATATAAAAAAGGGAACACAAGTAGTACGATTTTTGTAAAATAAAATAAGCGAATATTACTTTGATGAAGACTGGTATGGGGAAAATTCATGTGAGAATCTAACTATTTTAATATAATAAATTACATATTAGAAAGGAGGGGGATTTATGAATCGGAAATTCTTTATTATGGCTTTGGTAAGAGGTATTTTCGGGTATTTTCCTTGTGGATTAGGAGTTGCAATAATAGCGATGGCTTTTAGCATAAATAGTCTAAGAAGTTTTTTTATTGGAGCTACAATCTTCCTTATCGGGGCATTGGTGCTTTACTTCACAAGACGCTATGAATCATCAGATTGGTTACTATAAATAGAAAAACATTTTATTAGAAGGAGTACATTATGTTAACGCCAAAACAAGAAGAGAGCCTCAGTAAATTTATGAGTAAGATTCTTAGGCATACACCAGAACAGTATGGTCTTGAGCTGGACCATGAGGGTTATTGTGACATTCAAGATCTGATTCAAGGAATAAGATCAGAGAATAGATGGTCTGAGGTCAGTGAGTCGGATATCGAGCAAGTAGTAAGCCATTGTCCAAAACAAAGATATGAGATGGTTAATGGGTACATAAGAGCTAATTATGGGCACAGTGCAGGCAGATTAACTTATGAGGAAGCTACTCCACCAGCAGTTCTCTATCACGGTACAAACACAAAGGTAATTCATAACATTTTTACTGAAGGAATTAAGCCAATGGGCAGAACGTATGTACATCTGTCTGAAGCTCTTGAGTTTGCGATTTTAGCAGGTAAAAGACGCGGGGAACTCGTGATCCTCGAAGTAGACACGGCAAAGGCATTGGCTAATCAAGTGAAGTTTTATAAAGCCAACCATGGTGTTTGGCTTGCCGATTTGGTGCCACCACAGTATTTAAAGAAGCTTGAATAAAGCATAACTCCAGAACATTAACGATGATCATAGAGACTAGATGGAACGATTCGTCTAGTCTTTTTAATATCGCCTGTTTTGCTGTACATACATGATCCGTCCTAAAATTTTGAATGTATCCACGGGTGTCCACACCCACCTGCAAATGCCGCATAAAATATCCCGGATGAACAAAGAGGAGGTGCATGTAATAACCATGATACACATGGAACCCATTCAAGTGGGTGAGCATACATTTACCGGAGTCGAGGTCAAACTGCCTAAAACAACGCTGTTGACGATCTCCAACTCCCGTGGTTACATCATGTGTGGTGCGCTGGATGTCGGATTGCTCAATGAACGGTTGGCGGATCGGAAAATTCTTGCCGCACGAGCTGTGGGGGTAAAAACATTAAAGGAACTGTTAGAAGCACCAATGGAGTCTGTGACAACGGAAGCCAAGCAACTTGGAATTAAGCCAGGGATGCCAGGCTATGAAGCACTATTAAAATTGGTGTAGAAAGCCTAGTAATAGTTGTTGGATAAAAGCAAAAAAATTAAAAAACCGGGCGCTACGGCTCCGGTTTTTTCTGTGAAAAGTTTCATTTTAACGAGTAGAACCATTTGAATTATATACGAAGTGTATGACCTGCAAAAATGATTAATCTGCAAACAAAGCGGCGAGATTCTCGCTAAAAGGGGCTTGGACAATTCCTTTTTCGGTAATGATGGCGGTAATGTATTCATGAGGTGTAACGTCGAAAGCCGGATTGTAAACTTTGATGCCTTCTGGGGCAGTTCTTTTACCAAAGCTCTCGGTAACTTCTCCTGCAGAACGCTCCTCAATCGGAATATCTGCGCCTGTTGCGGTCTGCAAATCAATGGTTGATAACGGCGAAGCAACGTAAAAGGCTATACCATGCGCTTTCGCCAACACTGCCAGGCTATAGGTGCCGATTTTGTTGGCCACATCCCCATTAGCGGCGACTCTGTCTGTGCCGACAATGACAGCTTGCACCCATCCTTTAGACATCACCATGCCTGCCATATTGTCACAGAGCAGGGTGACATCTATGCCTGCCTGCTGAAGCTCAAAGGCGGTCAGACGCGCACCCTGCAATACGGGGCGGGTTTCGTCAGCAAATACTTTCAGGTGGATTCCGTTTTCCTGAGCCAAATACATAGGCGCGAGCGCTGTTCCGTATTTCGCTGTTGCCAAGCCGCCTGCGTTGCAATGAGTGAGTACGCCCATCCCATCCTCGAACAGAGGTAAAGCATGGATGCCGATTAGGCGGCAAACTTCTTCATCCTCTGCCTGAATGGCTATAGCTTCACGCTCCAGCCCTGCATTCCAGTCTTCGATCTGGCCCACCTCAGCCTCTGTGACGAGTTCGCCGGCTCGCTTCTTCATGCGGTCCAGAGCCCAGAACAGATTTACGGCAGTCGGCCGTGAGGTAGCCAAATGTCCGCACACCGCGTGTACATGCTCCAGCCACCCAGCAGCGTCATTGCCGCAATAGGAGGTAGCACCCAGTACAACACCATAGGCTGCGGCCATCCCGATGGCGGGGGCACCCCGTACCTTCATGGCATGGATGCCTTCCCACACTTCCTCGGTCGTGAATAAATCCAGCATGACTATCTTTTCGGGCAGTAGACGCTGATCCAGCATGGACAAGTGGTTCCCCTTCCACACCAGTGAAGTTAGAGCCTGTCCAGACACAGTTGCTTCAAGGGAGGATGCGGGGAGAGATTCTTTATTTTCACTCATATGCGTGATGCTCCTTTAGTTTGGGTCGCTGTTGCTGTCCGAACAATGTCTTCTAGTTCCCGGATCGAATGAAGCTCGCGATTGCGCAGAACCAAGGCTTTTCCGATCGATAACGCGAGACGTTCCGCAGCTTCCTTGATATCAGGATCGGCAATGGTATCGATATCCGCCACATGCGACAGGCTGATGATCCGGCGGATCACTTTGCACCCTGCAAAGCCAATCGTATCTTGCAGTACTTTCTGGAGGTATAAGTCCTGATATCCGGGTGTACGTGCCAAATGATCGGTGACGTGTTCGTTCCACAGTGTACGAAACCTGCTCTCAAACTGCTCCCATACTTGAATGACAGTCTCCAGGAGCCAGTCACGTCGTTCCTTTAGCGCCGTCTCGCTAGAAGTCCATCCGGGCTGTGCTGCGTAGTTCAACAGCAGATTGGCGATGACCGCTCCGATATCAAACCCCATGGGGCCGTAATAGGCAAATTCAGGATCAATGACTTTAGTCGATTCGGCTGTTACAAAAATACTGCCTGTATGAAGGTCGCCGTGTAGCAGTGCTTCTGTTCGTGTCATAAACTTTTCTCGCAGCAAAGCTACTTCCAGATGAAGCAACTGATCTGTACGGAGTGCCTCTGCTTCGTCTTCAATGTACATACCATAGTTGTTATTATCTGAAAATCGGTAGGGTTCATCCAAAATCAGATCCTCAGTTATTTTGCAGAGTTCAGGGTTAATAAAGCGTTTAACCAGCTCTTTTTTAGCCTGCTGATTCATGCCCAAATCTGAGGTGAAAAAGAGCGTGCGTGCCAGAAATTCGCCAATATGATTAGCAAAAAGAGGGTATGTGTTGCCTTCAATTAGTCCCTTACGCATGATTGTGTGTGAGCTAAGATCCTCCATCACGGTTAACGCAAGCTCATCGTCATAGCCTAGTACCGCAGGAACCAATTCGGGGCAAAGCCGGTGCTCCTGCTGAAGTGCCTCGCGTTCAATACGGGCGCGATCCAGCGACAACGGCCAGGATTCACCCACAATTTTTACATAGGGAAGTGCCTGCTTGGCAATGATACTCTTGTTAGATTTGGAATCTGTAATATGAAAAACCAGATTTAAGTTGCCATCGCCGATTTCTCGGCATTCCAGATGAGCTTCCTGGCTAAAAAATCCGGGAATGTTCTTCACGAATTCGATTGCTTCTTCGGTCGTTAAGGGATGATATTTGGACAATGAGGTCACCTCCGTAAATTGCGCACATGTAAATGGTAAGAAAAAACATCACAATATTAAACCAAGTATTTTGATAGGATAGAGAAAGTATAACGAAAATCACTGAATTTTTGTACATTTTTTTTATGATGGATTGGAAGAGGTGGGCTTCTTCTTTTTGTTTCGTCTCTGTATAGAAAGGGTAAATATGAAACAGACGTCCGGCAGGTGATATTCAAATGCCCGCTGGCGTCTTACCGTCAGCAGGGACGGTGATGAATACGTAAACGCTTCTGAAAGTCAATTTGATGAAAAAGGAAGGGATTTATGATGGCTAAAACAACAAGTAACTCGAAAAATACGCAAACCAAATCGGTGGAGGAACTTTTAAACCGTCAAGTCGCTAACCTCAATGTGTTATATGTAAAAATTCATAACTATCACTGGAACGTGAAAGGCTCCAGCTTTTATACACTCCATGTTAAATTCGAAGAATTATACAATGAAGTGACATTGAAAATGGATGAGATTGCCGAGCGCTTGCTTGCCTTGAAAGGTTCTCCTTCCGCAACATTGAAGGAATACCTGGAGTTGTCCTCAATTCAAGAGGCTACCGGTAATGAAGATGCTCCAAAAATGGTGCAAACCCTGATTGAGGATTTTGCGACGGTATGTGAGGAGTTTCAGGAAGGTATCGAATTGGCGGAAAGTAATTCCGACCAGCCTACTGCAGATTTGTTGATCGGCTACAAAGCAGATTTGGAGAAACACATGTGGATGCTTCGCTCTTATTTGGGCTAACTCATCAGGCTTTCGTACTAAAATAACCCCTTTACATGTAAAACGCTACTGACGTCAAGCTGTCAGTAGCGTTTTTATGGCTAAAAAAGAGATTATGTATCCCATGGTTTTTGTACTACACTATAACTATGTAATCATTCGAAGGATGTATTTTGCCATTTGTGTGATTGGTAGGATGAACATTTTATGAAGAAAGGTGGATAACGTGCGTCTGTTGGTTGCACCCTTAAAGATATTTATTATAAAATAACTTGAGAATCATTGAGAATCAGTTTAGAATGATTATAAATAAATTTTTAATTATTACATTTGCTTGAAATCAGGGGGCTCCCCTGTTTAAATATCTTTCTGATTTCGACACCACACTACATTTTTTGGAGGGTATTGCGAATATGGCTACAAACTTTAAGATTGAAGGTCTCAAAGCGACCATTGAAGGTAAAGAAATTTTGAAGGGGATTAACCTCGAAATGAAGGGTGGAGAAATCCACGCTATCATGGGTCCTAACGGAACGGGTAAAAGTACACTCGCATCTGCTTTGATGGGTCATCCTAAATATGAAGTCACAGATGGCAAAGTAACTTTGGATGGAGAAGACGTACTGGATATGGAAGTGGATGAGCGTGCACGTGCAGGATTGTTCCTGGCGATGCAGTATCCAAGTGAAATTGCAGGAGTAACAAACTCCGACTTTTTGCGTAGTGCAATCAACGCGCGCCGTGAAGAAGGACAAGAGATTTCCCTGATTAAGTTTATCCGCCAAATGGAAGGCAAAATGAAAGAGCTTGAAATGAATCCTGAGTTTGCTCACCGTTACCTGAACGAAGGTTTTTCCGGTGGTGAGAAAAAACGGAATGAAATTCTGCAAATGATGATGCTTGATCCCAAAATTGTCGTTCTGGACGAAATTGACTCCGGTCTGGATATCGATGCTTTGAGAATCGTAGCTAACGGTGTAAATGCTATGCGTTCTGAAGACCGTGGCTTCCTTGTGATTACTCACTACCAACGTCTGTTGAACTACATCAAACCAGATTATGTACACGTAATGATGCAAGGACGTATCGTTAAATCCGGTGGTCCTGAGCTTGCTGAGCGTCTGGAAGCGGACGGTTACGACTGGATCAAGGAAGAGCTGGGTATCGTTGATGAAACTGTAGGACAAGAGGCGTAAGCCGGAAGCGAGGAGGAAAACTGATGACAACACAAACAATCCTTCCGGTAGATTCCGAGCAACTGCGTGTTCTGTCCGAACGTAATGGCGAGCCATCTTGGCTGGTCGAAGACAGACAAAAAGCACTTGAGCTTGCAGGCCAACTGGAGCTTCCGGTATTTGAAAAAACAAAAATCGAACGTTGGAATTTAAACGATTACGGTCAACATAAATTGAGCGAGGTCATTGCATCTGTAGGTCAGGTTCCTGCAGCCATTGCTGATCTGGTCAAAGAACAACAGGAGGGCGGTCTGATCATCCAGCGCAACTCCGGTGCGGTATACGTGAAGCTGAGCGAGGAACTGGCAGCGCAAGGTGTTATTTTCACGGATTTGCAAACGGCGGTCAAAGAGCATGCTGATTTGGTCAAAGCTCATCTGAACACTGTTATTAAGGCTGAAGAAAATTCATTGTCGGCATTGCATGCAGCACTCTGGAACGGTGGAGTATTTGCTTATGTGCCTAAAAATGTAGAACTGAACGTACCGCTTCAAGCTGTGTTCCTCACGGATGATGCGACTGCAACTTTTGCGCCGCATGTGCTGCTCATAGCTGAAAACCATAGTTCCGTGACGTACGTAGACAACTATGTATCTGCAGATTTGGCGGCACCTGTTCTTCATAACGGTGCGGTAGAAGTGGTTGCGAATGCAGGCGCTAAAGTACGCTACGCGACAGTGCATCAGTTTGGAGAGCAAGTAACGGATATTTCCATTCGTCGTGCCACGCTCGGAAATGACGCTGCTATCGAATGGATTGTAGGCGAAATGAACAACGGCAATACAGCGAGCAATACCATGTCTGTGCTCAAAGGCAATGGCTCCAACTCGGATGCCAAGGTTATTGCTGTAGGTTCTGGTTCACAAAAGCTGAACTATACGACACAAGCACAGCATTTTGGTAAAAATTCCGCTAGTCAGATGATTACACGCGCAGTTATGCGTGAAGAAGCATCTTCCATCATTAACGGAATTACGAAAATTGAAAAAGGCGCTACCAAAGCAGACGGTCAGCAAACGGAGCGTGTACTGATGCTCAGCCCGAAAGCACGTGGTGACGCTAACCCGATCCTGTTGATTGATGAAGATGATGTAACGGCTGGACACGCAGCCTCGGTTGGTCAGGTTAACCGTGAGCAAGTGTATTACTTGATGTCCCGCGGAATTAGCCGTGCAGAAGCTGAACGATTGATTATTTATGGCTTCCTGGCACCTGTCGTATCTGAAATTCCGCTCGAAGGACTTCAACATCAGCTGCAAAGCCTTGTTGAAAGGAAGTTAGGCCAATGAACACTGCATTGATCCGTGAACAATTCCCGATTTTACATCAGGAGATTAACGGTCATCCGCTGGTTTATTTGGATAATGCGGCCACTTCGCAAAAGCCGCTAGCGGTCATCGAGGCGATCAAGCACTATTACGAGTTTGATAATTCGAATGTACACCGTGGTGTGCATACCTTGGGTAGCCGTGCTACGGATGCTTATGAAGGTGCGAGGGAGAAGGTAGCCCGTTTTCTGAATGCCAAGCGCAGTCAGGAAATCATTTTTACACGCGGGACAACAACCGCGCTGAATCTGGTGGCTTCTTCTTACGGTAGAGCTAACTGTAAGGAGGGTGATGAAATTGTCATCACTCCGATGGAACATCACAGTAATCTGATTCCGTGGCAACAGGTAGCCAAAGCCACGGGTGCGACTTTAAAATATATTCCGCTTCAAGAGGACGGTAGCGTTGATCTTGCAGACGTGGAGAAAACCGTCACAGAACACACAAAAATTGTTGCGATTGCGCATGTCTCCAATGTGCTTGGCGTTGTGAATCCGGTCAAAGAGATTGCTGCTATTGCACATCGCAAAGGTGCAGTTATCGTTGTTGACGGTGCACAAAGTACGCCACATATGAAAGTAGACGTGCAAGACATAGATGCTGATTTTTATGCTTTCTCTGGTCACAAAATGTGTGCTCCTACAGGAATTGGTGCACTCTACGGCAAGAAGGCGTTGCTGGAAAACATGGAGCCCGTTGAGTTTGGCGGTGAAATGATCGACGATGTGGGATTGTATGAATCCACATGGAAGGAGCTACCTTGGAAATTCGAAGGTGGCACCCCGATTATTGCTGGGGCAGTTGGCTTGGGAGCTGCCATTGATTTTCTGGAAAGCATCGGACTAGACGCCATTGCACAGCATGAGAGCCGTCTATCGAATTATGCACTCAGACGTCTCCGTGAAGTGGAGGGTTTGACGATCTACGGACCTGCTGAACGTCATGTCGGGCTTGTAACATTCAACTTGGATGATGTGCATCCGCATGATGTAGCTACTGTACTGGATAGCAAAGGGGTGGCCATACGTGCGGGCCATCATTGCTGCCAGCCATTGATGCGCTGGTTGAAAGCCAGTGCAACTGCACGTGCCAGCTTTTACCTCTATAACACGGAAGAGGATATCGACGCTCTGGTCAGCGCCTTAATCCAAACGAAGGAGTATTTTGGCGATGCAACTTGATGACTTGTACCGACGCGTGATTATGGATCATTATAAAAATCCGCGCAATCGCGGACGTTTTGAGGACGATGCTGTTACGGTGGATTTGAATAATCCTACGTGTGGTGACCGGATATCCCTTCAACTCAAAACGAAAGATGGCGTAGTCGAGGATGCCCGTTTTACAGGCGAAGGCTGCTCGATTAGTATGTCCTCGGCTTCGATGATGACAGAAGCGGTCAAAGGAAAAACGATTGATCAGGCCTTGGATATGGCGAGTCGCTTCTCCTCTCTGATGAAGGGCGAAGCGGTCGAATTTGATGATTATGAAGAATTGGAAGCTTTGTCAGGGGTCAATAAGTTCCCGGCTCGCATTAAATGTGCGACATTGGCTTGGAACGCGCTGCGCAAAGGGATTGACGAAGATAAATAATTTAAATAGAACAGAGGAGGTTTGAGAAACATGGCCAAGAAAGCACCGGAAATGGAAGAGTATAAGTATGGCTTTCGTGACGAGCACAAGTCCATTTTCCAAACAGGTAAGGGTCTCACTCCGGAAATTGTAAAGGAAATCTCCAAAATTAAGGGTGAACCGGATTGGATGTTGGAGTTCCGTCTGAAAGCATTGAAGCAATTTGAAAAAATGCCAATGCCAAAATGGGGCGGAGACATGGATGAACTGGATTTCGATGATATCCAGTACTATGTAAGACCTTCCGAGAAGCAAGGGAAAACGTGGGAAGAGGTTCCTACAGAAATTAAGGAAACCTTTGATAAACTGGGGATTCCTGAAGCGGAGCAAAAGTTTTTGGCTGGTGTATCTGCGCAGTATGAATCCGAGGTTGTCTACCACAGCATGCAAAAGGACCTGGAAGAGCAGGGTGTCATTTTCATGGATACCGATACAGCGTTGCGTGAGCATCCTGAGATTCTGAAAGAGTATTTTGCCACAGTCGTACCTCCTGCGGACAATAAGTTTGCGGCCCTGAACAGTGCGGTATGGTCAGGCGGTAGCTTTATCTACGTGCCTAAAGGTGTGAAATGTGAAGTTCCATTGCAGGCTTACTTCCGTATCAACTCGGAAAACATGGGTCAATTTGAGCGTACGCTCATTATTGCTGACGAAGACAGCTTTGTGCATTATGTAGAAGGCTGTACAGCTCCAATTTACAGCACGAACTCGCTGCATAGTGCTGTGGTTGAAATTATTTGTAAGAAAAACGCACGCGTTCGTTACACAACGATTCAGAACTGGGCACCAAACATTTACAACCTGGTAACTAAACGTGCGGTTGCTGAAGAAAATGCAACGATGGAATGGGTTGATGGCAACATCGGTTCCAAGCTGACAATGAAGTATCCTGCCGTTGTACTGAAAGGTCGTGGAGCGAAAGGGATGGTCTTGTCCATCGCTGTTGCAGGCAAAGGCCAGCATCAGGATGCAGGTGCGAAAATGATCCACTTGGCACCAGATACTACATCCACCATTGTATCCAAATCGATCAGTAAGCACGGTGGTAAAGTAACGTATCGCGGATTAGCTTCCTTTGGTCGTCAGGCTCAAGGTGCAAAATCGAATATTAAGTGTGATACGTTGATTTTGGATAATCAGTCAACTTCAGATACTATTCCTTATAATGAGATCATGAATGACGATATTACACTTGAGCACGAAGCAACGGTGTCCAAAGTATCGGAAGATCAACTCTTCTATCTGATGAGCCGTGGTCTGACCGAAGCTGAGGCAACACAAATGATCGTTATGGGCTTCATTGAGCCGTTCACCAAAGAACTACCGATGGAATATGCGGTAGAAATGAACCGCTTGATCAAGTTCGAAATGGAAGGTAGTATCGGTTAAAACGCGGTAACCCTTGGTGAGACAAGGTACTTGAGGTAATTAAAGCTGTTTAATCCGAGTCGTGCCGATTTTGTGCCGACTCGAATTTCCTTTTAAATGTAGAAGGCGAACTTTTTAAGTTCGTCTTCTTCTTTTTTCTAATGCCATGTGAAACCAAAAATTTATTGTTAGGACTGCAGATAATCGCCTAGCACGTAACTATGTTTGCTTAATAGGATATTGTAAAAACTGCAAAACATAAGGAGGCAGGCAACGGATGCAGAAGAATAAACTTGTAGTCAAGAAGAAAACAATCTCAGCTAAACAGACACAGAGGCATGTACATGAATTTGAAGGTAGTACCAAACTGGCTGAAGCAGGCGCAGACCGACATAACCACCGCTTTGCAGGTGTTACTGGGCAAGCGATTCGAGTTGGAAGAAGTCATGTCCACGAAATTGATCTTACGAAAACTGATTTTGTGAACCATTTTCATAATCTGAGAAGGATTAGAACAGGACCAGCTATTCCAGTCGGAAATGGAAAACACGTACATTTCGTTACGGGCCAAACTACATTAAATGATGGTCATGTACACCAGTTTAATTTCGCAACATTGATTGAGGAACCTCTTGTTTAATGAACGATGGTTTGACTGAAGCAGAGGCCGATTGTGTACCGACTCGGATCTCTTGCTAGTATAGGAGGCGAACTTTTTAAGTTCGTCTTCTTCTATTTTTTTTGGTTACGTGTAAATACGTGTTTACGTTTGAAGTGGGTTTACAGATCCTTAATAGGTCGACAAAAAGCCAAAGCCGCCCCAAAAGTTGGGACAGCTCGCTTCTACATATTTATTTATCTGAAGTTTTATGGTCTAAGTCATGATGCAACTCGGTTGCTGGTATTTTGGCATTATAGATCTGTCCTTTGGCAATGGGGTTAGAGATGTATACATAGCTCCCGGTTCCATCCGGCGCACTTCCTGTTGCCCACAGACCTTCACTAGATTCTTCGCCTTCTGACAAGTTCCAAAACTCATATGCTTCAGGCTGAGATTCTTGCTCTGCTTCAGGAGGGAAGGAAGCCGGTACCACAACACCATTTTTTTCTTCTAATTCTTGAATTGCCGCCATCCATTGATATTGATGATAGCGGTCGCGTGCTAGCATTTTCCGTAATGTAGCCCTAACGCTTTCGTCTTGCGTCATATGATATAGTCTGGCTACCTGCAATCGACCTTGGCTCTCTGCATGCAGGTTGGACCGCATATCTGCCAAAAGATTGCCACTAGCCACAATGTAAGAACCGTTCCATGGAACTCCATTGGAATTAGTAGGCAATCCGCCAAGACCGCTGACCAGCAGGTGCTGCGGGTTAATTCCTCCCATAATGGCAGCTGTAACAGGGTCTTTGGCAGCTTGCTCCTGATCTTCTGGTTTAGCCCCATCAAGTAATTGACTAATTAAAGCACACAGCATCTCCACATGTCCTATTTCTTCTGTTCCAATATCCATTAACATATCTTTATATTTTTCATCACCGCGACAGTTAAACCCCTGAAACAAATATTGCATCATCACGGTCATTTCTCCAAATTGGCCTCCCAAAACTTCTTGTACCTGTCGGGCAAATAGAGGGTCAGGTCGCTCTACTTTCACTTCGAACTGCAACTCTTTTTGATGTCTAAACATAATTAGTCCTCCTATAGGTTAAAAGCAGTTTAGTGAATCCATGCTATATTAACCCATTTAATGCGCAACAAAACGAGGATCTGCCTAACCATAAAATCCCCTAATACTGCTAGAATGATAGAATCCTTCATGAAAATAACTTTTCTGGTTCTTTGACTTGTATAAAAATGATAAAAAAGGGTAGCATATGTTTCACTTCAAAATAAAACTCTAAGGGGGTTTTGGTATTGTATTTTTATAAAGAAGATTTAATTAACATAATAGTACCTGATAAACCCGACCCAACTGCTGCAAAAGTGATTCAGGAGGTATTGGGTGGTCGATTTGGAGAAATGCGTACCATGATGCAGTTTTTCTTTCAAAGTAATAATTTTCGTGGTAATGCTGTTCAATATAGGGATTTGATTCGAGGAGTTTTTCTAGAGGAGCTTAGTCATGTTGAACTGGTCCAACATACTATAAATCAACTTCTGACTGGCTCAGGTGAAGACCAAGCCGGCGATGCTGGAGTTGATCATGCTCCTTTGGATGAAGCGATAAAATATGCCAATCCTCATCATTTTATTATGGGAGCTCAAAGTTCCTTACCCGTTGATGCAAGTGGTAATCCTTGGTTAGGCAGTTATGTCTATTCCCACGGCAATCTGATTAGTGATTTGCTTGATAATCTCGTACTCGAATCTACAGGGGTTCTGCAAAAATCTCGAATTTACGAAATGAGCTCGAACAAAACATTCCGGGAAACATTGGCTTTTTTGATTGTACGGGATAATGCTCATCAAAATGCATTTGCCAAAGCATTAGAGACACTTGGAGTGGATTGGGGAAAATTGTTCCCGGTTCCAAACTACGATATTAACAAGTATCCAGAATGCCGGAAGTATGTTGAAATGGGCTTTCACAATGCACAGTTTAATTTTCGATTGGATTCTACCCGTATTGGAGAAATATTCAATGGGCAAACTCCAAGCAGAAACGGTGGGGATTTGAATGTCATTGACCCTCCAGAAGGCTTTCCTCTTCCGTATATGCCTGAATTGCCTAATGAACATAGCCCAGGTCTACAAGATCTTAACTCCTAGGATTAAATATATAAATACAGATAGTAATTAGGCTTATATCCGTAATACAAAAAGAGGCTGTCCCTTGTAGGAAAAACCTACGGATTAAGGACAGTCTCTTTTCATTCGTGTAACCTGTGCTTCGAACAATCATTCCATACAAACAAAGTAACGCCGGGTGGCAGTGGCAGATCAGGATTCCAGATAAATCTCATCAATGGATACATGGCGTTCCCTGGATAAATCTATATATTCATCGTCGTTAATTCTTACTAACGGTCTGAAGTAATCCACAGGATTGTTCAGAATAATGGTTCCTGTCTGGCCTGTAGTCAATAGAACTTGCTTATTAATAAAATTCGGTAGCATATGTCTGATAAACACTTGGGTAGTTTCTGGATTTAGATGTCCAAAACTCATACTGTGCAGCTCGCGTAATACAGTGAGCAACTCCTGCTTCGTCTGATACACACGATTGGAAATCATCGCGCTGTATACGTCGGCAACAGCTGTTATGCTGGCAAAAGGATGAATTTCTTCCTTGAACAGTCCATGGGGGTACCCACTTCCGTCTTCGCGCTCGTGATGCTGCAAGGCGACGATTGCTGAAATCTCATCGCTGGTTGAATTGCGAATAATATCATAGCCATACAGAGAATGCTTTTTCATCTCATGAAATTCTTCAGGTGTCAGTTTACCCGGTTTGTTCAAAATCTCATCCGGTATCATGGACTTGCCTATATCGTGTAAATATCCAGCTTTACCAGCGGCATATGCCTCTTCCTCTGTATATCCTAGCCAAGTGGCAATGTAATATGACAGTATACCTACTTGGAGAGAATGATTATAAGTATAGTGATCTCCCCGTTCCATAATTAACAGCAGAGATACGACATCTTTTTGACGAGCCAGTTCTGAAACGAGAGGACCGAACAGCTCATCAACTCGATATTCATCAAATTTTCCAGTTGAGGAAGCTTCGAGGAACATGCTTTCAAAGCCGCTGATCGTCTGCTCTATGAGGGGAACGGCGCGTTTGAGGGACTCGGGGGAAGCTGGAACATCGGGGGCAAAGCCAGCCGGAATGCTCGCAGAACCAGCATCAATGTCAATATAATCGACACCGTGCATAATGAGCTTGGAAATATCGTCATGCTGAAGCTCGGTGCCCTGTATCATGACAGGCACACCATGCCCATTGTATGTATCGGATTTGAGGCGATCGCCCGGCTTGGCATCGGTAACGTGAACTCTCATGCGCTAACCTCCTTATTGTCGTAAATTTGTCGAAAATACGAAACAAACTTAATATATCAAGAATTATATGGGATGACAACGACTAATTTACTATTATTCCAAGCTGTAAAATAGGTCCCAAGGACCCGTCACCTCTGAGTTACATATAGAAGGTAATGTCAATGATTTTCACTATCTATGTCCACCTCATATGTACCATATTGCTAAATAACATGGTATGCTTAAACATTAGAAGCTCCAAAGTCGATATATAAAATATAGAGGAGGGCGGTTATGGAGATGACGACTCGGCAAACGTTGACCATTTTGCATACCAATGATATCCATAGTCATTTTGGCAGTATGCCTTCGATAGCCGCGATGATCAATGAACGAAGAGCTGCATCAGGGGATGCGCTTCTTGTGCTGGACATAGGAGACCACATGGATCGGATGGCCCCCGAAACGGAAGGAACGCTCGGTGGGGCAAATGTGGATGTGATTAATCTGACAGGATACGATGCAATTACGATCGGTAATAATGAGGGACTGACTTTTACCTCGGATATGATTGAACAGGCATATGCAGGCATTCATTGTCCAGTTGTATGTGGCAATCTGACAGAGCGTGCTACGGGGAGGAATCCTTCGTGGATGAAGGAATCCGTTATTTTGAACAAAGCAGGAATCAAGATCGGTTTACTAGGTGTGACGGCTCCTTTTACAGAGTTTTATCAATTGTTGGGCTGGGATGTGCTTGATCCGTTTGAGGTGCTGGGGAAGCAGATAGCGGCACTCAGAAAGCAGGTGGATGTGGTGGTCGTGATGTCTCATCTGGGTTTACCCTCTGATGAGACATTAGCGTCCCAGTTTCCTGAGATTGACGTTATTCTTGGTGGTCACACCCACCATGTGCTGGAGGAACCGCTTCAGATTGGGAACACCGTTCTATGTGGGGCCGGGAAGTTCGGAACGTTGCTCGGTGAAGTGACACTAACCCGTAACCATAGTCTTGAACCGTTTCGAGTTACCTCAGGCGGCGTAGTTCCTGTGAATCAGACGCTGCTGGACGAAAAAGTGGCATCGGCCATTGTGTTGCATCGCAGACAAGCAGAACGCGCCATGGAGAGCACGGTGGCAGTAACGGATCGGGAATTGGAGATCGCCTATAATGAGGAGTCCCCTTTCGGGAATTTGCTGGCACAATCGGTATCCCATTTTACAGGAACCGAAATTGCCCTCGTCAATGCAGGTCAACTGCTTGGTCCGTTGCCTCAAGGAGATATTAGCAAAGGAATACTACATTCCTTATGCCCATCGCCGATTAATCCCTGTGTTATGAAGTTGCGGGGAAGAGACATTCGGTTGACACTGGAGCAGTCCCTGCTGCCTGAATTTACAGACAAGCCCATGACCGGCTTTGGCTTTAGAGGCAAAGTACTTGGCACCATGTGTGTGGAAGGGTTGACCATTCAGTATGATCCGGACCGTGCTCCTTATGAAAAAGTGACGGACATTCATGTAGCGGGTCAACCCTTGGAAGAAGATGAGGAATACAGAGTGGGCACGTTGGATATGTTCACTTTCAAAGCAGGCTATAAGGTGCTTGCGAACGGAACAGATCTCCAATTTATGCTTCCAGAATTTTTACGGGATTTGATTGAAATGGAGTTGAAGCGTCCGGGCGCGATGGAAGAATGTTTTGCAGCTAGGTGGCTTCAGGTATCAAAACAATCGGGAGAGGATTAAGCTGCGACTGGTACCTGTTACATTATTGAGAGCCGGCATGAAGCTGGGCAAAAAAATATACAATGAAAATGGAATGGTGCTGCTCTCGGAAGGTGTTGAGCTTACTTCGCGATTGATTGAACGTCTAGGCCAAGTCGGAATTGGATATGTATACATTGAGGATGCAGTGACAGAAGATATCGTCATACCCGAGATGATCCATGAACAGACAAGGGCGGCGGCGCTACAGGAAATCAAAAAGCAGTTTCAGGGTTTGTCATCCTACTCCGTAGATCATAAGCACAAATATTTTGGCAAGTCTTTTTATAAGGTAATGGAATCCATTCTGGACGATATTGGAGGCCGCCAGGATGCCATCATAATGTTGATGGATATTGGAGCTGCGGATCAGGATTTGTATCATCATTCTTTGAATGTATGCTTGTATTCACTAGTCCTGGGGATATCCAATGGCTACGATAATAACCAGCTCATGGAGCTAGGGATAGGTTCATTACTGCATGATATCGGTAAAATGAAGATTTCACCTCAAGTGCTCTATAAGCCGGGTAAATTGACGGACGAGGAATATGAGCATATGAAAACACATACAGTGATCGGCTATAAGCTACTTAAAGACGAACCCGGGATTCCCTTGCTATCAGCTCATTGTGCATTACAGCATCATGAGCGTATTGACGGCAGTGGATACCCACATGGTTGGAAAAAGGACCAAATCCACGAATATGCGAAATGGATCGGTCTGGCGGACTCGTATGACGCGATGACGGCAAGTCGAATATACAAGCAGGCTTTGCTGCCTTATGAAGCGATGGAGGTGCTATACGCCGGGGCAGGAACGCTGTATGAGCAGCGGATGCTGGAAGCCTTTCGTGACTGTGTAGCTATTTATCCTCTGGGGCTCTCTGTGGTGCTCAACACAGGGGAAGAGGGAGTCGTAGTGCGTATACACCCCAAAATCCCGCAAAGGCCTGTCATTCGTATTGTAAGAGACCAGGATGGACAGGAACTGAAGGCGCCTTATGATGTGGATTTGTCCGTATCCCTTTCGGTTATGATTACAAACACATTGGGTGCAGCTACCGGTCCTTTCGGAGGAGTTCACGTAGATTAGCAGAGGATGTGGAAGAAAGCATGCAGACACTTTACACATCATGATATGATAATTATACGTCTTTTGAGGTTAATAACAGAAATAAGGTGAAAACATAATGACAGTTCTACAAGATAACACGCTACCCCAAATATCGCCAACGTATGATCCGTGGGACCCGATTGTATCACTGCGTACGCATGGTCGTCATTTGCTTACAAGTGTGGAAATGACCGTAACACATTTATGTAATATGCGCTGTGAGCATTGCGCTGTCGGTGACATGCTGGTTATGAAGGAGGCCCCTTTCCTTCCTTTAGATCTGATGCTGAAGCGCCTGGATGAAGTTGAGCATCTGGAGACAATAAGTATTACAGGCGGAGAACCTGCTTTGCTTGATAAAACAGTGGACGATGTGATCGTTCCGCTGTTGAAGTATGCTAAAGAGCGCGGTATTCGTTCGCAAATCAACTCCAACTTGACATTGGATATCCGAAGATATGAGAAGATGCTTCCGTATCTGGATGTCATGCATATATCGTTTAATTATTTAAATGCTGACGATTTTTATGAAGTGGGATTTGCAAATACCGGACGTCCGACTCCACGCGCGGGTGCTGTGCGCCTGTATGAAAAAATGATAGAGAATGCACGCAAATTGAGCGAAATGGGAATGTTCATTTCAGCTGAGTCCATGATTAATTATCGGACACACACGAAGCTAGGAGGCATTCATCAGTTGATCAACGAAATGGGATGCCGCCGGCATGAGGTTCACCCGATGTACGCGTCGAATTTTGCTTCTGCCTTGCCTGTACTGTCCCTTGACGATATGCGAAACTCGATTGATAAACTGCTGGATGTACGAAATCAGGACATGTGGATGTTATTTGGTACCCTACCGTTCTTTGCTTGTTCAGAGCATGAGGAAGACCGTAAATTGCTTCGCCGTTTGCGACAAGAACCGAATATTACGGTACGTAATGATCCAGACGGAAGAAACCGTGTAAATGTGAATATGTTCACGGGTAGCGTATATGTGACGGATTTTGCAGACATTCCAGCTTTCGGAAACATTCAGGAAAACAGTCTAGATAATATTTTCGGTGAATGGCTGAATGAGCATCCGCTAAATCAGACCGTGAACTGTCATTGTGATGCGGCTGCGTGTTGCGGACCGAATCTACTCGTAGCAGATATGTATTACAAGGGTGTAGACTTTAAATCAAGAAAAGCTTTGCAATTATAAGCATTTTTACATGATTACAATTACAGTTTTCAATCATAAATACTGAATTGAATAACTTACAAGTCGAATGGTGCAAAATGCTAACTAAAGAAATGGGGAGTTCGTATTGGATGGTCATACCGAGTTTCATTGGGGATTGCTAGGGGTGAATCTCTTCTTGGTACTGCTGCTTGTCTTTCTAAACGGTGTTTTTGTGGCCGCAGAGTTTTCGCTGGTCAAAATGCGCCAATCCCGATTGACGCAGCTCCAAAGTGAGGGTCATCGCCTGGCAGGCTATGCGCTGAAGGTGAACCAAAAGTTGGATGCTTATCTGTCTGCCACCCAATTGGGCATTACGCTGGCCTCATTGGGGCTAGGCTGGATTGGTGAGCCAGCAATATCCGGCTACCTGATAGAGCCACTCATGCACAAACTCGGTGTAACTGACGGTACACTGATTACAACGGTATCCGTTGTCGTCGGATTTTGCGTCATTACTTTTTTGCATATTGTATTGGGCGAACTGGCTCCCAAGTCTTTGGCGATTCAAAAGACTGAAGGTGTGGCGTTGTTTTTATCGGCGCCCTTGCTGCTTTTTTATAAGGTTTTTCTACCTGTAATCTGGGTGTTAAATGCTGCCGCAAACATGTTGTTACGGGCATTCGGCATTCAGCCGGCGAGTGAAGCCGAAGCGGCACATTCTGAGGAAGAGATCCGTATATTGATGAATCAGAGCGCCAAGAGTGGTGTAATCGATAAGGATGAAATCAAGCTGATGGATAATATCTTTGATTTTTCCGACTTGCTTGCTCGTGAAATCATGTTGCCGCGTACTGATATGGATTGCTTGTACACGAATTTGTCGTTTAAGGAAAATTTGAAGATTATCAGTGAGACCAAGCATTCCCGTTACCCGGTAGCAGTCGAGGATAAAGATCAGATTATCGGTTTTGTCCATATTACAGATCTTCTGTTAGCCGAGCAGGGTGAGCAACTGGATCTGGCCTCGGTGGTGCGTCCTATTCTGAACGTGCCTGAGTCCATGGAAGTAAGTCATGTGCTACGCCTTATGCAGAAAAAGCATTCCCAAATGACTCTCGTGGTGGATGAATACGGTGGAACCGCCGGTCTGCTGACAGCGGAGGAAATTCTGGAGGAAATCGTCGGGGATCTCTATGATGAGTTTGAGGATGAACGTCCAAGCGTGGAAATGAAGGAAGACTTTATCTCTGTGGACGGTCGTATGCTCATTGAGGATGTGAATGATTTAACTGGAGTGAACATTGAAGACGACGAAGTGGATTCCATCGGAGGCTGGCTGTTCAAGGAATTGGAAGGCAGTCCGGTGAAAGGGAAGAAAATAGAGTTTTATAATCTGACCTTTGAAGTGGAGGAAGCAACAAGGCTTCGCATTATGAGAGTGAAAATTCACCGTAAAACTGAGCCTGTCATTGAAGATGAGCTTTCTAACGATGAGGAATCCTAATCCACAGAGATAGCCATGATTAGTTCAGATATGTAGTTATATAGAGTGCTGAAAGAAAGAGCCTTTAAATCCACGTTATCGTGGTTTTAAAGGCTCTTTTTGAGTTAGTTACTACTGCAATTCAATCGAAATATAGATAGCGGGGAGGATGCCATAATCAGCTTGAGCAGCAGTTCGATAGTTTATTTCTTTGAACAAAAATTTGTATCCGTTATTTTTTTGTTCGAGACTTGGGCGATGCGGCATATGTTGAATAGTAAAGCAGATGGATCAATTAAAGGAGGTCCCGGCCCGTGAAATTTCCACAGCAAGGTCAGTATGCCCCGTTTGTCGGCCCGTTCGATCCGTGTCCGCCCGTTCTGTGCAAGACTTATGTGCTCCCGCCAAACTTGTTTATACAATTTCAGCCCCCTGGTCTGCCACAATTCAGTCCAGAGGAAGCACTGACGAAAGGAACGCTATGGCCATTGCTTTACAGTCCTTATGAGCCTAGGAGAAACCAGGGGGGAGGCGAATAAAATGGAGAATCCAAATCAGGGTCAGTCCCCAAATCAATTCCAACAGCCAAATCAGCCTGAGGGTGGACATCAACAGCCGAATCAGTCTCAAAGCCCTTATTCAAATTCATATCAATACCAGAACCAATATCAATATCAGAACCAGTATCAAAATCAAGCCCAGGACTATAGTCAACCCAGAGAACCGATCCAAGGTTATACGCCCCAAGCCTATGCGCCTCAAACCAAGCCGGGTGATGCCCAGTTTTATGCGCTATTGGAGAAGCTCCAAGCGGTGGATTTTGTGCTGGTGGAACTGAATTTGTATCTGGATACACACCCGGATGATTTGCAGGCCATCGAACAGTTCAACAAGCTGACACAGGAAAGAACGGCGATTGCTAACGAGTATCAACTCCTATATGGACCCTTACAGAATTTTGGTCGTGCCTATTCCAAGTATCCTTGGGAGTGGAGCCAATCACCTTGGCCGTGGCAGGTATAGGTAGGGAATCGTCAACCTTTTGTATAAAGGAGGAACATAAATGTGGGTATATGAGAAAAAACTGCAATATCCCGTACGTGTCAGCAAATGTGATCCTCATATGGCTAAACTGCTGATGGAGCAGTATGGCGGAGCGGATGGCGAGCTGGCAGCGGCATTGCGCTATCTGAATCAGCGGTATACGATTCCCGATAAAGTGATCGGTGTACTCAATGACATCGGCACTGAGGAATTTGCGCACCTCGAGATGATTGCGACTATGATTTACAAGCTAACCAAGGATGCGAGTGTGGAGCAAATGGAGGCAGCCGGTCTAGGCGAATATTATGCGGCACACGACCATGCGTTATTTTACCAAAACGCTTCCGGAGTGCCTTTTACAGCGGCCTATATCCAAGCTAAAGGTGACCCGATTGCTGATCTGTATGAGGATATTGCGGCAGAGGAAAAGGCGCGAGCTACATATCAGTGGCTGATTGATTTGACAGACGATGTGGATTTGCAGGATAGTTTGAAGTTTCTGCGTGAACGTGAGGTGATTCATTCGTTGCGTTTCCGTGAGTCAGTAGAAATTTTGAAGGGAGAAAGAGACCGGAAAAAGGTGTTCTGAAGGAGTCTTGTATGACGAATAGGAAAGGCCATCTGCAAGCATCACGTGCAGGTGGCCTTTCCTATCTATAAAACTAGTAACTTGTAAACAAAGCAGATTGTAGCTAATAAAGTCGATTTTCTACAAAAGAAATCGACTTTTTCAATGGCGCTCAACAGAATATTATTTTTGGTCTAGCTGTGCAAAATACTGCTCGTTATATAAAACACTTGGATGAGTAGGATGGTGCAACTGGGCTATGCGATGATGCGATTTTGCTTTTTCGATGTCACCGATTCGGTCATAACAGAGACATAATTGCAAGTGTGGAAACCAGGTATAGTACGACGAATTGGTTAAGGCCATCACATTTTGCGGGGGCTCAATCAGCGTCGCCTGACGAAACCAATAAATGGCTTGAGCATACTGCTCATCTTCAATGAACAAATTGCCGAAAGCACAGCAGAATTGGGCGCGTGGTACATCGAGGGTAAGTGTGCGGAGCAGTACCATCCGTTGCTCCTGTTTTTGTGCTTGACGACCGTAGCAATCCGCAAGCTTAAAGCAAGCAGCAATCCGATCTTCTATCCATCCTTGATTTAGCCCTAGATAATGTTCGTACTGCTGAATGGCTTCTAGTGTGCGTCCGTTATCATATAATTCATTGGCGAAGTAGTAGTGATCTCGTTCAGAAAATACGGTGCCCTGCTCCCGATGCTTGAGATATATGTGCAAATTACGAGCAGTATAAGCTCGTGTTTTGTTATGAGTCACCGCCATATTACTGTGAAAGATGCTGCCTGTTACATTCAGGAACTCGTGAACAAATCCGGTCCATCTGAATCTGCGATCACGCCGTACAATTCGGTTTCTTTTGAGCTTATACAACGGCTGTCCTTGTTCATCTACGGATAGCACATAATCCATTGTAATGCTGTCATAAGAGAGGGTGGCTTGTTTTTTCCAGTTGAGAAAGGATAGTCGATCTTTTTCTTCCAGTATGTCATCGGCATCCAGCCAAAATTGATATTCTTGCGTGGCCTGATCAAACGCATAATTACGGGCAGCGGAGAAATCATCGCACCACTCAAAGTTGTATATCCGAGCGTTGAATGATGCAGCGACCTCTTGGGTTCTATCGGTAGATCCAGTATCAACGATAATGATTTCATCCACCAGGTCATGGACTGATTTCAGACAGGTATGAAGGGCTTCTTCTTCGTTTTTGACAATCATACATAAGCTGACAGTCACCATGCTCTCTGTCCCTCCCAAAAAACTTGGTATAATTTCCATTTTATTAGGATAGCTTGCTCATTATGTAGTAATTCGGCTTGAACATGTAAAGGGGATATGATGATCATAAATTCAGTTCTGCTCTAATAAATTAGAAAATCAAAGCTGGATGTTTGGGGGAAGGGTATGGATTGAAGATGTGGGTGACGTTCCGGGTTAGGATGTGCGACAGGATGGGTTTTATCGTTGAGTGGGGAGATTGTATTTTGTATTGATGTCGTTTTCATTGATATTTCCAGGTGTAAGTCCATTCATACCACGCTCACTCCCATATCGCTTGGTCGCAATTATGGTATGCGTTAGGACATGGAGGGGGAATGGTTATGAGGCTTCCGCCTGATGGAGGCGTTGACACATGCGTATACTAATCGGCAGCCCGGTGCACCAGAAGCCGGAAATTTTGTCTTTGTTCCTTCAAGCATTGGAGCGTCTGGAGGCACCTGACGTACTACCGGATTATTTGTTTGTCGATGATAATGACAATCCGATTTCAAGCCAGTGGCTAGTTGACTTTTCCAATCGACTTCCGGGACGGGTTTTACCCTTGTTAACAGGCTCGCAGCAAGTGGAGAACCGAAGTGATGAGCACACTCATTATTGGCCGCCTGCTCTTGTCTGGAAAGTGGCTGGCTTTAAAAATCGTCTTATTGATTATGCACTTCAGCACAATTATGACGCGTTGTTTCTGGTCGATTCAGACCTGGTTCTCCATTCCCGTACCTTGTGCAGGCTGGTGGAGACGGAGAAGGATATTGTATCAGAGATTTTCTGGACACGCTGGCAACCGGAAGGACCGCTATTGCCTCAAGTGTGGGTTAGTGATGAATATAACTTGTTCCATCGTGAAGATGGCGAAGTGTTGTCCGCAGAGGAGCGAGCGCAACGTGAGTTGCATTTTATACACCAGTTGCATGTTCCAGGTTTGTATGAGGTGGGTGGTCTAGGGGCGTGTACCTTAATCCGCAGACGGGCGCTGGAAGCAGGGATTCATTTTGGTAAAATCAAAAACGTTTCTTATTGGGGAGAAGATCGACATTTTTGTATTCGAGCGGCTGCATTTGGATTTCCACTTTTTGTAGACACACACTATCCGGCAATGCATCTATATCGGGAAGCCGATCGAATGAAGGCAGAACAGCTATTATTCACTCTAAAGTACTTTACATCGAACCGCCCAGAGCATGTAACACATGCGGAACACTCCGATATTTCTCCAAGCTCTCCAGCCTTCAATCGTCCAGCATCGTCAAGAACCCCTAAATTCAACGAACCTCCAGTTATACCCGATGATCTCCGCGAAACTGCTGTCTTTGCCAAGTACACGGCAGATTCGTTTGTTGTACCCCCGGCGTTCACTGGTCCACGACAAAGTGAGCTTTATACACCGCCTGTCTCTAATCCTAAATTGACGCTGACCATGACGGTATGCAATGAGGCAGATCGCAAGCTTACAGACGTGCTGCTGAGTCACCGGGAATACATTGATGAAGCAGTCATTATTGATGATGGTAGTCATGACGATAGCGGAGCGTTGTGCCGGGAAATCTTACAAGGAATCCCTCTGCGTCTGATCCGCAATGAAACACCCTCTTTTATCAATGAAGTCGAACTTCGAAAGCAGCAGTGGAGAGAGACATTGGCTTCTTCTCCCGAATGGATATTAAGCATGGATGCTGACGAAATGTTCGAATCCCGCTTTGCCCAAGGGGTACATTCTTTGTTAGCGGGAACGAAAGCGGATACGATTTGTTTCAGGTTGTTTGATATGTGGTCTTCGACGCATTACCGTGATGATGAGTATTGGCAGGCTCATCGGTATTACCGTCCTTTTTTAATTCGCTATAAAGAGGGGTTCCCTTATAAATGGAAGGAGCAGTCCTTGCACTGTGGGAGATTACCCGAAAATGTACTTGACCTTCCCACAGAGATCAGCAACTACCGTATTCAACATTGGGGTTGGTATACACCTGCTATTCGCATGGCTAAATTTGAGCGGTACCAGCTGCTTGACCCAAGTGCTCGTTATGGATGGAAAGAGCAATATGAATCCATTTTGGACCCGAATCCACGACTTACACTCTGGGTCGATCAGGACAACAAAAACACAGAAAAAGAACCTACACCAGAATATGAACCTGCGCAGCAGGCGAACGACTTGGATGTCGCCAAGGTGGCCAGTGTGCAGGTCATGAACAAACCCGATCTCCAAATTAAAGGTGAAGCCAAGGTTATTTCTTATGGTAAGGAGAAGGGGAGAGGAGCAGAACAGAGCGTAAAATGCAAATTGTGTGGCTCAGCCGACACGATAGTATTTCACAATTATGAACACTTTACCTTGATGGGATGCGGCTTCTGTGGATTGGTTTTTCGTAAGGATGTGGATCATATTCAGTCTGAGAAAATGATAGCAGAGATTTATAATGCCAATTGGGTTGCTATGCGGGATAGTGCAGCGGCGTCTACCTATGGGGATCATGCGCTTTTTGGACTTATGCTGCTCGATATGTTCAGTCCCAAAAAAGGAAAGCTGCTTGAGATTGGTTCAGGGACTGGAGAATTTATCCATGCTGCCCTTCAAGCTGGCTGGAATGCAGTGGGCATTGAGCCGTCCAGTGAATCGCGTGCCTATGCCAAATGCAAATATGAGGTGGAATTATTACCAGGTTATTGGAACGGTGAAACAGAGCTAGATGCTCAAATTCAACAATCTCTAGAAATTAACCAAGATTATAAAGATCAGGAAGCGATTGAGACTGAAAGTTTAGAGGAAGAAGCGGACTTACCTCTGGAGCACCAATACGAAGCCATCGCATGCTGGCATGTGCTGGAGCATATCGCGGACCCGGTCGCATTTTTGACGGATTTGTGTGAACAACTTCAACCTGACGGAACGTTATATATTACGGTGCCCAATAAAAATTCGTTTACCAACGAGGCTTATGGCGTTCACTCACCTTTATTTACGGAGGAAGATCATTTGTACCATTATTCGGATCATACACTGACGCTCTTGCTGGAAAAGTCCGGCTTGCGCCCGGTGGCTTTGTTCACCCGCCAGCTTCCTGCTGGTTTGGATGCCTTGCTGCAAGCACATCCTTTGTACGGTGAGCTTGCCTTTACAGAGCAAATGGGATTGTTGGCTAAGCTTCAAGGTGAGAAACGGGGTCATGAATTATGCTGTGTAGCAAGAGTAATCTAAACATCTCCAAAGGAGGCTACATTCATGAATATGGCTGACCCGTATCTGTCTCGCTTTTTTGTATATTCTGATCCCAATTCGTCCAATATGATTTACAGACTCCCTCAAAGCTGGTGGAGTCGTCCCTATGAGTATGAGTGGTGTCTCCAATTTATGTCCGGGCAAGATACAGTATTGGACGCGGCTTGTGGAATACCGCACCCGTTCAAATTCGAGCTTGCCCGCCGTTGCGCTCAGGTTTATGCCTGCGATTTGGATATACGCATCGTTTCTGTAGATGCCATCTTGGCTGAGGTGCGGCGGGATATTGGGGAGGAGGCTGCTGAGCGCATTCAGGAGATTTTACCGGTTCGGCTCCACTCCGCACATGCCAATCTGACCGCATTGCCCTATGAAGATTCCAGTTTTGACAAAATTGTATGTATATCAGTGTTGGAGCACTTAACCCCCGATGAATCTTTGGCAGCCTTGCGTGAATTTCACCGAACTTTACGGGATGACGGCATGCTTCTGTTGACATTTGATTATCCTACAGTGGATCTTTCAACGATGGAACAATGGATAGAAGAAGCGGGGTTTTCATATTGGAGTGGTGTGGATCTTAAGCTTCCACGGGGGGCTCTACACACAGATATGTGGGGCGGTTTACATTGTTTTAGGACTATTCTAAAAAAATATAAGAGTTAACGGTATGCGCAATGAGGTTTACACAGACCTCTCTTATTGCTTATCATGAGAGGGGTTGGAGTGTAAACTTACATAGGAAAGGAATGACTGATAACTACATGAACAATGCACCTGTGTTGAAGAAACCTGAGGCTATGGTATTTGATATGGATGGTACACTTTTCCAGACGGAGACGCTGCTGCTTCCTGCGTACCACAAGCTGTTTGATACGCTGCGCGCCGAAGGGCTTTATGAAGGAGAGACTCCTCCCGAGGAGCTTATTTTGAATAGTTTGGGTATGCTGCTGGATGAAATCTGGAGAAGAGTGATGCCAGAAGCCAGTGAAGCGGCTCACAGAAGAGCGGACGAGTTGTTGCTTCAGCTGGAGCTGGAGGGATTGAAGAATGGAAGTCATGCTCTGTATCCACATGTAAAAGAAACACTTCAGGCACTTCATGAGCAAGGTGTCCGATTATTCGTAGCCAGTAACGGGCTGGAGGATTATGTAAAGGGGATCGCTGCAGCGTATGAAATGGTTCCTATTTTTGAAGGACTGTACAGCGCTGGGGAATACAGTACGCTTTCCAAAGTGAATTTGCTAGAAATTCTGTTGAGCAAGCACGATATTTCGAATGTATGGATGGTAGGAGATCGTTCCTCAGATGTGGAAGCTGGCAAAAAGAACGGACAGACAGTGATCGGCTGTGCTTATGCTGGATTTGGTGTGAATGATGAGTTGGAAGGGTCCGATGCGATTATTACAGACTTTACGCAGTTGCTTACGCTTTATAAAAACGCAGAGTAACGGTGAAAACGCAGATAAGTGTTATAAATCGCTGTGGCGTACCATATAAATAATACATGCAAACGATGTTAAGCAGATAACAAAACAAAGGAAGGCAGCCACTTAGGCGGAGCCTTCCTTTGCTTTACTTTCTGTCTTATCTTCTGTTTGTTCTTCTGCTTTTTGTTCCGTCTGCGGCTTCGGATTAATCTGAGTGTGGTAGACCCATAGGGCATATTCCATAGGTTTGGTGATGGCACGACGATAGGTTTCTTTTTCGCCAATGCGTGAAAATACCTCGCGAGCCGGCTTCGGGTTGACCTCAAGCACGTAGATATGACCGTCCTTATTAATTGCCAAATCGAGCGCAAGCTCACATAATGCCCCATAGCTTTCTTCCAGATATGCAGCAATGTCCAGTCCGAGCTTTTCCCCTTGCTTGATGATTTTCTCTCTGTGGCCTTCATCACGAATCCATTGCGTCAGCAATTGCTTCATCGGTACTGCCTTGCCTCCGCCATGCAGGTTGGAAGTGACACTCCGATGTGCCCCGATGCGCCCGGCACATCCCGTTAGCTCCCATACTCCCTGGCTATTTTTCTGTACCAGCATACGGTAATCATGGACCCTGCCATTCGGCAACTGCACAGGAATGCCTTCCTGAACAATATAGTTATCCATGTTCCAGCTGCTCAGACGCGGCTCCAGACGATCCAGACGTACCCGTTGCTGGGGAATAATATGGCGCTTGCGATTGCGTCCCTCAATCAGATACAGGCCACTCTGCTTGTTAACAGGCTCAATGCGTAAAATGCCGCGGCCTCCTGTGCCGTTAATTGGCTTGAGGTATACTAGTGAATTCTGTTTGAGCATTCGCTTTACACTATGAAATCCATCGAACGGCTCTGTTGCAGGCAGATGGGGGCGAAAGGCAGCCTTTCTCGCAAGCTGCTGATGAATGGCCCATTTATTGCTCAGCGGTCGGTTTAAATAAACAAGGTCTGTATACTGCAATCGGAATTTCTTTAATTGACGATACCGCTCACTGCGCTGCACTCGGCAGCGGTCGAAAATCATATCCGGAAATTCCCGCCATTTTCGAGTCCATTTACCGCTATGTGGATCATAAATTTGGGCAAGGAGCAGTCTGCGATCCTTATGGACATCCGCAGGAGTGAATACATACATATCCAGCCCCAGCCTTTTGCCTTCTGCGATCATGCGTTCATATATGTCACGTTCCTCCAGTTGCTTCTTACTGTTCAAATACAAAGTCATGATGCCTAGGACAGGTTTTGGCACAGCATTCCACCTTCCTCTGCCGTCTGCTCATCTTCGGACAACTCCCCACAAAATATCAGCGTGGGCTTTCCCGTCGGTCCAGTCGTCATTTCATGCGCAATAAGTCCAGCGCCGAAACAGGTTTTGAGACTGGCCATATTGTCGGTGGCTACGCTGCACGTCAGACGGCGCAGCTGTTGGAGCTGGGCGGACAGCAGTCTAGCGCCCAGTCTGCGGCCCCGGTAAAGCGGACGAACAATCACGATGCAAGCATCCTTCCCATAATTCAGAGCGAGGGAAAATCCCGCAATCCGTAGCCCCTTCTCCGTGCGCACATATGCGCACAGGAGGGAGGAGCCAGGGGTGTTCAATTGCTCCGGCGTTAAAACAGCCAACTGCCGCAGAGCATTGCGAGTAATGCGCATGCCGCCCGAACTGCGAGCCAGAAACAGCAACTGTCGTCGTCTTAGTACCCAACTCCGGGCAGGCAAATGTTGAACATCGCTAATTTGCGGCATGATTCCACTTCCTTGAGATTATTTCATTCGTTCGGCCAAAAAGGAGCTGTATTGAAATATACGTCTAAGTGATTTTTGACGGATTTCGGGCTCGTCGAATTTCATCGGTTTAGCATTGGCTTCAAAAAACCAGAGGGTCCCGAGTGTGTCTACGCCCAAATCCATAGACATTTCACCGTGAGAAAGACCGGATGCGCGTTCAATTTGACGTGCAATCTGAATGGCCGTACTTTTAACCTTATCCAGCAAATCTGTGCTGTCCTCAGGTCCAAAGATTGAGGATAGCAGCTTGAACGGATCCTCCACACTTCCCCCACGCGGAACATGTGTTGTAATACTTCCCTTACCCGCTAGTCTGGCGCCTACTCCGGTAATGCTCCATGCGCCACGGGCATTTTTTTGCACCAGAAGCCGCAAATCGAAGGGCTTTTTCTGATAGGTTGCCAGATCGATACCCTGCTGAATGATATAAGGCGAGTTGCCTGTTTCTCGGCGAATACGTCCCCATAACCGAGACAAGGATACAGATCGGTAGGTTATGCTTTTTTTGTCATGTTGAATGGTCAACCTGTATGCCATCAGATGCTCAGGGTTGAATCTGAGAATCATAATTCCCTTTCCGGCTTTACCGTTTTCCGGTTTGAGATACAGGTATGGATATGCAGACAGCATTTTTCCTAAGGAAGACAGGTTGCTCAACCGTTTGGTAATTGGAACAAGCTGACGAGTGGATTCCGAGGTACGGAGCCATTTGAACAGTTCCCATTTGTTAAAAAAGCCCGGATTGTACAGCTCAACACCTGAGGCATGTGAAATTTCATCCAGCTTTGCGCGCACAGAAGTTTTAAGTTCATAATTACGGTTGGGGATACGATTATAAATGACCTGTGGAGATGGGAAATCTTGTTCCTCCCATATCTGTGAGTTTTTGTTGTAGATGTAGCCCTTCACTGTTTCATCTGCCAGCTTCAAGTCCCTGACAGTAACAATGTACACCTGATACCCCATGCGCGTTCCCGTTTCTAGAATATCCCTGAAGTTTCGCTGATTTCCCTTGAAAAATTGTTCATCGTCGTGCACTGTCAATACAGCAACAACTGGTTTTTGCTCCGCCCGGGTATTCATAGTTCCTCTTTTCTGCGGAATTTACTGAGGTAAAGACAGTGGTCCAAAATATGCTCCACGGATGCTTTACCCTCCGCACGCAACGATGGATGCTGAAAAATGGATCGACCTGGCTTAGAATTGGCTTCAAACATCCATACCTTTTCATCCTGATCAATGCCCAGGTCGAATCCGATTTCACCCAGTAGATGCTGGTGGTGATATTCAATGGCTTCTGCTAGCGTAACTGCTACATTCTTGGCACGTTGAAGCACTTCACCCGCTCGGTCTCCGAATACCCGACCGAGCGCTTGCTCGGGTGTCATCAGGGAACCGCCGTTTTTGATATGAGTCGTGACACTGCCACGTCCGGCTTTTTTGGCTCCAATGCCAACGACGACCCATTGGTTATTGCCGTCTTTGTGCATATGAAACCGGAAATCAATCGGGCAATTATCAATTTCGATTAGTTGAATGCCCTGCTGAATGACGTAGCCTTTTAGCGTCTGTCCCTTATTGGAGTGAAGCATCCGCAGCATGGAGTTAAAAGTGGTAAACCGCAGCAGTACATTGCTATTTTTCTTCCGATACCTCACATAGTATCCTTGTTTGGGGACATAGGACAGACGATAGATTCCTTTGCCCAGACTGCCGCTACTTGGCTTATAATAAGCAAATTGATGCCGCTCCAGCATACCTCGGATACGTTCAGAGCTGGGATTCATATAGGATTCAGGGACATAACGGTTAACCTCTGGATTATTTTCCAGCAGATGATAGATATCGGATTTATTGAAAAAGCTCCAGTTAAAGAAAGGAATTCGTTTGCGGGAAAAGCGTTCGCGTAGTTGATTAATCGCTGGGGAAAAATCTGAGCGGCGGCTCGGCAAACGATTATAAATTACGTCCGGCAGAGGTACGAGTTTACGTGTAAACTCCCCGCTGGATGACAGAAAATAGCCGTTAATCGTATCATTTTGCCAGTTGATATCCCGTGGGGTGAAGGCAAAAATATAAGATTTTTTGCTGCCTTCCTTCAAAAGTTGCTTAATAAAGCCTGTGCGTGATCCGAAAGGGCGGGTGGTGGAGTTAGTAGCATCAGACAATACTCCAATCAACGGTCCAAGCTGAACATCTCCGTCCAGATTCCGCAAATAAATAGACCCGCTTTTGGGAACACGGATTGCGTTGCGCAAGCCGGAGGTCAAGTATAGATGACGTCCCGCCTTCTGAATGGGTTTTACTGTTGCGGGAATCTGATCCTTGCCAAGTCGCAGACGAATGGACTTGGCTCCAGATAACTTAAGGCTTTTCAACAAGGCAGTGGATATATACGCCACCTTGTCGGGCTGCTGTGAGAAATGCACATTGCAATGCGTTAAACTCATCTGTTTATCCTCCTATACCGTATGTTCAAGGGAGGCGCCCGCGCCCTTTGGCCCTGTCGCTTTGGAATGGGTCATTAAATATCGAGCATATTCGAGCGGGCGGTTGACCGACCGAAAAGCGCACTCTGGCTGACGAGTCTGAAAAAAGGAGGCCCGGCCAGGGCGGGAATTAACCTCCAACAGCCAGATATTCCCGCTCCGGTCAATACCATAATCAATTCCCAACTCGCCAAGGCGGCCATAGCGTTCCTCCAACGCCCCGGCAATGGTCAAGGACAGCTCTATCATCTGTCCGATGATGAGACGTGTGCTGTCCACACCAAATTGTTCACGAAGGTAAGGCTCTGCCGGATGGGCTTCGCCCCCACCGTGTAGATTGGAAGTTAGAGTTCCTTTTCTGCCTTCCCTCACGGCAAAGCCCGTCAGGCGCCAACAGCCGTTGCCGTCCTTTTGCATGAGTGCGCGAACATCAAAGGGATGATTGCTTTGGCTTGTTAATTTCAAATAAGGCTGCACGATATAGGCGCGTTTGTGTGCAATACCGTCAATCCATGACAATCCTGCATCCAATTCAGTAAACAAGCGACGGAACGGGCGGTTTTGGGAGTTCCTGCCTTGTACGTACAGTCCCTGACCTCCTTCCGCCAGCCGGAGATACAGCGTGCCCTTGCCATGTGTTCCGGACTGTGGTTTCATAAATAGCTCCGAATGGCGTTGCAGCCACTCCACAAGCTGGGTCGTATCCCGGTATGGGGCCGTAGGCGGTACAAAGGGCCGTACTTTATCTACCGTATGCAGAGCGCGATACACCTGCCATTTGCCAGGTAAGTTACGCGACCAGTAGATAAGCTTGCGCGACTTTTGCTCCGCTATGTCTCCCAGTGTGCGCTTGACATTCTGGCTCTCATGGATATGGAGACAGCGGTTATAAACAATATCCGGCAAGGGAAAGCGGCCAAATGTCCATACTCCAGCACGATAAACATAACCCCGTATGGAATGATCTTCAGGTGAAACTCCTTCGGCGGTAAACGCCATTACGCTAATACCAGAGCGCTTGCCCAACAAGCTTAGCCTGCGACAGAAATCGGCTTCGGTAATAGGGGGAGTAGCGTCCTGCTTTCGGCTAACAAGCACGCCCAGCATGCCTGGCATAACAAGAGACACCGACAACAGCTCCTTTGGCAGCCGGACTCTGGAAGAGATGGATTCATTTGAATCCGGCTGAATAACAGCAGTATTCAATCATTTTTTTTACGGACGGGCGGGTTTTCTGATCATTTAACGGCGTATTGTCATTTTTTGATGGTTTGGAATTGACCTCCAGCAACCAGATACGCCCCGTGCTGTCAATCGCCAAATCAATACCAAATTCCGCGAAATGGGCGGGAATTGCCTTTTCTACTCCGCTTGCGATATCCAGTGCTGCTGTTTTGAGAGAGGTAAGACCATTCGATTTAACAGTTGCGGGCAGCGTGGTTTTGGCCAGTGCTTCCTTGACTGTACTGAGCGTACCGCCTCTTGCCAGATTGGATACAAAGTGGCTGCCTCCGGCGATCCGAGCGACAATGGATGTTACGGTCCAGGTTCCAGACGCATTTTTTTGTACAAGCGCGCGAAAATCGACCGGACGTTTACCGTGATCAATCAAGGTAAGGCCCTGTTGCAGCTGAAAGCGTGTCGATTTCATTTTTCCCGCTAAGCTTTTGTACAGTTTATCGACGTTGGCGTACGTTTGCTTTCGGGGTGTGCCCGCTGTTGTGGATAGCACAGAAAAGGTACCATCGGTTTGCTTGTTAATGCGCATAATGCCTTTACCAAGGCTTCCGCGCACGGGTTTGAGAAAAACAGAGGGATACTGGGTGCACATTTTTTTGAAAACGGCAAAGGTTTGCAGCAAGTGGGACTCGGGTAAATACTTGCGTAGGGAAGAATTCGATTTGAGTGCATCAAACACTTCATTCTTATCCAAAAACTTTTCATTAAAAAAGGCCGTGCCGTACTGCGATTTTACTTCTTTCATGAAATGCTGTACGCTAGTTCTGTTCTCGAGTTTACGGGAGGTAAGCCGGTTATTGACGACATCGCCGGCAGGCATGACCGTCTTTTTCCAGCCTCCGTCATACACCCATCCCTGAACTCGCCCGGGCTGACTTCCGATATGCTCCGGGGTGAAGAAATACACATATGCTCCTTGTCTGCGGCATTCCCCGACTAGTTCACGGCAGAACAGGGTGATCGACCCGAAAGGCTTGTCGGGTTGTTCGGGATAGTCCCGACTAACCAGCACGCTAATAAGTGGGCCCACTCGAAGTGTCCGGCGGCCTCGGCTGTAGGTTACTCGCAGATTACAACTGTCATGACTGGCATGAAGCCCCATTTTTCGGGCCAGTACGCTTCCCACGCGTAGACCGCTGTATCGGGGTACCGATATGACGGTAACCTCTTGGCGGAACGAACCGAAGGCGAGCTGAACGGGGTGGCCTGCGGATATTTTCCATTTGCGAAGCAGGGACTCGCCGACCATGAGTACGTCATCCTGCAAGATGCCCGATCCGATGATTTGAATCGTTGTTTTTTTGATGGACATCGTGGATCTCCTTCCGGGCAGCAACTTGATGTCTTGAAAGTAACGGGAAACGTGAATGGGCTGTAATAGCACTGATTCATCATATGAGGACATATATACCTTGGTGATTGACGGACAATGTGAAATGTTGACACAAAACTTGTAATGGAGGAATGAACAATCATGAATATCTATGACAAAGCCCATGATTTAGCAAAAGCATTGAAAGAAAGCAAAGAGGTAGAGGAAATTACGTCAGCGATGAAGCTGATTGAAACGGATCCAGAAGCCAAGAAAATGCTCGACGATTTCCGTGAACGCCAAATGGAAGTGCAACAGCGGATGATGAGCGGCGATATGCCAGCACAGGAAGAGATGGAAAAAATGGAAAAAATGTTCGAGGTACTCAGCTTGAACCTCAACATCCGTCGTCTGTTCGACGCTGAACGTCGCTTGAGCGTGATTATTGAGGACGTAAATAAGATTATTGCGGACAGTCTTCAACATTTGTACGGTTCGTCTCTGTAAGTTTGTCTCATATTCCTTCCTGTCCTCTCATAGACTAGATACATAGAGTCACAGGGAGAGGAAGGGATACGATTGGGTTCATTTAAAAAATGGAAACACGGTTTGTACACACTGATTGCATTGGCTATGGTATTGGTCGCATTACCACGCATCTCGTTGGCAGGTGGTTTGAATTGGGTCAACGGCTTTGGGATGGTATGGGTACTTTTTGCGTTGCTTGTCATCGGAGCGAACCTGCATTTTTTGCTGGGTGTAGATGAGGAAAAGCGTAAAACGCTGGAGCGTGTGCGACGGGCCAAAATGCAGCAGTGGCAGATGAAATGGGATAACAAAGCTGACAAAGGTAAAATGCTGTAAGTGTTTCTCCTAGTACGAAGCGGTCTCTTGTAACAAGGGACCGCTTTTTTGTTATTTTCAAAGCAAAGATATCCTAATAACAAGGGTCTAAAACAAAGGGGGTTTGTGGTATAATAGATACAGAATGATACAGATTGAACGTTGGGGGTGTAACAGAGTTGGACGGGCTAGATGAAACAGTTACGAAGCATGAGCAGCTATTGCGTCATATCGAGCAGTTAAAAATAGGCTCCAAAATTTCTGTACGCAGGTTGGCTAAAGAAATGAGCGTTAGCGAAGGCACGGCTTATCGGGCTGTGAAAGAAGCAGAGAATTTGGGAATTGTCATTACCAAGGAACGGATCGGAACAGTACGAGTGGAGAAGCGTCCACGCGGCTTGTCTGAGCAGCTGACCTTTGCGGATGTTGTGAATATTGTAGAGGGACATGTGCTGGGCGGAAGCGAGGGGCTCGAGAAGCCGCTGCACAAGTATGTGATCGGGGCGATGCGTGAGGAAGCCATGGCTCGTTATATTGACGCAGGCAGTTTGCTGATCGTAGGTAACCGAGAGGATGCGCATTCGCTTGCATTAGAGCAAGGAGCAGGTGTGCTGATTACAGGGGGGTTCGGTACGAGTCGGGAGGTTAAGCAGCTTGCAGACCAGATCAGCTTGCCGATTATTTCCTCGCGTCATGATACATTTACCGTGGCTTCTATGATTAATAGAGCGATATTTGACCGCTTGATCAAAAAGAAAATTATGTTGATTGAAGACATTGCGGCCAGCAAACCGAAGACGCTGACCTTGAAAATCAACAGCACGCTGATCGAATTTGAAGAGCTATCAGCGACCACGGGATATCATCATTTTGCCATAGTGGATGAATGGAATCGTTTAATTGGTATCGTCAGCCGTAAAGATGTGGAAGGACTTCAACCTGAGCATACGATGGATAAATGTATGATCCGTAACCCAATTACGGTCACTTACCAGACCTCGCTGGCTTCTGCTGCTCAAATGATGGCATGGGAAGGTGTAGATTACTTGCCGGTCGTGGACCGCAACCGTAAGCTGCTCGGGTCCGTTACACGGCGTGAGGTGCTGGAGGCGCTGCGTAACGCCCAAAAGCAGCCACAACTTGGCGAGACGTTCGACCAGCTGATCTGGAACGGTTTTGCTGAGGAGCGTAATGAGGACGGATCATTATTTTTTCGCGGCTTTATCATTCCACAGATGGCTACCAATTTAGGGACGATCTCGGAAGGCGTACTGGTCAACGTGATGACACAAGCGGGCTACCGGGCAGCTAGAGATATGAGCGGCAAGGATTATGTGCTGGATAATTTGACAACTTATTTTATTCGACCAGTACAGATTGAGGATGCTGTCGTTCTTCGTCCTTTACTGCTTGAGATGAGTCGCCGCACCTGCAAGCTAGAAATTGCGATTTCTCGGGAAAATCATTTGGTGTGCAAGGCAGTGATGACGCTTCAATCCATTGAACATGGTTAATCCACCTTTGGATTGGAACAGAAGATGGAGTTAAATAGATCGACTTAGTGGCTTTGAGGCAGTCTTTCTTTGGCCTCCAGCCAGATTTGCAGCACACCTTCCATTACAAGCATCGTTTTGACCTGGATTGTATACTCCTTGTCACGAACGGTGTATTTTTTTTGGTGCAGCAACATACGTACCAGCTTGCTGTCAGAGTCAATCTCGAACATATCTCTGCCGCGCAGCACCTCCAGGTCACGACTGACGCGGCGAAGGAGCTCTTTCAGATTAATAGAGTCAATTTTTTCAGCCGTGGCTTCCTCCGCAATCAGCTTGATTTCTTTGATGACGGTTTGGCGCTTGCTGTATTTACGTAATGTTTTGTTGTCCTCTTCAGCTTGCTGGAGCTGGAATTGAAGGTCCTGGTTGTTCATCCACAGCTGATTGAAACTCGCATGCCAGATGGCATTGTAGATCAATCCTCCCGTAATCATACCGAGTACAAAAACGGAGGATAATTGCATAAAAGGGCGCAGGCGCTCAAAGGGGGGGACTCTCATAGTCGTTTCACCTCACGGCCGTCCGTTGCCGCATACCCACTTGACCAGCTCTGCACCCATATGAGCGCCTAAAAAGGCGAAAATCAAATACAATATCTGCTTAATGGCAGGTGACAAATTACCATCCAACATATTGCTCTCAATGACCCGGATCGGGTCCATCGTTCCTCCCACAGCGGCGGCAAGCGCCCATATTTTAATCCTTCCTGCAACCTCCAGCATCGTCTGGGTAGGCGGCTGAAGCGATACTACAGCTCCCATTCCGCCGAGCATGGCTCCTCCGAGCACGATGCCGAAGGCAATGAAGAAGTCGAGAATCGCTTTGGATATAAAAGTGCTCATGCTCTTTTCCTCCTTGGGTATACGAATCAGGACCGCGCTTGTCCGCCCGGGTCTGTACTTTTATTCTATGGGCGCTACTAACGTGGATATGATAAAATAGTTTGAAGAAAATCAAGCGGTGAAGGGAAGAGAAGCGCATGAGTTCATTTGTGCATTTGCATGTTCACAGCGAGTACAGCCTGCTGGACGGCGCGGCTCGTACCGCGGAATTGGTCAAACAGGCATCAGCTTATGGAATGAAGGCGCTGGCTCTTACAGATCATGGGGTCATGTACGGTGCCATTCCTTTTTATAGAGCATGTGTAGAGAACGGCATTAAGCCGATTATCGGGTGTGAGGCTTATATGACGGCAGGCTCGCGCAAGGAGCGTGGCAGCCGGAAGGATCAGCCCATATATCATTTAATTTTGCTCGCCAAAAATAAAACAGGCTATCAAAATTTGATGAAGTTGTGCTCCATTGGCCATTTGGAGGGTTTTCACTATAAGCCGCGCATCGATATGGATGCTTTGGCTGCCCATCATGAAGGCATCATATGCTTGAGCGCTTGCTTGGGCGGTGAAGTGCCGCAGCATTTGCTGCATGGTCGGGAAGCCGAAGCACGACGTGCGGCCGAACGATACCGTAGCATTTTTGGCGAAGATTTTTATCTGGAGCTTCAGGATCATGGTCTGTCGGAGCAAAAACGCGTAAATCCTCAATTGATCGCATTGGCGAAGGAACTGGATATTCCGCTAGTGGCGACGAATGACGTGCATTACTTAACCGAGCCGGATGCTGATGTCCAGGACGTTCTGATTTGTATCGGAACAGGGAAGACAGTTGACGATGAGGAGCGCTTGCGTATACCAACACGTCAGTTGTATCTGAAAAGTCAAGAGGACATGGCTCGTTTATTTCCACATGTAGCAGAAGCCATTGCTAATACGGTGCGTATTGCTGAAAAATGCGAGCTGGAGCTGGAATTCGGCCAATCGATTTTGCCTGAATATCGCCCGCTGCCAGAGGACATGACATCTTCGTCCTATTTGCGTAGTCTGTGTATGCAAGGGCTAGAGCGTCGCTACGGAGGCGATCCTGTATGGGAGCAGCCGGAGGAGCGGGAAAGACTGGACCAGCGGCTAAACTACGAATTAAATACGATCGACAGTATGGGTTTCAGCGATTATTTCTTGATTGTATGGGATTTTATTGCTTTTGCTCATAAGCATAAGATTGCAACCGGTCCGGGACGGGGTTCCTCCGCCGGTAGTTTGGTCGCCTATGTGCTTAGTATCACGAATGTCGATCCGATCAAATACAATCTGCTCTTTGAACGGTTTCTGAACCCTGAACGGATCAGCATGCCAGATATAGATATTGATTTTAGCGATGAACGCCGTGACGAGGTTATCGACTATGTAGTACAGAAGTACGGAAATGAGCATGTTGCGCAAATTATTACCTTTGGGACATTAGCGGCAAGAGCCGCAGTCCGTGACGTCGGACGTGTATTGAACGTGCCGTATGGCGAGGTGGACAAGGCGGCCAAGTTGATCCCGGCGCAGCTCGGCATTAATATCCGGCATGCGCTGGAGATCACTCCCGAGCTGAAGGCTCTGTATGAAACGAAGCCCAAGACACGTGAACTGCTGGATATGGCGATCAAAGTAGAAGGAATGCCTCGCCATGCTTCGACACATGCGGCGGGTGTTGTCATCTCGCGGACTCCATTGACCGATGCGGTTCCGCTGCAAGAGGGGAGCGAAGGGGTTCCTTTAACGCAGTACTCAATGGAAAATCTGGAGCGCATCGGTTTGTTGAAAATGGATTTTCTTGGACTACGTACGCTCTCCATTATTGAACGGTGCATGCGCTGGGTTGCGGAGCAGCATGGAGAAACACCTGACTTTAGCCGTGTTCCCGACGATGACCCGCATACCTATGACTTGCTGGGCAAAGGGGATACAGGAGGCGTGTTCCAGCTGGAGTCGGCCGGTATACGCCGGGTACTCAAGGATTTGAAACCGAGTGTTTTCGAGGATATCATTTCTGTCCTGGCTTTGTATCGTCCGGGCCCGATGGGTTTTATTCCCAACTTCATACAGGCTAAGCACGGACAGATTGAGGTTTCTTATCCGCATCCTGATCTTGAACCGATCTTAAAGGATACGTACGGTATTATTGTGTATCAGGAACAAATCATGCAGATTGCATCGCGCATGGCTGGCTTTTCCTTGGGAGAGGCCGATCTGCTGCGCCGCGCGGTGTCTAAGAAAAAACGCGAGGTGCTGGATCTGGAGCGTGGTCATTTTGTCGAAGGCAGTATTAAACAGGGGTACACAGAGGAGGAAGCCGGCAGGGTTTACGATATGATTGTCCGTTTTGCTGACTACGGTTTTCCGCGTGCCCATGCAGCTGCTTATGGTGTGCTAGCATTCCAGACGGCTTATCTTAAGGCCCATTATCCAGTACAATTCATGGCTTCCATGCTGACGGCCGTCATGGGAAGTCATCGAAAAGTGGCTGAATATGTCGTCGAATGCCGTCGTATGGATATCGCAGTGTTGCCGCCTGATGTGAATGAGAGTGGGGTGCTGTTTACCCCATTACAGCAGGGTGATATCCGCTTTGGACTGGCTGCCATTAAAAATGTCGGCACACAAGCAATGGAAAGCATTCTTGCTGTTCGTAAGGAACGCCCTTTCGACAGCTTGCTCGATTTTTGTCGACGCGTTGATTTGAGGGTGTGTAATAAGAGAGTGATTGAATCGCTCATTCAGGCAGGGGCATTTGATTCATTGACAGGCCATCGGGCACAGTTGCTTGCCATGCTGGATGAAACGGTGGATGCAGCTGCCAAATGGCGCAAGGAACGTGACGATTTGCAAATTGATATGTTTGGCTTTGTGGAAATGCCTAATTGGGATATTGAATACCCCAATGTACCTCCATTTAGTACCAGCCAGCAATTAGAGCTGGAACGCGAACTGCTGGGACTGTATTTGTCTGGGCATCCGCTAGATGATTTTGAGTCGCTGCTGGAAAGCAGCCAAGCGGATCGTCTGATGGAGCTGAGCGAAGTGCCAGATGAAACAGTTATTGTAACCGCAGGCATGGTGGTGTCACTCAAGACGATTACGACCAAGCAGGGAAAGGCCATGGCCTTCATTGAGCTGGAGGATCAGATTGAGCGCTGTGAGGTTGTGCTGTTTCCTGAGGTATGGAAGCGAAGCCAGCAGTGGATTGAAAAGGGTGCCTTGCTTGCACTACGTGCCAAGATGCAGCAGCAGGACGAGCACTTCAAGCTCCTTGCAGATGAGGCAGCCCCGCTGGCGGAAGATGCGTTGGCAAGGCTTCTTCAGCGCCGGCGTACCGGCGCACGTTCGTCCGCAGCAACTGCAACATCCGTGCCAGCTGCTGGCAGTCCGGCCGGGAGAGCGCCGCGTATGTCGCCCTTGCCTTCAGCAGCCGCTCCATCAGCTTCGCCGCAGCAGAAGGCGGCTCGTCCCGTAGCGGCCCCCTCACAACGCGGAGGCGAAGCGGCTCACGGTGAGCAGGTGCCTTCCCCGCGCGGCTCGGAAGCGTCCGCCCGTCAGCGGGTGTTTGTCAAAATCACCCGCCAGGCCGAGGAGGACGCCAGCTTGCTGGTCAGCCTCAAGGCATTGCTACAGGAGCATCCCGGTGCTGTGCCTACCGTACTCTTTTACGAGAGCAACCAGCGTCTGCTGGCGTTGAGTGATGCTTACAGCATTAAGCCTTCTCCTCAGCTTTTTGATCGAATGGAGTCGATGCTGGGTGAAGGCACCGTGAAAGTCAAATGACAGACACACAGCAACCCGCCCTTATTGTAACGGTTTAATGAACATTTTCCTTCCCTTTCGCATACACTTGGAAAACTGGCGGAACAGGAGATTCAACACGTGTCCTGCACCATTAGGTCCCGCACGGTGGAAGAATTAGAACTGCATGGTGAAAGCGGGAGGGAAATTATGTCCTATGAATATGCAGAAACCTTGTTAAATCGCAGAGGCATTCGGATCGAGTCCATTGCGGACATTGTTTTTCAGCTTCAGCTAAAATATTATCCTCATTTGACTATGGAAGAATGTGTAGAAAGTGTCAAAGCGGTTTTGCAAAAGCGAGAGGTACAATATACACTGCTGACAGGCATTGCACTCGATGAGCTGGCCGAAAAAAAACTTCTTCCCCAGCCACTTCAAGCCATTATGGAGGCAGACGAACCGCTGTATGGAGTGGACGAGACAATGGCTCTTGGCATTACGAGCGTGTACGGCATGATTGGCTTGACCAGTTTTGGCTATCTGGATAAAGAAAAGATTGGAATTATCGATAAGCTGAACCAAAAAGGCAGTGGTATTCATGTGTTTTTAGACGATCTTGTCGCCGGATTGGCTGCCGCCGCTTCTTCGCGTATTGCCCATCGGAGCCTTCATGCCAAGCATTATCCTGCATCATTGGATGTTTAATTGGCTTGAATAAACAGAATTAATGATTATCTAGGCCCTCCGACGGAACTTGAATGATCAGGAGGGCTTTTGTTGCGGGAAAAAAGTAAGGTATGTTATCATGAGTCTATTATATGGGCTCAAAACTTGAGGCTTAGGGGGTAGAAACAAGGCATGTGGACGGTGATATATATTGCACCGACGGCCAGACTGGCTGACATGATTAAGCTCAAACTGTCTGAAGAAGGTTTTATGGTGCAGACCCGGGCCATCAGTGCATCCAAGCAACAGTTTGAGATACTTGTGCCTTCGGGTGAAGTCGAAGAAATACAGGAAGTGCTTAATTCGATTTTGCGCCCTTGAGTCCGGAACGGCGGAAGTGATACAGCAGCATGAATGGAACAAAGGATGCACGATCGGCGGTAATGTTGTATTAACAGGCGTTGACGTGTGTATGAACATAATGCTTAGAGGTGCCGCATCGACGGCAGAGGACCTTGTATCGGTTACGGCTGACAAATAAACGGCTGGAGAGGTGTAGTTGTGTTTAAAGATTTATTCCAAAAGAAGCGTAAATACGCGACCATCCCTTCGGAACGGGCGCTGAGCGGCGATCAAGCGGACATGCCGGATCGTCCCAAACGGGAAATTCCCGAAGGTCTTATGACCAAATGTGGCAAGTGTGGAAGTATTCAATACAGCAAAGAGTTGGAGAAAAATTTGAAAGTGTGTCCGGTGTGCGGATACCATATGCGTTTGAATGCAATGGATCGCATTCGCATGGTGCTCGACGAAGACACGTTTACGGAATATGATGCCGATATGATTTCGGTTGATCCGCTGGACTTTCCGGGATATGCAAGTAAGTTGGAGCAACAGACCCTGAAATCTGGCCTGCGCGAGGCTGTCGTTACGGGCGACGGCCTTATTCATGGGCATCCTGTTGTCGTAGCGGTGATGAGCTTTGACTTTTTTACAGGCAGTATGGGCTCGGTCGTAGGAGAGAAAATTACGCGTGCCATTGAGCAGGCGATTGACAAGCGCTTGCCGCTTATCATCTTCTCCACATCCGGTGGGGCACGTATGCAGGAAAGTATTCTGAGTCTGATGCAGATGGCCAAAACAAGCGCTGCTCTCGCTCGTCTGGACGAGCAGGGATTGCTCTATATTTCTGTGATCACTGATCCGACTACAGGTGGAGTCTCCGCCAGCTTTGCTATGCTTGGAGATATTATTATTGCAGAGCCAGGTGCTGTATTTGGTTTTGCAGGTCGTATTGTAATTGAGCAAACGATCAGACAGAAGCTGCCGGATGATTTCCAAACTTCCGAATTTAATTTGCAGCACGGACAATTGGATATGGTTGTACATCGCAAGGAACTGCGTGATACCCTTGGGCAATTGCTTGATCTGCACAGTGTGAAAGGGGAGGAATAAATGGCTGGCGAATTGCCTTATGAAAAGCCCCTGGTCGAGATGCGACAGAAGATCGAAGAACTTAAGCAATTCGGACAGGACAAGCAAATTGATTTTACAGATGAAATTAACCGTCTGGAAGAACGTTATCTCCAGATGGAAGAAGAAATATACACGAACATTACAGCATCGCAAAAGATGCATCTGGCTCGTCATCATCAAAGACCAACGTCCCTTGATTTGATCGAGCAGGTGTTTACAGATTTTATTGAATTGCATGGCGACCGCTTGTTCGGAGACGATCTGGCGGTTGTGGGCGGGATTGCCAAGCTAAATGGTATTCCGGTGACCGTCATTGGTCAGCAACGTGGTAAGGATACGAAAGATAACATTGCACGCTTTTTTGGTAGTGCTCATCCGGAAGGATTCCGTAAAGGCTTGCGGCTGATGCAGCAGGCTGAAAAATTTAAGCGTCCTATTATTACATTTATTGATACGAAGGGCGCTTATCCGGGTAATACAGCAGAGGAGAGAGGTCAATCGGAAGCGATTGCCCGCAATTTGCGGGAGATGGCAAAGCTTTCGGTGCCTGTTATTTGTGTGGTCATCGGCGAGGGTGGAAGCGGCGGTGCGCTTGCGTTTGCAGTGGGTAACCGTGTGCTGATGCTGGAACACGCCATTTATTCGGCCATTTCTCCGAACGGCGCAGCCTCGATTCTATGGAAAGATGCTTCTAAGGCAGATCAGGCAGCTGAAGCGATGAAGATCACCGCTAATGACCTCCTGCGCATGGAGATTATCGAGGATATCGTGCCAGAGCCGAAAGGGGGCGCACATCGTAACTATGAAGTGACTGCTGCCGCAATCAAGGAGTTATTAGAACGTCATTTGGCAGACCTTACGAATATGAGCTGCGATGAATTGAGAGAAGACAGGTATCAAAAATTCCGGAAAATAGGACAATATACTTTCTTAAAACCTTCGGAATCTGAACCTATGTTGTAATACGCTGGAAACGGGTAACAATAAATATGACGAACTTCCTATACAAATAGGAAAAAGTGTAGTAGATTTAATTGTTGGAAAAAGATATAAAGAGTAGCACCTTTGAAAACGGAGGAAAAACCCAAATGCGCAAAACTAAGATTGTATGTACCATCGGTCCTTCCAGTGAATCATTGGAAAATGTGAAGAAACTGATTATGGCTGGTATGAACGTAGCCCGCCTGAATTTCTCTCACGGTGATTTCGAGGAGCATGGCAACCGGATTAAAAACATCCGTCAAGCTTGTAAGGAGCTTAACAAAAATGTTGCTATTTTGCTCGATACGAAGGGGCCGGAAATCCGGACAGGAAAGCTCGAAGTTGAACCTATTGAGCTTGTTCAGGACGAGTTCATTACGCTGACAACGGAAGAAATTCTCGGTACGCAAGATCGTATCTCCATTACGTACAAGGATCTTCCCTCGGACGTGGAGCCCGGCTCCACCATTCTGATCGACGATGGTCTGATCGGACTCACCGTTATTGAAGTATCAGGCACTGAAATCAAATGCCGCATTGTCAATGGCGGAACGATCAAAAGCAAGAAGGGCGTTAACGTTCCAGGCGTTGCTATTTCATTGCCTGGTATTACGGAGAAAGATGCGAATGATATCATTTTCGGTATTGAGCAGGACATTGATTTCATCGCGGCTTCTTTTGTTCGTAAAGCAAGTGATGTACAGGAAATTCGTGAATTGCTGGCGAAGCACAACGCAAGCCACATTCAAATCATCTCCAAAATAGAAAATCAGCAAGGTGTTGACAACCTGGATGAAATTTTGGAAGCTTCGGATGGTCTGATGGTTGCCCGTGGTGACCTCGGTGTGGAAATTCCTGCTGAAGAAGTGCCTCTGGCGCAAAAATTGATGATTAACAAATGTAATGTAGCTGGCAAGCCTGTTATTACAGCAACACAAATGCTGGATTCCATGCAACGTAACCCGCGTCCGACTCGTGCGGAAGCAAGTGACGTAGCCAATGCTATTTTTGACGGAACAGATGCAATTATGCTGTCCGGCGAAACAGCTGCGGGTAAATATCCGGTAGAATCTGTATTGACCATGTCACGTATTGCCGAAAAAGCTGAGTCTTCTCTGAACTACCGCGATTTGTTCAAAAAACAAAGAACGGCTCAAGAAATTAGTATTACAGAAGCAATCAGCCAATCCGTTTCTATTTCTGCACTTGACCTGCATGCCAAAGCAATCCTGACGTCCACGCAAAGCGGAACAACGGCGCGTATGATCTCTAAATACCGTCCTGAAGCTCCGATTGTCGCTGTGACAACACAGGAAAGAACAGTTCGCCGTTTGGCTCTGATCTGGGGCGTACACGCAGTACAAGGCAGACCCATCGTTGACACAACAGATAGTCTGTTTGACAATGCGCTGGAAGGTGGTCGCAAATCTGGCCTCGTTAAAGAGGGCGATTTGGTTGTGATTACAGCGGGCGTACCTCTTGGTGATTCCGGTTCCACGAACCTGATCAAAATTAGCTGCGTACCAGCACAAGCGTAATTGTAGTCCCCGCAAAGTAATATAGGGATGGCATTTACTCGTTACAATAAGTAAAAGAGCATTCAGGTCCATAAGACCTGAATGCTTTTTTTGTTAACTAGTTCTTATTCCTTCTCGTCGTATAAAATCAAGGAATGCCTGTTGTATCATGTTCTTATGTGTATCTTGTTGATACACGATGTTTATTTGATAATGGCTCTTTGTGCTGTCAGTTTCGGGATAAGGAAGCCATTCCACCGAGGGGATAGTATGATCCTCGCTACGAACTCCGCAGGCAGGAAAGAAGGCAAGCGCTTCTCCGCCACTAACCACTTGCTTTACTGCTTCCCAAGAGTTGATTTCCAGATGGGATTTAACTAGCGAGGAATAGGAATCTACAACAGATGCCCCGCTATATTTTACCCATATGTGTTTATCCAGCGTATCGGCCCCATTGATGTCCAGTGACTTGGATGTCTCTGCCGATGCAGAGCGGATAATTCCCACCTGATCTGAAGCCACTGGTTCTGCCACAGTATTCTCCAGAAGAGATTCTCCATCGTCGAGAAAAGCAAAATCAACTTCTCCGTCTTTCAGTAGCTGCTTGATTACATCCGGAGATTGAATTTCTAACTGAATACGACATTCTGGATATTGTTGAGCAAAATCAGCCATGATAGTTGGGAGAAGATACATGCCTGAAATCGACTCTGCGCCCAGATGTAAGAGGCCCTGTGATTGTTCTGTCAGTTCATCTACAGCTTGTCTGGCTTCTTGCTCAAGAGAGAGAATCTGCTTTGCGTAAGGCAACATTTTTTTACCAGCCTCAGTTAGCATAATTCTGCCTTGTTGGAGAGAGAACAGGGTCGCACCCATTTCCTTTTCCAGACTTTTCATATGAAAGCTGACGGTGGGCTGTTTGATTTGCAAAGTTTCGGCAACCTCCGTTGCTTTATGGAATTTGTCGATCAGCACTAAGATGCGCAATTTTAAAATATTCATGGAATCGAACAATTCTCCTTACTTGATATTTATGCGTGAATTCACACTATAGATTAATTATATACTGAAAAACAATTTATCTATTAATATTTTATATTTGTTTTACAAAACCTAGTCGTTCGTCTAACATTCCAGGCCTACAATGTAAAAGTGTTGATGGTCATAAATAAAAAACCGTCACTTAACTAAGGGGAGGACAATAAAAAATGTTGAAAAAATGGCCGTTCATTCTGATGACTCTCACCATGGTATTTGCACTTGCAGCTTGCGGATCAGGTAACAATGCTGCACCACAAGGAGACGCTGCTGCAGGAACAGACAATAAAGCAGCTGCTGAACTGACAGGTAACATTCTGGCTGTTGGCTCCACTGCACTTCAACCATTGGTAGAGCAAGCGGGACAAAAATTTATGGCTGTCGATAAATATAAAGGCATTGCGGTACAAGTGCAGGGTGGCGGTAGCGGTACTGGCTTGACTCAAGTTTCCGGTGGACAAGCGGATATCGGTAACTCTGACGTATTTGCAAAGGAAAAACTGGAGAGCGGCGCAGAAGAGCTGGTCGATCACCAAGTAGCTGTTGTAGCTATGTCAGCGGTAGCGAATCCTAAAGTAGGCGTAACAGACCTGAAAAAAGATCAACTGGTACAAATCTTCACAGGTAAAATTACGAACTGGAAAGAAGTTGGCGGTGCAGATCAAAAAATCGTGATCGTGAACCGTCCAAGTAGCTCCGGTACTCGTGCAACCTTTGAAAAATACGCGCTGGGACAAAAAACAGAAGATCTGCCAGGCTCCATTCAGGAAGATTCCTCTGGTACTGTGAAAAAGCTGATTGCTGAAACACCTGGTGCGATTGGTTACCTGGCTCTGTCCTACATCGACAACACAGTTACTGCTTTGAAGTACGACGGTGTGGAAGCTAACGTTGAAAATGTAGAACAAGGTAAATATCCAGTGTGGGCATATGAGCATATGTACACTAAAGGTGAGCCAAAAGAACATGTAAAAGCATTCCTGGACTACATTCTGTCTGATGAAATCCAAAAAGCAGACGTTGTAGACCTGGGATACATCCCGGTATCAGGTATGCAAGTGAAACGTGATGCTGACGGTAACATCACGAAATAAGGAGAGCGATCTCCTGTTCGGATGAACGCAGCTAACGCGAGTATATTCACGAAGAAGAGGCGGACTAACGTCCGGCCTCTATTCTTCGCTTAAAGGAGTCACAGTATGGAACCAATTGAAGGGAAGGCATACATGGAACAGAATAAACGATCCCGAGTTATGAAAGAAAGACATTACTGGGAAGAATGGACCGGCCTCATCTATACGTCGGTTTGTGTCGTTTTTTTAGTTGCAGTCATTGTCTCCATCGTATATTTTGTTGCCTCCAAAGGTGTAGCTACATTTGCGGTGAATGGAGTCAGTCTGCGAGAGTTTTTCTTTGGAACCAAATGGAGCCCGGATGGCGAGCCCAAGTCCTTCGGCGCGCTTCCGTTCATTACGGGTTCTTTTGCCGTAACCATACTAGCGGCCTTAATTGCCAGTCCGCTTAGCTTGTGCGCAGCTTTGTTTATGACGGAAATCGTGCCGAAATCGGGTAAACGTATCCTTCAGCCTGCCATTGAATTGTTATCCGGCATTCCGTCGGTTGTCTATGGCTTTGTCGGCTTGACCGTAATCGTCCCATTGCTGCGAAACGTGTTCGGGGGACAAGGCATCGGTATTCTCGCAGGTTGCCTTGTGTTGTCGGTTATGATTTTACCGACGATTACGAGTATTATGGCGGATGCGTTGTCTTCCCTGCCGGGGGGGCTGCGAGAATCCTCTTATGCATTGGGGGCTACCCGCTGGCAGACAATTGCCCGTGTTATTATCCCGACGCTGCTGCCTGCTCTTTTAACAGGAATTATTCTCGGGATGGCTCGTGCCTTCGGAGAAGCGTTGGCTGTACAGATGGTCATCGGGAATGCTCCGCACATACCGCATTCCTTGCTGGAATCCGCTTCGACCTTGACCAGCGTCATTACTCTTAGCATGGGCAACACAGCGATGGGCTCCGTTCATAACAATGCACTCTGGAGTATGGCGCTTGTTCTTCTGCTCATGACATTTATTTTCGTGCTGCTGGTAAGGCTGCTTGAAAGGAGAAACCGGGTTTGATGAAAGCTAAAACGACCGACAAGATCGCTACATTTGTAATCTGTTTCTTCGCCTTGTTCATTGTTGCACTTTTGGTGGGATTACTGGGCTTCATTTTGGCCCGCGGAGTTAGCCATATTTCTTTTGATTTTCTAACCAGTGCTCCGCAAACGTTACGTGCAGGTGGCGGCATTGGTCCGCAACTGTTTAATTCTGTATTTTTGCTAATCTTAACTTTGATTATTACCATTCCAATTGGCTGGGGCGCCGGCATTTACATGGCGCAATATGCAAAGCCGGGGAAAATTACGGACTTCATACGACTTGTCGTCGAAGTATTGTCCTCGTTCCCGTCAATTGTCATTGGATTGTTTGGACTATTACTCATCGTAAATACGTTTGATTTTGGCTTTTCCCTCTTGTCAGGGGCCCTGGCTTTAGCCGTATTCAATCTGCCACTGATGGTTCGCACAACGGAGCAGGCTTTCCGCGCTGTACCGAAGGAGCAAAAGGAAGCCGGACTTGCGCTTGGATTGTCCAAGTGGAAAATCATTACCTCCATTTTGTTGCCAGCAGCGCTGCCAAGCTTGATTACGGGTACCATCTTGGCCGCAGGCCGTATTTTTGGGGAAGCCGCGGCATTGCTGTTTACAGCAGGGATGAGTACACCGCCGCTTGATTTTACCGATTGGAATCCATTGCATGCCAGATCGCCTATTAATCCGATGCGACCTGCCGAAACATTGGCTGTTCATATTTGGAAGGTCAACAGTGAAGGCATTGCTCCTGACTCCAAAGATATCGCTGCAGGCGCTTCTGCGGTATTGGTGCTGCTCGTTCTGGTCTTCAACTTGAGTGCAAGATGGTTCGGAAGAGTCGTTTACCGTCGGTTGACAGCTGCCAAACGAATGGATTAGAAAGGGGATGGAGAACAATGGAACATGTGATTACACGAACGGCAAAAACCGCCACACCAGCAACATCCGTTCAGTCTACGCGTTCAGAACAACTTGCGGGGCAAGCGCCACATCCGTTCAGTACTGAGGATTTGAGTATTTATTACGGAAGCTTTGAGGCCGTGAAAAAAGTAAACTTAGCTTTTCCAGAGCAGACCGTGACCGCCCTGATTGGGCCTTCCGGCTGTGGTAAATCGACTTTTTTGCGTTCCCTTAACCGAATGAATGATGAGATTGCGTCTTCATCGACAACGGGACATATTTGGATGGACGGACAGGATTTAACGGCACCTGAGACGGACGTGATCAAGCTGCGTCAGCAAATAGGCATGGTGTGGCAACGGCCTAACCCTTTTTACAAATCGATTTATAATAACATTGCGTTCGGTCCTAAATACCGGGGAGTGCGCAAAAAGAAGCAGCTCGATGAAATCGTCGAAAGCAGCCTGCGTAAGGCGGCATTATGGGATGAGGTCAAGGATCGTCTTCACGATTCGGCTCTTGCTCTGTCTGGCGGGCAACAGCAGCGGCTTTGTATTGCACGTGCACTTTCCGTTCAACCGAAAATTCTGTTGCTTGACGAGCCAGCTTCCGCGCTGGACCCTGTGTCTACAGGCAAGGTGGAAGAGCTTATTACCGAATTGAAAAAAGAACTGCGCATCGTTATTGTGACGCACAATATGCAGCAGGCTGCACGAATTTCCGATTATACTGCCTATTTTTATGTTGGAAGTTTGGTGGAACATGGGAAAACAAACGATATATTCACCAATCCTGAAAACGAGTTGACTCAAGAGTATATCATGGGTCGCTTTGGATAAGCCGTCCAGATTGACGACTTGTTATAGATATAAAACATGATAAACATCTTACTAATCTAGTATTGGTAAGATGTTTTTTTATTAGTTTAGTAAACTCTTACATTTGTATATAATAAAATATATTGATTATTTGGTTATATTTTCATATAATACATGTGTTTAATAGTTCTTGAAATACCACAATCCAATTAAAGGAGAGGTTTGCAATGAAGTTTAACGTTAAAAAATCTGTCAAATGGATTGCTTTTTCTGGAATGGCTATTACCCTAACAACTGGACTTGTTAGCCCTTCATGGGCAGCAGCTGAGCAGAATGTGACTGATGCAGGTGCGAGTGTTACCCAAGCCGTATACAATAATGCAAACGTTTACAAAAATGCTGTTGTTCCACTGGCTAGTGTGAATGTGAGTAGTTTGCTGGATAAGTATCGTGATTTTAGTAAATTTTCTACAGGAAATACATCCAAGGACACTACGCTTGCTTTGAATATTGTATCGTGGCAATTGCCGCATGGTGGATTCTTCAAAGCGATGGAAAAGAATTATAAATCCAAATGGGATGGCAAGGCAGCACGTTCTACATGGAAGAGCAAGGATGGTGTTGAACTCGGAACGTTTGATAACGAGGCCACGACAACCGAGATCCGCTTTTTAGCGGATGTATACAAAAAAACTAAAAACAAAGACATTAAAAACAGTGTACAAAAAGCAGTTGATTTCGTACTAACCTCTCAATATTCCTCTGGCGCTTGGCCGCAGGTATACCCTAAACGTGGTAATTATTCTGATGCCGCAACCTACAACGATGATGCTATGGTTAGAGTGATGGTACTGGCAGATGACATTGTAAACAAAAGACAGCCGTTTGATAGCGATATTCTTGACAATACATATCGCTCCAGACTTCAGCAGGCTCTGAATAGAGGCGTACAGTACACCCTTAAAGCTCAAATTGTAAACAATGGCACACCAACGATCTGGGGAGCACAGCATGATCCGATTACTTATGAATCTGTACCCGCGCGAGCCTTCGAGCTTGCTTCCAAAACAACGACGGAATCGGTAGGCATTACGGCATTCTTGATGTCTCAACCGCAGACGGCTGAGGTGAAAAAAGCAGCTCAGAGTGCCTTGAAATGGTTTGACACGAATCGGATCGACGGTATGAAATACAATCGTCAAGGTCCGGAGTTTTTCCAAAAGGATGCTTCAAGCGTGATGTGGTATCGTTTCTACAATGTGGAGGACAATAAGTATTTCTTCTCAGACCGAGATGGCAAAAAGTATACGGACATCATGAAAATTAGTGAAGAAAGACGACTTGGTTACGCCTGGGCGGGAAGTCAGGCGAAGAGCTTATTGAAACTGGCTTCGGAAAGTGGATATTATAAACTGTCCAAGCCGTTGCCACAATAATAAAGCCATTGTTGTAAATGCTTTGAGAGGGAGAGCCGTATGGTTCGGCCCTCTTTTTGTTCCCAGGCGGTAAATATGGTTTAATGGAGAGAGGGCAAAATAGAGATAAAGATGCACAAAGATAGGAGAGCTTGTATGACTCAAGAGGAGAAACAAACGCAACTACGATGGTATGGCGCACCTCTACGTGTCCGTTATCAGGAAAGCGACCAGATGGGGGTCGTGTATCATGCGAATTATTTAAACTGGTTTGAGATCGGGCGTACGGAAATGATTCGGCAGGCAGGCTTTAACTACCGGAGCATGGAAGATCGAGGAGTTTTGCTGCCGGTTATTGAAATCAATGCGAAATATGCGAGCCCTGCTCGATATGATGATTTAGTTACTATCTATACCGCTATTACGGACTTCTCCAGACTACGTCTGAACTATACTTATGAGGTTCGACGGGTAACGGATGAGGAGCACCAAAACAATGTGGGAAAGGTATGGACAGAGGCTGACACGCTGCCGGGAGAACTGCTGGTCACAGGATCGACACGACATGTGTGGTTGAATACCGACTGGAAGCCCGTTCGGCTCGATCAGGCACTGCCTGAGTTGTACACTGCGTTAAGGTCTGCTTTTACAGGCGGGGAGGGACAGAAGTCATGATGATGCGTAAACGTCTGTGGCTGTTGCTGCTGCTCATTCCTTTGGCGGAGCTGTACGGGTTTATATGGGTAAGTCACTGGATTGGAGCGGGGAAAACTATTCTGCTCATTATTCTGACGACCTTGATTGGCGCTGCCATGATGCAATTTGAAGGTCGAAAGGTGATTGCCGATGCCAAAAATGAAATGAACCGTGGCCAAATGCCTGGCCGTAAAATGCTGGATGGATTATGTGTGTTTTTCGGCGGGAGCTTGCTGCTTATCCCTGGATTTATAACGGATATTATTGGTTTTACGTTGGTGTTTCCTTTAACACGAGTATTGTACCGACGTTTTTTATTAAAGTGGCTGGAGAAAAAAATGAAAAACGGCAGTATTACGTTTCGGCGGTTTTGACTGAGCTGCCGTTGTCCCCTCTCTATAACCTAGCGGACTCTTCCAGCAAGAATGTAGTTGCGCAAGTCCTGAATGACATTTGCACGATTCAGTGCATCAAGAACGATGAGTGATACAGGTCCGATAATGAGTCCTAAAACGCCAAACAGCTTGAGCCCGATGAACATACCGATGAGGGTGGGAAGCGGGTTCAATCCCACGCTGCTGGCCAGCACCTTAGGCTCCACGATCTGCCGTCCAATCAACAGGATGGCATAGAGGATCGACAATCCAACCCCTAGTGCCAAATTCCCTGACATATACGCATACAGTGTCCACGGAATCATCACAATGCCAACCCCTAAATAAGGTAACAAATCCACCAGCCCGATCATCAAACCGATGGTAAAGGCCGATTCCACACGCAAGATGAACAGCCCAATGATAACCGTTAATGCGGTAATGGAAATGATAATAAACTGTGCACGCAAATAGCCGTACAATGCTTTACGCAGATCGTGCCAAATATCTGACAATGGTTTGCGGATCGTATCAGGAACCGTATTCGAAAGTATTCGACTATGTCGATCCCAATCCTTACTAATAAAAAAGGCTGCTAATACAATAACCATTAGCACAGCTCCCATATTAGGCAGAGAGGTTAGCAAATTTAAAACCCCATTAAAAAATTGACCGACTAGCGTAGTAACAGCAGAACTGACGGTTTGAGTCGTTTTATCAATATTGCTGTTAATGGTGTGTTGGTAATCGGGATTATCCCGAATAAAATGGTTGATTTCAATAATTATATTTTGGATTAAATCGCTTTGCGTCCAATCAATAAACAGGCTTTTAAAACGCTCGATATGCCCGTCAAAAGTCATGGCCAGCTTAATCATTTCTCGAACCATTCGGGTGATTGCAGCAGACAGGATGATTGCGATTCCGCCTAAATATACAAATAAGGAGACCGTGACAGCCGCCCAACGTGGCATACGAGCCTTGTTACGCAAAAAAACGACCAATGGGTTCATAGCATAGGCCACAAGCCAGGCGAATAGGAAAGGATAAACGAGAGGGAACAGCATATATATGCCCAGCAACAGAGCTACAATCACGATTACGACCCATAGAGCACGAAATATGCGATTCAAGATTAACCGACTCAAGCTCTCACGACTCCTTTCTTTTCGATGGCACTCCTTAAAGGAAGTGCTCTACTATACTTATGCGGGAGGAGGGTAAGACAAGACCTATGTAAAAAAGTGCAAATGGACGCATATATTTTGTAAGGGGTTTCAAAAATTTCTTTATAGATGCGATAAAACATTTGAATGTGTTGGAATAGCCCTCAATGTTCACATAAACGACAAAATCCAGTATAGTGAAAGAAGGTTTAAATATTGACATATGGCGTTAACATTACTCAGCTAAATAAAAGACATATCTTACTTTTGAAAATGTTTACATTGCAAGTCCGTTCACAATGTTTTTACAAAGGAGAGATGTAACGATGACAGCGACTAAAGGTCTGGAAGGGATCGTAGCGACCACTTCCTCCATAAGCTCTATCGTAGATGGCGTTCTCACGTACCGGGGTTATAACATTGATGATTTGGCTGTTAACGCCGATTTTGAAGAGGTAGCTTATTTGTTGTGGTTTGGAAAATTACCTGACCAAGAGCAATTGCAAGAGCTTCGCAGCCAGTTAAGCGAATATGCTGCTATTCCGGATGAAATTATTACTCAATTAAAGTTATACCCGAAAGAATTGAGTACGATGGCTGCCTTGAGGTCAGCTGTATCGTCTCTTGCTTTGTATGACCCAGAGGCGGATGATATGTCAAGAGAGTCCAATGTGACCAAAACCGTCAAGCTTCAGGCGCAATTGCCCACAATTGTGGCAGCCATAGCGCGTATACGCGAAGGCTTGGAACCAATTGCGCCTAAAAAAGGTGTTTCCATTGCTGAAAACTTTTTGTATCAGCTGACTGGCAAGGACCCGGAGGAGACGGCTATTAAGGCGTTCAATCAGGCTCTCGTGCTGCATGCCGATCATGAATTGAATGCTTCGACCTTTGCTGCGCGCGTAACGGTAGCCACTTTATCAGATATTTATTCCGGGATCACGTCTGCCATTGGGGCCTTAAAAGGACCGTTACATGGTGGGGCCAATGAGGCTGTTGCTAAAACACTGGAGGAGATTGGCGGATTGGATCAGGTGGACTCCTATATTCAGGCCAAACTGGATAACCGCGAAAAAATTATGGGCTTTGGGCATCGTGTCTATAAAAACGGTGATCCGCGTGCCAAACATTTGCACAAAATGTCCCGCGAGCTGGGAGAAATGAACGGCGACACTACGTTGTTTGATATGTCAGTTCGAATTGAGAGTATTGTAACAGGGCAAAAAGGCTTGAAGCCGAATGTGGATTTTTATTCTGCCTCCGTATATACCCAGTTGGGTATCAAGAGGGACCTGTTTACTCCTATCTTTGCTGTAAGCCGTGTATCGGGGTGGACTGCACACATTTTGGAGCAGTATGAAAATAACCGCTTGATTCGTCCGCGTGCGGAATACACAGGTCCGATGGATCAAAAATATGTGTCACCAGAGTTGCGCTAACCTTTGGAGGAAGATTGAGGTTGTATACCCTGAATTTAAAAAATAAGGTACAATAGAAGGGTCGGCGAGAGATATACGTTTTTGTCTGTGATAAAGATCATGTCTTTCGTCCTGTACCCATTCATATCTGAGGAGGAAAAGGAACTTATGGCGAAATTTGAAAAGTTTGAGCTCCCAACTGAAGGCGAAAAAATTACAATTGATAACGGTCAACTGCAGGTTCCAAATCATCCGGTAATTCCGTTTATCGAGGGTGACGGCACAGGTCGCGACATCTGGAAAGCTTCCAAGCGCGTACTGGACGCGGCTGTAGAAAAAGCATATAACGGTACGAAAAAGATTGCCTGGTATGAAGTATTCGCTGGTGAGAAAGCTTTCAATACATACGGCGAGTGGCTCCCTAACGATACTTTGGAAGCCATCCGTGAGTATATTGTAGCCATTAAAGGTCCACTTACGACACCTATTGGCGGTGGTATCCGTTCATTGAATGTGGCATTGCGCCAAGAACTGGACTTATACGTATGCCTGCGTCCTGTTCGCTACTTTAACGGTGTCCCATCTCCAGTAAAACGTCCTGAGTTGGTAGACATGGTCATTTTCCGTGAGAATACAGAAGATATTTACGCAGGGATCGAATATGCCGAAGGGTCTGAAGACGTGAAAAAGGTAATTCAGTTCCTTCAGCAAGAGCTGGGCGTGAATAAAATCCGTTTCCCTGAAACCTCAGGAATTGGGATTAAGCCAGTTTCCTCCGAAGGTTCAAAGCGTCTGGTACGGGCAGCTATTCAGTATGCCGTTGACCATGGGCGCAAGAGTGTAACGCTCGTACACAAAGGTAACATTATGAAATTTACCGAAGGTGCCTTCAAAAACTGGGGTTATGAAGTAGCTGAGCAAGAGTTTGCAGATAAAGTATTTACTTGGGCTCAGTATGATGTCATCAAGGAAAAAGAAGGTGAGGATGCGGCAAATGCAGCTCAAAAAGCAGCTGAAGATGCAGGCAAAATCATTATTAAGGATGCGATTGCTGATATTGCACTTCAACAAGTGCTGACTCGTCCTTCTGAATTTGATGTCATTGCTACGCTGAACCTGAACGGGGACTATCTGTCCGATGCTTTGGCTGCTCAAGTTGGTGGAATTGGGATCGCGCCAGGTGCAAACATTAACTATGTAACCGGGCATGCTATCTTTGAAGCTACGCATGGTACAGCTCCAAAATATGCAGACAAAGACGTAGTGAACCCTGGTTCCGTAATTCTGTCCGGCGTTATGCTGCTTGAACATTTGGGCTGGAAAGAAGCAGCTGACCTGATTTACAAGGGGCTGGAGACGTCCATTAATAAAAAGATCGTAACTTATGACTTTGCCCGTCTGATGGACGGTGCTACACAGGTGAAATGCTCCGAGTTCGCGGACACTATTATTAGTAACCTGTAAGGAAGGGGAATACTACTTGACCATTCAACGCAAAAAAATATCCATTGTTGGCGCCGGTTTTACCGGTGCCACTACCGCATTGCTGCTGGCTCAAAAGGAGTTAGGTGATATCGTACTCATTGATATTCCGCAACTAGAGAATCCGACTAAAGGCAAAGCGCTTGATATTTTGGAAGCTGGTCCAGTGCAGGGATTTGACACCCAGATCATGGGCACTTCTAATTATGAGGATGCAGCCAACTCGGATATCGTCATTATTACAGCCGGGATCGCGCGCAAGCCGGGGATGAGCCGTGATGATTTGGTCAATACGAACGCAGGAATTATAAAATCCGTATGTGAGAATGTGAAGAAGTACGCGCCCAATGCTATCGTCATTATTCTGAGTAATCCGGTCGATGCTATGACCTATACGGCGTACCAAACGCTTGGCTTCCCGAAAAATCGGGTTATTGGCCAATCAGGTGTGTTGGATACGGCTCGGTATTGTACCTTTATTGCACAGGAACTGAATGTTTCGGTTGAAGACGTGCGCGGTTTCGTTATGGGAGGGCATGGTGATGATATGGTACCGCTCGTACGCTATTCCAGCGTAGGAGGTATACCTATCGATAACCTGATTTCTCAGGAACGTATCGAAGCGATTGTACAACGTACACGAGTGGGTGGCGGAGAAATCGTTAACCTATTGGGTAATGGCAGCGCATATTATGCTCCAGCAGCTTCGCTTGCGCAAATGACAGAAGCGATTGTAAAAGATAAAAAGCGGATTATACCAGTCATTGCTTACCTGGAAGGAGAGTATGGCTATCAGGACCTGTTCCTCGGTGTACCTACACTTCTTGGCGGGAACGGCATCGAAAAAGTGTTCGAGTTGGAATTGACAGCTGCAGAAAAAGCAGCGCTCGATCAATCTGCCGAAGCGGTTCGTAATGTGACTAAAATAGTCAACGTATAAATACGATTTGCTACTAAAACGGTATACTTTTTTACTTAAAGAGGTGTCCACAAGTCATAGTTATGGCTGTCGGTCACCTCTTTTATTTTTAAATAGTCTATTGTTTTCTTCCTTTTCTTTTAATATTGAAAGTTTCAGTTTGGATTTGCTGGCACCAGCGGAGCGAACGGAATGATTGCGGACAAGTATCCACCCGAGTTGAAACTTTCCCCCTCATATTCCTTTGCTTTGACCCACTTCCCCGGTATAATAGAGTTCATATGCATTAATAGTTACATAGAAAAGCATGTCCCAAAACATTGCAAAGATGCTAGTCATTCGTTGGAATATGATCGTTCTATGGAAAAATCAGTTTGTAAGAAAACAAAGAATTGGAGGTTATAAAGAATGTTTTTTATTCACATTATTGGATCACTGGCAATGGGCTTTTATTTATTGCTTCCCTTCGTCGTGGGCAAAATCGACAAATTGGCTCCAAGTGCGCAGGAGGGAACGATATCGGCTGTGCAGCTATTGAACCGTTTGGCGCAATTTGCACTAATCCTTGTGCTTATTAGCGGCATCTATATGATTTTTGCTTGGAAGTCTTATTCGGTAGCATGGATCGTGGTCGTGTTGTTGTTGTTTCTTGCTATTTCTGGTATCGCAGGTGCTATGGGTAAGCCATTACGATTGTCACTGGAAGCGGTTCGCAACCAACAGCCAATTACTCAATACGCTGGTAAAGTGCGAATGTTCAGTACGCTGTTGGCCGTTTTCATGATCTTAATTACGTTTTTAATGGTATACAGCCATATTATTTAATGAATCATTTTATGAGCGGTTGGAATTGAAAAATGACAACGGCTAACGTTGAAAAAACGGTCTGTGCAGAATAAGCATAGGTCGTTTTTTTGTGTGCTCACATAGCTGGATTTTTCTTTTTTCGTTTAACGGATAAGTTTGTGTGGTAAATCAGGAGTAGAGTGGATGCAAATGTTGCATCCTAAAAAATATCTGATTTGAAGGGAGAATGTACAATGGCTAAAAGCAACCAACCTCAGCAAACCTTGCCCCCGCAGCACCAGGAACAGCAACCGGGGATTGAGTCCAAAATGACGCCTGCACCGCAATTTGAAAAACCAACTTACAAAGCGGCTGGCAAGCTAACAGGCAAAGTTGCACTGATTACTGGTGGAGACAGTGGAATTGGGCGGGCTGTAGCTGTCACGTATGCCAAAGAAGGTGCGGATGTAGCTATCGTCTACTTGAATGAGCATAAGGATGCGGAAGAAACCAAACGTCAGGTCGAACAGGAAGGACGCAAATGCGTGTTGATTCCTGGCGATATCGGAGATGACCAATTTGCCAAAAAAGCGGTGCAACAGACGGTGAACGAATTGGGCAAGCTTGATATCGTCGTGAACAATGCGGCCGAGCAGCATCCACAGCAAAAGCTGGAGGATATCACCAAGGAACAGCTGGAGCGCACGTTCCGTACGAATATCTTCGGTATGTTCTTCCTGACACAAGCGGCATTGCCGCATTTGAAGAAAGGGAGCGCGATCGTCAACACAACGTCGATTACCGCATACGCTGGGAATAAGACGCTCATTGATTATTCCTCCACCAAAGGGGCAATCACATCATTCACTCGTTCCCTATCACTCAATTTGGTGGATCAAGGTATTCGAGTGAACGCTGTAGCCCCAGGGCCGATCTGGACACCGTTAATCCCGTCTACCTTTGATGCCAAGACGGTCAGCGAATTTGGAGGAGCACAGCCCATGAAGCGACCGGGTCAGCCGGAAGAACTGGCGCCAGCTTATGTGTACCTTGCTTCAGACGATTCGTCTTATGTAAGCGGGCAGGTTATTCATATCAATGGCGGTGAAGTTGTAAACGGGTAAGAGGATAAAGAAAAGGTTGGGGCAGTCTTTTGCTCCGGCCTTTTTTCTTTTCACAGTGGAACATAATGCAGGTAGCCTGTAGAATGAGATTAACTTACATAAAAGGATGGGCAAATTTCTATGAAATCGTTTCGTTTCAGGCTTACCCTGATCATGCTGATTTTGATTGGCGTATCTGTCCTTGCTGCTGGAATCACTATGGGACAAATTTTCAAAAATTCGAATATGAAGGTGCTAGAGGAGAACATGGGCCGCGAGATTGACTTGCTTCGCGCAACCTTCCCATTTGTTAATGCTGATGCCCTATCCAGTACGGATTATGTCTCCTATTATTCTGAGAAGGCGAAGGAAATTGCCCATCTGACCGATTCGCGAGTGACCTTCATTCGTAAGGACGGGACGGTGGTGGGTGATTCGTTAAGCGATCCACGCAAGATGGAAAACCATGCATCCCGTGAAGAAATACGACAAGCTACGTCGGAGGGAATCGGACGGACGATACGCTACAGTGAAACTTTGCAACGAAACATGCTATACGTCGCTGAGCCTGTTGTATCGGACAAGGGCTTTGACGGATATATCCGTTTGTCCATGAGTCTGAAAGCGGTGGAAGAGGGAATGCAGCGCGGCTGGACGGCCATCGGGATTGGTCTTGTGTTGCTGTTTATTGCTGCTGGACTGATGAGCTATCGTATTGCTCGCAGCCTCACCTCGCCCATTGAACATATTACAGGGGTAGCCAACCGTATTTCAGGACTGGATTATGACGCAAGGGTCGGCGTACAGCGCCGGGATGAGGTAGGACAACTGGGTGAAGCCATTAATCGTATGGCTGACAGCCTCCAAAACCAAATGAAAACGATTCGTGACAATGAGGATCTGCTGCAAAGCGTCATGAGTAATATGACAGGCGGGATTCTGATGATCGATGCTAATGAACGCATTGCGCTTGTCAACCGTGAGTCTGAGCGTATGCTCGGTGTCGCGGGTAAGCGGGTGACAGACAAGCCGTATCATGAACTGAAGAAGCACTATGAGCTCACAAAGCTAATTGAGGGCAGTATACAAAGCCGAGAAAGGCTACATGGTGAGGTGCATTTGTACAATCCCGAAGAACGACTCGTTTTGCTAGATGGTGTCCCTATGTATGAGGATGAAGGGGGATACCGGGGGATGCTGTTCCTTTTGCAGGATATTACAGCTATTCGAAGGTTGGAAAATATGCGAAGCGAATTTGTGGCAAACGTCTCTCATGAGCTAAAAACACCGATTGCCGCAGTCAAGGGTTTTGCCGAGACATTGCTTGGTGGCGGGGTCAAAGATGAGGAAACAGCCCGTTCCTTTTTACAAATTATATATGACGAAAGCGAACGACTGAATCGACTGATCGGCGATATTCTGGAGCTTTCCAAAATCGAGTCCAAGCGCTCTCCGCTGGATTGCTCTCCAATTCATATCTCTTCTTTCATAGAATCATTGCTGGAGAAACTGAACAATGTAGCAGCGAAGAAAAGGATTACACTGCACATGGATATCCCGGATGAATTGTTTATGGAGGCAGATGAAGATAAGCTTCAGCAGATTTTCCTGAACCTTTTGTCTAATGGCATTAACTATACACTTGATGGCGGCAAGGTAAAAATCAAGGTTATAACGCTACAGCGAGACCATGACACGGAAAAGGTCGTATTTACAGTCAGTGATACGGGTATTGGGATACCGAAAAAGGACCTGCCACGTATCTTTGAGCGCTTTTATCGGGTGGACAAAGGTCGCTCACGCAACTCGGGCGGAACGGGGTTGGGATTATCTATCGTCAAGCACCTGGTTGATCTGCATCATGGTACACTTTCGGTCGAAAGCGAGCTTGGTTTGGGTACGACGTTTACCGTTGAATTACCGTTATTGCAGCAGGAAGAATGAACTATAACATTTTTTACATTGTGTTAACAATGCCGTGATAAAATAAACGGGTGTCGCATGAGCATGGAAAAGATTTCAGGATTTTGACTAATGCGCCTTTAACAGGTAAACAGGAGATGAAGTTATTAATGGGACAACGTTTGCTGGTTATTGAGGATGAACCAACGCTTTCCAGATTGCTATCCTACAATTTGATACAAGAAGGTTTCGAAGTGGACACGGAGGATCATGGCAGTGCTGGGTTTGAAAGAGCGTCCAGAGAATCCTACGATTTGATCCTGCTGGACTTGATGCTGCCGGGAATGAATGGACTGGACATTCTGAGCAGACTTCGCCATCAGGGGCTGACGACACCTATCATTATTCTCACCGCTAAAAACGGGGAGGCTGAGGTTGTCCAAGGACTGAAGTCGGGTGCTGATGACTACATCACAAAGCCCTTTGGCGTTTCTGAGCTGTTGGCCCGCGTAACGGCTGTGCTGCGAAGAACATCCGGAGGGGATGAGGGAGTGCTGTCTGAACAGAAGGATGGCTCCAAAATTCAACTGGGCGAGCTGGAAATCTACCCTGAAAAATATGAAGTCATTCTTGGAGGTCAATCCATCAGCTTAAGACCCAAGGAATTTGAGGTACTTCTCTATTTGTCCCGCAAGCCGGGTGTCGTCCTGACTCGAGATGATCTAATGAATGCCGTGTGGGGCTTTGACTACATCGGTGGTCAACGGACGGTGGATGTACACGTCAGCTCCTTACGTAAAAAGCTGGAGCTTGATCCCGACTCGGTTCATATTGATTCGATCCGCGGAGTGGGGTATAAGCTGGTTGTAAATAAAAAAAGAAGCGCTTCTCATTTGTTATAAATGAGGAGCGTTTTTCTCTTTCCAGGCCGTAGCAGCAACTTTTATGTCCATTTTGTGATTTTACATTTCGTTGACAAAACTAGCCATTAAAATCAACAAATGACCGATATGATGTTCCCGTCACTCCAAGTAGTTAAAAAAAGGGGACTTCAGAACGATGATAACGGAACCAAAGACCCAGCCGAGTTCCACTGCCGTGATTGAACGTGAAACGTTCAAGCCGATTACTACCTATGTGCCATGCCGGGAGGTTCCGATCATTGGCACGGATATGTCTTGCAAAGAACTGTTAGCACTCATGAAAGCACAGGAAGATATCCCCTGTGTCATCGTCGTGGATAAATATGACCTTCCATTGGGCATTATCATGAGAGATGCATACAATCGTCATTTTACGGGCAGGTTCGCTGCGGCGTTGTTCTATGATAAACCGGCTTCCCTATTTGCCGATCCGAATACATTAATTGTGGATTTGAAAAGTCCGGCAGCGGAAATTGTAGAACAGGCGATGATGCGTGAAGATCAGCGTTTTTACGATTGTTTATTGATAAAGGAAGGGACAAGATTACTCGGTGTACTCACAATTCGTGATATCCTGTCTGTCGTTCAACGAATGCAAAGAGAAGCAGACGAAGATCGGGGCGATGTGATTCGACATAGCTATGACGGAGTCCAGCGTATTCGGATGACTGTTTTGGATGCAGCGAAAGAGGCGGATGACAGTGTGCAGCTAACTCGCTCAATGAGTGAATTATCCCGCCGTGGTAAAGTGGAACTGGAGGATGTTCTGCTTTCTTATCATGCAGTAACGGAACAAATGAAGCGCCAGCATGAGCAGATGACAGCCTTAACCCAATCGCTGAATGATATTGCGGGCATGGCCTCATCCATTCGTGCATTGGCAGATCACAGCGGATTGCTGGCGATCAATGCGTCTATTGAAGCGGCCCATGCTGGCGAACACGGGCGTGGCTTTCAGATTGTGTCTCAAGAGGTTCGGAATATGTCACTCCAGACCAAAGCTTTTTCTGTACAGATTACCGGCTTACTCGCTCATATTGAGCAAATGCTGCGTGACACTGCTGAACTGACGGATACGAGTATGCAGCAGATTCATACAGGCTCTAAATTTATATCTGCCGGAACCCAAACGTTTTCCAAATTATTGCAGGCAGTCGATGAAATAGAGGCTAAAAATAGTGAAATGTCCCGTTCCGCAGAAGAAGCTGCCTTGAATGCAGCTGGAATAGCACAGGAGCTTGAGCTCATGCTGAGTTCTTGATCATTTTACATACCGTTAACAAATCCACCACACTGAATTTACACACAGCTTATATAATCTTCATATTGTGCAAATCAGGTGCAATGCTTGAGGACCATAACTGCAACACGAAGGAGATCATAAATCCATGAATGATTCCGTAATCCGGATTGATAAGCTGAACTTGTATTATGAAAAATTCCACGCGCTGAAACATATAAACCTGGATATTCCTGAAAAAACGGTAACAGCCTTCATCGGCCCATCCGGCTGTGGAAAATCAACCTTGCTGCGTACGCTAAACCGGATGAATGACATGATACCGGGAACGCGTATTGAAGGCACCGTGAGCATTGCCGGTCAGGATATATACGGTGATACTATGGAAGTAGAAACGCTGCGTAAACAGGTGGGAATGGTTTTTCAACAGCCTAACCCGTTTCCCAAATCCATTTATGATAACGTGGCCTATGGTCCGCGGTTGCATGGAATCCGGCAAAAGGACAAGTTAGATGAACTGGTAGAGCAAAGCCTACGGCAGGCAGCACTTTGGGAAGAGGTTAAAAATTTTCTCAAGCGTTCTGCTCTGAGCTTGTCCGGCGGACAGCAACAACGGCTATGTATTGCCCGGGCGCTTGCTGTACAGCCAGACATTTTACTTATGGACGAGGCGACATCTGCGCTGGACCCGATCTCAACGATGAAAATTGAAGAACTGGTTCAAGAATTAAGGGACACGTATACCATCGTCATGGTGACGCATAACATGCATCAGGCAGCGCGGGTGTCTGGTCGAACTGCGTTCTTTTTGAATGGGTTTGTAGTAGAGGCAGCGGATACAGAGACGATGTTTTCCACGCCACAGGATTCACGTACGGAAGATTATATTTCCGGGCGTTTTGGCTAAAGCCAAATTGATGATTATGCGAGAAGGGGTGACTTCGAAATGATACGTAGAAAAGGTTTTGATGAAGGATTAGAAGAACTGAGAGCCGTACTGCGCGAAATGGGTGCACACGTTTCGAAGGCGCTCGATCAGGCTATTGAATGTTTGCAGACCAAAAATACAGAAATGGCCCAGCAGGTAGTCAAAAATGATGCATCCCTCAATACAATGGAAGAAAATATTCTAGATATGGGCTCCAAGCTCATTATTACCCAGCAGCCAGTAGCGAAGGATTTACGCCGGATCATTGTTGCATTTAAAATTTCCAGTGATTTGGAACGGATGGGTGATTTGGCACTTGATATTGCCAAGGTCACACTTCGCTTGGAAGGGCAGCAGGCGATGAAGCCGTTAGTGGATATTCCACACATGGCTTCCATTGTTAAAGAAATGATCGACGATGCGATCAAATCCTATTTGGATGAAAATACAGATCTGGCCTACAAAATGGCTAAAGAGGATGATCGGGTGGATTCCTTGTACAGCCACATGATCAGCGATCTATACGCTTTTATGGTAGAAAAGCCAGCAGAGGCTTCACAAGCCATGCTGCAACTGCTCGTAGGACGTTACATTGAACGCATTGGCGACCATGCTACGAATATCGGTGAAAGCACTGTATATCTCGTGACAGGAGAGCGACCAGATTTGAACCAGTAAGGCTTTTAGTATATAGCGGTTGTTTCTAATCCAGATTTGTCTTGAACAAAAGGCAAATTTGGCTAGGAAACAGCCGTTTTTTTCTGAAAAAGAGTCTTGTATGTTAAGATAGGAAGAGGAATGCGTAATACGTAAGAACGTTACGAATGCATTGATGAACTTGCGAGGTGCGAAATGGATAAACTCATGCTTATAGATGGTAACAGTATCATATACCGGGCGTTTTTTGCTATGCCGCCGTTGACGAATTCAAGCGGACAGCAGACGAATGCGGTGTACGGATTTACGACAATGTTATTGCGGCTTTTGGAGGAGCACAAACCAACACATATTTTGGTTGCGTTTGATGCTGGTAAAATTACGTTTCGCCATAAAGGGTACGAGGATTACAAAGGTGGACGGGAGAAAACGCCGCCGGAGCTGTCCCAGCAATTTCCGCTGCTGAAAGAGCTATTGACCGCCTTCGGTATTGCCCAATTTGAACTGGATGGTTATGAGGCAGATGATATTATAGGCACCCTGTCCAAAACAGCGGACGAAGCGGGTTTTAATGTGCTGGTTGTGACCGGCGACAAGGATATGCTTCAATTGGCTTCAGACCATGTCACAGTCGGCTTGACCCGCAAAGGGGTTACCGAGGTGGAAACGTATGGACCTGAGCAGATTCAGGAACGTTACGGCTTGAAGCCGCTGCAAATCATAGACCTTAAGGGCCTGATGGGCGATACGTCGGATAACATTCCTGGTATTCCGGGCGTGGGTGAGAAAACAGCGCTCAAGCTGCTGCATCAATATGGTTCAGTTGAAGAGGTGCTGGCGCACACGGATGAGCTGAAGGGTAAAATGAAAGAACGCGTGGAGACTCATGCTGACGATGCGCGAATGAGCAAGGATTTGGCGACCATTTATCGGGATGTAACGTTGGACAAGCAACTGGAAGATGTGGTTTTCAGCGGGCTACAGGCAGAGACGGCTGGACCAGCTTTGGCGAAGCTGGAGTTCAAGTCCCTGCTGGAGCGTTTATCCTTTTCGGGCGAGGTCGGCAGTGCTGGAGTCGGCGTAGAGGAAGCCGTAGCAGACGTGACTGTGCTGGATGAACAGCGGATCAGCGAATTGGTAGAAGTGCTGAATAACGTAGATGTGCTGCATGTTGAGACGCATGGTGATAATCCGCATCATGCTGAGATTGTAGGCTTGATATTTGCCGCAACAGGGCGTCAGTTTTTTATGACACTGGAAGTTCTACAAAGTGATGCAGCTACCCCTATTCGGGAGTGGCTTGCCGACCCTGAACGCAAAAAACGCGGTCATGACCTGCATCGTACGGACTTGGCTTTACACTGGCATGGAATTGAGTTTGCTGGAGCTGAGTTTGATGTGCAGCTGGCCGGATACTTGCTAGATCCGACAGACGCCAATCAGACATTGAGTGGGCTGGCAGCCAAGTATGGCTTGTCATCGATTCGTCCAGACGACGAAGTGTTTGGTAAAGGAGCTAAATATAAAGTTCCTGACGTAGATGTACTATCCGATCATGTGGCGCGTAAGGCAGCGGTGATCGAAGCGTTGGTACCTGTGCAGCAGGCGGAGCTGGAAAAAACGGAAATGCACAAGCTGTTCCATGAGCTTGAGATGCCGTTATCCCGCATTCTGGCGGATATGGAGAAGCAGGGTATTTTGGTGAATGTAGAGGAACTGCGCGCTTTGGGAAAAGAATTTGAAGCCCAGATTACAACGTTGGTGGGTGAGATCTACAGTATTGCAGGGGTAGAGTTCAATCTTAATTCGCCTAAGCAGTTGGGTGAGATTTTGTTTGATAAGCTGGGTCTGCCCGTTATTAAAAAGACAAAAACCGGGTACTCGACCGATGCAGAGGTGCTGGAAAAGCTTGCGCCATATCATGATATTGTGCAAAACATATTGCAATATCGCACCATTGCCAAACTTCAATCGACGTATGTCGAAGGATTGCTTAAAGAAATTTCGGAGAAGACAGGTAAAGTGCATACGTATTTCCGGCAGACGGTTGCAGCAACTGGACGCTTGAGCAGTCAATTTCCGAATTTGCAAAACATTCCGATCCGTCTCGAAGAAGGACGCAAAATCCGCAAAGTATTTGTTCCATCGGAGCCGGGCTGGTCGATTTTGGCGGCAGACTATTCACAAATCGAGCTGCGGGTGCTGGCTGATATTTCGGATGATGAGCGTTTGAAAGAGGCTTTTGTTCACGATATGGACATCCATACCAAGACCGCATCCGATGTGTTCGGTGTACCGGCAGAGGCTGTAGACTCCGATATGCGCCGTTCTGCAAAGGCGGTCAACTTTGGGATTGTTTACGGGATTAGTGACTATGGTCTGTCGCAAAATTTGAATATTACGCGGAAGGAAGCGGCTCGCTTTATCGACCAGTATTTTGACGTGTTCCAGGGTGTTCGCCGTTACATGGATGATATTGTGAAGGATGCGAAGAGGGATGGATACGTAAAAACGTTGTTGGAACGCAGACGATATTTGCCAGAGATAAACGCCAGCAATTTCAACCAGCGTTCGTTCGCCGAGCGTACAGCGATGAATACGCCGATTCAAGGTACCGCAGCCGATATTATCAAGCTGGCGATGGTGCAGATGGACGCAGCGCTGCGTGAGCGCAATCTTCGCAGCCGTATGCTGTTACAAGTACATGATGAGCTTGTATTCGAGGTTCCGCCTGAGGAAATGGAAACGATGAAAGAGCTTGTTCCCGCTACCATGGAAGCTGCATTAAAGCTGGCTGTGCCGCTTAAAGCGGAAGTAAGCTATGGCAGCAATTGGTATGAGGCCAAGTAAGATATTTCAATGAGTAGATAGTCCCAATTTGACGTTGCTTCCGTTATAATATAGGGTGAGGTGAAGACATCATGCCGGAATTACCGGAAGTAGAAACCATTAAACGAACACTAAACGAGCTTATAGTCGATAAACATATAGATCATGTAACCGTAAATTTGCCGCGTATTATCCAACGTCCCGATGATATTCACGCATTTGCGATGGAATTGGCTGACCACCGGATTATTGGGGTGGAAAGACGCGGTAAGTTTCTGCGGATTTTGCTGGACGGGCTAGTGCTTGTCTCCCATCTTCGAATGGAAGGACGCTATGGATTGTATTCACAAGATGATCCTGTGGAAAAGCATACCCATGTCATCTTTCATTTTAAAGATGGTACAGAGCTGCGTTATCAGGATGTGCGCCAATTTGGTACAATGCACTTATTTCCGGCAGGACAGGATTTGCTGGAAAAGCCGCTGAATAAACTCGGTCTGGAACCGATGGACGAGGCTTTTACACCTGAAATGCTGCGTGCCGCTGTTGGAACTCGTTCGACTTCGATCAAGGCAGCGCTGTTAAACCAGTCATATGTGGTAGGCATCGGGAATATTTATGTAGATGAATCGTTATTTAAGGCAGGGATTCATCCGGCACAGCCAGCCAAAAGCCTAACGGATAGCCAATTTCGAGTACTGCATGAAGCTATTGTCTCCACGCTGGGCGCGTCGATTCAGGTTGGTGGCTCGTCCATCAAATCTTTCGTTAACGGACAGGGCAAAACGGGCGATTTCCAGCATCAGTTGCAAATCTATGGACGCAACGCGAAGCCTTGTATTAACTGTGGTACATTGATCGAAAAATCCGTCGTAGCTGGACGTGGCACACATCATTGCCCGGTCTGCCAGCCTTTGCGCTAAACAGGCACAGTCACCCCAAGCCCATCCCTCTCATATATTGTTCCAAGTACCAATACTGCGAAGGGAGTCGGTTGCTGTAAGGCCCAGCCTTCGCAATGGGAGGGAATTGGAGTGGCTAATCATTGGGGAGCCCTGCTGTTACTGGCATTTGCGCTAAGTTTGGACAGTTTCGGAGTCGGTGTTACATATGGTCTGCGCAAAATGAAAATTCCATTGTTGTCGATTGCTATCATCTCCGTATGTTCAGGTTTGGTGATCGGCATATCCATGCAGCTCGGCGCATTACTATCCCGTGTCCTGTCTCCTGTATATACGACGGTTTTCGGTGCTGTCATTCTGATCTGTATCGGCTGTTACTCTTTGATTCAGGCTCTGCAACGCAAGGAAGATTTGACGGAAGAAACAGCGGAAGTCCCTCGGGATCTGCACCTTACGGAACAGGTTGATTCAGATTCAGGGCATATATCAGCTCTTGCGGAGAAAAAAAGTGCTGAGAATGCCAATACAGAGTCTCTAACCAGCTCAGGAAGAGATCTATCGACAGAGACTTCTTTGGAGCTACAGCAGGAGGAGCGAACGTTATTTTCGCTGGAGTTCCGCAAATGGGGGCTTGTTATTCGGATTCTTCGAAGCCCGTCTGCTGCGGATATGGACCGTTCCGGCAGTATATCTGCTACCGAAGCGGTTTGGTTAGGTATTGCATTATCGGTCGATGCGTTCGGAGCGGGCTTAGGTGCAGCCATGCTTGGTTTTCAGCCCCTGTCTACTGCGCTGGCTATTACGTTATTCAGTGGTGTATTTTTGATTGCTGGTATGAAGGCAGGGTTCTTCCTGTCAGCATTTCGATTTATGAAGGCGCTCGGCGTATTGCCGGCATTATTACTGATTATGATGGGTATATTGAAGCTGTTATGAGGTGAAGAGCATGAATATCGGATTAACCGGAGGGATCGCTACCGGAAAAAGCACCGTGTCGGCTCTTTTGGTCGCCAAGGGTGCGCTGCTGATCGACGCAGATGCCATTGCCCGGGAAGTTATGCTTCCGGGGCATCCGGTGCTGGCGGCGGTCATACAGCATTTTGGACAAGCTATAGTGAACAGTGACGGAACCCTGCACCGCAAAAGACTGGGAGAGATTGTATTCAGAGATCCTGTACAGCGACAGGCACTTAACGATATTACGCATCCTGCTATTCGTGAGGAAATGCGTCTGCGCATGGAAGCTTATGAACGGGAGCAGCCGGACAAGCTTGTTTTGGCAGATATCCCGTTAATGTATGAGTCTGGGCTGGAGAGCCTGTACGAGGAAATTATGGTTGTATATGTACCACGTGATGTTCAGCTCCGACGTCTGATGCTCAGAGACGGTCTGACAGAAGAGCAAGCCGAGCTTCGTTTGTCCGCACAAATGGATATCGAGCAGAAAAAAAATTTAGCTGATATTGTTATTGATAATAGCGGAACACAGTCTGAGACGCAGATGCAAATTGATCAGTTTTGGCAGCGAAAGGGACTTGCATGAACATTTTACGTAAGAAAAGAGTCCTGCTCATTTTGTTTGTCGGATTTGTCCTGATTCTGTTCCTCAACTCGAATTGGATGTCCTGGTTTTACCCGATTCAATATAAGGATGAGATTCGGCAGTATTCACAGACCTATGAAGTGGACCCATTTTTGGTGGCGTCTATTATCCGTGTGGAAACAAATTTTAAAACCAGCAAGCAGTCACACAAGGGGGCGCTGGGGCTTATGCAGATTATGCCGAACACAGCCAATTGGATTATGGAGAGTGCCCAGATTCAGAAGGTCCCGCTGGATAGTGTCAAGCACGAGCCCGGCACCAATATTGAGCTGGGGACCTGGTATCTGCATAACCTGTCTATGAAGTTTCAGGATAATCCTGTGGTCATCGTAGCTGCTTACAATGCTGGTCCAGGTAAAGTTCAGGAATGGCTGGATCAGGGGGTGTGGGATGGCAAAGAAGAGTCCATTAAGCAAATCCCTTTTGGTGAGACACGGCATTATGTACAGCGAGTCATCTACTACTACAGGCAATATACAAAAATTTATGATGTGTTTTAAGTGACAGGTTAATGACAACATGAGCCTTTTCGCTTTAAAATGAAAAAAAGCGCAGGACAGGCTGTTTTTAGCAGCCTATCCCTACACTTTTTCGTATTACTTCTTCATTATTACCGAGATTATTGGTATTGTCCTGCCAATTGTTGTTCGGCGATCGTTACGAGGCGTTTTGTGATGTAGCCCCCGATCGAACCGTTCTCATAGGAAGTCATGTTACCTTGGTATCCATCTTGAGGAATGCTGATACCCAGCTCTTGAGCGATTTCATATTTCATTTGCTCCAGAGCACCGGAGGATCTGCTGACTACCAGGTTGTTGGAGTTGCCATTGTTTCCTTGTGCCATTGTTGTTCACCTCCTCGCGACGTGGTAAACATATTATGATCCGTTTCGACAAAATTATTACTAAAAAGCTTCGGGAATTTATTGGAAAAGGGAAGTGATGAGATTATGAAGTGCCCGTATTGCGCTTACAACGGCACGAAAGTGTTGGATTCGCGACCAGCGAATGATAATAAGTCCATCCGACGCCGCCGCGAATGCGAACAGTGTGCCAGGCGTTTTACCACCTTTGAAATGGTGGAAGAGACCCCACTGATGGTCATCAAAAAAGATGGCAGCCGTGAAGAGTTTAGCCGTGATAAAATGCTGCGCGGTCTCATTCGAGCCTGTGAGAAGCGTCCAGTATCAGTCGAGCAGCTCGATCTGATTGTATCTCAGGTGGAGAACGCCATTCGCAACACGGCAGCCACAGAGGTGGATAGCCAGCAGATTGGTGAGCTGGTCATGGAACAGCTCTATCCTGTGGATGAAGTGGCCTACGTACGCTTTGCGTCCGTCTATCGGCAGTTCAAAGACATCAATATGTTTATGAAGGAACTGAAAACACTGTTATCCAAAGATACAGACAGCGACTGATCGCTGACTGTATCTTTTTAGGGCCGTGGCGGGAAGATGTTAATATTTTTTTTATAAAAGTATTGACACAGGGTCGAATATTTTATATGATATAGAAGTCGCTTGAAACGTTAATTAACTTACATGAGACGGGGCCTTAGCTCAGCTGGGAGAGCGCATCGCTGGCAGCGATGAGGTCAGGGGTTCGATCCCCCTAGGCTCCACCATAATTTTATATGGACTCTTAGCTCAGTTGGTAGAGCAGTTGACTCTTAATCAATTGGTCCAGGGTTCGAGTCCCTGAGAGTCCATCCTTTAAAAAAACGGCAGAAATGCCGTTTTTTTTGCTGTTTATATATCTATTCCCGGTCTAACCGAGGATAGAAAGGGTTGAATGAGCGCTTATCGAGTTTGACTCTGAATAGCAACCCATTGTTAGTGAGTGTAACTTTGATCGTTGTTTCAACTTAGTTCATATTTTACAATAACATGAGTTGAGTTCCTAAGCATTGAACTGGACTTAGTGAAAAGCAAGATGAGATTTGAGAGGAGGGGAACGATGTATCCTATCATTGGTTTCGTACTCAATCTGCTCCATGCAAAGCCTGCGGAATAAATAAGGCGAAGCTTAGTATGGAGCGAATACATTTCGCCTGAAGGATTAGTTGTTTGCAGACGCAGACTTTGCCCTTAAAATACCAATTTATTTTATTTTAAGGAGCTAGCCCGAAATGAATTATTTGAAGGCAACTGATTTGCTTCCTGATGATTTACTTAAGGAAGTTCAGCGGTATATACAAGGAGAACTGATTTATATCCCCAATCGTCCGAGTGAGCGCAGGAGATGGGGGGAAAGCTCTGGAGCAGCCCAATATTATCTCAATCGGAACGAAGAGGTACGTGCAAGATTTAATGCGGGAGTGTCCATTGACGAGCTCTCAGAACAATACGGACTGTCTACAGATCGCATTAAAAAAATCGTATATTCAAAAAAATAAAAAATAGGTGCCCACAGAGAAGATCTGTGGGTTTTTTGTTATCCTCTTTTATAAGTATAACGTTACAAACATTTGATAAAAGAACTTGGCATATATCAGACCTTGCAGAATCATTACAATAGGATCATTACAGAAGAGCAGGAGGTAAATAATGAAGTATACTCAGAAAAAATTCGAAGCATATGACTTTTTAAAGATTAGAGATTTTTTGAAACAGTCGCTGAAAAGCAACCCTGACCTCAAAAATTGGTTCATAGATCGCTGGAATTTCTGTAGATATTGGGGACAAATCATGCACAATACATTTGAAAAGTGGCCTGAGACGGTTGGGATTTGGGAGGATGAACATCAAGAAATTGTTGCTGTTGTTCACCCGGAAGGAGAAGATAACATAGGTGAAGCTTATTTTCAGCTTGCAGATCGTGATTTTTCAAATGAATTTCTAAATGAATTAATAGATTATGCTGAAAAGAAATTAGCTTTACATGGAGAGAGAGAGTCAACTTTAGATATAATCGTAAACGAGGATGGAGAGCAACTTAAGGAGCTTTTGAAAAAAAGAGGGTACACCTTGCAGGATGGGAAAGAAACGACGTCCTGTATGGATGTACCGCATGATGTAAAGCTGGACTTACCCAGCGGGTTTAGAATTTCGGATGCGAATGAAGTTGGGGATTTCGAAAAAGGATTTGCTCATGGAAAAGCATTCGGGTACTACAAGGGCGATTATCCAGATAATGATGTCGCTGAGCGATGTTATATATCATTGAGAAATGCCCCTGATTATATACCAGAATTCGATGTAGTCATCCTGGACTCCAACAATGAGGTTGCTTCTTTCACTACTCTCTGGTACGACGAGCTTAATAAAATAGGAATACTGGAGCCTGTAGGAACGATACCTAAGTATAGAAAAATGGGGCTTGGAAAAGCCGTTATTTATGAAGCCATAAAAAGAGTCAAGGACAAAGATGCAGAAAGAATCTTTGTGGGTTCTGACCAGCCTTTTTATCTTTCAATGGGTTTTTCATTAGCATATTCTAAAGAAATATGGCAAAAAAAGAACATCACTGCTTAACGCTGACTAACATAATCGGCGAGAATTTGTAGATAATCATCATTTACCAATTGTCTGGGGGCAAATACGGCGGTTAAGAAGGTTAGGGACTTGGAATGCGCAATTTGTTCATTCATCATGGAATGGTCAACTTCTGGCAAATGAATGACAGACAGCAGCTCTGGAGATATCTTTTGGCGATATACTCGCTCGGTGTCTTTTACATCTACGTTCATATCTTTCCCAGCCAGAACCAAGAGTACAGGAGATTTAAAGTAGCTTAATTCTTCCGTAGAATCAGAACGAAAATTTTTGCCTATAAAGCTCCATCTTTCTTTGGAAATGATATCGTTAGGACTGGCTATGCTTAGGTATTCTTCATAGGATGCATGATTTTTCAGTAATTGTAGAACCTTATGGTCGTAGTCCAGTCTCTTTTTAATTTGCTGCGGGCTAGCTCCTGCTTGTTCCAACTCTTTTTTTGTGTTAAATTGCCCTTGTGTAATCCAATTCACAGCCGGCGATACAAGGATGCTGAATCCAATATCATGCTTCTCTTTAACGATCTTCGGAATGACCCAGCCTGCTTGACTGGCTCCCCAAAGGCCGATTTTGTGCTTATCAATCATCGGTAAGGTTTTGGCCCAGTCAACTGCATATCGAATCTCCTGTGCCCGGTCCTCCATACTTTGCTCCAGCCAATCGCCTGGAGCGCGGTTAATACCGGGCTTATTCAGGGATAAGGAAGCATACCCCTTAGAAGCAAACCTTTCCCACAGTGGTTTGTATCCATCATCATACGTGTCATTGATTGGACCATCTCCATGGACAAAAACAACCAGTCCAATCTTTCCCGAGTAGTTCTCAGGCAAAGCTAGTGTACCTGTTAATACTCCTTTGGGAGTCGCAATTTGTATTTTTTCTTCCGTCATCTTGTAGGAATTTTGATATAAAACAATCAATATCAAGGCAACAGCCAGACCTGCCGCAATACCAAGGGTTAGCTTATATGTTTTTTTCAATGCTGTTCTCTCCTCGAATGCAGTTTCGTTCTTTCCAGCTCAGATGCCATACAGGCTCCTTGAACCAAAAATGTCGCCAATAATTATATTGAGACTGCTCAATTTCAAATGCTAGATTGTGGTACAAGCGGATAGCTTGCCGGTTCTGATGTGCTACATGAAGTGTCAACGCATGGAAACCGGATTCAACCGTAAACTGCTGTGCGAAAGCTAGAAAACGTCGCCCGATCCCTTGATTGCGATGACTTGAGCGAATCGCCAAATGATCAATGTAACACTCATCTATGGCAGGTTTATAGTCCAGCGCATACATGCCTGTCAAAAATTTAAATACATTGAAGCAGCCAAACTGTTTTATAAGCGAAGCCAAAGAAGTGAGATTTGTTTTAGGAAGTGAAGAGGAGGGAGTCTTCCATTTGAGCGAAAGGACACCAATAACATCTTCGTTCTCTTTAACCACAAGTTGCTTCCCAGATATAGAATCAGGATGTTGAACCCAAACCTGCATTAATAAACGCTGTATATCTTGATCCTCCAAAGTAACAAGAGCTTGAAATTTTGCCTTAAACGATTCCACTAAGAGCTTACATACGGCTTCATGGTCTTGCTCTTGATAAGCAACAATGTCATAGGATTGTGGACTCATGTAACGTCCTCCTGCACATCGGAAATTTTTACTTGAATCTCATATTGCAGCTCGTTGCTGTCGAATATGGATAGATAGGATTTTTCCACCACAATGACCTTGCTTAGGCATTCATATTGGTGCTGGGTCGCATAATGCTCCAGTTGTTGGACTTGGTGTTCGATCTCAGCGTCTTCAGTGGCAGAGAAGTGCTTATAAAGATAGCTGCCTTCTTCCAGAATATAGTCAGCTGCTCCTGATGTTGTTTCATAATATAGTTTCACCTGTCCAGAATCAGATAGATAATGTAGATCATTTTCAAATAATTGTGGTGGTGAAGGCCGCTGCTCAAATAGATTCCTGGCCGTGAGTTCTTGATCACTCTCCAATGCAAACCACAGCTTTAAATGTCGAGTATCCAAAAGCTTGATTCGATACTCATTGTTTTGCCGGGTAAGGTTATGATGTTCTTTTAGCACTTTATGAATAAACTGTTCGAGCAGCTTTAAGTTAGCGATTTCATCCTGTACCTTCTGTAACGAATGTTCTAAAAGCTGGTTGTAATCATCGGCAGTGTAGGAAGTCATGCATTCTTCAATTTGGCCGACAGGGATATTTAATTTACGTAGCATTAAAATATGTGAAAGTTGATAAATTTCATGAAGTCCGTACATTCGATATTGATTTTCATCTGTGTATAACGGATAAAGGATACCCTTTTCTTCAAAATACCGCAGCTGATGTACAGATACATTCATGAGCTGAGCAAGCTGACTAATCGTAATGTGTTTTTTCAATGACAGGTCTCCTTCTTGATAATTGAATAACTTCACTATAAACCTTAGGTCAGACCTAAGGTCAATAGAAAATAACCGCAGAGTTTACCTCTCGTTCATAACCCGTTATAATCATAAGATTAGTGAGCATAAACCAAATGTTCAGGATGAAGGTTAGAATGGGGAAATTATGTTGAAGACATTTAAGAAGGTATACATTGAGATAACAAGCATTTGCAATCTTGCATGCAGTTTTTGCCCTCAGACACAACGTGTCAAAAAATTTATTGATCCGGAAGTCTTTCGGAATGTGCTTGATCAGGTCAAGCCGCATACGGATTACATTTATCTGCATGTCAAAGGAGAGCCTTTGCTCCATCCCAAAATTGATCTTTTGCTGGAGAGTGCGCATGAGAAAGGCTTAAAGGTCAACATTACCACCAATGGTACCTTGCTGCCGAAGACCGGACATAAGCTGCTTGGTCAGCCGGCATTACGGCAGATGAACTTTTCTCTTCATAGTTTTGACGGGCATGAAGGTTCTGTGGATCGAGAAGGTTATTTGGGTCATATTTTCACGTTTGTCAGAGAAGCTGTGAAGCACAATGTCATTATTTCATTCCGTCTCTGGAACCTGACTCAAGATAATTTGACTAATGTGCAACGTCAGCGCAACCGCGAGACACTGGAGCAATTGGAGCAAGAGTTTGGGCTGGACTATCGGATTGAAGAAAAAGTAATGCCGGGCAGTGGGGTCAAAATCGCCCCCAATGTATATTTGAATCAAGACTACGAATTTGAATGGCCTAGCCTGAGTGCACCAGAAGATGACGGAAAAGGCTTTTGTCATGCGCTTCGCAGTCAAGCGGCGGTTTTGGTGGATGGAACAGTGGTCCCTTGCTGTCTTGATGGAGAAGGCGTCATTAATTTAGGAAATGTGCATGAGCAAACTTTTTCCGAGATCGTGGAAGGTGAGCGTGCAAACCGTCTGTACTTTGGATTCTCCAAGAGAGAAGCAGTGGAAGAGTTGTGCCGAAAGTGTGGTTATCGCAAACGATTTGGAACCTAATCATATCGGTGGAAAGCCAAGCGACAATTGAATGGTTTACAAAAAAAGATAGCCCTTTACAGGGCTTTTTCTTATATTTGGATAGGGGGTGAGCGGTAGTAATGAAGTTGAACGATCACATTTTATTGTGGAATCATGTGTTTATACAAGTGATGGATGTTCGCCATAAGAAAATGGATAAAGGGGAAGAAATGCGAAACTACAGACTTCCGGTCAGTGCGTTTTTATATACTGTACGCGGAAGTGCGCGGGTATGGTTAGATGGCAGTGTTCATAGGGTGGATCGTTTTCATGTCCTGCATGGGGGAAAAGGAATGTGCCTGAGCGTCATGACGGAGGATGTGCTTGAATATTACATCATTCTGTACAAGGCAACTTTGGCCCTACCTGGTCGGAAGGAGATCGCACAATTGCTGGAAAAGGGAAATCCTTTTCAGAATCAGTATGCTTTCGCACCTCATTACCCGCTGCCCCTGTATGATAAAGTGAAGCTGTTGGAGCAAGAATGGCATAAGGGATCGGGACTTGGTAAACTGCACGTCAAAGCTTTATTTCATCATTTTGTCTTCGAATTGTTACATCAATTGGATCGACAAGGCATTCAGTCCCTTAAGCCTGACTTGGTAGCGCAAGCTGTAACTTATATTTGTGAGCATTTTAGTCGGTCTATAACACTAGAGTCCATTGCGGAGGAGCTAGAGTGCAGTAGCGGACATTTATCAAGGCTGTTCAAAAGTAAAATGCATACCAGTCCAATTCATTACTTGGGCCAGATACGGGCAAATCGAGCGGCAGAGCTGCTAATGCAGACGGATGCCACTTTGCAGGAGATCGCAGAGCGTGTGGGATATCCAGATGCTCATTCATTAAGTCGCAGCTTCAAGAAATATAAGGGACTATCTCCTGTACGATTCAAAAAAGAACGGCAGCAGCATATTCAGGCGCAAGATCAGGATATGCCCCAAACGAAGTTTAAATATGCCCTTCAGCGGACAGCTTTCACCCGTTATACTGATATTGATTATCAATATCGGTATCATGCGAAAGGGGATTTATTCATGCACGGAAGAGGCAAAATTACAGCAATGATGATCATGTTGTGCTTATCATTGATGCTGGGAGCCTGCTCAGCTCCGACGAATACAAATGGAAGCTCGCAAACGAAAGCCAATCATACAGCGACATCATCCAACAGCGATGGACAAGCGGCAGTACAAGCACAGACCAGAACGGTTAAGACACTAAAAGGCGATGTGGAAGTACCTGCTAACCCGAAACGAGTAGCATCGGATCAGTATATGGGTCATCTTTTAAAACTGGGGATTATACCTGTAGGGGTCAGAAGCTTTATGTTGAATGAGGCTTGGATTGATCAATCGGGATATCCCAAAGAGAAGTTAGCCGGAATCAAAGATCTTGGGGATTTTCCTATGGATTTGGAGGAGCTGACCGTACTGCAACCGGATTTAATTATCGGCTCAATTGAAAAGAACATCGACAGCTACCAGAAAGTAGGAACGACTGTGTTCCTGCCGTATTGGGAGGGTGAATCTACAGCGGGACCACTGGATAAATTCCGCAGAATCAGTGAAATATTTGGTAAGCAGAAAGAAGCCGAGCAGTGGATTACTGAATATGAGAAGAAAGTTGCAGAGGCTAGAACTAAAATTGACGGTATTATTAAAGATGGAGAGACGGTTTCGATCGTACAAGTCGCCAATAAATCAATCTATGTTTTAGCGGCGAAAGGCGGTAACTACGGAAGTCCAACCATATATCAAATGCTACAGCTGCCACCCACTAAGAAAGCATTGAATATGAAAGAAGGATTTGAAAATATTTCGCTTGAGGTTTTACCCGAGTATATGGGAGATCACATCTTTGTATATGGCTCAGAAGATGAAGGGGCCAATCAGATTCTACATAGTGAGCTATGGAAGGGTCTTCCGGCTGTAAAAAAAGGACAGGTGTACATGTACGGTTCATTCAGCGATAAAGGGGATGAGTTTGTGATGGAAGATCCCTATTCGCTGGAGCTTCAACTGGACACTATAGTTAATCTCTTATTAGCCCACAAAAAATAAAACTGGATGTAGCTTAAACAAATCGGTGCATTTTCCTGATGGAATAACTTGATTGATAGAAAAATAGACCGCTAAAGACAAGGGTAAACCTCTGTGTTTAGCGGTTTTTTATCGTATTTTATGTAGGCTTTTACATCAGTCCCTTATTGGTAGTTATCATGGTGTCATGAACGACTGCGCTGCAACGTTCCCGTTTACAAAAAACAGCGACAAATCTCACATAAAACGACATATTCCGACACTGGAATGCCATATTATTAGTAAGTGTTGATAGGCTATAATCGTAGCAGTGAAAACTGATTGTCATAAAAATTTATTAGAGTCAGGATTGGTGGTTCAAATAATGAAGCTCGCAACAAAATTAACCTGGATGATGCTCATCATGTTCCTCCTCGTAGGCTCCTCCATTGGATACTTCGGATATCGTACCGCTTACCATCAAGTGGATGAAGCTGCAGGGATCGAGCTGGTGGGCTGCGCCAATATTACGACAGGTCTTATAGATCCCGCGGATATATCGGGTCTGGCCAGTGGAGATAAGAGCAAACTTACTGCCATTGAAAAGCGAATTGGCTGGATCGTAGCACATAAGCCTATTTTTAAAGAGGCTTTCATCATGTCTTTAGATGGAAAAATTCTGGCCGCCGACGCCAACCTCAAGCAAAGAGGCTACCAAGCTGGCGATTCCTTCTATTTCACGGATGAAGACAAAGAAATGATAACTACGATGAAGCATTCAGCATATTCCAAGGTTTATACATATGAAGGAACCTCGCTTAAAACTGGTTATGGTCCCATTTACCAGGATCATGATCCCACCAAGCCCATTGTTGCACTGATGGCCATCAATTTTGACGGCTCATTAATTCAGGAACGGACGTTGGATATTATTGTTCATCCCTTTATTATTGGCGGTTCTATTTTTATCGTGGCTATCCTTGTTGCTTACCTGTTGATTCGCCATATGGTAAGTCCGCTTACCAAGCTGTCAGCCTCTGTGAATACCATTACCAAGGGCGATCTTACCCATGAACCACTTCTTTTCAAAAGCAAGGATGAAATCGGGACTCTGGCCCGCGACTTCAACGATATGACAATGAATTTACGCAACCTGATCACTCAGGTCAATGACACCTCTATACTGGTCGCTTCTTCCTCTCAGGAGTTGTCAGCCAGCGCACAGGCAACGAACCGTGCTGGGGAGCACAGCGTGAATGTTACGATTGAGCTAACAGATGGGGCGCATACCCAATTACAGAATCTAGAAGAAAGCTACAAAGCGGTTCAGGATATATCTCGCTTCATCAGCGATATTGCGGGCAATGCAGACATCGCAAGGAACAAGGCAGTCGATAATGTCCAGAAAGCGCATCTTGGTCGGGAATCGATGGATTCCACCACCTCCCAAATGGGAGTTGTGAGTGAAAGTATCGGCGATCTCTCAAGCATTATTAATACGCTTGGCAGCCACTCCAAGGAGATTGAGAACATTGTCGGCACCATCGCCAGTATTGCCGAGGAGACTAACTTACTATCTCTAAATGCAGCGATAGAAGCTGCCCGCGCTGGAGAAGAAGGCAGGGGCTTTGTCGTTGTCGCTGACTCTGTCCGCAAGTTGGCCGAACGTTCAGCCACATCCGCCACACAAGTTAGTGAGCTGATCAGTTTGATTATCGCCCAAATGGACAAGGCGGGACAAACTGTGAAGCGTTCCACGGACGAAATGCTGCAAGGGAAAGCGTTGATTATATCGGCCGGACGTTCCTTCTCCGAGATTGAAGCCTCCGTTTCTGATGTCTCTTCCCAAAGCGAGCAAATATCAGCTACAGTTCGGGATCTGGCACTGATCTCTGAAGGGCTCGTTCAAGCCATTCAGAATACCGTGCTCGTCTCTAACCATACAGCTAAAGGGGCAGAATCTCTATCGGCTTCTTCAGAGCAACAGCTTGTTGCTATGCAAGAAGTGGAATCCTCCGCAGAGCTCCTCTCATCACTGGCCGAGAAGCTTCAGGTACTTGTAGAGAACTTCAAGATTTAAAATTTTTTTTAATTGTGTAACGGGAAAAACCATCTGTATTCATCAAGGAGAAGCCCTGTGTTTGGCGTTTTTTTAAGTGGAATTTGCGATAGTTTTCCTTCAGTCGCTTATTGTGGTCGTTACGGTGACGTTGTTGACAGATGTTGAGGAAGCGCTGGTGTTGAAATTGATCACCTCAATAACTACGGTAGCGCCAACTAACAAGCCAGTATTTATGATTAGATTAGTAGGAGAAAGTGTCGTTAATCCGCCTCGCTGCAACGTTCCATTCACAAATACATTGTAGTAACCGTTACTGGTCGGAACCAGCAGACTGTTTGCCGCAACTGAAGTCCCACTATCATTCGTAAAATTTTGTGCCGGGATGGTGGTCACTCCCCCTAGGATGTTGCCGAGCACAACAACGGCTGTGTACCGATTGACAATTGGAGTGACATTTATATTCGTGGTGATCGCAATGTTCCCAGATACAACACTGTCTGCTTCCAGATAGATTCGGATAATAGACATAGGAATTCCTCCATTCCTAATATTCCAGATGTATCTCATAGTTTATGTAAATATTCTAGCTATGGATTGGATGGGGAGGAGTCTCCAGATTATTTCATTTTGTTCAAGCTTCTTTGTGCCCGAGTTACTATTCGCTTCGTTTCCTTTGTATCTGAAGCCAACAGCCATGTATCACATACCTGAATTACCCATTCCGGGTTAGTTTTGCTGGCATCATTCAGCCAATTGCCCACCGAGTCTTGAACATATTTGACAGGGTCAGATTGAACCACTTCCAAAAGTGGAAGGGCTAACTCGGGATGTTCTTTTAGTTCAGGGATGTGTTTGGCCCAAACGCCTTGTGGCCGGGTTAATTCTATAGCAAAACGACGTATGTTAGCATCCTTGTTTCGCATCCAGCTGTTTAACAGCACAAGCGCCTCATCCAGTTGCAAGGATATAGGTTCTCTCATTGCCATCCAGGCAATTTCACGTACTCCGAAATGGGAATCTGCTGCAAATGGTCGAATACCAGCTAATTTTTCTTCTAGACTTAAACGGGAATCTACCCCGATGATGTAGGCAGCCCAGCAGCGAATGCTATCTGAAAGATGAGAGGCCATCGCGTCAAAGATACGAGTACGCTCTTCTAACGTTTGTTGCTCAAACACATGAAGCCATGCTTGTGCTATTGCGGGTATTATTTTCATGATCTTTTTTTCCTTCAGATGATCCAATTCAGTCAAGAAGACATTGAATGATCGCTGCAATCCAAACTCATCAAGAGCGTTCCGCAGAAGTACAATATGATCTACAGCCAGCCATTCGGTAAGATTCACAGTCTCAAGTTGTCCCTGTTGTAGCAATTGAAGTACATCAGTAGGGATATCTGTTCTTTTGCGAGCCCCTTTGCGGTGTAGCATTTCATCACTCCATATCGTATATTTGCTGGTAGGTATACGATAATTCTTTTGTCAGGAGGAAAGATGTAATGTAGCTTACAACTTGGCTAGCTTTTGGCGATGGATGTAAATTGTCTTAAAGCCGGTCTTAATGACCCTTTCTTTGACGAGCTCCTGTAGAGCGGTTGTTACAGCCTCACGGGTGGCTCCAACCAAATGTGCTATTTCCTGGTGAGAAAGCGGGAAATCAATTTTGTAATACTCATCATGACTTTGAAGGGCAAATTGATCGCATAATTTTAAAAGAACATATAAAATTTTATCCTGTAAATTTCCCAAGGCTAAATGCTGGGCCAGACTGCTCATTCCTGAGATTCGGTCACTTAGCACCTTGATCATGTTCATCATAAACCGGGGATGTTGTATTAAAAAATGCTCAAACCGGTCTTTGTCCATCCGGCAGATATCGCATTCTTCTATCGTTTCTATATACATATCCCTTGTCCCTAATGAAATCATATCCATTTCACCAAATACATTCCCCTCATTGAGGATATCCAAAGTAAATTGCTTCCCGTCAGCATTTAGCTTATATAGACGTACTTTTCCCTTCTTCACAAAATAAAGCCCTTCGGAAAAGGTATCTGGGGTTTGAATAAATGTATTTTTTGGTAGAGTCGTAATGGAGGTCATTTGATCCATTTCAATCAAATCTTCTCGTGAGAGACTATGCAGCAAATTGAATTGGGATAAGTATTGAATGCTATTCATATGTTCTCCTTTTCGTTACATCGAGTATAAAGAATCAACTACAATTATAGCTTCTATAAGGCATATTCACCTATACTCTCAATTGTTTGCATTAGAGTGAGCAATAAACTGGGGAGTCAGGCGGATTTAAGTAAACGGAAGATTGGTATAAAATAGATGTACATGAATAGCAGATACATAAAGAGTGAGGGTATACGATGATCCAATTAAAAGATATCGGCAAATTTGACGTTCTTCCAGAAATCGCAATGCATATTGTAGAAGGCAATATATCGGCATTACGCCAAGCGCTGACCGAAGGCTGGGATATAGAACAAGAAATTAAACTCAGCAAATATTCGACGTTAAGTCCATTAGACCTTGCGCTTATTTGCGAGCGATTGGATGTGTTGAAGCTGTTGGTGGAGCAGGGAGCTCAGCTCAATGCAAAAGATCGCCCCGCATTTTTAACAGCTGTTCGCTACTGCTCAGAAGAAATTGTCCGCTATGTGGTGGCCCATGGTGCCAAGCTGGACGGAAAAAATCAGGTCAAAGCCGGTGCCTATGAGCAAGCCTATTATGGCAATAAAAAGAATATCTTGCTGATTCACGAACTTGGCCTCGATATAAAGCAGCACGGTGGGGCAACGCTGCGCAACGCAGTTAGTAACCATGATCTGAACACCGTGGCACTACTGTTGGAGCATGGTGCGGATATTAATTACAATGCCCCTAATATGGTATATCCCTATAAAGCGACTCCTTTAACTGTGGCAGCACGAAATAATGATTTTGCGATGGTTAAGTACCTGGTAGAGTATGGAGCTGATGTGACACTGGCAGAAAAGGATGGAGATCGGGCATATACGATTGCTGTTAGCAATAAGAACGTGGAAATGGCCGAATATCTAAAGTCTGTGGAACCACCAGCGTTTCATAATCTGGAGAATAAACGACATACCTTAAAAAGCTACAAGCTTCCTAAGGATCTTGTAGCCTTTCTGATGGGAGATCAGCTCCGTGTGGATCTTCCAGAAAATGATTTAGGTATCCAATTTGTTGAGTTCTTCTCTTTCATAGATACGGTTGAGATGAAGGTGGGACGGCAAAAGCTGTTGCGATTGTCTCTAAACGTAGATAACTATTCGGATATCCTTTTGGTGTGGAATCCGAAGCACAAGTGTCTTGGTTATTATGACGAGGAGCATCAAGAATATGCGGATGTATGCAGCTTTGCTGAGTTTCTTGCGCAGCCGGAAGATTATCTAGAGAAGATGATTGAGGGTGAATATTTATCCTAATGAGGTGAGCCATGAATGCGGTATGCACGCAGTCATGGCTCTTGTTGAGTTAATCCAAGCTTGCAGCACTGACCCTCGCGTCCAGGCCATAAGAAAGTTTTATGATTTGCTGGCTGAAGAATCGAGAATTACAGCTACAGCAATCCAGACCGTAGGGAGCAAGGGATATGATGGGGCATATTAAAGTGTCAGAACGTTTTTGAACGTTTACTGCTGAATTCCTATGTAAGAAGAATGAATTCACATAAAAGTAGCTGAATTTTCTTTAAAATGTAAACGTAATCATGCTGATTGGAGCAGGAATTCACCATTTTGTAAAAAAATGAAGTTGGAATGAATTTTTTTGAATCTTTTTGGAGAAAAATGATTGTTTTTTGCTAGGTTTGTGGTACGATAAGAACAGTTGGGGGAATGAAGATGCTGACGGAAGAAAGATACAAGTTAATAATACAGCGCTTACAAGAGCGTGGTGTTGTAAAATTGCAGGAATTGGCTGATCTCTTGGGAGCTTCTGAGTCAACGATTCGGCGTGATTTGATAGATCTTGAAGGCCGTCAGTTGTTAAAGCGGATTCATGGCGGGGCAACCTTGCTGAATCAGAAAAGTCAGGAACCTGGCATGGAAGAAAAAACATTCAAAAACGTTCAACAAAAAAACGCAGTCGCTCGTATGGCAGCCAAAGAAATTTTGGATGGTGAATGTATCTATCTGGATGCGGGAACAACAACGATGGCGATGATTCCTTACATTGAAGCTAAAGACGTGACGGTCGTGACGAATGGTCTCTCCCACGTAGAAGCACTGGTAAGCAAACGAATTAGAAGCTATCTACTGGGAGGGATGATGAAAATTCATACCAAAGCCGTAATCGGGAGTATTGCCCTACAGAATTTGGACAATTTTCGATTCGACAAGTGCTTTCTGGGAACGAACGGGGTAGACGTGGAGATGGGGTATACCACTCCTGATCCTGAAGAGGCGCTGATCAAGCGGCGTGCCCACCAGCTGTCCGGCAAAACATATGTGTTGGCCGATTCCAGCAAAATTGGAGAAGTAACCTTCGCCAAACTGTTCGAACTCAAGGAAGCTATCCTTATTACTGAATCGGTGCCGGAACGTTCACGCCGATCCATCGCACAGAAAACTAAGATAATCGAGGGATAACGATGATATATACAGTAACGCTGAACCCTTCCATTGATTATATCGTGGAAGTTGACGATTTGAAGCTTGGTGATTTGAACCGGATGAAACGTGATTTAAAACTGCCAGGTGGCAAGGGAATTAATGTATCACGTGTACTAAACCAGTTGGGGGCAGACAGCACGGCGATTGGTTTTCTCGGAGGGTTCACAGGCAGGTTTATCGACGATACATTGCGGGAAGAATCCATTAAAACTGATTTTGTAATGATCGAAGATGACACACGGATCAATATTAAGCTCAAGCATGGTGATGAAACGGAAATTAACGGTTTGGGGCCTGCGATTCGTGAGCAAGAAGCCGATGCATTGGTGCAAAAGCTGGCGAGTCTCCAGAAAAATGACATTGTCGTCTTGTCGGGAAGCATCCCGCCATCCCTTGGAGGGGACTTCTACGAGCGACTGATTCGCGTATGTCAGCAAACCGGGGCTGAATTCGTTATCGACACCACAGGTGAGGCGCTGATGAAGGCCTTGGTTCATAAACCGCTGCTCATCAAGCCGAATCATCATGAGCTGGCTGAGTTGTTTGGCGTAACTATTCATTCTGAGGAGGAGATCGTCACTTACGGTCGTAAACTACTGGAAGCAGGTGCAAAAAATGTACTCATTTCCATGGCAGGAGAAGGGGCTTTGTTCATTACGGCAGATGAAGTGTATCACGCAAATGTACCGGCAGGAACGGTGAAAAATTCTGTAGGCGCAGGTGATTCTATGATTGCTGGATTCGTGGGTACGCTGGCTCTACATGGCGATCCGATCGAAGCCTTCCGTGCAGGAGTGGCATCCGGAAGCGCAACCGCGTTCTCCGATGATCTGGCTACGAGAGAGAAAATTGAACAATTACGGCCGCAAGTCACGATTTCAAAACGGTAATCTGGCTACAGCATGAGCTTATTATGCGTGTGTCTACACGCTGATCGAACTTAGGAGAGTGTGAAAAATGAGAATAACAGACCTGATGATTAAAGAAACGATGATCATGGACCTGCAGGCGACGACAAAGGATGGGGCGATTGAGGAACTCATCACCAGTCTCGAAGCAAGTGGACGTATTAATGACCGGGCCTTGTTCAAAGAAATGATATACAAACGCGAAGCTGAATCCAGCACTGGAATCGGCGGTGGTATTGCGATGCCGCATGCCAAGACGAAAGCCGTGAATGAAGCGACCGTCGTTTTTGCCAAAAGCAGTAAAGGCGTAGAGTTCGAATCGCTGGACGGTGAACCCGCGAAGGTATTCTTTATGATTGCAGCTCCAGAGGGAGCAGCAAACACACATCTTCGCACACTGGCTGCCCTTTCTCGGTTGCTCATTGATACTGATTTCATCGACAAGCTGATGAATACACAAACACCGGATGAAGTAACAGAGCTATTTGATACTAAGCAGGCGGAAGAAGAAGCTGCCAAGAAAGCAAAAGAGGCCAAGAAAGAGGCAGCCAAAGCACAGCAAACGCCGGACGTTATCGTTGGCAACCCGGATTCTGACGAGTTTGTAGTTGCGGTGACCGCTTGTCCTACAGGCATTGCGCACACGTTTATGGCTGAAGACGCTCTCATTAAGAAAGCGAAAGAAATGGGTGTCAATATCCGGGTAGAAACGAACGGCTCGGAAGGCGCACAAAACGTACTGACAGCAGATGAAATCCGTCGTGCCAAAGGCGTCATTGTTGCAGCTGACAAGAAGGTTGAAATGGCCAGATTTGACGGTAAACCTGTATTGCAAAGACCGGTAAGTGACGGTATCCGTAAATCTGAAGAACTGATTCGCAAAGCGCTGAACGGCGAAGCGCCAATTTACCGTAGTGAAGGTAAAGGCAACGCTGAAGAGTCAAAAGCCGAGAAGACCAGCGTAGGCAGTAAAATTTACAAGGATTTAATGAACGGGATTTCTCATATGTTGCCATTCGTTGTCGGCGGGGGATTTTGTTAGCGATTTCCTTCTTGATCGAACAAGTGGCTGGAGAAGATAATGTACTATTCCAACTGCTGCAAACGATTGGCGGAGGAACAGGTGCGTTTCACTTCCTGATTCCGATACTGGCCGGATTTATCGCAATGAGCATTGGAGACCGCCCGGCACTGATGCCAGGTATGGTCGGTGGTTTGATGGCTGTAAACTCCAATGCAGGGTTCCTTGGCGGTCTGGCAGCTGGTTTCATGGCCGGTTATGTAGTTATCTTCCTGCGTAAAGCTTTTGCAGGTCTGCCGAAAGCTCTGGACGGTTTAAAACCAATCTTGTTATACCCTGTATTTGGACTCCTAATTTCAGGCGCGATTATGTTCTACCTGTTCGATCCAATTTTTGGTGGTATTAATACGTGGCTTGTCAATGTTCTGAACAATTTGGGAACTGGTAATGCGGTTATTTTGGGTCTGATTCTGGGCGGAATGATGTCGATCGACATGGGCGGACCTTTCAACAAAGCAGCATACGCATTTTCGATCGGTGTCTTTACTTCTAGCGGTAACACAAACGGGGCTATGATGGCAGCTGTTATGGCAGGCGGTATGGTGCCTCCACTGGCGATCGCACTAGCTTCGACGTTCTTCAAAAATAAATTTACCGAGCAAGAACGCAAGTCTGGCTTGACAAACTATGTACTCGGATTGTCCTTCATTACGGAAGGTGCCATTCCATTCGCGGCTGCTGACCCTCTGCGAGTCCTGACCTCTTGTATTGTAGGCTCGGCGATCGCTGGCGGTCTGACGCAATTCTGGCAAATCAATCTTCCAGCTCCGCATGGCGGAATTTTTGTAGCAGCTCTTGCCAACCATGCGTTGCTATTCTTGCTTGCAGTGGCGATCGGCTCCGTGATTTCCGCGCTCATTCTGGGACTGTGGAAAAAACCAGTTGAAACGAAATAACGAGTATCACAAGAGTATAGAAATTAAAAGAGGAGCCGAACTCCTCTTGGTCTTATCATAGGAAAACCGCTAAACACTCGTATATCGAGGTGTTTAGCGGTTTTTTTATGGGCTCATAATATTTTCAGCTCCAACGGGTGTCATTCCCCACTGTTTTTTTAACCAGCTGCATAAACAGCCTTTGGGCCGAAGTCAGGTATTGTGGGTGCTGATTGTTTTGTAATAGTCCGATGGGGATATTCGGATCTGTTAGCTGGAGAGGAATGGTGACCAGGTCCTTCTGCAAAGGCATTGATGACAGAACCACTCCAACCGAAGGAAACGTATGTACAAATGAGGGTATAGACGAAATTTGACTGACGGTATAAAAAAAAGGCATCGACGGGAAGCGGGAAAGCTCCTTCTCCAGTCGTATATGGTACAAGCAGTTCTTACCTCCGACGATAAGCGGATACTCATACAGATCTTCGAGCTGAAGCTCATTTCTTGCCGCGAAGGGATGACTGCGGGACACGATAAAAGCAATTTGTTCTTGATACAGAGGTTCGAAATGTAGGGAAGGAATGGAGTGAGGTTCGCCGGAGATTGCAAAATCCAATGTACCGTCCAACAAAGCTTTGGAGAGTGCATCTGTGTTTCCCACTGTAAAATGGCATGTGATTTTCGGTTTATGCTCACGAAACTGTCGTAGAATCAAAGGCAGTGCGATAGTAGCTACCGTTTCAATTACACCGATATGGAGCGTACCAATCTCTTCTTTTTTCAGCGATTTCGCCTGGTCCGTTACAAAATTCCAATGCCGTATAAGTCCGTCAACCTCTTCGGCATACATTTTTCCAGAGGCGGTTAATTCCGCATCCCAGCCTCTTTTAAAAAGCTGAAATCCCAGCTCTTTCTCTAGCCTTTGGATTTGGTTCGTGACTGTAGATTGTGCGTAGTTTAATTTGGCGGCAGCTTTCGAGAAGGTTCCTTCTTCAATAATAGTACGAAACGTAGTTAACTCTTTCAGATCCATACAAACTCATCTCCATCGATAAAGTTGAATATATTTATGATTATTTTCAATTATACAGATGAAGATAAGAAGAGTACAATCATCTTATCCCAACGGATAGGAGAGAATGCATATGCCCTTTGTACGAGTAGGCTATATGGAGCAACAATACACAGAGCAGGACCTGTCTGGCATTAGCCGCTGCATCATGAATGCTTTGATTGAACATTTTCAGGTCCCGCCCAAGGATTATTTTCAGGTTTTTCATGCTCATAAGCAAAGCGAATTTTATTATAGTTCCGATTATTTGAATGTACCCAGAACAGACAAGCTGCTTTATATCCAAATTACGATGGGATCGGGTAGAACTACGGAACAAAAAAAGAGTTTTTACCAAAGGTTAGCCGCACTCATATCTATTGAATGTAAGACTAGACCAGAAGATGTATTTGTGACACTGGTAGAGACCGAATTAGAGGATTGGTCCTTTGGCAACGGACTTGCCCAGATGATTTTATGAAGCATAAATTAATCAGATCGAGTGTTCGGGAAACGATTGGTGATTTGGCACCCGCTTTTGTAAGCTATACGGAGGAAGTTCTTTTTGGAGATGTATGGAGAAGAAGTGAGCTATCTCTTAGGGAACGGAGTCTCATTACAGTTGCTACTCTGGTAGCGGGTGAGCATGTGAATCAACTTCCTTATCATCTGAACCTGGCCAAAGAGAACGGAATTTCGGAGGAAGAATTGATTGAGGTTATTACACAACTAGCCTTTTACGTAGGATGGCCGCGAGCAGCCTCAGCTGTTCAGGTAGCCAAAGATGTATTTTGCAAAGAAAAAGAACGTTAAGCATGAACTTAAATTACCGCTAAGCACAAGGATTTCGAGTGTTTGGCGGTTTTTTGGCATGATTGTATTGTTATTCTGCTTTGAAAGCGGTATAGTAAGAGTAATTGAATGAGGGGCATTGTGCCCTTCGGGATTGTTACTGGTAAGCAGGCGATACCCAAATAATGACTAATGGACTTAGTCGTTATTTGGTTTTTTTGTTATTCCAACTTTGTTATTACATCAATGAGGTGAGCAGATAGATGATCATCCGGCAAATATTTAACAACAATGTCATTCGGGCCGAAAATCAGGTAGGTCATGAGTTTGTTGTCATAGGGAACGGTCTGGGTTTTAAAAAGAAAAATGGACAAAGGGTCGATGAAGAAAAGATAGAAAAAACTTTTGTATTAAAGTCCGATAAAATTCCGCAAAAATTAATTGATCTCATTGGGGAAACCTCTGTAGAGTATTTAAAGGTGGCGGATGAAATTGTAGGCAGCGCCAAAAAAGAAATGGGAGATATTTTTAGTGATAATATCTATATTTCGTTGATTGACCATATCCAATTTGCCATCTCTCGATATAGAAAATCCGTGGGACTTAAAAATTCACTGTTATGGCAAATCAAAAAATTTTACAAAAAAGAATTTATGATCGGTATGAATGCATTGGACATCATTCATGCTCAATTTGGCATTCAAATGGATGAGCATGAAGCAAGCTTTATTGCCATGCATTTTGTTAATGCAAGACAAGACGGACAGGGAATGAAACAAACAGTTGAGATTACAGAGGTCATTGATGATATTTTCAATATTGTAACCGATTACTATCAGATTACCCTAGATGAAACCTCATTTAATTATTCGCGATTTATTACACATTTGCAGTACTTTGCCCAACGCTTGCTGAGCAATGAACAAGAGCAATTAGCATCAGGGGATAACTTCTTGTATGACCAAGTCAAAGAGAAATACGAGAGGGCTTTTCAATGCACCCAATTAATTAATCAATACTTGGAATTGAAGCATGAAAGTGCGATGTCGATTGACGAGAAAGTGTATTTGACGATTCATATACAGCGTGTAACCTCCAGAAATGATTTGGCTGATGCTTAGAAAAAAAAGCTTGCAAACGATTTCGGAGTGTTTTATAGTAGGCTCACAACTTAAATTTAAGGATTGTTACTGATAAGCAGGCGATACCTAAATGAATGGCAGTGATCATTTTCTATGATCATGCAGGCCTTTCGTTTAGGTATTTTTTTGTTTTCAGGCAATCTGCCCAAGAGGAGAATGAACATGGACCATAAGAAAATGGGCGAGGATATCGTACGTCTCGTTGGTGGAGAAGAAAATATCAATGGGCTAGTCCATTGTGCTACACGGCTCCGATTTGACCTGAAGGATTCACGAAAAGCCGAGAGAGAAGCGCTTGAGAAGCACGAGGGAGTCATTACTGTTGTTGAAAGCGGAGGACAATTTCAAGTCGTGATTGGCAGCCATGTTGCCTATGTATATACAGAGATTATGAAAAACAGAGATTTTGGATCAGACAGCTCAGCGACTAACGAATCCGGCGGAAAGAAGACATCGGTCATATCCACAATCTTTGAAGTCATTTCCGGCAGCTTCTCCCCGTTGATTCCGGCGATGGCAGGCTCGGGGATGCTGAAAGCTCTCTTGACGGTTTTGACCTTGCTGGGCTGGATGTCTGCAACAAGTGATACCTATCTGATCCTGTCTGCTGCCGGGAATGCTGTATTTTACTTCTTGCCGATTTTACTGGGAATTACGCTCGGTATAAAGCTGAAAGCGAATCCTTATGTAGCTGGTGTGATCGGTGCAGCTCTACTAGAACCCAACTTTACGGGACTGATGGACAAAGGCTCAGATGTATCGTTTTTGGGAATACCGGTGGTCATGATGAACTACTCAGCGAGTGTTTTTCCGATATTCATATCTATCAGCATCTATGCGTTGGTAGACAAGTTTTTGAAGAAGATCATTCTTAAAGATTTGCAGCTGTTTTTAGTTCCGATGTTGGCTTTAATGATTATGGTTCCTTTATCTGCAATAGCATTCGGACCGTTTGGTACAACAGTAGGAGATTGGATTTCTTCGGGTGTGACATGGTTAATCGGTGTAAGCGGCATTTTGTCAGGGATTGTGCTTGGCGGTTTTATGACCTTTATGGTCGTCTTCGGACTTCACTGGGGCTTTACCCCGATCACGATTCAAAATATTGGTGTTGGCGGTGATCCGATTGAGGCTATGGCGGCTGCGGCTGTATTTGCTCAAATTGGTGTCGCATTCGGTATCTTCCTGAAGGCGAAAAAAGATAAAACACTTAGAACCCTTGCGGGTTCCACGAGTATTACAGGTTTGCTGGCGGGTGTAACAGAGCCGATTGTGTATGGTCTGGTGCTTCGCTTTAAACGAGTCATTCCAATTGTCATTATCGCAGGGGCTATAGGCGGTGCCATCAATGGACATTTTGGAGTGAAAATGACGGCTTATGTGTTTCACAACATTTTTGCGATTCCAGTCTATACGCCGACCTTGGTTTACGTGATTGCCATTGCATGCTCGTTCGCGGTAGCCACGGTGCTGACTCTTATTTTTGGGTATGAAAGCAAAGTGAAGGGGGAGACGGCAGCAACCGTTGAGACCACTAAGACGGAAGAACCTCTACTAGCTGTTACAGCAACTAAGGCTGTTGACATCAAGAAAGAAACGATATACAGCCCGATCACAGGCAAGACTACACCACTGAGCCAAGTGAATGATTCGGCATTTTCTACAGGGGCAATGGGAAAAGGCTTAGCCATTGAACCATCTGTCGGTGAGGTCGTAGCGCCTATTGATGGAGTTGTAACCTCGCTGTTCCCTACAGGACATGCCATCGGCTTGACTTCCAAGGCGGGTACGGAGATATTAATTCATATCGGAATTAACACCGTCGCGCTGAAAGGAAAGCATTTTAATCCGGTCGTTCAAGAGGGAGATATCGTAAAACAAGGGGACTTGTTAATCCAATTTGACAGAGAGCAGATTATAGAAGCAGGGTACGAAATCGTAACGCCTGTCATCGTCACACTGACGAAACATAAAGTGGACGTATTTGAGACCAATCAGGAGCAGATTCAGAAAAATGAAGTATTGCTAACTTTGGTGGTGTAATACAGGAAAGCTCATCCTCACGTACATGAATTGCGAAATCAGAAGGATATAACGATAACTGGAGGGACTATAGCATGAAACATAATCAATTGAAGGCATTTCCTGAAAACTTCTTCTGGGGAGGTTCTACTTCCGCCTATCAAGTAGAGGGTGCATGGGACGAAGATGGAAAAGGACCCTCTGTCATTGACATGGCTAACCACGTCGAAGGAGTCACTGATTTTAAGGTAACCAGTGATCATTACCATATGTTCAAAGAGGACGTAGCTCTGATGGCTGAAATGGGCTTTAAGGCGTATCGCTTCTCGATCGCTTGGACACGCATCTATCCACAAGGCGCGGGTGAAGTCAATCCGAAGGGAATTGCATTTTACAGCTCATTGATTGACGAATTAATTAAATATGGTATTGAACCCATTGTTACTATGTATCATTTTGATCTGCCCTATGCGCTTGAACAACAAGGCGGATGGTCCAAAAGGGAAACGATTGATGCCTTCGAGCAGTATGCCAAAACGTTGTTTGAGAACTTTGGGGACAGAGTCAAATACTGGCTAACCATTAACGAACAAAACATGCTGATTCTCCATCCTGGTTCTATTGGTACATTGGATACAAGTCTGGAAAATCCACAAAAGGTACTGTATCAACAAAATCATCATATGTTAGTTGCGCAGGCGAAGGCAATGGTATTGTGCCATGACATGCTACCTAATGCGAAAATTGGACCAGCACCGAATATTGGGGTCATTTATCCAGCTAGTTCCAAACCGGAAGATACGCTGGCAGCTGACAACTATGCAGCTATTCGCAACTGGCTCTACCTGGATATGGCTGTATTTGGCCGCTACAACCACATTGCCTGGAGCTATTTGGTCGAGAAGGGCTATGAGCCTGTTATTGAAGAAGGGGATATGGATATATTAGCGAAAGGAAATCCAGATTTTATCGCCTTTAACTACTATACCTCTCAAACCGTAGGGGAAAGTTTGGATGATGGAAATGATTTTTCACATACAGGCGATCAGCATGAAATTGTGGGTGAACCCGGAGCATACCGGGGCTCTGTGAACCCCAACCTGCAAAAGACAGAGTTTGGCTGGGAGATTGATCCGGTCGGTTTTAGAAGTACATTACGTCAAATATATTCTCGCTACCACTTGCCCTTAATCGTGACAGAGAACGGCTTGGGCGCTTTTGACAAGCTGGAAGAAGGGGATGTAGTAAACGATCCTTATCGTATTGACTTCTTCAACAAGCATATCGAGCAGATTCAATTGGCTATTACAGACGGCGTAGACGTATTCGGCTTCTGTCCGTGGTCTGCGATTGATCTTGTGAGTACCCACCAGGGCTCCAGTAAGCGTTACGGATTCATCTATGTGGATCGTGAGGAATTTGATCTCAAAGATCTGCGCCGCATTCGTAAACAAAGCTTCTATTGGTATCAAAAGCTGATCGCTACAAACGGTGAAGTCCGTTAATTAATACAACCGTGCAAAAGCACCTCCTTGAAATGGATGTTACCATTTTGAGGAGGTGTTTCTATTATCCCTTTGCCCAGAAGCGTGATTATGTATTATATAATAGAAGAAACACAAACGGAAAGGACATCATGCATTGACCTTACAACAATTAAAATATGTCATCGAGGTTACCAATCGTGGCTCCATGAATGAGGCGGCGAAGCGGTTGTTCATTTCCCAGCCCAGTCTGTCGAACGCGATTCGCGATCTGGAGGAAGAAATTCATATCACCATTTTTGAACGTACCAATAAAGGCATTTCTTTGTCCAAAGAAGGCGTGGAATTCCTCGGTTATGCACGTCAGGTTGTTGAGCAGGCGGAGTTGCTGGAAAATCGCTATCTGGATGCCAAGCCTTCACCACAGCATTTTGCTGTGTCCACGCAGCATTATGCTTTTGCAGTAAATGCATTCGTAAATCTGGTGAATCAATATGGACAGGATGAATATGAACTGGCTTTGCGGGAGACCAAAACCCATGAAATCATACAGGATGTCAAAAGCCTGCGCAGTGAGATCGGAATCCTGTATCTGAACGAATTTAACGCCAAGGTCATCAACAAGCTGCTAAAAGATGCAAATCTGCAATTCAACAGCCTGTTTACGGCCAAGCCGCACATCTTTATCAGTGCCAATAATCCGCTATCCCGGCAGTCTAGCGTGACCATTGACCAGCTTCATCCTTATCCATACCTGTCCTTTGAGCAAGGGGAGTACAATTCCTTTCACTTCTCCGAGGAAATTCTGAGTACGTTGTCGCATCCCAAAAGCATTCATGTTAATGACCGGGCGACCCTTTTTAATCTGCTTATTGGCTTGAACGGCTATACCATTTCTACTGGGGTAATTAGTGCGGATCTGAACGGTAACGAGATAATTTCCGTCCCTCTGGAGTGTGATGAGTCTATTAATGTAGGATGGATTTGCCATAAAAACGTCGCGCTCTCCAAGCTGGCTACTGTCTATGTAGAAGCGTTGCATGAGGCGATAGGGGAATAAAAAAGTTTGATATAGCCTTAGGCTATAACTAGCTATAGTTTATTGGAGTTACCTTATAGCTGAAAATGTATGTTATCTTTCTTACAACAACTTCACTACTGAAGCGAAAAAGGAGATAACCCTAATGAGCAGCATCCTTGACAATGCATCCCAACGTAAAGTGACCCCTTTCAGACATGACATGGTCGGAAGCTTTTTGCGCCCGCAAGCGATCAAAGACGCCAGAACTCAATTTCAAAATAATGAAATCTCTGCGGACGAGCTGAGAAAGATTGAAGATGAAGAAATTATCAAGCTGGTCGAAAAGCAAAAATCCGTAGGACTTCAAGCTGTGACGGATGGTGAATTCAGACGGTCCTGGTGGCATCTTGATTTTATGTGGGGACTGAACGGCGTGGAAAAGGTACAGCTTGCAAACGGCTACCAATTCCAAGGTGTGGAAACAAGAGCGGAAACCGCACGCTTGTCCGGTAAAATCGGACATTCTCATCATCCTTTCATTGAAGATTTCAAATTCCTGAAACAAGTGGCAGGAGAGGATGCCATTGCTCGTCAAACGATTCCGGCACCTGCGCAGTTCCTGGCTGAGCTGCTGCGCGGAGAAAATAAAGAAACAACCGATACGTATTACAGCAATCTAGATGAACTGGTGACAGACATTGCCAAAGCCTACAAATCTGTGATCCAAGCGCTGTATAATGAAGGCTGCCGCAGCCTGCAACTGGATGATTGCACATGGGGCATGCTCTGTGATAAAAACTATTGGCAAGCTAGACAGCATGCGGGTGAAAATGTGGAAGATACCAAAAAGCTATTCGCTCGCGTGAATCAGGAAACCGTGAAGGGGCTTCCAGCCGATTTGGTCGTTACAACCCACGTATGCCGTGGTAACTACCACTCCACCTGGGCATCTTCTGGCGGCTATGAGCCTGTAGCCGAAACTCTGTTTGGCATCGACAACATCGACGGCTACTACCTCGAATTCGATACCGACCGTGCAGGTGATTTCACCCCGCTTAAGCATCTGAAAGATGAAAAACAGGTCGTATTGGGCCTCGTTTCCTCCAAAACAGGTGAGCTGGAAGACAAGCAGACGGTTATTAACCGCATTAAGGAAGCGACTCAATTCGTGGACATCAACCACATCTGCCTCAGCCCACAATGCGGCTTTGCTTCGACAGAAGAAGGTAATATTCTGACCGAAGAGCAACAGTGGAAAAAGCTTGCTTTCATTAAAGAGATTGCGGATGAGATTTGGAAGTAAGGAGTTAGGGGAATTGAATTGGAAAGAATCGTAAATACAAAAACACGCCACTTGAGGGCGTGTTTTTGTATTATAAATCTAATAACTGCTCTTTAAATACGTACTATTCATCAACATTGCAAACATCTTAATCACCATCAGTATAGAGGTGTTAGAACTATTGTTGGAGATTGAGCAGCAATCAAAAAATAAGAATGTGCAGATTGGACTCATTCAAGTTCTAAGCACGACGAGGTACTGACTAAAAAACCATAAGCTAACCCTATGATATTAAAAAAGATAAAAAAGTAAATATAAGTAATTTTAAAACGTATGGTGTCAAAACAAACATTGGAACAGTATGAGCTCATCTAAATGTTTGACAATGGAACTATTGTTGAGCAAGGGACATTTAAAGAACTGTTGAAAAAAAAGGAAAACATTTCTTTACTAAGTATGCAGGAACAGGAGAGGCAGAGATGATAGGAAAATTCAAAGATTTTAAGTATGGCTCATAGTGAAAGTAATCCCTGAAAATATGATTTTTGGGTAACGTCATTACATCCGTTTCTCCGGGAGTGCGTGGTAATAATATATCGAGATGAGAAAGCATTGATATACGAGAATTTATGAGCAACTTGAATATATTCCTGCATTCAAAAAGCCTTTAGGGTGGAGTGCAGGAACATTATAGGTTTCATGCCAATCATGAATTATTTGATTTCGGTCTAAAGCTTTTGTGAATGAATTCTTGAGTAATTAATCCGTATTTCTAGCTCGGTGCGTTCGATGATGCTAAGATGAGTGAAACTCATTTCTTTATTGATTCTCAGCATATGTCGCACTTTATACGTTAATCCGTCAATTACATAGATAGATATTCTTCCATATACTCCAGAAAACGTTCGATATCCTGATAGGTAATTGCCCCTATATTAGCCACCCTGAAAGAAGCAGTTTGACCGATTTTGCCAGGATAAATTGTAAAACCATTGTCGTATAAATAGTCGTGCATAGCACCAAATTCGTATTTTCTAGACGTCGGCTCCTTAATAGAGGTAATAATTCTAGAATGATGCTCTATTGGTACCAAATACTGAAGCTGAAGGCGATCCAGACCTTTAATCAGGGCCTGCCACGACTCTGTATAGCGTTTATAACGCTGTTCAATACCCTCATTTTGCGTCTCAATAATTGCCTGTTCTAACGCATAAAACGTTTGAACTGGCGGGGTAAAACGCAGTTGACGGGTACGCTGAAAATACTCATGCTGCTTATACAAATCCAGATAATACGATTTTGGACTATACTCTTTAATTTCCTGGATTTTCTCTTTATGTGCAATAACAAAGCTAACCCCCGCCATCCCCTGCAGGTTTTTATTTGAACTGGATATAAGAAAAGAAACCTTACTTGCTTTCATATTAATCGGTATAGCCCCATACGAACTCATCGCGTCGACAATCAGATCTACTTCATGCAGAGCACACAACTTTCCAATAGCATCAATATCGTTTAAAATACCGCTAGTCGTTTCATTGTGAACCACCGCTACATGAGTAAGCTTATTTTTATTCCTTATAATCGCTGTTTCAATAGCATCCAGGGATAACGGTAGCACAGCCGAACTCTCCAAAACTTCGTGATCAACATGATAAACTTCTGCAATTTCAGCCATTCGCTCTCCATAAGCCCCATTACTGAGAATTAGCAATTTGCCTTCCCCGATCACTGAGCTAATAACCGACTCTACTGCAGCCGTGCCCGACCCTGAAAATAGAACAGTATCATACTCACTCTTTGGTGCGACAAATACAGTAAGCTGTCCAGCTATCCATTCCATCAGGTCTCCAAATTCCTGTTCTCTCGGACAAATATCCGGCACAATTTGCGCCAGCTTTACAGTATCTGTTGTTGTTGCAGGCCCGGGATTGAGTAGAATGTTTCTTTTGATGGGCAACGATAAATGTGCTGCTGGCTGCTTCAGTTTCGGATAGATCACTTCTTTAGCATGCTGTAAATGTTCTTCTGTATCAATTTCACACCAAATAAACTTTTCGATTTTTTTGACGGCAAGGGGCTTTTCCTTACCTACTTCAACTAACGTTTGTTCATAATCCCATTTCAAGTGATTATGAAGTTCAGCCTCTACCAGTCGACACATTCGCTGATATGTATCCAAAGACAGCTTGGATATCCCTACCAGTTCAGCATCCACTCGCCCTAAAAGTTCAATCTGCTTAGACATCGCAATGAGGTGACCTTCTTCATCTATCTCTATATACACTTCATCATTGGAGTGAGTAGCACCGCTTGATAGAATTACATCACTGCGCATGTCCGCCAGCAGATTTTTCAAACCTGCTATGTCGTAGAGCAGATCAGATTCTAATAGTAGAAAGTCCCCATGTACAAAATTCCGTATATTATACAAAGTGTACATACTTCCACTGTCTCTATAGCGATCGTTATACACACAATGCACTTCAGGATACTTCCCTGCTAATCGTTCATACTCCTGCGCTAAATAACCCGTTCCGATCCAAATATGCTCAATACCACTCTTTCTCAATTGAAGGATAGAGCGCTCTATAATGGGCAAAGCATCGATCTCTAGAAAACCTTTTGGCTTGTGTGCCGTATGTTCTTTTAATCGGCTACCCAATCCGGCTGCCAGGATAACTGCCGTATTTACCATTTTTCAATCACCACATTATACCTGAATTTGTTGTTGCCATAACTTTTGATTTGCTGATTTGAAATATTGATTGTAAACCTTTTGCCTTTAAGTGCTTTCTCGGCAAAGTTTCGATCATAAAATAGATGTTCCAAACCGGCATATTTCTTCTCATATTCACCCAATGATAGCGATCCTTTTCGAATTCTTAACGCTTCCTCTGCGAACTGGATATCATTCAAATCAAGTAGAACTAGCAATCTATTTGTTTTCTCCCACATGAGCCGAAGTACTTCTTCCGCATATTCTAAAGATGGGAAATATTGAAAAACGCTATTAGCCAATACAATATCAAATCGACGTGTAGGGTCTACTTGAGTAGCTTCCAGTATACTAAAATCCATCTCCGGCATAACAAAACTTGCAATTTCAATGAGGGAAGGAGAATAATCAATCCCACTTACTTGGTGTCCATTCTTATAGAATGGATACAAAAAGGCACCGCTACCGCAGCCTACTTCAAATAATGATTCATCTGGCTGTATATTCATAAGGCTAGCCGCATGCCTCACATAAGTAGACCAAGCTTCCTCGCTGATCTTTCCTGCTCCGGAATTAAAACCGTCAGTATCAATTAAAAACTGCAAGTCGGGATCTTCATTCGGAAGATGCCGAGTACGTGACCAAATATCTTTCCAATTATCCATTGATGAACTTCACCAATCTCTCTTTGACTTCATGAGGTTTAACATTGGGACGGCTAAGATCATCTTTCGCTCCTCCTAAGATCGGCATATACAAAAAAGTGAGTTCGGGTTGTGACTTCCATGCTTCTACAAATTCAATAAGTTGATCCGTATCCTCTACACACTTCACTTTTTTATAACCACAACCCGCTGCTAAAGCTGGAAAATCGATATTTGCTGAAACGGTCTCTTGTCCACCAGTCGAATCATGACACTGGTTGTCCAGAAGCAAATGGAGAAGATTACCTGGACCATAACGCCCGTTAGTAGCTAGATTGCCCATTCTCATGATTAAAGCACCATCACCATCAATAGCAATTACGTTCAAATCAGATCTGCTCAAGGCAAGTCCAAGCCCCAACGAACTTACACACCCCATGGAACCGACCATATACAGATTTTGCTTGGAGTCTTCAACTTCGTACAATTCCCTTCCAGTATATCCAGTGGTGGCCAGATATACTGTTTTGGGATCATTACAGCTTTTCAAGGCTTCTAACGCTTGATATCTGGATGCCCGCTTTTCAGGGTGATTTTTAATGCTTCCCTGCACCACCAAATCATTGTGTCGGAACGTTGCTACATCAGATACTTGAAGAATCTCTTTACTGAAGGTTCCCTTCCTAACTACGAAAAAGAAGGGCTGATTTTTTGATATCCAACGATCAGCTTCAAGCAATTGTTTGCTAGCTTCTTCAAAATCCTTCGAAAGATAGCTCCACTTCACCTGCATCAAATCTAAAAGCTGTGTAGTTATCTGTCCCATAAGTTCATGCTGAGGTTCGTCAGCAACACCTACTTCACCGCGCAAACTGACAAATCCTAAAACTGGCAACTTGAAAGTATAATTTAAGGAGGTTAGTGGTGAAACGGCATTTGTAAGACCCGAATTCTGCATCAAAACAACAGACTTACGCCCCCCCACATAGGCTCCACTAGCTATTGCTACTGCATCTCCTTCATTAGCAGCCCCTACATAATCACACTCATTAATTGAATAGTTAATCAGATCCTTCAAAAAAGAGCACGGTACACCGGTAAAAAAGTCGTACCCCAATGATTTCATCTCTTTCCCAAACAACTTTGTATCTATCACAGCATTTCACCTGCTTTTTGAAGATCGACAATTGTGTCCACATCTAACCAATCTCCTTTAATAAATTTCACTGCAACAGAATGTATCTTAACTAGTTCATTAAATAGATCAGTTAGAGTAAGAGTATGAAATTTGTTTTCTTTGGATAAGCGTTTCAGCACTGTTTTTACTATATCTGCTCCATGTGCGGATACCTTCCACAGCCCGATAAACTCACCATTAAATTGTTGTTTAACACTGGATTTACTTACACTTACTAGCTTAACGGCGCTAGAGTACAGATTTTTGGAATAAGGCTTTTCAGTCACAACAAGATCTTGATTGTTTTCAGAAACTTCAGCATCCGCATCGACCACAATTGTAATATCGTTTGTATCGTTAAGAAGATCATTAAGTATGTAATTTTTATAAATAATATCTCCATAGCTAATTACCGTAGTATCATTACCAATCTTATCTTTGGCCAGATAAAGAGAGTACAGTTCTTGAGTTGAAGCAAATTGGTCATTGTCAATAGTCGAAATATTATTCAGCTTCACGTTCTCTTTCGCAAATCCGCGTACGACTGAAATATCCTTTATACCAACCTTGTTCAGATCATCCACTTGCATGCTCAGGATCGGCTTCCCGCTAACTTTCAACAGTGTTTTAGGGATTTCTCTTGTGAGTTCTCCCAAGTTTCCTTGACTCGCCGCAAGAATGAGCGCATTCACCTTTTTTCCAGATGTAGGTAGGTACTTTTTCTCTGCTTCTTTCAGCTCATCCGCACCCTGTAACTTAAAAATTTCAGATACTGTTGTAATTTTACCTTCTACATTGATCAAAGATTGATCTTTGTAGATCTGTCGCACTGTCTGTTGCATAGAATGTATAGCTGATCGTAAGGTATGATTCGCCCAAATAACCATATTGATTCCAAGTTCCCTGAACCGATCGGAAGGTGTAGAATAATATTTAGTAGGCACAATCACAACTGGATGGCGATTCCCCCACTCTCGCATGAAAGCTTCGATATCAGAACTGTCAGCTTTTTTACTATGAACCAGGATGGCGTCCGCTCCCGCCAATCTGTATGCTTCCGCTCGGCGTAAAGCCTCATCCAGTCCCCACCCGGCAATAAAGGATTCCAAACGCGCTACTACGCAGAAATCATCGTCACTTTGCGTTTCTTTAGCTGCTTGTATCTTACCGCAAAATTCATCCATATCCGCAAGGGGTTGTGTTTCTCCAGAGATGAAAGAATTTGTCTTAGGAAACAATTTATCCTCAATACATACACCAGCCACACCACGTTGTTCAAGCTTTCTGACCAATCTTCTCATATTGTTGAAGTTACCGTAACCCGTATCGCCATCTAGCAGTATAGGCAGACTCGTCGCATCGTTCATAAATTCCATAACATCAAGGACTTGTGTCCAAGATGCTTCGTTATTATCACGAACACCTAAAGAAGCTGAAATCGTCAGTCCACTTCCCCAAATTCCTTTAAACCCTGCTTCCTCCACAATTTTCGCTGATATACCGTTATGAGCCTCCATAATAAAATCAAGTGTGGAACTTGTAATCATCTGTTTAAGCAACTGTGTTTTTTTCATTATTAACTTTCGTCCTTTTACTTATTATAAGTTAGTATATAAATCTGTTAATTAAATATTATATGTTTACGAATATGTTCCCATACGACTTCCTCATAATGATCAGCTTTATCCGGGAACACATCAGTCTCATCGCTACCAGTTTCTTTATTGATCAATTGAATCTTATAATCATTTAAATCTACCAGACCATCATTCTGAAGAGGGTGTCCATTTTCAAACCTGAAAATATGAGTTTCATCCGTGATTGCAGCTTTATAAGTTTGATTCGGATGTATAGCCTCCGTGAAAGCAAACTTACGAGATTCCTTCCCTCCTAAACATGCAGGAAGGTGACCATCAATATCTTTAGGAGCAGACAGGTCACTGTAGTGAAGTAGCGTTGGCAGCATATCAATTAGTTCCATAAGTTCGTCTGATTCTCCTACTGGGACATCCCCCCCCCTAATCATAAACGGAACTTTGCGTCTACTCTCATGAAGGAGAAACGGTTCATCTTCTAAGAAAGATTGACCATGATCAGAATGAAACAGAACTAGGATCTCTTCATTCTGATAATGCTGATCAAAATAGGTATAAAGAATGTTCAAGTAAAAATCGATTCGTTTAATTTCTAAAATATACTTTTCATGTTTGTTAATATCATAGGGAGTCAGAACGGTAGTGCTACCCTTTTTATTTATCCTAACGCGTTTACTGATATCAATTTGTGCTTGTGTCATGAGATTGCAATCTATCTCGTCTGGAACGTGATGTACATCCGCTAAAGATATCCACATAAAGTTATTTCTTTCCTTAAACGTCTCCAAATGTTCTATTGATTCTGTAATCACCTGTTTGCAATCCATCCCGCCCATAAAATTTTGATACAGAATACGATCAAAACCTTTATGATATCCGTGTGCAGGTGTTACCCTCCAATCTCCTCCGATTTGTGCAGTAAAATATTCAGCCTCTTTAAAATGCTCCTGCATCATTTTATTATTTTCGGCAAATGCATAATTAAAATCAGGGTGGAATAAGCCATGATTGGTTGTATATTTCCCTGTAAACATGCTAGCAACACTCGGAAAGGTCCATTCACTTGTTGCATAGCAATTTGTAGAAGTAAAGCCTTTTTGAAAAAAAGCATGTGTATTGGGCATAATTGATTTAAAATCATGCTTTTGTATAAAATCAAATGAAAGCCCGTCAACAAAAATATTGAATATTAGTCGCTTTTTCTTGGATATTTCTTGCAGCGGGATAGGTGTTCCTATAAATATCGGTTTATTCATTGTTATATTTAACAAGCCTTTTTCATTAAAACGCAAATAATGATATTGATTATATGGAAGATCTTCATTTGAAAATGAGTAATTTCTCCCGTTCAAGTTAAAGTTAAGTACCGTCTCATTCTCAAGTGTAGATACTGGTAGTAATGTTTGACTGCCTGTTAAAGATATTTGTTTTTCAGACTTGTGTATACGCCCCTTTAAAGTTTCTGTCATATGATAGGGACTAGTATTTTCATCAATATCAGTATTATTATACGATCTATATAAATTGGTCATATATTCATCTGAAGTTCCTACTGCCTGCGACTGACGAATGGAGCTTTGCTTATTATGGTCCAATGGAAATAAACGATAGTCTATTTCTCCTAGAAATCTATTGCCTTCCTCAATAAGTTGTAACAATTTATTCTGGTCACTTTGATAAATTTCCCTTAATACAAGATTTATCTGAGTAATATACGTTTTAGCTAATTCCTGTTTTTCTCCGGTACTAGCATATTTTAGTGCACTAACATATCTATGAAAACTGCCAGTAAAAAAACTCTTCATTTCATAAACAATACCAAGATTTAGGTTGATATCAAAATTAAATGGATATAGCTTAATTCCTTCTTCTAAAACTTTTGCAGCTTGCTCATAATCGCCTATTTGGAAAAAGTAGTTACTCTTAATTGAGATTAGATTTGCATCCTCAGTAATGTCATTATATTTGTTGATATATTCCTCCAATAATGGAATATTATTACTTTCAAAAGAAACTTTGATACTATGATATAAATTATTTAATTGCTCTATGCGTTGCTGAATCGGCTTTCTTCTCATTTAAAATCCCCCTATAGTTCTGTCTGTGATGTTAAAAGTTCTAAAGTGTAAGAAGTCATTGATTTAACGTCAGACCGGTACTCACCAGAGTGGAATGCTTGCCGATATGAAAATCATGGCGAAGCAACCCCTGTAAGATGGCTTGTTTAAACCTAAGAATAACATACAAATGCCTGAATGGGTTATTTCCCAATGGGTAATTTTCCATTGTTCAGCAAGATGTGGTAATAAAGATTTGCCCAAAATACATAGATTGGTTAGCTCATGAGGAAGAGATTTGCTGCACTTATTACATACTGACACCAACCCGGGATTGGATGTTATTGTATTTATAGGCACCACTCAATTTCTTTCATCCCAGCTAGAAACCCCGCTCCTTCAAAAGATGAAGCAGAAGGATGTGAGCAGGCTGCTGCGCAGAACCGACGACATTCTTCGCCAGTTGTCATCCCGAGTCATGACCAATCCATCCGAAACGTATCAGTCCATTTTCTAAGAGGTCCCTCCATGAGCAAAGAAACTTGCCGATTCGCCCTGTCGTTATCCGCTTTTCTACATACAATAAGAGTAAGCTTTAACGCAAGGAGGGATTTAGACATGGGTCAAGTAGGTTACGGTGGAGCATGGACATCCACAGGTGCGATTTTGGTATTGTTCATTTTGCTGGTGATTATCACCAAATCCTTTCTGATCTAACAGCAGGTTAGCATCGCTCAAATTCGTAAAGCGGCCCTCTTTCACGACAGCGTGAGGGAGGGCTTTTTAATGCAGAATGGATGGTGGCTCTAGTATGTTGTCTAGCTCTACAAGCATTGTTATACTTTACATACAGGGATAATTTACCTCAAATCTATAGTAATTACGGATAGCGGGAGACGTGAGAATACGGAGATTCGCTGACCATGATCGGGAGGATCGCATGACGAACATGACAAGCAGTCCATTTCAATTTACGACAGATACGGCGACTCTCTGCCTATTTGATACGCAAGCTTTGAAGCATCGCTTGAACGATGAGCCGGATTGGTGGTCCATTGAAGCGGACGAGCTGGGGGAGTTGAATGCGGGAAATGCTGCTTTTTTGAATCTGGGAGCGGACGGGACGTATGAGGTTGTGATAACAGATCATATTGAGCAGCCCACGGTGCGACTGTTTTTGAAGGTTCCCTCAGGGAACATATTTATTGGCGCAGGAGAGGAAGCCACAGGTGGTGAGTTGGAACCTGATTGTGTATGGGGAGGGTCATTCCTGTCTGTGCAACCTGGACTTTATGAATGCTTGGCCAGCAGAGAAAATAACCGTATTTACCTTTCTTTTAAAAAAGGGAGCGAAGGCAGCAACAGCTTTACCAGCCTGATTCGATTGTAGATTGTAGGATCAAACTGTAACGGATCAGGCAAACCGCTCGAACACAGGGAATCTATAATAACCGTGACTGGGAAAATGAAAAAGGCTATCCCCACGGCTTGCATATCCGTGAGAACAGCCCTTTACCTGTCTATTGATATTTTACAATAATGGCGTTGCTGATTTGACGGCCAGGTGTGGTGAGATACGAGCCGTTGTAATACAGTCCGCTGGAAGCACCGCCATCCAGATTCATGGCCTGATAAGCACCAGCCTGCTTCATCATCTGGGCGAGCTGCGGAATAGTCGCTCCGCTTGTGGTCAGAAGGATCAGCTTATGGTCCCTCGTAATTCCAAGTGCGCTGCGGGCGCCGCCGCCTGTTAATATTTTAGGGTCCTTGAAGCCTTCGGCTTTGACATTCAGGGAAACCTGACCGTTCGTGACCAGACGAGGTCCAGCTTGAAGGGCGCCTTCGACGCGACCTTGGGCTAACCGTTGTTCAAAGGCAGAGCCCGACATGAGCTCGGCTAAGTGGTTAGCATCGTAGGTGAAGACAGTACGTTGATCGCCGGAGCTTTTTTTCAACATCTTGCCATGACTGACCAGATAGCCGTAAGGCGTTTTGTAGGAGCTTTTAGTGTAGGCGTCAAAGAATGCGCCATTAATGGCTACAACTGCTTGATTGCGTTTGGCGAGACTGCTTAAGTCCTCCACTTTACCAAGGGTATTGCCCGCCAGTGCTACGTCCAAACTCACCTTGGGATGGAGCATGGAGATGGTGACCACCTTAGCAGAGAAGGTACGAGATCCAACCTTGAAGCCCTTATGGGCTGTCGTGATCGGGGGAGTATTTCCGGGTAGTTTGCCGGTAAGTACCGGAAGCGTAACAGACGTTGTACCTTGCGTAATACGCACAGCTGAGGTTTCTTTTTGCCATAAGACTTGCAGGTTTAGATGTTGGCTGATGAACTGTAAGGGTACATAGGTAGTGCCGTTATCGGTAAAAGGTGCATTTTGCATACGAACTGTTTGGTCATTTACTTTAGCAGCAGCTTGTCCCGTAAATAATGTAAGCCGGGTATTGCCTTGCGCAATTTCTATTTTTTTGTCTGCTGGGTTCAGGTTGAGTGTGATCCCTTCATAGCTGTTTAGGAGGCGAAGCGGGATGAAGGAGTGGTTACTCTGATCCACATAAACCAGCATAGGTGCTGGTGCAGCAGCGTAGATCGGGGTTACAAGTAAGAGCATAGACAGAATAATAAGTGCGGTGATTCTTTTCATGAATAGATCAATCTCCTTATGTAGTCTTAACTATTGACAAGGTGCTTGTACTTATATCGGGTTTTATGAGTTATAAATGTATGTTACGCGAATTTTGAGTGTTTGGATGATACAAAAACGGGGTGGCTGGAGATGAGCAGGTATGAGACAAGACTTGAGGATTACCGTCGCAGGGAGCGCCCTTCTTATTGTGTATTTGAAGGATTGCAGGAATTGGTGTGCAGCGTGGGGCAACTTCATAATAACTGGTTATATGTGAATGTGGATCAATGGGATCAGGACCCTGTTCAAACACCGATTTATTATTTGGATGAGCATTGGCTGGAGGAATGTGCAGAGGACGGTACAGCCGCAACCAACGAACAGGACGAGTATATTCCCCTATGGATATCAGATCGTCAGGTTCAAACTTGGTTTGAACTGGCCACCTTTGAAAGTATTGTAGAAGTTCTTAAGGCTGCTAGACAGCCAGTGACGATTCAGATGGTGATTGTGGCGGTCAAATATTACGAACAGCACGATGCCTACCTGGATTATGAGGAGGTAAAAGCAGTGACAGACCTGTGGTCTGTGTTGACGAAGGTGAGAAACCACCTAACAGAATGAATAAAGCCTGTAGAACAAACCGGGGATACATAGACGACTGGGATGGGGGAGCAGAATGAGCTGGTTGAATCATGAATTGGCAGCACAGTGGCGACAGGAAGGCAAAAGGTATGCCGCAGATGTGAACGAATTTGTCAGAATCGGTATGGAAAGCCAGTGGCAGCAGGAGCAACCAGAGCCAAAGCAGGACGAACGCTCTAAGCTGGCCAAAGATATTTTTCGTATGATTCAGGAAGCGAATCAGGCAGGGGAAACAGAGCAGTTACGTCGGGAAATTCCGGCTGCATCCTGGCCGCTTACACCAGCGTTTGAAGAGGCCTTGCAAGCCGTTAGACCGATGGCATTTATGAATGGAAGCAATGAGGTTATTCTGCATGCAGGCAGTCCTCGGGAACGCGGAAAGATCTATGTGACGGGGAAAGATGGAATCAGGCAAATCCCTGGACTGCATCGTGTAGGTTGTTCGCCGGACGGGAGTTATTTTGCGCTGGTGGACGGACAAGGGATTCGGATTATTCGTCACCCGGACCAGAACCTGGAAGGCGAAGAGACAGCGCATTTTCAATGGACGGATATACGTGTCCGCTTAAAAGCATCTATTCCTGACTTGGAATGCTTGGCGGATGAGGAACACCCTGAGGATATATTAGATGAAGTGATTCCGTTTAGCGATGGGCAGCGCCTGTTGCTGGTTTGCGGTTACGGTGTTTATTTGCTGGCTGGTGATCAGGTGGATTTGATCCATCCCAAGGCGTCTGAACGAAGAGAATTGGGGCTGGAAGACACGATTGTGGATATGGCGCATGGAGCTGTGTCGAAGGATGGACGCTGGATCGCTTATGGAAGCCAGATGAGTGAGCATTTGCTCATGGACTTAACGGATAAGACGGTGCATACATGGGAGCCAGGCTCCAGCTATCCGCATTATGCTCTATTTTCCAAAGATGATCTGGATGTCTGGTACAATGCCTGTCATTTCTACAACGGTGCCACCATTCAGGTGCCGATTGCCGAAGTGGAGCAGGGACTTGCTCTGAATACGGAAGAATGGCCGATAATAAATGAAGAAATGCGAGTATATGCTGCAGTAGCGCTTACGCAAGGAGCTATTGTAGGTGATGCCTACGGATATCTCCGTCTTATGGATAGAGAGGGACGTGAACTTTGGCGCTATTTTGTCGGAAGTACGATATCTGGACTGGCAGTTACATCTGATGAAGGCATGTTGGCGGTTGGAACGTATGGCGGTATGCTTCATTTGATTGATATGCTGAATGGGGCAAAGGATGAATATACCACTGGCACTGCTCCAATTCACGAGACAGAGCGTTGGTTGCTCTGGCGTAACTATGAGCCATTGCGCTGGTAATACTAATATTCCGCAAATGGTGAAAAAAGCAAGTTCTGATAAGCTGAACATAAAAAGAGCAGTGGCATATGATTGTAATGCTATTTTCATATAGAGACGCATGAGGCATACATCTATGATGCAAAATGCGAGTAAAAAGGAAAGAGGTGTGAGGACATGGACAAGAAAGCGGATATTCGCACATCCATGAAGGAGTTATTTGCACAGATGGATGAAGCCTTTTTTATGGATGTGGAAGAAAATGTACCGTTCGAAATGCGTGATGGGAACGTCGATGAGGAGGGATGGATCAAGTGGAAGCCCCTTCCTTCACAGATTACAGAACAGGAAGTTCGGGAAATGGAAGAAAAATACCATTTTGAGCTGCCGCTTCTGCTGAGGAATTTTATCATGTCCTACCATTATGTATCTTTACAATTCGATAATGAATCTATTCCGGGAGTATACTGGAGCGATTGTACGTTTGTAGAGTTTCCACGTCTGCCAGCAGGTCAAGGCTTAAAGGCATTTTATGATTTGATCGATCAATGGTCACCTTTGTTGTCAGCAGGCTATATTCCATTTGCAATTGCAGAAGACGATCAGGGCCCTGTATGTTTAAATGTAGGCAGCAGACATAAGGACGGCGATTATCCTATTGTCTGGTTCTTTCACGAGGATCTCCGGCATTTGGATGAGGATGAGCTACAGATTAGGAGTAACCTGCTTCCCCATGTGCAGGGGCTATTTCCATCCACTGTCGAAATGTTTAACGTTATGTTTAAGCAAATCGGGCACTAACGATTCCCTGAAATGGAATTTTACTATGCAGATTAACCAAGATATTGACATAAAAAATGAGGAATGTTATAAAAAAGGTAGGCTAGCACTCGAATGATGGGAGTGCTAACAAAGCTGAATCGTTTGCATAGCTCTTATCCGCTGGCCTTACATAGGTTTATATTTGAAAGGAGATATTCGAATGGAGAAAAAACAGTTTCAGGCTGAGTCCAAGCGTCTGCTCGAAATGATGATTAACTCGATTTACACTCAAAAGGAAATTTTCCTAAGAGAGCTGATCTCCAACGCAAGTGATGCGATTGACAAAATCTATTACAAAGCACTGACAGACGATCAATTAGTCTTTGACAAAGAGAATTATTATATTAAAGTAATTGCCGATAAGGATCATAGAACGCTAACTCTGCGTGATACCGGGATTGGGATGACCAAGGAAGAACTGGAAAATAACCTGGGCGTTATTGCTAAAAGTGGCTCACTGGCATTCAAAAATGAAAATGAGTCCAAGGATGGTTATGACATTATCGGTCAATTCGGTGTCGGCTTCTATTCAGCTTTCATGGTAGCAGATGTAGTTACCGTAACGACCAAGGCTTTGGGAAGCGATACTGCTTATAAATGGGAATCTACAGGTGCTGACGGTTATACCATTGAGGTGGCTGAGAAGGACGAGGTCGGAACCGAGATTGTTCTGAAAATCAAGGAAAACACCGAGGATGAGTCCTACGACGAATATTTGGACGAGTACCGTTTAAAAGCGCTTATTAAAAAATACTCCGACTTTATCCGCTACCCGATTAAAATGGATGTTACAGGCAAGCGTCTGAAAGAAGGAAGCGATAACGAGTTTGAGGATTACAAAGAAGAACAGCGTATTAACAGCATGGTGCCCATCTGGAGAAAAAATAAAAGCGAGCTAACCGACGAGGATTATCAAAATTTCTACGCGGAAAAACGCTATGGCTACGACAAGCCGCTCCAGCATATCCATGTCAGCGCGGACGGCGCGGTAGTGTACCAAGCGATTTTGTTTATTCCTGAGAATATTCCGTTTGATTTTTACTCTAAGGAATATGAAAAAGGGCTGGAGTTGTATGCTAACGGTGTGCTAATCATGGAAAAATCTCCTGACCTGCTGCCGGATTATTTTAGCTTTGTAAAAGGTATGGTTGACTCCGAAAGCCTGTCACTCAACATTTCGAGAGAAATGCTGCAGCATGATCGTCAGTTGAAGCTGATTGCCAAAAATATTGAAAGCAAAATTAAAGGCCAACTGTTGACTCTGCTCAAAAATGATCGGGAGAAATATGATCAATTCTACAAATCATTTGGAAGACAATTGAAATTTGGTGTCTACAACGATTACGGCAGACATAAAGAAACCCTTCAGGATCTGCTTATGTTCTACTCTTCTACAGAGAAAAAGCAGGTTACTTTGGACGAATATGTATCTCGTATGCCAGAGGATCAAAAGTATATTTATTATGCTTCCGGGGAGTCCAACGAGCGTATTGAAAAGCTACCGCAGACCGAATTGGTGGCCGATAAAGGCTACGAAATTTTGTACTTCACTGATGATATTGATGAGTTCGCTATTAAAATGCTCTTAAGCTATAAAGAGAAAGAATTCAAATCCGTATCGAGTGGCGATCTGGGCATTGAGTCTGACGAAAATGAGAAAGAAACTGAAGCGGAACAAAACGACAACAAGGAGTTGTTCGAGTACATGAAGGGCTTGCTGGAAGGCAAAGTATCCAGTGTTAAAGCCTCCAAGCGCTTGAAGACACATCCCGTATGTCTGTCCGCTGACGGCGAAGTGACCATTGAGATGGAGAAAATTTTGAACGCCATGCCGAATAACGCCGATGTCAAAGCGAATAAAGTGCTGGAAATCAACGTGAACCATGCGGTGTTCAACTCTTTGAAAGAAGCCTTTGCCGAGGATAAGGAGAAAGTGAACCTCTACACGGCATTGCTGTATAATCAGGCTTTGCTGATCGAGGGCTTGCCGCTGCAAGATCCGGTTGAATTCACGAACGATATTTGCAAAATCATGGTTTAATATGCTTTATTATGATATAGAGCCGTTCCCACACCGGGGGCGGCTTTATTTATTATGACACTTCTTAAAGCTCCATAATAGGCCATATAACGCTTACAGTAGAAGCATAAGGCCTTGCACTGTGCCAACTATTCAATACCTAGGAGGGCGATTGTATGAGTCTGGATCGAGATCCATTGAACCCCCAAAGTTTAAGCCGAAGTGAGCTTATACAGTTGGTGGAAAAAATCATCAGAGGCGAGGGAACAGAGGAGGAACTCGACAGCATGCTGACCGTAGTCATGCAAAATACACCTCATCCGGGGATTAGTAATTTGATCTACTGGGATGACCGTGATTTGAGTGCGGCAGAGATTGTAGATGAAGCATTACGCTACCAGCCCATTTTTCTACCGCCTCATCAATCTTCTTAATAGGACGCGGAGGGGTAGTCTTTTATTAAAAAATAAGATAATATAATTTTTTTAAAGGTTATGAGCATCATATTCAAGAAAACTTCCGTTAAAGGTGTGCTGGCTTCCCTGTAATGTATGGAGAAATGTTTGCTTTTTGCTCGCTTTACGGAGAATTTATGCCTAATTTTGGGGTTTGTAAAATTTTTGTGACATGCTCCTGTGAATTTTGACACAGCAAATTGTCGTTTTTCTTGATTATTTGGTGGGATGTCTTTATAATCATTTTGTTTGCAAGAATGAATAGCGATTAGCGTATGGAATAAGGAGGTTATTTATTTTGGGAAAAGCATTGATTATTGGCGCCGGTGGCGTGGCCAGCGTTGTGGTGCATAAATGTTGCCAAAACCCAGATGTATTTGAAGAAATTTGTATCGCAAGCAGAACTGTTGAGAAATGCGATGCGCTTAAAGAGAAGCTGGGTGGAGGTCGTACGAAGATCCAAACGGCTCAGCTTGATGCTGACAACACCGACATGGTCATTGACTTGATTCGAAGCTTTCAACCGGATGTAGTTATCAATGTGGCTCTCCCTTATCAGGATTTGACGATAATGGATGCTTGCCTTGAGACAGGTGTTCATTACGTTGATACGGCGAACTATGAACCGCCGGATACGCCGAAGTTTGAATACAGCTGGCAATGGGCCTACAAAGAAAGATTCGAAAAAGCAGGAATTACAGCTCTGCTGGGCAGCGGTTTTGATCCAGGCGTGACTGGAGTATTTACGGCTTATGCTCAAAAGCACTATTTTGATGAAATTCATACGATTGATATTGTGGATGCGAATGCAGGGGACCACGGATATCCTTTTGCAACTAATTTTAATCCGGAAATCAATATTCGTGAAATTACAGCGAAAGGCCGTTACTTTGAAAACGGAGAATGGATTGAAACTGAGCCACTTTCTGAGAAAAAGGTATACGACCTGCCTGAAATTGGACCGAAAAATATATATCTTTTGTACCATGAAGAACTGGAATCTCTTGCAGTGAATATTAAAGGCGTGAAAAAAATCCGTTTCTGGATGACGTTCTCGGACAATTATCTGAATCATTTGAACGTACTTCAAAACGTAGGCATGACTTCGATCGAGCCTATTGATTATGAAGGGCAACAAATCATTCCACTGCAATTCCTGAAAGCTATTTTGCCGGACCCGGCTTCTCTGGGACCAAGAACAAAAGGCAAAACAAACATTGGCTGCATCATCCAAGGCGTGAAAGATGGAAAGCCAAAAACCTATTATGTTTACAACGTTTGTGATCATGAAGAATGTTATGCAGAGGTTGGCTCCCAAGCCATTTCTTACACAACAGGTGTTCCGGCTATGATCGGTGCAATGCTTATTATCAAAGGCCTCTGGAAAAAACCAGGCGTTTACAACGTTGAGGAATTCGATCCAGATCCATTCATGGAAGCACTAAATAAACACGGATTGCCATGGCAAGAGAACTTTACGCCAACGTTGCTTGATTGAGGTCTGCGATGAATATTGATATTACCGGACTCCCATCACCTTGTTATCTTGTTGACGAAAGACTTCTTGTCAAAAACCTTGAGGTTTTGAATTCTGTACAAGAGCGGACAGGTTGCAGTATTCTGCTCGCTCTTAAGGGATTTTCGATGTTTTCGACCTTTCCTCTGGTTGGCAAATACTTAAAAGGCGTAACCTCCAGTTCGTTGTTCGAGGCAAGACTCGGTCGCGAAAAAATGGACAAGGAGGTTCACGTATACGCACCAGCTTATGTTGACAGTGAATTTGATGAGCTGTTGGAGTATGTTGACCATATTGTTTTCAACTCCTTTGATCAACTGAAACGCTTCAAAAGCAGAGTGCAAGGCGTAACTTCCAAAAAAATCGACATCGGCATTCGAGTAAATCCAGAATATTCGGAAATCGAAACGCCGCTGTATGATCCTTGCTACAACAACTCCAGAATGGGTGTGACTCTGGCTAACTTTAGACCTGAGGATCTGGATGGCGTGGACGGTATTCATTTTCATACGATGTGTGAACAGAATTCAGATACGCTGGAGCGTACCATTAAAGTCGTGGATGAGAAATTTGGGCCATACATTAAGCAAATGAAATGGCTCAATTTCGGCGGCGGTCACCATATTACCAGAGAAGACTATGATCTGGACACACTGGTACGCTGTATCCAATATTTTCAGGATAAATACGGTGTGCAAGTTTATCTTGAGCCAGGCGAAGCCATCGCCTTGAACACCGGATATCTGGTTGCGACTGTATTGGATACAATGAAGAATGGAATGGATATTGCCATTCTGGATACTTCGGCTGAATGTCATATGCCTGATGTGCTAGCTATGCCTTACCGCCCGAATATCATTGGCGCAGGTAAGCCTGGTGAGTATGCACATACTTACAGACTTGGTGGACTTACTTGCTTGGCTGGAGATGTCATTGGTGACTATTCCTTTAAAGAGCCATTGAAGCCGGGAGACAAGCTTGTATTCTGCGACATGGCCCATTACACGATGGTCAAAAACCACATGTTCAACGGAGTCAACCTGCCAGCCATCGCCAGCTACAACGACGAAGAAGGCATCAAGGTAATCCGTCAGTTCTCCTACGAGGACTTTAGCTCGCGTTTGTCGTAAGACTTACACAAGGGTAAAAGAACTGAATGCACCGAATGGAATGACTGAACTACAAAAGCCTCGCCCCTTTAAGAAAGGGGTGAGGCTTTTTGGCGTAGTTAGGATTTTTTAGTCTTTATATGTGTCTGTTGCATGTATCCAATACGACAACAGGCATTAAAGAACGATACACAACTTGAAAAGTTACATAAATTTAATTAGCCTACCTTACAACTTCAGAAGAGACTTTATAGTCAAACATTTTTCCTCCAGGTTGAAGTCCGTACGCATTGACGGTTAAGTAGTAATCTTTACCTTGTTCAAGAGTTGCATTTAAAAAATATTGACCATTTTTTGAACTTTTGATGCTTTGACCATTACTATTGAAGAGGGTTAGTTCCAACCAAGAATCGGGATATCTGTGTCCCTCAATTGTGAAGTGAACTTCTCTTGAGTTATTTTCTGCCATTATTTTATATACATCGTAGTTTTCCCACATCCCATGCTTCTCTTCACCGAGGGTTCCAATAACCCCATCACCTATAAAATAATAGTTAGCTTGTTCAAAAGTATCATTTGGCTCCTGTTCATCATATTCAAGTAAAGGGGCAATAGTTGATTCCTTTGCAACTGGTACAGAATCTGCTTCTGCAGCTAAGGCGACACTGGCAGTAGTACTCAGCATAAGTGTAAGACCTAATGAAGCTAACAACGTTTTTTTCATGAACAAAATACCTCTCTTTTTTTGAAATTTATATTCATTTATATGAATATATTAGTAATGATTTCTGGATTATATATATTCTTCAATAGATATAGGATGTACATGCAATAAGTAATATAAGTGTATATAAAAAATTTTTTACAAAGTGATAGTTTCCAGCATGCAGAGGTACAAACGATCCATAAACAAAGAAGATATTAACGTAAATCGTCAGTGCTTCCACGACGATATAGCTGCGTTTGTCGTAAGATAATAGGTGCCCCTAAATGTAAAACATAGTCCTTGTCAAAGAAGGACACGTTTTTTTGTTAACTTCAATTTATCCTTTAATCTACTTGATCGTAGAAGTAACTTTATAGTCGAATAATTGTCCTAACTCAGCACCGGGTGTTTCTACGACCAGGTAGTACCATTTGCCAGCTTCAAGATTTTTACCTAAAGAGTATTCACGATCATTTGCATATCTAATGAAGTGTCCGTTACTGTCAGCCAAACCAAGTCTCAGCCATGTATTAGGATATATGTCCCCTTGAATATTAAATTGATACCAACCAGACTGAAAGGCTTTAAACTTATAATAATCGCTATTGTCATAACCTCCATCAATGTGTTTGCCTATTTCCCCATAGATGTCAACTCCCACCAGTATTTCACTAGCCTCATCGAACCAGTTATTAGGCTCTCTGTCAGTCCCATTTCCAAAGAGCTGGATAGATTCCTTTTGTAATGCGGGTGATCCTTCTTGAGCTTCTTGAGCAGATGCAACGGCGGTAGATGTAGTTAATAGAAGTGCAAGACCTAGTGTGGAAATAATTGCCTTTTTCATTTAATAATCTCTTCCCTTCTTTTGTTTTGAGATTTATAAGATATATATTGCTAATCCCATCCATTATTATATAGTGTATTCCAATAAATTGGAATAAAAATGGAACAATAAACAAAAATATATATTTTTTTGTCACAATTATGTGTTTTTACAAATTTATTCACTAAACTTCAATTAGGAATTAGCCAACTTGCTGTATACTATAAAGCTCATCTTAATATGCTTTCATGAAAAGGGGCATTCTATTTTAGGGGGAACAAAAGCTATGTTATACTCAATAATTGGAGGTGAGAAAAATGTTCGACCCGACCGTTTTTGATAATTTAAAAGTGGCTATGGAAAATGCGGTTTACGATCTGGATAATTTGGATTCACGTATTAACATTACGCAGCGGACTGATAGGTTGGAGATGTCGGTAATGTCGCGTGAATTTGGCGTACAGTTCAGCCTGAGAGAACAGTCGGGTGTGACGGCAGAGCTTCAACTAAAGATGGATTTAAACAACCTGGCTGCAGAAATTTTGGAAATGGAAGACCAAACTCCGGGATGTAGCTTGTTGCTGTATTTTGATATGAAGATTCGAGAGATGGAGACACAATGCAGCCAGATTGAAAATATACTGACCGACATTTGGAAGCCCGAACTTCGACCAGTACAAACGTTAAGTCAGATTTACGGAGAGAAGACGTCTACATACCAAAACAGGATTGAACTCCGATTTTCCAGGCAAATCAACGAAGATCAGATGGAGGATATTTCAGAGTTGTTGGAACACGTGTTGCTGACGCTTATGGAATTAAACAAGGTCTAACCCCCTCTTTCTCTTAATGAAAGACAGGCTGTTGTCGTTGGGGGATGTAGGGGTAAAGGAGCTAGGGATATATGATAAATGAACACGATTTTTCTGAAATATATGCGATTATGGAATCTTCTTTTCCAGCATCAGAATGCAGGACGTTTGAGGCTCAAAAGGCTTTATTGAAGCATCCTAGCTATCGTATTATCACTGAAAAAAATGAGCAGGGGAATATAGTCGCTTTTTTGGCGGGCTGGGAATTTGAACATTTTCGGTTTGTAGAGCATATCGCGGTAGATTCCCGTATACGAGGTGGCGGATTAGGCCAAAAGCTTATGGGTAGATTTATCTCACAGTCTGACCAACCGGTAGTGCTGGAGGTTGAGCCTCCAGTGGATGAATGGTCACGGAGAAGAATTGGTTTTTACGAACGAATGGGATTCCATCTGAACCATTTTGAATATGTACAGCCCCCTCTAAGAGAAGGACAGACGGATCTGCGGCTTCAAATCATGAGCTATCCAGGTGCGCTGTCTGAACAGGAATTTACTCCGTTTAAAGAGATTTTATATACCGAGGTTTATGGGCTTAAATAAGAGACTAGACAGCTAGTAGATAAAAGTAAAAGGCTCTGCTTATACCGTATGGGTACGGGAGCGGGGCCTTTGCTCTAAAAAGCTAGAGGTGCTTCATTATCATTAATGTTTTGTCCATATCATCACAAATTCCTTCTCACCAGTCTCGGCATCCACTGACTCTGCTTGAATGGTAAATCCATTTTTAGTATAAAAGTTAAATGCTTTGGTGTTTGACTGATACACCTTTAATTGAATTTTCTCATGCTGTTGCTTAACCCCATCTAATAGTAACTTGCCATAGCCTTTTCTTTGAGAATCAACCCGTATAAACAGAGCAGCCAAGTATCCGTCCATCATGGAAATGAAGCCGCCAATCGTATGGTCATCTTGTATGATAACGTAGTTCTGAGCGAGGGGAAGGTACTTGTTCTCCATCTCGGCAGCTTGAAATGTCCAATACTCCCGAGCAATAAAATGGTGGGCTTCTACGGAAGCGTCCAGCCAAATGGCTACCAGTTCTTTCAACTCTTCTACTTTCGCAGGTCTAATTGACATTGTAACGCCTCTTTTCACATTATGTAATCTTATCTATATTAAGTATGATACTGAAATAAAAAAGACCGTCCGTAGACGGTCTCAGATTGTCGAGAAACCCCGTCTTTTTGAGACGTGGTTTTTTTTTCTTTACATGAGAGATCTCTGGTCTCTGGAAAAACAAGGTTCACCCCTGTTTTTCCAGGCGATCCAGGTGGATCGCCATCTTCTTCATGTTCTGCACGGCTGCCGTCATGAGGGCTTGTTCCCTGACGTTCGGAAGTCCGCGCAAACGGCAATAGCGAAACCCATGGAGCTCTTTGGCATCCGCGAAGCTTCGCTCAATCGTCTCTTTTCGTTTGCGGTACAGCTGTTTCCCGGATGGGCTTAGCCGGTTGCTCCGTACCCACTCTTTGCTGTCTTCCCAGACATGCCGAGTCACCACTTTGCGGTGGTTTTTAGACTGAGTACACTGGCTCAGCAACGGGCAACGCTCGCACTGAGCCGGATCAGATGCATACTGCCGGTATCCCTTTCGGTCTGTCGTTCGGTAGGCTAATTCTTGTCCTGCTGGGCAAATATACACATTGTTCTTGGCATCGTATTCAAACTTCCATTTCGGAAACAGGCCTTGTTTGGGATGAAATCTTCGGTGAGCAATCACGGCAAAAATCTTTCGGCTTTGCAAACCTCGACAAATCGGCGTTGTTAAATAACCTGAATCTAGCGTAACAGCTTCTACTTGAAAAGCAAAACGTTCTCTTTGGCGGTCCAAACGGGACAAATAGGGGACGGAATCATGTACATTCCCCGGCGTCACGTGCACATCCGTAATCACATTGTACTTCATATCCACTGTCCGGTGGTCCAGATAGAAGAAGCCTTCGGGCTTGCCATCACGGATCATATAGCCGCTGTCCGGATCTGTTTTGCTCACTTTAATTTCTTTTTCTTCGTTCACTTCCTCTCGAGATTTTAGGGCTTTTTTCCGTGGTTTTTCCGGTCCTCCTTCACCACTTCATTCAGCTCGTCCATATAGTCTTTGGTATTCTGTAATACTTGCTCTTTAGTGTACTGATGTTTGTTGGCATTGGCCTTGACGTGTGTAGAATCGGTGATGAGAACACGCCCGCCCACCATTCGGTGAGAGATCGCCTGCAGCACAATTTCATCGAAGATATCTTGAAAGATCGTAGTGTCTTTAAAGCGAGTACGACGATTCCAACTAATCGTCGAATGGTCCGGAACTTTATCCGTTAAGCCCAGCCCCAGAAACCAACGATAAGCCAAGTTCGTTTGAATTTCACGCTCGAGTTGCCGTTCTGAGCGAATGCCATAGAAATAACCGAGAAAGATCATTTTAAACAATACCGTAGGATCAATGGCAGGACGCCCGTTGTCTGCACAATACAGCGGGCTTACCTTCTCATGAATAAAGGAGAAGTCGATATAGGTATCCACTTTGCGAAGCAAATGATCTTGGGGCACCAGTTCTTCCAAGGAAACCAATTCAAAGGATTGTTGTTTGTCTCGATGAGATCGCAGCATACCAACACCGTCCGTTTCTATACAATAGTTACCTATATTATATAACATTAACGCGGTGTCGTCTTAAACAAATTTAACATAAAAATAGGCTGTCGAAACTTTCTCGACAGCCTGAGACCGTCCGTAGACGGTCTTTTTACCCGTGGCGCTTAATTAAAGCCTTGATCCGTATCCCGCGCCTCCGTCAACTCTGCAAATTAGAGAATAACGGACCGGGTAAGGGATACGCTCAACATATGATTATTGATGTTGACGCACCTCCTTTCCTGATGCGTTCATCTTACCATATCTGGTTGGTGATATCCAGTGATTTTCTTATATTTACTAGCATTATTCATAGAAAATATAATATAAATCGGCTTGCTTTTAAGCTCTATTCAAGATATAATTTTAATTACGGCGATTAAAGTATCGCCATCAATACATAGTATGCGGTCGTGGCGGAATTGGCAGACGCGCACGGTTCAGGTCCGTGTGGGCTAACCCCCGTGGAGGTTCGAGTCCTCTCGACCGCATTATACCTAACAATTACAGGTTCTTGGATTGGCTGAATGCCTCCAAGAGCCTATTTTTATATGGTTAAGATGCGTGCTATTAAACAGCCATTTTATTTATGCTGGAATATATATTTAATATAATCTTTTGCACTCTGGTTAATGTCTTCATCACTTGCTTGAAACGAGGCTCCGAAGACAGCGAAATAGGGTAATGTTACGGCGCCCACATGTACTGCGCTTGCTTTAAAAGGGGCTATAACTTCATCTACCGTAAATGTAACGGAACCCGTAGATAAGTAGTTTTCTTTTTTATCGCCAATCGACATGGCGATCCCTAGCTTCTTTCCTTTTAACTTATCACCTTTTGAACCATAAGCCCATCCATGGGCAAAAACATCATCAAACCACTTTTTTAATAGAGGAGGGTAACTATACCAGTATAAAGGGAACTGAAATATGATATTGCTGTGTGCTTCAAGTAACTTTTGTTCTTTCAAAACATCAATATTCCAGTTGGGATACTCTTTATAAATTTCATGAATTGTAATTTCATTGGAATATCGAAGCAATTCTTGTTTCCATCTTTGATTTACTCTGGAATTTTCAATATTCGGGTGTGCTAAAATTACGAGAGTCTTCATCATCAATCACCTTTCTTACATCGCATCATTTGCTTTTTGTGGATACGTATTATTATTCTGTAGGCTATAAAAAATGTAAATACACACAATAAAGTAATATAGTTACTTGAAAGTGTGCGTGGTACTTAGAGTGAAGATATGTGATTATAAAATGAATTCGATAAACTTAGTTATTTTAGTCTTGAAGAGGTGGTCGTATGAAACAATATAATTTAGGCATAGAAGCAACACTGGAGATCATCGGAGGTAAGTGGAAATCCTTAATCATATGCTTATTAATGTCTGGTAGAAAGAGGACCAGTGAATTACAGCGTAGTATTGCAGGCATTTCTCAAAAGGTTCTTATACAGCAACTTCGTGAACTTGAGAAGGATGGGATCATAGGCAGACATGTGTATAATCAAATGCCTCCAAAAGTGGAGTATTATATAACGGAATATGGAATTACAGCAAATGAAATTATTGATTTAATGTGTACCTGGGGAAGGACTAATATCAAAATAAGACAAGAGAAAGGAGAAGATGTGATATTGCTAGAAAATAAGTCCAAATGAATATTGGAGTTAAAGAGCGCTGTAGACTATGATGTTTACGGCGATTTTCTTTTTGGCGTAGAGTCGCAGTTCGGGGATATCTGTGTCATAGTATTTGATCGTTTACCTTCAAGACCATGTTATATGTTGAGCCGCAAGCTGATTTGTAATATAGTTATGACTGGACAACCATTCCATCAATATTAAATGAATGCCAAAGTAGGGGGACCCTTGCAATGATTATTAAACCGAAAATTCGTGGTTTCATATGTACGACTGCGCATCCTGCAGGATGTGCGGCTCACGTTAATCGTCAAATCGACTACATCAAAGACAGCACGGGATTACAAGGAGCTAAAAAGGTACTTGTGATCGGAGCATCCACAGGTTATGGACTGGCTTCCCGCATTGCTGCGAGCTTCGGTATGGGAGCTGACACCGTAGGAGTATCCTTTGAACGTCCTGCTTCAGAGGGGCGCACGGCTTCGGCAGGCTGGTACAATACAGTGGCCTTTGAAAGAGCAGCCAGAGCGGCTGGCTACATAGCGGAGAGCATTAATGGAGATGCTTTTTCCCATGAAATTAAGCAGGAGACGTTGAAGCTGGTCAAAGAAAAGCTGGGCAAGGTAGACCTGATTGTATATAGTGTCGCCTCACCGCGACGGACACATCCTGATACGGGAGAGACCTTCAATTCCGTTCTCAAGCCCATCGGACAGCCGTTTACGAATAAAACGGTGAATACGAACACAGGTGTCGTGTCGGAAATTACGCTTGAACCAGCAACGCAGGAGGAGATTGATAACACCATCACGGTCATGGGTGGCGAAGATTGGTCCCTGTGGTTAAAAGCGTTGGAAGAAGCCGACCTGCTGGCTGAAGGGGTAACCACACTGGCTTACTCGTATATTGGTCCTGAGATTACGGAGGCTATTTATCGTAAAGGAACCATTGGCCAAGCTAAAAATGATTTGGAAGCCACAGCACATACGTTAACAAAGCAACTGGAGCCTTATCATGGGAAGGCCTACGTTTCAGTGAATAAAGCTTTGGTTACACAATCCAGTTCCGCTATCCCGGTTGTGCCTCTGTATATTTCCTTACTGTTTAAGGTCATGAAAGAAAAAGGACTACACGAGGGATGTATTGAGCAGGCGCAACGTCTGTTCGAGACGTTATACAATGGGTCCACAGTGGAAACGGACGAAGAAGGGCGCATTCGTCTGGATAACTGGGAAATGAGAGAGGATGTGCAGCAAGCTGTTAAAGCGGCTTGGTCTGAGATCACTACCGAAAACGTATCCGAACTGGGTGATCTTGAACAATACCGTCTGGATTTCCTTCAATTGTTTGGATTCGGTTTTGATGAAATTGATTATGAACTGGACGTTGATCCAAAAGTTTAAGTAAGTAGTTCCACATCAAAAACGGGTACTCTCAAGCTGCAAATGGCTTGTGAGACCCGTTTTTTTATGTATGCAGTTAAAATTAAATGGTCTGGCTTTCAACAGAATTCATTGAGAATTGGACGTAGAAAGCGACTTCCGGTGCAGCAAGCGAAAAACAGCAATGGTAATGATAATCCCTGCAATGCCAAAAACCGTGACTGAAGTCAGTGCACGATAAGCTTGCCAGCCGAACAAAAAAGCAACCCCACTACCAAACGTTGTACCTGCCAGTAACCCGAGTGCACAGGCAATATCTGTTCCAAATTTCATAATATTGTTCCTTTCGAATGGTTGAATTGAATCGTAACTTGTACGTTTTTTCTGGACTTGTACCTACATTTGTGCGTACAATTAAATAGTAATCGTTTTCAAACGGAATCTATTTATTAGTATGGATCATTCTTGTACAAATTATTCCTTTTCAGGAGGCTGATGAAATGAATATGAATGAGCAGATCAAGCTGTGGAACGAAGAGGCGCAGGCTAGTAACGCTGATCATCCTCACCGAAAGGTTGAATTGTTTATCGAGGTACGGGATGGAGCACTTGAATCCATTGCTTCTTATTTGAATCAACAGAATTATCAGCATGTTACTCTAGTAGAGGATGAGCATACTTCAGCGGCAGCAGGGAAAAAAGTAGCTGAATTAATCCGTGAAGCAGGTTTGACAGTTGATGTAGTTCGGCTGCCTCCGAATGCGGTAGGGGATGTTATTGCTGATGAAACTTATATCATGAAGGTTCTGCTAGGTGTGGCGGATCAAAGTCAGGCTGTGCTTGCTGTAGGGTCAGGTACGATTCATGATCTGGTTCGCTTTGTGTGCTATAAAATGAATCGTCCGTTCTTGTCAGTCCCAACGGCTGCATCTGTAGATGGTTTTACCTCAGCTGGGGCCCCATTAATTGTGGATGGCAGCAAGCAGACGTTCCAAGCCGTTCCGCCGGAGGCGATCTTCGCTGACTTGTCCGTACTGGCAAGTGCCCCTCAAGTGATGACTGCCGCGGGTTTTGGCGATATGCTCGGTAAGTTTACCTCATTAGCGGACTGGCATGTGTCCAGAGATTTGGGAAACGAGCCGTATTCACCTGTAGCTAATCGAATTACCGAGGAGGCTTTACGTGCTTGTGTAGAGCATGTCGATGAGATCGCGGCAGGCAGTAAGGCAGGAGTTGAGGTGTTGATGAATGCGCTGATTGCATCCGGTATTTCGATGTTGATGATTGATCATTCCCGTCCTGCCTCAGGGGGAGAGCATCATATTTCTCACCGAATTGAAATGGATTTTATTGCAGAGGGGCGCAAGCAAGTTTTGCATGGTGCCAAGGTGGGCGTTGCCTCCGCTTTGCTGTCTGACATGTATAGGGAATTGGCTGCCAATCAGGATGTGGAGGCTTTTAAAGTATATCGGACTCTGCCTACATCGGAACAGATGCGTGCATGGCTAGCTCAGGTGGGAGGTCCGTCTACCATTGCCGAGCTGGGGGTTACACAGGAACAACTTGCTCGTGCTTTGCGCACGGCACATACTTTGCGTGATCGCTATACCGGACTCAAGTATATGAATGAACATCAGTTGCTTCGTTCATAATGTGTGTTACACCAGAGTTCTTTATACATTCAGTCTAAGCATGAGAAAGGGATTGGTGAATGGGTTTACGCCTCCGGCAGCTATACAACGATATTATGCTCCTGTAACACTTGTATGTACAAATGAATGCTATGCTATAATTGTGGAATACGAGTAGATACATGATATGGAAAGTACGGAGGAAATGATGGCGCCCAAATATATACAGGTTAAACAGGAAATTTTATCATGGATTCATTCATCCAAACTGGAGCCGCAAAGCCAGCTTCCTTCTGAACATGAAATGTCTGAACAATTTGCAGTTAGTCGGCAAACGGTGCGTCAGGCGCTGGGTGAACTGGTACAGGAAGGTTGGCTGTTTCGCATACAGGGTAAGGGAACCTTTGTCGCAACACGGGATCTGAAGCAGCCCGAAGATCCACGGACGATTGGAGTTGTGACAACTTATATATCGGATTATATTTTTCCATCCATTGTACAGGGAATTGAGTCCAAGCTAAGCCGCCAAGGCTACAAACTGCTATTATCAAGTACAGGCAATGATCCTGAGCAAGAGCGTCAATGCCTGAAAATGCTGCTGAGTCAACCACTGAGCGGAATTATTATTGAGCCGACCAAAAGCGGGGAACGTAATCCCAATTTGAACTATTATTTAACCGTGGAGAATCGCCAAATCCCTTATTTAATGATCAATGCGCGTTATGAGGAGATGGATGCACCTTGTTTGCGTTTGGACGATGAAAAGGGTGGTTTTTTGGCGGCAGAGCATTTGATCAAGCTGGGGCACCGGCGATTGGCCGGATTTTTCAAAACCGATGATATGCAAGGAATTCTGCGGATGAAGGGATTTGTAGCCGCTCACCGTAAATATGGAGTGACGTTACATCCAAACGCAGTAACGACGTACCGGACTGAAGAAAAAAATGAGCTTCCGTTACAACGCGCATCACAGCTGTTGGCGATGGAGACAGGGGAACGTCCGACCGGATGGGTGACCTATAATGATGAATTGGCGGTGCGGCTGCTGGATATTGTACGTTCGGCGGGCCTCAGTATTCCCCAGGATCTGTCACTGGTTGGGTTTGATGATTCATTTTTGGCGACAGCCACGGAAGTCAAACTTACAACCATTCGGCACCCCAAGGAAGAATTGGGGTTACGTGCCGCCGATACCATGCTATCGATGATTGAAGAAAAGGGGTATTGTGAAGAAGAGCGTCAGTGGATTATACCTCCAGAGTTAATTGTACGCGAATCCACGGGGCCAGCTTAGGAAATGTTTAGTGAATTTTAAGTTGATGGTATGTTACTGGATACACGAAGCAGCCTGTTTTCTGGATTGCAGAAAAGGGGCTGTTTTTCTATACATTTTGAAAATGTGTACATAAATCTATCAAAAAGATATATAAAAAAGGTTGATTTAGTTGTACGTACAAGTGTGCGGTGAGAGTGGTGCCAGAAATGAAAGTAAGAAGAGTGACCTATGTATGTTAGAAACATTAAATAAGGACGTTTGGGAGGTTAACTGGCAGCCATGGCTATGGGGGCTTCAAGCCAATCCCTGAGAACGTGGACATCTATAATAAGCTCTATGAGGAATACAGCCGTCTTCACGACTACTTTGGATGTGGGGGTAACCCAGTTATGAAAAGGCTGAAGGCCATCAAGGCAAAAGCTGGACATTCAACTGAAGCGGCAAGCACTCAATCCTAAGAAGTTACAAATTATAAGCAAGAAGCATTTAAATTTTGCTATCTAAAAAGCACAGTACGCCAGAATCGGCAGACTGTGCTTTTTTGCTTTTATATTCTGTAAATCACATGATGTGAAAGCCTTATGCATGAAAGATGGTAATGCGTTCCTTTCAAAGACTTTCATGAAAGTTTCAATCGTTTCGTTTTAAAGGACATTGTTACTTTTTCAGCATGGCATCAGCAAACAAAATGGATTTTGGAATACGGAAAAACTGTTCCGCCTGATCCTGGAAGGTTTGTGAAGGAACGGTACCCTGATGCAACCATTTCCGAAATGTACCCGGGTGAACGCCAATCCAATGACTGACATCGGTCACCGAAATATCATGTACCATGCACAAACCCGCCAAAATCCGGTTTTTAACCGGAGAACGAGTTACAGTCCGTTTCATAAAACGGGACGGCGATGGTTGACAAATAAGCGGTGAACGCCGGACAACCTCTTCATTAAATAGAATATGGTGTGGATAACCAAGTGTGTTACACGTCTTTTCCAGATTAGTGTTGCCGGGAATACGGCCTTCATATACCCACGCGCTGACGCTGCGAGAGGAGATGGAAAGCTCCTCGGCAAGTTGGGACAGTTTAATGTCATTAGCCATCAAAACGGCAAGCAGAACGCGATTGCGTACTTGACAGCGTGTTGGTTTGCGAAAACGTTTGACACGCACGCCTTTTCCCAAATATTTGCGATTGATCAGAGACCACGCCTGAATGGAATGTTTGTCTTGTTGTTTAGGCATATACCCTCCGATTTTTTTTAAACACATACTACTATACCCGAAGGGGGCTTTGCAAGTGACTCTTCTCCTGATTTTCTTTTAATCCCATGGGCTTAACCGGTTTATGGAAAATAAGGTCCATTTGGCCTATAAAAATGGAAGTTTAAGGTGTCGATATATTAAAATGTGACATTTTTTATGGAAATGGAGGTAATATGTTCTTCTCTTATGATTGTAAGGTTGTACAGAGAGAACAGTGGGTTTTTACAGCCCAACATGCAATTTTTTGACGAGAAAAAGGGAGGTTATACAGCTAGATGATTTGTGAAAAGGAAATGGTATGGTAAATGTAATTAAGATCGGAGTTAAGGTTCTCTCTAAGGATGAAACGACTGGCAAGATAGCTTATAAAGAGGTTATGGCTACGCTCAATTACGAAGCGGATTAGATTTACAAAATTCATTTGAGCGGTCAGATGATTGAATCTACCGATAGCCATCTGTTTTGGGGGGATAGGACAAGGGATGGACGTTTGTTAAAAATTTCAAGGTTGAGACTTGCTTATTCAGAGTGACGGGAATGCACTTAAGAAAGACAGTATTAAATTATTACACAAGCAGGCAACGGTTTACAACATGACAGTCGATAGTTCCAAACGCACCTCGTAAGCGACCTTAGTATTTGGTGCACAGTATAGGTGCGTGTGGAATATTAATAGTGGTAATTCAACAAACATATAATAAAATTCTAAAAAAATATACAAGAAAAAGCGGATACAGCTTTTAAGCAATTTCAAGGAGAATCCGGACCATCCAAATCTGAATTTCGAGTATCTAGATGGTGTCCCAAATGGTAGAAAGTATGTGTCTGCCTGAGTTTATGGTTCTTACCGGGCTTATGGTAATTTGAGAACGGTATAATTGAGTGAATTGGAATGATCAACACGACTACAAGATCGACCTTAGGGAATTAAATGCTGCTTATTAAGTTTAAAGAGGAGTCTTATGGGATGGAAACATATTATTCTAGAGGCAAATTGTTTCTATGAAGATAATGAAGAGAATCATGATTCAAAATGTTGTAAGGGAAATATAGGTGTTCATTGTTTAACTTACAACCAAGATGGTCACCAAATTTGTCCCAATCTGGTTTTTGGTAAAAGTAGGACATCTGTTATTGCAATCGATAAAGATGGTAATGCTGTAGACTCTTCTACGTTCTGGACGGACGAAAAATTAAGCCCTGAAGAATGGGTGAGAAGAGAAGAAGAATGGCTAGATGAGAAGAGAAGGCTAATGAATATGAATGGTAAGTAACAGCATTTAAAAAAGTTTGGGCAAGAGAAAGACTTTGAAAATATACCATTCTCAAGGTCTTTACTTTTACCCCCACCAAATGCCCAATGAATCGGGCGGTATACTACGAAAGATCCGCATGAAGATCCTCTTATATGCCTCTACCACATGTATGAGGTTGATAATTATATCTCTTTATCACATCACTAACCTCTAATATTTGGGTCCATAACACTAACTGTGTGCAAGCATGGATTATAAGAGATACCTGTATTGGTCTTCAGAATACATTCGGTAAAGAAGCTGCTAATTAATTCTCAAATGTAATGAAAAAATGGATCTGCTGACTTTATATTTATTGAACAAGAAGGCTTTATTATTAAAAAAGATGGAAGGGTTTTTGAAAATGATGGAAGGACTATTAACACTCAATTTTCCAATACAAATGAATTACTTGCTAAGTAGCATATTAAACTGATAAGTTGGGACTCTACCCCACCAATCAAGGATAATTTTCCTGATGCCAAATAATAAGGAAAAACGCGTGTATATGATGTCATTATCAAAGCTGCAAAGGACGACTATACGAGTAACTTAAAACAAAATTATAAAGCACTTGAAATTCCTTATGGTGATTTCAGGTGCTTTTATTTGTGTTCGTATAATTTTTCCCTAATACGCCTGTACACCAGATAGTTTCGTGTTATGATCTTTTTTATTATTACTTCTTGACTGATAACAAATCTATGATCCTGACCAAATATTCCAATGCAATTTCAATATATTGACCCTAGGACAGGTAAAAATACATCGGATCACTATTATTTCGGATGAATAGGATGATGAATTTGGAAATAAATCTTAAACGGCCTTATGGTGTGATTAAGCATAATATGTCAACGGAGAATATTGCTGACTTGATAAGGTTATTCATTGAAAAGGATTCAATTGTATTATTTTCCTTTTACGAAAGGAACATGAATTTATTTGATGTGAATACACAGAATTTTATCTCAGAGAGATGTGTTTTTGTGAATTCCGAGTGGGTGTTGCCATGGAAGGAATCTATACCTCATTGGGATGAGCCGAATCAGACACCGCCGAAAATAATGTGGTTTTCGGCAATGCAAAAGGAAGATATTATTAAAGCAATTGACATTGATCATTTATTTAGATGTATTGTCATTAAAAAAGGTTCAGATTTTAAACAACATTTCAATGTTTTATTTCATCAGGAATATTATTCATCTATTGATGAGGGAGACTATGAATATTATTTAGGCTTTACAAATAAGAATTTATTTCTTGACAATTATCTGGATGAAGTTAAAAAGAGATTTGAAGTATCATTAATAGAATAGGCAACTGGAGAGACCTTGAGGACGACAATCCTCAAGGTATTCTTTATATCAATACCTAGTACCAAGTAAACGGGTTAAATGATACTCCTCTACGACACTCCATATTCTATTAGATATACAATACCTTCAGATACCACTGCTATTTTGCTCCAAGCACTTTACCTTCATTTTCATCCGATAGGCCCCTAATTCCATTAAAAGGATATACTACTCACTTGTATTCTTTTTAACTCAGTCGATTTATTCACAACTTTGTAACTTATTTGGTAAGATGGATTGCGAGATTGTTTTCAAATTGTTTTACTATATTTACCTACTATAGTCTGGTAATCTATTAATATGTATAGGGGGCCAAAAGACGTCCGGTTCAGTCGGTTGAGATGCGTTTATGTTCTATATGTTGAGTGAATGTCTATATTGCCATGTCTATATCGTCATGTCTGTATAACTTCATAGACAAGCTAGAGATAGCTCCCGCACATTATAAAATACAGCACAGGATGGTGTAATGATGAAGCTTTTAAAAGTAAAATGGATGGCTGTATGCTTGATGGCAATCTGTTGTTTGGGGTTGCTGGGTATACATACGAATACAGCGAGTGCACAAGCGAAGGCTCCTTTACTTGGGGTCAATGATGTGTTGCTAGATTCGAATACAATTAAGCCCGTAATGGAAAATGATAAGTTGTATGTTCCTATCGTGACACTGGGGCAAAAGATGGGCATTACTACTTCGGCCAATGGAAATACATTGGTGCTGACTGGGCATAATCGCAGCTTTACGCTGGATTTGAACAAGGGTGATGTGTTTGAGCGTGGAGGATGTACGATGGTGCCAATCCGCACTTTGACCGATGCGTTTGGCTTCACTATTACGATTCCTACGAGTAATGTGTATCGAATTCAGAATGCAAACGCTAGTTTGTCTGATGCTCAGTTCTTGAATACATTTGCGGCAGAAATTAAACAGTATGCAGCTGTTAAGCCAGGCAAAACTAGCAATACAGGCAGCACGGAAAATGCCAAGCCTTCCAGCCGTACAATCTATTTGAGCTTTGATGATGGTCCAACGGCGCACACGTCGCAGCTGCTGGATATTCTGGACAAATATAATGCCAAGGCTACGTTCTTCATGTTGGGACCTGAAATTCGTCAACATAGCGCAGTAATGAAGAGAATGGTAGACGCGGGGCATGGCTTGGGCCTGCATGGGATGACACACCAGGTGAAAAAGATCTATGCATCCCCGGCAGCGGCATTGGCAGAGATGAATCAGGATAATGAGATTTTATTTAAGGCCACAGGGAAACGCACTTCTTTGATTCGTACACCTTATGGCAGCAAACCCTATTTGAAGAAAGCATACCGCGATCAACTGACGGGTGCAGGCTATCATATTTGGGACTGGAACATAGATTCGAATGATTGGCGTTATACTAAAAATCCAGAGCATTTTGTACAGACGGTCCTCAGTGATATTAAGAGATTGAAAAAGCAAGGCAGAACACCAGTCGTTCTTATGCATGATAAGCCATCTACGATCAAGGTGCTTCCACAAATCATGGCGGCTTTGCAGAAAGAAGGATATTCGTTCGAGCCGTTAAATGATAACCTGACTCCGCTTAATTTTTGGAATGATCACCGTTAATTGAATAAATTTGAAAGGAAAGCAGGCTGCCCTACTTCAATTTTTTGAGAGGGGTAGCCTGTTTTTTATATAACGATAAGCAGAAACAAAGCGTTATGGATAAAGTAGATGCACAATTGTTATATTCCCTCAAAAAATAAGTAAGGCACCTTTATCGCTCCTTTATAGGGGCTTTGAAGGTGCTTTTATTGTATTTGCTCGGAAATGGTGAATTTCACAGCTTGTTTTATATGAATCTATGAATTGATATCTATGCACAGGTCATATGACTTTACGGGTGACGACGTCGCTGCATATATTACAATAACCGCCCCGAGAGGAGGAGCAGGTATGAATATTAATCCGAGTATGTTTAGTATGATTTGTGCCACCGCAGGAGCCATTATTACGTTTGCCTTTGGCGGCTGGAATCAGCTTATGGTGCTATTCACGGTTGCCATGGCTGTTGATTATGTAACTGGAGTCGCTGCTGCCGTGAAGACTGGACAAGGGTTAAGCAGTAAAGCTGGCTTTTGGGGGTTGGCGAGAAAGGCTTTAATGCTCATGGTGATTTCTTTGGCGCATCATATGGATCTTCTGATGGGTACGGAAATCATGAAGGGGGCGGCAACGTATTTTTATTTATCCAACGAATTGATCTCGATTACTGAGAACTGTTCACGAATGGGTCTGCCGCTACCACCGAAGCTTAAGAATTTTTTTGCCCTATTAAAGGACAAGGAGTCTGATGGTAAAAATGGTGGAAAAGATCGCTAAGATTACAAAGTTTCTTTCCGTATGTGGGGCGTTATGATAAAATTTTCAAGAGAACATTTTTAAGATAAGGAGCCTATACGCATGATTAAACATATTGTTTTGTTCAAATTGAAAGACCGCTCCCCTGAAAGCATTGAACATACGGCATCTATTTTGCGCAGCATGACTGGCAAGATCAAGGAGCTGCTGTCACTTGAAGTAGGTACGGATGTGATTCGTTCGGAACGTTCTTATGATATTTCCCTTACCGCTGTGGTAGAAACATTGGAAGACTTGCAAACGTATCAGGTACACCCTGTGCATCAGGAAATTATTGTACACATGAATGAAGTGAAGGATGTATCTATCGCAGTTGATTATGAAATCTAAAGCGGTTACTGGAGGTGCAGAACTTTGTATTATGTCAACCGGGAACAAATTGAGCTTCGACTAGGGGCTGTTCCCGACATTGTCGACGGCCTTCGCCAGACATCCGCCGCCTGGAAAGGCGATCTGTTGCAGGGGCTAGTGCAGGAGCGGTGTCTTCATCTGGCCATTGAGACGGTAACGGACGTAGGGAGCTATATCATCGACGGTTTTATTATGCGTGACGCCAGTAGCTATGAGGACATTATCGGTATCATTCATGAGGAAGGTGTATTGGATGATACCGTATTTCATTCACTATTAGAGCTGGTAGCCTTGCGCAAACCCTTAGTACAGGAGTATTTTTATTGGGACCGGACAAGCCTTCACCCACTCACACCTAAGCTGCCTGGGTTGCTGGAGCTTTTTGTATCTAGCGTGCACGATTATTTAAATAAGGAATTGGGTCCTCAGCCCGAGGGAGTGTAAAGGCAAAAGTGACGGATAAGTATATCGTACCCGAAATGCCCACTAGGCGCATGATTTTAACACTATTGAAAACCCAGGGACCTGTGGGCGTCGGAAGCTTGGCAGCTCAATTGGGCATTACCGAAATGGGGGTGCGCAGGCATCTCAAATTGATGGAGCAGGATGGTCTGATTGTGGCTACGATCCTGAGACAGGCGATGGGACGTCCGACGTTTTTGTACAGCCTGAGCGATCAGGGAAGCGAGCAGTTTCCTCGTAATTATGATCATCTGTTACTGGAACTGTTAGAGGAGCTGGATGAAGAGCAGGGAATGGAAGCTGTTCACTCGTTGTTTGATGGTAGAAAACGTAAAATGATGAAGCGCTACGCCCCTCACATCGAGAGTGAGTCTACACTAGCTTCACGTGTAGAAAAGCTTTCGGGCATCCAGAACGCTTCAGGTTATATGGCAGAGTGGCGTGAGGAAGAGGATGGAAGTTACTCTATTATGGAGTACAATTGTCCTATCTCTCAGATTGCCAATCGTTACCGCAAGGCTTGTGAGTGCGAACAGCAAATGTTTGAGGAGCTGCTTGATGCCGAGGTTGTCCGTGAGGATTGTTTGGCGGATGGAGGCCGTTGCTGCTTGTATCGTATCCGCTCCAAAAATAAGTAGAAATTTTTCTGGCTTGTTCTCTGTATCATGACAGGCTCTCCATGCTTATAATGCATTAACAGATGGGCATTCGCCCGGGCACAAGGGAGAGATGAATATGAAGGAGAACTACAAAAGCTTTATCCGTGGCGCGTTGGCAGGCAGTATTGCTGGTTCGGTTGCTGCGTTGTTATTTGCTCCTAAGTCAGGTCGCGAGCTGCGTCAGGATATTACAGACCAGGCGCGTCACGTGAGTGACAAGGGGCAGGAGCTTGCAGGGAAAATTTCAGACACCTCCATGGAGTATACTGACAAAATTAAGGAAACAGCCTCAGCCGTCATTCACGAAATAGGTCAATGGCGTAAAAAGAGTAATATTGTTCCAGAGGTTAGCATTTCATCCGTGCCTGATCAAGAGAATAAGGAAGAGGATGCTTTGTAACTGTCCGTATATCGTAGGCGAAACAACTGACTATAACTTGAGTTTGTGGCTTCTCCCGTTGGGATGAAGCCTTTTTGTTGATCGCTTCCTCGTTTTAGGGTAATCTTTGGGGGTACCTTTTACGCCAATACGACATAAAGTATGTAGCAACGGATAGATTTCTGAGATGAAATAACTCATATTTAAACAAAAAAAGGAAGCGGTGTGTACGTGCAGCAAGCGATTGCAATATTGGATTCCGGTGTAGGAGGTCTGACGGTTGTTAAAGAAGTCATGCGTCAGCTTCCGCGGGAAAAAATCATTTATTTTGGAGACACTGCGCGCACCCCGTATGGTCCCCGACCATCGGAAGAGGTTAAAAAATTTACAGAGCAAATGGTTGATTTTCTGATTCAGTTTAATCCGAAAGTCATTATTATTGCTTGTAACACAGCAACGGCTGCGGCATTGGAGTATATAAGCCAAAAGGTATCCATTCCGGTGATCGGAGTTATCCACCCTGGGGCTCGTGCTGCGATCAGCGCGACCGCTACTGGGTATGTCGGGGTGATTGGAACTGTCGGTACGATTCGAAGCGGAGCATATACAGCTGCGCTCAAGCAGTTGTCTCCCTATGTAGACGTGGTGAGCCACGCTTGCCCTGCGCTTGTGCCTTTGGTAGAACAAGGGTTGTTCCGCTCCAAAACGACATCGCAGGTTGTGGAGGAATCATTGAGACCTATTCAAACGTATACGATTGATTGTCTGATTCTTGGTTGTACGCATTATCCTTTTTTGAAGGAAACGATTCAGGAAGTCATGGGTCCTGCGGTGAAGCTCATTAGCTCGGCAGATGAAACAGCGCGAGAGACAAGTACCATTTTGTATAACAAGGGCAAATTGGAGGCCGGGGACGAAACGCCAGTGCATCAGCTTTTTTGTTCCGGCGATCCAGAGTTGTTCCAGCGCATTGCCGCACAGTGGCTTGGGGAGCAGATTCGGCAAACGCCTGTTGTCTGGCAAGTCACTCATCTGGATTAACGAGACAACCAACTTTTTTGTCATTGGACAAAAGAAGTTGGTTGTTTTGCTTTTCGCTACATCAAGACACGCAGCGTCTGCATAACATGCAGTAAGGCAGATGGAAGGGGCGTAGTAAGATGAGGGAATATATCGTTCAAAAAGGAGATACATTGCACCGGGTCGCCTCGGCTTTTAAACTATCGGCGGATACTTTGATCGCAGATAATCCGTGGGCCGCCACGCAACCCTATCTGATTTGTGGTCAATTGCTATATATTCGTCCGTCTACGGATCGTAAATACGTTATTCAGTCTGGGGAGAATGCAAGACAGATTGCCAAACAGTTCGGTGTAGAGCTTGATGAGCTGCGGCTCGCTAATTCGGGACTTGCGGAGCATAACTTCGTGGAAGGAAAGATAATTATCATTCCTGAAGACCATCGGGATCAGATTGTACGGTTACGTGGAGAGTATAGCTATGAAGATTTAATGGAAGACCTGAAGGCATTGGTCCACAGATTTCCGTTTATTGAAGTTGGCAGCATTGGCACCAGTGTCATGGGGAAGGATATCCCTTATATACGGATTGGGCAGGGAACGAGGAAAATTCATGCCAACGCTTCTGTACATGCTAACGAATGGTTGACGACACCTTGTTTGCTGCGTTTTATAGAACAATATGCACGAGGGATTGATGGTGCTGGAGAACGGGATGCTGGGCAACTTCACGATGAATGGAGGAAACCGACAGGAAATCCATGGGTGTATGGAGGCTCTCCGCAGGATTTAATGGAGCATACATCCTTGTGGGGGGTACCAATGGTCAATCCAGATGGAGTGGAGCTGGTGCAACAGGGTGTACTCCCAACTCATCCGCTGTATCATGAACTCAGAAAATGGAATGAAGGACGTGCTGATTTTCGTGGCTGGAAGGCCAATATTCGCGGTGTTGACCTCAACGATCAGTTTCCGGCGTATTGGGAGGAGGAGGTGCGCAGACGCGGTAAAACAGGTCCGTCTCGACGAGACTATGCAGGACCTGCACCTTTGTCTGAGCCAGAGTCCAAGGCCCTTGCCGATCTAACGGAGCGCGAACAGTTCGACATGGTATTATCCATACACAGCCAGGGACAGGAAATCTATTGGAATTATCGGGATCTAGAGCCTAAGGAGAGCCGAGATTGGGCATTGCAGCTGGCTGCCGCAACAGGGTATCGGGCGGTAAAGCTGGGGGGAAGCGATGCAGGGTATAAGGATTGGTTTATACAACGGTTTGGTAAACCGGGATTTACCGTTGAAGTTGGTCTGGGCGTAAATCCGCTGCCTATGCGTGATTATGAGGATATTGCAGCAGAAGTTGGCATGTTAATGGCGACGGTGCTGTCATGGTAACAGATTGGACCTGCTGAAACGTATTGCATCATTTACACGTATTAGGAGGAGCACGTTTTTTACACGTGTTCCTCTTTACTTGTCCCTTCCATAGGGTATATATACTTAGGAGCATTGGAAATGGAGTGAACAACCTATGAAGTGGAAAAAACTACTATCTCTCCGTCAGTGGTCACATGTATTTCGTCGTATCCCCCGATTGATTACCTCTTCGAGGATTCCTTTGGGTGAAAAATTACTTTTTGCGGTGCCTGTATTGCTTTATTGGATACTGCCTGATGTCATGCCATTTATGCCCATCGACGACATTGGTGTGACGTTATTGCTTATGAATTGGTTCGTCACCCGTGCTGAACGAAAATATCCTGATGTGATTGAAAAACAGCACGTACGTGTTCGATAGATGTAAACTTATGATTTTCGTGATTGCGATTTTTTGCGATTTTCTTTACAATAGGAATATTGCCTTGTGCTATGCTGCACAACTTCTTTTCATCAAGGAGAGGGGCTAATTTTTGGAATTGTTGATTTTATCCGCTAGGTTGTGTGGTGTGGATATATTTCCATCGAACCACATTTCATTTAATGAATATGAAGGAGATGAAGTTTAATGAACTGCAAAATTACTCGTAATGCAGCTAAAGTATTGAAGCTTGAATTGGATAAGGAAGAGAACCAAGGGAAGAGCCTGCGCGTTGTTATTACTCATGCTCATGGAGATCATGCTCATTACGGGCTAGATTTGGACACGCCTAAGGAAACAGATACTGTTGTATCTACAGATAAAGGTATTGATGTAATTTTGGAAAGCGGTCAGCCGTTGCTGGATGGTGTGAAAATTGATTACTTGTACTTCCCCGAAGAAGGATTTGTTATTACTAACCCTTCCCAAGGTAATCACGGCGACCACTAAGCCGGAGCTCGGAGGGATGACAGATGGCCAATGATATTCGCGTATGTGATGAGTGCAATCATATCCGCTTAAAAACGATCTTGCCTAAGTTGAAAAAGATGGCACCCGATGCGGAGATCAAAATCGGTTGCAAGTCGTATTGCGGTCCTTGTGGAAAACGGGCGTTTGTGTATGTGAACGGACGTTATGTGAGTGCGGCCACAGAGGATGAAGTATTAGAGAAGGCTGCACGCTTTATAAAATAGTTCGAGTGCGCATCGTTGGCACCTTTTGAATAGTTCCCCTCCTTCTGATCCATGCTAATGAATGTAGACCATGCCCAGAAGGAGGAGTGACTCATGGCCCAATATGATTCCAATCTCGACAATCACAGTGTCGAAGCTCAAACACAAAACTCGGTGGACAAGCTCCATAATGCCGTGTCTCAGGCATTGTCACATCCGGCTGAACAGCTGATTGAGCAAGCGGAGCAATCTCGCACTCATGCGGAGCAAGCTATACAGCAGGCAAAGGATAGCCTTGGTGACGATGCAGTAGAAGTTGCTGAGGAAATGCTTGGTGAAGAGGTACAACGTCTTGATCAGGCTAAAAAAACGTTGCGTTCCTGAGTATTTGTTAATGGTAACAAGCGCAGTCCAATGACTGTCAATACAAAAATCCCGATCCACAGCCCTAACAAGCTGATGGATCGGGATTTTTGTTATTTCTTGGCTTCAGTCTCCCATTCGCGAATAAGATCATATGTGATGACCTGATCGGATATGTTCAATCGATTGAGAGCCTCAGTATAGCCCGGCCCGCAGGCATTCACATCTGTAGGTTGACCTGTACTCAGATTGTAACAGGTTCCCTTGGAGAATGTACCGTCCTCAGATGGAATGTAGTACACTCGTCCATCCGTGAAAGCGCCAGTACGCAGCACAACCATACGAGGTTTTCCGCTAAACAGATCGTTACCCATAAAATGATATGGTTTTGTAGAAATCCCAAGTAGATGCATTACGGAAGGCGTCAGATCCAGCTGTCCTGCCGGTTCTGTATACGTGCCTGCCTGGCTTCCGTCAGGAAGATGCACAAGTAATGGCACTTGATTCATGATTTTCTGCATGTCCAAATCTGTAAGTGGCTTGCCCAAAAACTTTTCATACAGTGCTTTGTCTTTAATGGAATTGTCGTGATCCCCATAGAACATTAGAATCGTATTATCCCACAATCCGTCTTTCTTCATCTGATCTACCAATTCACCCAAAGCCTCATCCACGTAATGGACGGATTTCAGATAGTCTCCGAACATCGTACCTTCAAATTCACCAACATCCAAATCTACAGCGTCAGGTGACAGGTTGTACGGATGATGGCTGGAAATACCGACCATATAGGCGTAGAACGGCTGCTTCACTTCGGTTGTGAGATCGTTGAGCGTTTGTCTAAAAAAGGATTTGTCTCCCAGGGACCAGCCGAGGGGCTCATCTATTTTAAAATCCTTTTTACTGTAGAACTTGTCATAGTTCATCGCCTTATACATTGTGTAACGGTTCCAGAAGCTGCTGTCGTACACGTGAAACGCATTAGGACTATAACCTGTATCCTTCAAGATGGAAGGCAACGTATCGAATTTATGGTCCGCATAACGGATAAATACAGAACCCGTAGGGAGCGGATGCAGCGAAGCGTGGGTAGAGAAGTCTGCGTCCGATGTACGACCCTGTGCAGTTTGATGGAAATAATTATTGAAATACATACTTTCTTTCGTCAGTTTGTCAAAGTTAGGCGTAATTGCTTGACCGTTGATCTGTTTGCCGATAAAAAAGTTCATGAACGCTTCAGCTTGGATGACCATCACATTTTTGCCCTTATACTTGCCGTAGAGATCATTTTTTACCTGAAGTAATTTCTGGTGTTGATTGAACCATTCTTTATCTTTATCGGATTCCACCTGAGCCAATGTAGGCTGTGGCCCAAGATGGTCCTGACCGTAGCGGTAGATATCATATCCATGAAATCCGATCAATCCGGTTACGTTGTACAAGGCCATTGACCACCAGTTGCCGACAAATATGCCGGTTGCCCAAGTGGAGGTATATATTTTGATCGGTCCAAATGTCAAAACATAGCCAATCAGGAAAGCCAATGCCCCCTTGGAGAAGCGAAACAGAAATTTTTTTGTGAAAGAGCTTCGTGATGCTTCCAAGTAATGATCATTCGTTGTAAACCGACGCCGTAACGAAGCCACGAATATGACATACGGAATGAATAAAATCCAGTCTGCAAAAAAGAAAATATCCCACCAGTACATAAGGGATGCGATGCTTCCACCCAGAGAATCAACTTGTCCAGCTTGAAGCAAAACGGGAATCGTAATGAAATCCTGGAAATACCGATAATAAACCATGTCGGAATAAATGAGCGCGGTGAGCAATATATCGAGCACCACAAGAGCAATCAAACGTCCGCGACGTGGCAGCCACAAGGTCCAGAAGCTTACAAGCAACAGCGACCCAATAGCAATGACATAATCCAGCGGATTCATGTCGATATTTTGGGCATGCAGGTTATAGTGAATCAGTACAAGCTTGCCAATCATAAGTACAAAAAACAGAACTAAACCGAAATATTGAGACAGCAGCAGTCTGCTGAACATGTTACCAGTGCGTCTTGCACTGGTCGTGCGAATAACCAACACTTTACCCCCTCCGGCAGAAATGTTCGGCTAGTATAAACTACACATTAACGTAATGTTAAAACCGAAATGCCTTTAATTATTATAGCGCTCATCCTGCGCATTTCAATGATTAAGTAAAGAAACACGGCACAAATGAGGCCAGGACAACGAACAAAGGGTTCGTTTCCTGGCCTATATCTCGAACATTTAGGACTGCAACGGCGAAGTATCTTTGCGGCGCGGAGGCAGAGGACCCAGATACTGATAGTATTGGCATTCAATTCGGCCGTTAAACAGCTTACGGCGCTTGTCGGCTTTGCGGCCCCAATAATGCTCAAATTGCTTGGTGGAGCTGATGGCAAAGAAGGACCAAGTCTTCATTTCGGCTGCCGTGCGTGCAAGTGTACGGATCAGCTTTTCCACCTCGGCTTGCTCGCTCAGTCTTTCGCCGTAAGGTGGATTTGTAATCATCACACCATACTGGCCCTCAAGCCTAACCTTGCTGGCAGGCAGCACCTTTAGTGAGATGTCTTTAGCAAAGCCTGCTGCCTTTACAGCTGCTTCAGCAACTTGTATAGCGCTAGGGTCGATATCGCTACCTGCAATCTCAAAAGGAATGTCATCACGAGTCAGATCCATCGCCTCGTCGCGAGCCTGATTCCATAATTCTCTGCCAATGACAGGCCAGTCTTCCGAGTTAAAGGTACGTCTCAGGCCTGGAGCAATGTTCCAGGCTTGCATAGCAGCTTCGACCAATAAAGTACCGGAACCGCAGCATGGGTCATAGAAGGGTCGCTCCGGGCTCCACCGACTAAGCTGAATAAGAGCGGAAGCCATTGTTTCTTTCAGAGGCGCCTCTGTAACAAGCTTGCGGTAGCCTCGTTTGTGAAGTCCTGGACCAGTTGTGTCCAGCGTTATCAGCGCACGGTCGTTCAATAGGATGACCTCAATGACGTAACGAGGACCATCTTCAGCAAACCAGTCTGTATGGTAGGTTTCCTTGAGCTTTTCTACAATCGCCTTCTTGACGATTCCTTGACTGGCTGGTACGCTACTAAGCTGTGATTTGTGTGAACGTCCCTCTACGGGAAATTCACCATCTACAGGAATCCAATCCTGCCAAGGCAATGCCTTAGTACCCTCGAACAGCTCGTCGAAGGTAGTAGCAGCAAATTCGCCCATTTTAATAAGAACGCGGTCAGATGTGCGAAGCCACAGGTTGCATCGGCATATATCCTTATAATCTCCGGAAAAAACGACGCGGCCATTCTCGACGGTCAGATCCGTGTACCCCAGTTCTCTGAGTTCTCGGGCCACAACGGCTTCCAGTCCCATCGGCGCAGTTGCAATTAGTTGCAGTTGAGTCATTAAACGTATTCACTCCGTCTCATAATCATGTAAGCTTGGTTCAATCCCTATAGTATAGGTCATTGTACTCGAAGAGACAAATCGTTAAGGCAAATAATTTACGAAGGACACCGCGTCCAACCTGCGTTATGATAAAGCAAGAAGGAGAGATGAAACGTGGAAATTACACCTAATATGACACCTGAACAATATGTAGACCAGCTGGTACAGGAGGATGAGGCGCTGCGCAGCATTAGGGAGGCTATTGTTAAAGAAGGGATGCCGGAGGTATCGGTTGCTCATCCCTATGGAAAGCTGTTGACCTTTCTCATTGAAGTCTCTGGTGCACAGCAGGTACTGGAGATCGGAGCATTAGGAGGATACAGTGGATTATGCCTGGCCCGTGGGCTGGGAGAGAAAGGTCGCATCGTGTCCCTGGAGCTGAAAGAAGCGTACGCTGCGCTGGCTCATCAACATATGAAAAACAATGGCTACGGTGATCGTGTCGAGTATCGTATTGGACCCGCAGTGGACAGCTTGAAGAAGCTTCAGGAAGAAGGAAAGACTTTTGATTTTTTCTTCATTGATGCGGATAAGGAAAATTACCCAGTGTATCTAGAGTATGCGATTGCACTGGCCAATCCAGGCGCTATAATTGCTGGAGATAACTGTTTTCTTCGGGGACGGACACTGAACACAGACAAGAACGGACCTGCCGTACAGGCCGTGAGACGTTTTAACGAAACGATAGCAACGGACCCACGGCTAGTCAGTACACTTTTGCCAGCTTATGATGGATTGGCATTGGCACGAGTGAAGTAACGGGCGTCCCTAAATGTAGCTATACCAAAAAGAACCTCCTTATCCACAGCAGCGTGGAGCGGAGGTTCTTGTCTGTTAAGGCAGGCTGTCCTACCTGAAGGTTGTCTTACCTGAAATGAGGCGTAGCCTTACGATCAAAAAGCTTCATACGTACCCAGATGATATTGACGATCAGCAGCACACCAGACATAATGAACAGTCCTTCGATGCCGATAAATCCGGAAAGCACTCCGCCAATGACCGCACCCAGCATATTCCCGAGCGCCAGCGAACTGGTATTGAATCCGAAAGAGCGGCTTTCCATTCCTTCAGGTGTATAGGTGCGAATCAGCGCATTTACGCTTGGTAGCAGACCGCCCATAAACACACCCATGAAAAAACGGATAATGACAAGCTGCCATACTTCATTAACAAAAGCTTGCGGAATGAGCATAACTGCCGTTCCAAGCAGTGCGATTGTCAAGATCTTGTGTGCTCCTATTTTGTCACTTAATCGTCCAAGGAGCGGTGCGGCTACCATATTGGATACGCCTGTAATAGCGGTAACGAATCCGGCAACCAGTGCAATTCCTTCTGCCGAGCCATATAGCTTTTGCACATACAAAGGTAGCAGAGAAACGGTACTGATCATAGCAAACTGGAGTAAGAACGTTACGGTGAACAAAGCCGGAAGCTGGGGCGTATGGCTTAGCTCCTTTAATCCGGCAAGAACCGAAATTTGTGGAATTCGTGCGGCTTCCGCTTTGCTGAAATTTTCTTTAACCAAAAACATTGCCATTAGAGAGGCAAGGAAAATAAGAGCTCCTGTAATGTAAAAGATCGGTCTGAATCCCACCCAGTCAGCCAAAAATCCACCTAGCAAAGGGCCGAGAATCGTGCCAGCCATTTGACCGGATTGCATAATTCCCATAGCAAATCCGGTTCGCTCTTTGGGAGTGGTACCCGACACTAGGGAAATAGAAGCCGGGTTGAAACCCGAAATTGTACCGTTTAGCAGGCGAAGCGCCAGCAGTTGCCATGGGTGGGTGACCAAACCCATACACCCGATGACCAGAGCCATGCCAAAGCCTGAGCGAAGCAGCATGACTTTACGTCCATATCGGTCGGCCAGCTTGCCCCATAATGGCTGAAATATAAACGAGGTCAAAAAGTTAGCTGCAAAAATAACTCCTGCCCACAGTCCTATATCGTGCTCGCCCTTCACATGGAGGTCTTGAGCCAAATACAGGGCAAGGAACGGAGTAATCATTGTAATTCCCGCATTGACCAGAAACTGACCGAACCAAAGCACAATGAGATTGATTTTCCACGTCTCCCACGTTTTCAATGTGCTTTCACTTCCTTTCTGCCATTCTCATCCTGTTGTAAAGGTACTTATTCATGTATAACTTACCCGGAGCTTTAAAAAAGCCATTTCTCTAGTATAGCACACTTCATTGAAACTTTATCCAAATGTCATGGGTTTGTCATGGTTTGTTTGAGAGCGGCGGTTGTTACGACTCTTGAAAAAGGGCATAATAAAATATAGTATTTATGATTCGAACTGGAGGCTGAAGTCATGACCTACAATGATACTTTTATCCGCGCTTGCCGCAAGCAAGCTGTGGATCATATTCCCGTATGGTACATGCGGCAGGCCGGAAGGTATGACCCTGAGTATCGCAAAATTAAGGAAAAATATACGCTGCTTGAAATTTGTCGCCAGCCCGAGTTGGCCGCAGAAGTGACGTTGATGCCCGTCCGCAAGCTTGGGGTGGACGCTGCAATTTTATATTCTGATATTATGAATCCGGTAGCCTCGCTAGGGGTTGATTTTGATATTGTCAAAAATATTGGCCCGGTTATTGATAATCCGATCCGGTCAGCTGCAGACGTAGACAACTTGCGTCCGATTGATGTAGAACGCGATTTGGGTCATATTTTGGAAACCATCCGTATTTTAGACCGTGAGTTGAACGTGCCATTGATCACGTTTGCTGGAGCGCCTTTTACTATTGCAAGCTATTTAATAGAAGGAAGACCCTCCAAGGGATATATTCGCACCAAAGCGATGATGTATGGAGAGCCTGAACTGTGGCGTCGTTTGATGGATAAGCTAGGGGATATGGTTATTACATACGTGCGGGCCCATATCGCTAACGGTGGTAAGGCTTTTCAATTGTTTGATAGCTGGGTAGGTGCACTCTCGCCTTATGATTTTCAAACTTTTGTGTTGCCGACCATTGTACGTATTTTCCATGAGTTATCTGATCTGAATGTGCCTAAAATTTATTTTCCGGGCGTAAGCTCCGGTGAATTGCTTCCGTATTTGAGCGGGGTAAAAGCCGATGTGATTGGACTGGACTGGCGGGTAAGTATACCTGAAGGCCGTCGTCGCTTGGGTAACAGTTTTGGAGTACAGGGGAATTTGGACCCTTATGTACTTACTGCGCCGATGAATGTGATCAAGCAGTATGCAAAAACCATTGTAGATGAAGGCATTCTGGAGCCGGGCTACATTTTTAATCTTGGTCACGGCTTATTTCCTGAAGCCTCGCTAGATAAGCTAAGAGAGCTTACCGATTATGTACATGAGTATTCTCGCTCTGTTTTGTCAAAGAACTAAATACAACTAGAAAAGATAAGAGGGATCTGCCAATGAAAACCAAAGTGGGTGTACTGGTCATGTCCTACGGGACGCCGGAGAGTCTGGACCAGGTTGAAGCGTATTATACACATATTCGCCGTGGTCATGCTCCCTCACCGGAGCAGTTAAAAGAATTAAAAGATCGCTACGAAGCCATTGTGGGCGGCGTGTTTCCGTTGCGTCAGAACACAGATCGACAGGTTCACAACCTGCAGGAAACCTTAAATCAGGAAAATCGCAACCCGGACATAGAATTTGTCTGTTATCAGGGGCTCAAACACGCCAAGCCGTTTATTGAGGACGGTGTCGAAGCGATGGTGCAAGATGGCATTCGTACGGCGGTGGGTGTCGTGCTGGCTCCGCATTATTCCGTTATGAGTGTAGGCTCTTACATCAAGCGTGCACAGGCTAAGGCACAGGAACTGGATCTGGCCATATCCTTTGTGGAGAGCTATTATCTTCATCCAAAGCTGATCAAGACGCTGACTGAGCGTGTGAATGCGAAACTGGCGCTTTTTGAAGAAGCGGGAGCCAAGCGGGACGAAGTTCGAGTTCTGTTCAGTGCGCACAGCTTGCCTGAGCGGATTTTGGCTATGGGTGATCCTTATGTGGAGCAATTAATGGCTACTTCGCAGGCTGTTGCGGATAAGGCGGGAATTACCAACTGGCAGTTTACGTGGCAAAGTGCAGGCCGTACAGCAGAACCATGGCTAGGACCAGATATTTTGGATACCATGCACAGTCTGAAGGAAGAGCAAGTGGAGTATGTGCTGGCTGCTCCAGTCGGCTTTGTTTCTGATCACTTAGAGGTGTTATACGACCTGGATATTGAAGCACAGGCTTTGGCAAAGGAACTGGATATGCGTTTTCAGCGTATTGATTCACTCAACAGTGACCCACTGTATATGGAGACGCTTAGTGATGTCATCATAGACCAATGGAAAAAGGGATGAGGACATAATGGAGCAAAAGGTACGTAATATTGTAATTGTAGGCGGAGGCTTGACCGGGCTTAGCACTGCTTTTTATACACGGAAAATGTACAAAGAAGCTGGCTACACACCTCGAATTACGCTGGTGGAGAAAGCTTCTGTGCTGGGCGGAAAAATTGAAACATTGCATAAAGATGGTTTTGTCATTGAAAAGGGGCCAGATTCCTTTTTGGCCCGGAAAACGGCTATGATAGATCTGGCAAAAGAGTTGGAGCTGGATCATGAGCTTGTAAGCACGAATCCTGAGGCTAAAAAGACATATATTTTGCATGAAGGTCGGCTTCATCCGATGCCTCCTGGGCTGGTGCTGGGCATTCCAACAGAGCTGAAACCCTTTTTACGCAGCGGCTTGATCTCTTTAGGTGGAAAAATGCGGGCTATGATGGATTTTGTCATTCCGCCTCGTCGTGAACCGGGAGATGAGGCGCTGGGTGATTTTATTGAACGCCGACTGGGCAAAGAAGTGCTGGAGAATGTAACCGAGCCACTGCTGGCGGGAATCTATGCTGCCAACATGAAGACGCTAAGTCTGCAGGCTACTTTTCCACAGTTTGCTGAGGTGGAGCAGCAATATGGAAGCCTCATTCACGGAATGATGACAGGTCGAAAACCTGCTGAAACGCATACAGGTACCAAGAAAAGCGCTTTTTTGACCTTCCGTCAAGGCTTGCAAAGTTTGGTGCATGCATTGCTGAATGATTTGTATGACTGTGATTTACGCACCGGAATTGCTGTTACCGAATTCACAAAGAAGACTGAAAATGAAGGAAGTTCCTATTGCGTTATGTTGGACAATGGAGAGACGCTGGAGACAGACGATATTTTTGTAACGACTCCTAACTTCGCTGCTGCGCCGCTACTGCGAGATCATGTAAATGTGACTGCACTGGAAGCTGTAAAATATGTATCCGTAGCGAACGTAGTCATGGCCTTTGATAAAACAGATATTGAAAACGTCTTTGACGGCTCCGGTTTTCTGGTTCCTCGCAAGGAAGGACGTAGCGTGACTGCATGTACGTGGACGTCCGCCAAATGGCTACATACCAGCCCGGACGATAAGGTACTGTTGCGTTGTTATGTAGGGCGAGCAGGTGCTGAAGAAACAGTAGAATTACCGGATAATGAGCTGATTGCGGTGGTCCGCAAGGATTTGAAAGAGATGATGGGAGTTACAGCAACTCCGCTATTCACAGAAATTACGCGACTTCGTCATTCCATGCCGCAATATCCGGTGGGGCACCCACAGGCTATAGCTGATCTGCGGGAAGAGCTGCGCAGTGCGATGCCAGGGGTGTACGTTTTAGGCGCTGGCTATGATGCGATCGGTTTGCCGGACTGTATCCGTCAGGCCAAGGAATGGGCTTCCCATGCTGTTCAAGCGGCACAGCAGGAAGCCGTTAAGGTACAGGTATAAATGTTCGATAATGAACCCTTCGCGATCCAGGCGAGGGGTTCTATTTATATAGAAATTTGATATATAATGGAGAAGGTGTAAAATTCGCCAGCTAATAAGGAATTCATGCATATGTAGTAGCATAGAAGGAGTGAAGAATGTACCCTCCCAGGTCACAGAGAAATGAAGGTCGAAAGAGAGCAAAAAAACCAAAAATAGGCAAGGCTTGGATCATTACGAATCTAGTCTTGCTGCTAATGATCGTAGGTCTTTTCGGTTATTATTACATATTTGAACGCGATAGTAGTGATTCTCTTGCGGAAAACGCCCAGTATTCGCAAACTGAAAAGAACATTCAAACGGGGTCTGCTAATGATGATGAGTACCCTACTCCCTCAGGAAGTGAAGAAGTTAATGAAACGAAGGAATCTACCGTTCCAGACACAAGCAGTTCTCCCGTGACAACGCCCGACACCAATGCCTCCGAAGGCAGCTCTTCAGGAGCAAAATCATCTTCGGAGAAAGAAAGGCAAGCTCAGGAGAATTCGCCAAAGAAGGATGCAAACAACGATGATGGCAATTCTCCAGCCGTTACACTTCACTTCATAGGGGATGTGCAGTTCTCTGGTAAAGTTGAGCAGAGGTTGGAGCAGAATGGGTTTGATTTTCCATACCAATATCTCGGGAGCTTGTTCCATAAAGACGATCTAACGATTGCCAATTTGGAAACACCGGTGACCACTAATGGCGTTGGTGCGTTAAATAAAACGTATGTGTATAAATCTTCGCCCAAGGCGCTAACTGCAATGGCAGCGGCAGGGATCGATGCTGTAAATTTGGCCAACAATCATATTTTGGATCAGGGGACAAGCGGATTACTGGATACACTGAACTATTTGGATGAAAAGGGTATAGCCCATGCTGGAGCTGGACGCAATGCCAAAGAAGCGTATGCACCGCATTATTTTGAACGTAACGGGATTAAAATTGCGTTGTTGGGGGCTACACGTGTCATGCCTGAAGCCAACTGGAATGCAGGTGCCCAGCAGCCCGGTGTAGCGGGGGCTTATGATTCGACCGCTATCGTAAAGTCCATTCGTGAGGCACGAAATCAGGCTGATTTGGTGATTGTGGTTGCCCATTGGGGCAAGGAGCGAGCCACTGCACTTGAGCCCCATCAAACTGAGTTATCTCACGCTTTTATTGACGCTGGGGCTGATCTTGTCGTTGGCGGTCATCCTCATGTGCTACAAGGGATTGAGCAATATAAAGGCAAATGGATTGCATACAGCACAGGCAATTTTATTTTTTCTAAATCAACGGTGCCAGCCACCTGGGATACAGCGATATTTCAGGCCACCTGTACCCGGAACGGGGACTGTAAGATGAAGCTGACCCCTTACCGAGCGGACCTGGGTCAACCGATTCCATTGAAGGATGCGGAGGCCAGCAAAATTTTGCAGAAAGTAGCGGCACTGTCACCAAGCAATGTCTCGATAGGTGTGGATGGTACGGTAAGCGTTCAGTAGCAGTAAGAAAGAAATTGTTAATATGGACATGGACGGAACGATCGTATGAGCGACTCCTTTGTGAATGGAGGTCATAACGGGATGAATCATATGTGTGTGGCTCACCGCGGTTTCTCGGGGATTGCTCCCGAGAACACGATGGCAGCCTTTAAGCTTGCGCTGGAACAGCCTTTTGTGCACTGGATTGAACTGGATGTACAGCTGTCAAAGGACGGTGTTCCGGTCGTCATTCATGATTTTACGCTGGAGCGAACGACGAACGGTACGGGAAGAGTAAAGGATGCAGACTGGAAAGACTTACAACGACTCGATGCAGGTAGCTGGAAAAATGCACAATATCACGGGGAACCTATTCCGTCCCTCGCCCAAGTGCTTGATTTGTGCCAGGGACGTGTATCGCTCAATATTGAGCTCAAAACTGCTGGTGATATGTATCCGGGACTAGAGAAAGCCGTCCTTCGTGAAATTATAATGAGGGGGATGGAGGGTGAGGTGGTTTTAACCTCTTTTGAGCGTGCGGCCTTGCGCCGAGCAAAAGAACTGGCACCCGAAATCCGTACCGGGCTGATTATTGATGCGCGTCCAGACGATTTGGCAAAGCAATTAGAAAATTTACAATGTACATTTTTATCTATGGGTTATCCACGGTTGGACCGAAAGCTCTTGAAAGATTTGATCGGGCGGGGGATTACGGTCATGGCGTGGACGGTGGATGACCGGCGTATCATGCGGAGATTGTCCTCATTGCATCCTGAATTGATGATCTGTACCAACTGGCCGGATCGCTGGGAGCAGGTTTTTTTGCTTTCCAAGTCCCGGTTGTGGCACTATATACGTAAACTTATTCGTTAATCAATTGGACTACATACGCAGAAAGGGTGACGGATCGTAATGAATGTGGAAATTCGTAATGTTTATTGTGTCGGACGCAATTATAAGTTGCATGCGGAGGAACTGGGGAATGATGTTCCCTCAGAACCGATGATTTTCTTGAAACCATCTCATGCGGTTGTGCCATTGGATGGTGCTAAGCTGGAGCTTCCTCAGGGTAAGGGAGATATTCATTTTGAAACTGAACTGGTGGTGGCTGTAGGACGTAACTACGAACCAGGCATGACCGCAGATGCGTGTCTGAACGCTTTTGCGTTTGGCATTGATTTTACCCTGCGTGATGTACAAAGTACGCTCAAGAAAAAAGGTCATCCATGGACTGCTGCCAAAGGCTTTAAATCGTCTGCACCTGTGACACCGTTCTTGCCTTTAGAGAGCTTGGACATGCTGGAGCAGAAGGATTTTTCCTTGCTTAAAAATGGACAAGAGGTGCAGCGTGGGCATATCAAGGACATGATCTTTTCCATCCAGCACATCGTTGAATATATAGCGACTCAATATGGACTGGGTGAGGGTGACATTATTTTTACAGGCACTCCGGCGGGTGTAGGGCCTACAGCGAGCGGGGACCGCTTTGAGCTTTATTGGGGGAGTGACCGTCAGGGAAGCTTCATCATCGGCTAAATCTACAGACGGCATTAATGAAGATGATTTAAAAAGCCTTGTGAAGGCCGTGTCCTGTGCGAAAGCATGGGGCACGGCTTTTATATAAGCGTATAGCATTGTACAATGATATACAGAACTAAAAGCGAAAAACAGAGATTCATCTCAAATGCGGGGGTATATCATGGACTGGATCATCGGATTACTTTCCGCTGCTGTAGTGGCGGGGGCTGCATTTTATAAAAAATCCTTAACCTTATCCGGCTTTGCTGCGGCTGTACTGATGGGAACTGTGTATTATGGGGCGGGCAACCTGTTTTGGTTCGGCACATTGCTCTTATTTTTTATCACGTCCACTCTATTGTCGAAGTTCAAAAAGGAGCGCAAGGCTGAGCTCGAAAAGTCATATGCCAAAACCGGTAACCGGGATGCAGGACAAGTGTGGGCCAATGGGGGATTAGGCATGCTGCTATGTCTAGGTCATGCGATATGGCCTCATGTTGCTTGGCAACTGGCATTTGTCGGTGTTATGGCTACAGTCACAGCTGATACGTGGGCAACGGAATTTGGAAGCCTGAGTCGTAAGCCGCCTCGTTCGGTGCTTACCGGGAAGGTGCTGGCACCCGGAACCTCGGGAGGAGTATCTGTATTGGGAACGGCTGCGGCCTTGGCCGGTGGCATACTGATCGGTATAGGCGCATGGGGTTTTGGACACGTCGTTGGTATGCCGGAATTGCCAATATGGCTGTGGGCACTGATCGGAGGGTTATCTGGCAGTGCTGGAGCCTTCGCTGATTCCTATCTTGGTGCTACAGTGCAGTTGATGCGTTTCTGCCCAGTTTGCAAACGGGAAGTAGAGGTAGACTCGCATTGTGGGCAAACGACAGTCTATCTACGAGGCTGGCATTGGATGAGCAATGATCGGGTGAATAGCATCAGCTCTATTTTCGGAGGATTGGTCGCTCTTGCAGGTATCTTCTTTATGCTATGAGCCAGGCTGGAGATCGTTCTAGAGAATAACTGCGTGCTTCAATCATTGTTTCAGGAGGTGCAAAGATGGGGGATATGCACGGAGATAAATATGAAGCTATTTTGGACGCCGCTTACACTGTCTTCGGCACCAAAGGCTTTTATGAAAGCAAAATTTCCGAAATTGCAGAACAAGCGGGTGTTGCTAAAGGCACGGTATACTTGTACTTTAAAAGTAAAGAGCAGTTATTTACAGCAGTCACACGTAGAGATTGCGAACAATATCTATCCGAAATGCAAGGTGCATTGGTCAATCGTACTTTGGGAGAGGGACTGCTGCGGATGGCGAATTTGCATCTCCACTATTATTACAAACGCAAGCAGCATACTAAATTATTTTTTATGACTCCGAATAGTGACCCTGATCTTATGGAGTTTATGCGGGGATTTATTCAGGACTATACCGATCTGGTCAAAAATAAACTGGCGTCAGAGGGTGTGCCGCAGCCCGAATTTCATGCCAAGGCATTCATTGGTATGATGGAACGCCTAAAAATGGATATTTTGTTGAATCAAGATTTCCGTGCATGTGACGTGGATCAGACGGCTGCATTGGCAGCTAATTTATTTATGCATGGCTGTGAGGCCGGAGTACAAAAATTCTGACATGTGGTCTTTTAAAACCGTACTGGCTTTGTTCAGCTAACGGTTTTTTTAATCATTGGCTGTGTCTGTGTTAAAATAAACAAGATGCATCACAAAATTGGGGAAGAGTAGGGAATCTGTAATGAATATTATGACCGTTGAACATATAACCAAAAGCTACGGCGAGAAAATGTTGTTCGAGGATGTTTCCTTTGGTATGGATGAGCGCGACAAAATAGGGGTTGTTGGTGTAAATGGTACTGGAAAATCAACGTTTTTACGTGTAATTTCCGGCCTAGAGCCGCCAGATGACGGTAATATTGCAGTGAACAACGATGTGCGAATTCAGTATCTGGCACAAAATCCGGAGTTTGATCCTGAAATGAAGGTACTCCAGCATATTTTTCATGGCAACCAGCCTGAAATGAAAGCAGTGCGTGAATATACAGAAACGATGGAATTACTGGAATTGAATCCGGGTAGCGAGGAGCTCCAAAACCGCCTGCTGCGAGCAAGTCAGCAAATGGATACGTTCCAAGCATGGCAGCTGGAGAGCGAGGCCAAAAATATACTTACCCGACTGGGAATCACTCAGTTTGAGTCTCGTATGGGCGTTCTCTCTGGTGGTCAGCGTAAACGGGTTGCTTTGGCTGCGGCTTTGATCCAACCTTGTGAGCTGCTCATTTTGGACGAGCCTACCAACCATATTGATAATGATTCCGTTGCGTGGTTGGAGCAATATTTGCAAAAGAGACGTGGTGCGTTGTTAATGATCACGCATGATCGCTATTTTCTGGATAGAGTTGCTAATGTCATGTTAGAGCTGGATCATGGTCGCCTTTTCCGTTATGAGGCTAACTATACCCGTTTTCTGGAGCTGAAGGCAGAACGCGAGGAGCGGGAAGCATCTTCGGAACAAAAAAGGAAGAACCTGCTGCGTAATGAGCTGGCCTGGATTCGTCGAGGAGCAAAGGCACGTTCGACCAAGCAGAAAGCGCGTATTGACCGATATGAGCAGCTTAGGGATCAGCAACCGGAAGCTCGTTCTGGATCTGTAGATATGTCCGTAGCCTCCACACGTCTGGGTAAAAAGATATTGGAGATCGAGCATTTGTCCAAATCGGTAGATTCCCGTAAGCTGATTCAGGATTTGAGTTACATTGCGGTTCCTGGTGATCGTGTGGGCATCCTAGGACCTAACGGTAGTGGAAAATCCACTCTGCTCCAAATGATTGCCCAGCGTGTAGAACCAGATTCCGGCAGTGTTGTATTGGGACCAACTGTGAAGCTCGGTTATTTTACTCAAGAGCATCAGGAAATGGACGAATCCTTGCGTGTCATTGAATATATTAAGGAAGAAGCGGAAGTGATTCGTACGGCAGATGGTTCGACGATTACAGCTGCGCAGATGCTGGAGCGTTTTCTGTTTGCACCAAGCGCGCAATGGACGGTTATTTCTCGTTTGTCCGGGGGCGAAAAACGTCGCTTGTATCTGCTGCGTGTCCTTATGTCCGCACCAAATGTACTATTGCTGGATGAACCGACAAATGATCTCGATATTCAGACTCTTTCCGTTTTGGAAGACTATCTGGATGAATTCCCAGGCGTAGTTTTTATCGTTTCCCATGATCGTTATTTCCTGGATCGGACCGTGGACAAAATACTGGCATTCGAAGGGAATGGACAGGTACGTGTACATGTAGGCGACTATAGCGAGTATGCAGAATGGATCAGTAAAAATGCACAGCTTTCTGCGAATACGTCTGTCTCGCCGGGTACAGCTTCCTCGAATCGGTCTTCTGCACCTAAGTCTGCGGGTCCTTCCGAATCAGTCAATGGGGCAAATAAACCCAAGCTTAAATTTACCTTTAAGGAACAGCGGGAATATGAGCAGATTGATGAGCTGATTGAACAAGCCGAACAGAAATTAGCCGACATTCAGCGACAGATGGAGGAATCTTTCAGCGATTCGGCACGGTTGCAGGAGCTGTTGGCTGAGCAAGCGAAGGCTGAACAGCATCTAGAGTACCAAATGGAACGTTGGACCTATTTGAATGAGCTAGCCGAGCAAATTGAACAAAGTAAATCTTAAAAATAAAAGCAAGTCTCCATTTAGATGGAGGCTTGCTTTTTTGTAGAAGTAAAAGTATGTGCACCTGTTTTCCATGCAGCATAAATGGTTAGGCTGTTACATAAGCCGCAAGCAGACGGGCAGTGTTTAATACGGCCTGCTTATGCGTGCGCTCCATTGCGTGAGAGGCGTGTACGCCAGGTCCGATCAGTGCGGCACGAATGTTATTGCCTGCTTTAAGCGCAGCCGAAGCGTCTGAACCATAGTGCGGATAAATATCTACCGCATACGGAATATTCAGCTCCTTGGCCAGCTCAATCAGACGGGTCGTCATGTTATAGTCGTAAGGGCCTGAGGAGTCTTTGGCACAGATGGAAACGTCCGTTTCCTTGCAGCTCAGATCTTCACCTATGCAGCCCATGTCGACAGCAATCATCTCACTGATTCCTTCAGGTATGTAGGCCGCTCCGTGCCCCACTTCCTCATAGTTGGAAATGAGCAATTTAACAGTATGTCGAGGCTTCCAGCCTCCATGTACAGATGATTCTAATAAACCAAACAGTGCCGCTACGCTGGCTTTATCATCCAAGTGCCGCGACTTGATAAAGCCACTGGGCGTTACGACTGGGCGCGCTTCGAACGAAATAAAATCGCCCACCGAAATACCGAGCTGAAGCACGTCTTCTTTCGACTCGACAAGCTCGTCAATCCGTACCTCCATATGGCTCTCCTTGCGCTCAAAGCTTCGTGCATCATCATAGACGTGCACGGATGGGTGGCTGGATAGAATAGTGCCCGTATACGTTTGTCCGCTTCTGGTATGAATAAGGCAGTATTCGTTCTCAATGCTGTTCATCATGAAGCCACCCACAGATGTCAGGCGTAGGGTACCTTGCGCTGTAATCGAACGAACCATCGCCCCCAATGTATCCACATGCGCGCTAAGCGCCACTGTATGGTCCGTTTCTTCACCTTTCAGAGTCAGGATAGCACCACCTTTTGCATTCCATTCGATGGGTACCCCTAGCTTTTCGGCTTCCTTACGAATCAGCTCCATCACATGATGTGTATATCCGCTAGGACTGGGCGTGTTCAAAAGCTGATTTAAAAAGCTCATGATATAGTTTTCATTGAATTGAATTGTCATTTGTTGCTCCTCCTCATTTGGACAACCGATCAGGGTTAGAGGACGGTTGCTCTATACCTGGGTCGGATGTAGACACCGTGCTGGAAGAACCAGTCGTGTCATTGGACACATTCGCGTATGCTTCCACTGCCGATGTGTGCTCTTCTTGTAGTGTATGAAGCTGATTAGTCAGACGCTTGATCTCTCTCTGAAGCCTATATTGACGGAAGATTCCGAAAGAACCGACAATAAGTCCACCTAAAAGAGTGCAACCGAGAATAAGCAGAATCAAAGGAATGCTGACCCTGCTAAACAGAAGGTTCACTTGAACCGAATTGACATTAATAACAGCAAAAACAGCTGTTAACAAAGCTATAACAAGTGCTGCAATCAAAGACCATTGTGTTTTCAAAATGCCACCTCCTCCCGTTACATTATAAAATCCCTTGTCCTCCATGGACAAGGGATTTATCCGTGCATCTTTTTAATGCGGGATTCGAAGTGTGCACGGTTTTACTTTCCTTCAGTTAGCTTTTCCATTTCCGTAATGACTTCTTCAAATACGCTCATGGCTTCGCGAATCGGCTGCGGAGAGGACATGTCAACGCCAGCTTTCTTCAAAATATTGATTGAATAATCACTGCCACCGCTCTTTAGGAAGCCTAAGTAACGGTCAACGGCTGGCTGGCCTTCTTCCAGAATCTGTTTCGAAAAACTGGTTGCTGCCGAGAAGCCAGTAGCATATTTGTAGACATAGAAGCTGTTATAGAAATGAGGGATTCGTGCCCATTCCATTTCTATGTCTTTGTCTACCTTCATGCCAGGTCCGTGATATTTCACATTCAAATCATAGTAAATCTCCGACAAAAGCTGCGGTGTAAGGGATTCTCCCTGTTCAGCACGCTCATGTACAATCTTCTCAAATTCCGCAAACATCGTTTGACGGAATACTGTTGTACGGAATTGGTCCGCATAGTAGGTGAGAAGGTACATTTTCTCTTTTGGATCGGTAGACTTGTTCAGCAAATAATCCATCAGCAAGGCTTCATTAGTAGTGGAAGCCACTTCAGCCAGGAAAATGGTATACTGTGCATCTCGGTACTTCAATGCGTTGTCTGAATAGTACGAATGCAACGCATGCCCCATTTCATGCGCAAGCGTGAACATGCTGTTCAGGTTATCTTTATGGTTCAGGAGCACATAAGGGTGGGTGCCATAAGCTCCCCAGCTATAGGCGCCTGTACGCTTATTTTCATTTTCGTATACGTCAATCCAGCGCTCATCGTAGCCTTTTTGCAATGAAGCCAGATAGTCCTCGCCCAGAGGCTTAAGGCCTTCTTTGGTTTGCTTTTTGGCGTCTTCATACGTAATGTCCATCTTGTATTCGTCCACAAGCGGAGCGAATAAATCATACATATGAAGCTCATCCACACCTAACAGCTTCTTACGCAGCTTGATATAACGGTGAAGCAGGGGCAAGCTTTCATGAATCGTATCAATAAGATTCGTATACACTTCTTTCGGAATATTATCACCGTATAATGACATTTCCAGTACGGAAGGGTATTTGCGAACACGTGAATAAAAAATATTTTTGTTCACATTAGCACTCAATGTAGAGGCAATCGTATTTTTATTTTTGGCATATGTGTCATATACCGCTTTAAAAGCACGTTCACGTACTTCGCGGTGTGGACTTTCGAGAAATTGGATGTAGCTACCATGAGTCAGCTCGACCTCTTTGCCATGCTCATCCTTGATTTTCGGAAACTTCAGATCCGCGTTGTTAAGCATCCCGAAAATTGTTTGCGGGGCTTGAGCCAGATTGCCAACCTGAGCGAGCAGTGCTTCTTCTGTTTTGCCCAAAATATGAGCTTTTTCCCGTTTCATTTCTTGAAGTGTAAACTTATAATCCGAAAGCTTCGGATCTTCAATGAAGGCATCAAGCTGAGAATCTGGCAGCGCCAAAATTTCAGGTGTCACGAATGAAAGAGACTCGCTGACTTCCACGCCTAGTTTTTTAGCTTTTTGCGAAAGACCCTGATATGTAGGTTCAGCCGTATCTTCATCATGGTGAAGATGGGCATACACATATACACGCTCGGTTTTAAGTGACAGCTCATCTTCGAGTTTGAAGCAGTTGCCAATCGCTTCGGCTGAATTGAGCTTGCCTTGGAATTGAGCAGCCTTTTTGGCCAATTGTTTGACTTCTTCGTATTCTTGATCCCATGCCTTGCGGTTGGGGAACAGGTCTTCCAGTTTCCATGTATTTTCCACTGGCGCATCAGCGCGTTTTACAATTTCACTCATGGAGAGCCTCCTCTGATCGAACGTAATGTGGGATAGGGCTGCGGCGGTAAGGGACGGATGCCAAAACGAAGAAACCGCCACGCTTACCGTAAGCAGCAGGGCAAGAGGTTTTACAGGATGCATGTAACGGCATATCCTCCTTATACCATGGCTTGTTATGCCATAGTATGACCTTTTGCCCCTGAAAGTATAATTTTTCTTACTGTGGGTTGGAACCTATATTTAATAAGCTGTATACAATAAGATAAAAGGCAAGGCAAATCATGATTACGGCAGTGAGGGCCATCCACTTTTTGAGAGGAGTCGGTATCGTTTCACGCTTCATGATCAGCACTCCGCCCAGCGTGAAGGCCAGAATAATGAAGATGAGATAGCTGTTGGACACCATGAATAGGCTACACCTGTTTGAAAGCGTTCATGATCCGCTGCCACTCTTCCTCATTATCTTGAAAGGACTGCTTGGGGAAACGATTTTCAGCCCAATGCATCAGCGCCGGACGGCTCAAAAACGTGTGAGCTTCCTCGCCCCAATCATCAGATATTTCCCGCAGAACGATGTAACGGCCCTGCACCTCGACAGTCATCATATTCCACTTGTCTTTTTTGTATATTTCGTGTTTTTTCATCATATGCATGTCTCCGATTTTATAGATGTTTTGGTTCATGATACCGCAGTTTCTGCCGCAAAAGCAAATCATTCCAGACCGTAAAACCCGGAAAAACACCAATTGCAATGTGAAAAAGCATGAAGTATAATATGGATATTCGCCATAGATGGCGGTATTTTTAGGAGGTTGTTCACTTGAAAGGTACAGTTAAATGGTTTAACGCAGAAAAAGGTTATGGCTTCATCCAAGTGGATGGTGGCGAGGATGTATTTGTACATTTCTCCGCAATCCAAGGCGACGGTTTTAAAACTTTGGAAGAAGGTCAAGATGTTGAATTCGAAATTACTGAAGGCAACCGTGGACCACAAGCAGCTAACGTAATCAAACTGTAAGTGTAACTGAATTGTAAGAAATGTTCCGTTTTTACGGATGTCTTATATATTACGGTTAAACGATGAATTGAGAGCGCAGTTCCTTACATTTAAGGAGCTGCGCTTTTTTGCGTAAAAACGTTTATGATATGAGAAGGTTGGGCCGGAATAGGGTATTATACGTAATAAAACTAAGCGTGAGTTATCTTAAGTTGAGGGAGCTGAGAAAATGAGTGCAGCAGAGGCTAATCGTAATCCTTCCCTGATTGAAGGCCCTATTGCCAAAACACTGTTTATGTTCTCTTTGCCGATGCTGTTCGGAAACATTTTGCAATCCTTGAATGGAACGATTAATTCAATCTGGGTTGGGAAGTTTCTGGGAGAAGCCGCATTGACTGCCGCTTCGAATGGAAATATTATAATGTTCTTTCTGATCAGCTCGATTTTTGGAGTCACCATGGCGGCCACTATTCTGATTGGACAACATATCGGAGCGGGTGACATAGCAGAAACGAAGCGTGTAGTAGGTACAAGCGCTGTCTTTTTCCTGGTGCTTGCTTTTGCTATAGGTATTATTGGGTTTTTGGGCTCACCTTGGATTCTTCATGTACTCAATACGCCTGCCGAATCAGTCGATATGGCGATCACCTATACGCGCATTATTTTCGCGGGTATGCCCTTTTTGTACGGATATAACTACATCATGACCGTAATGAGAGGGGCTGGAGATTCCAAAACACCATTTTATTTTCTGCTCGTTTCCGTCGTACTGGATGTTTTACTCAACCCACTACTCATATTCGGATGGGGGCCGATCCCTGCTATGGGCATCGGAGGCTCCGCCACAGCTACCCTGATTGCTCAAGGGATCAGCTTTGTATTGATTCTCATTTACCTATATCGTGTAAAATACTTTCTGCGCATTACATCTTCAGAGCTTCACTTACTTCAATTTGATTGGAAGATTATTTGGACCCTTATTCGTAAAGGAGTCCCGATGGGACTGCAGATGATTGCTGTCTCCACCAGTGCGATTGCTTTAATGAACCTGATCAACGGCTACGGGACAGTCGCAGCGGCAGCCTATACAGCAGCTAACAATTTGTCCAGCTATGTGCAGATGCCGGCCATGGCATTAGGTGCAGCCGTATCTTCCTTCGCCGCTCAAAATATCGGAGCCGGACGCTGGGATCGAGTGCGCAGGACAACCTGGATTGGGATTGTGTATAATTTTGTATTGACTGGTGGGGCTGTAATATTCATTTACGTATTTAACCGTCAAGCCTTACTGATGTTTCTTCCTTCTACGGGAGGGGCATTGGAACTGGGTATGCAGATTAATCTGATCACCTTGTGGTCTTTTGTTATATTCGGTATTACCAATGTCATTACAGGCGTTGTTCGATCTACGGGTTCTGTAATGGTGCCGCTGTTCATTACCATTATTTCATTATGGGGCATTCGTATACCTTTGGCCTATGCATTTGTCGATGAGTATGGGCTGGATGCTGTATGGTGGAGCTTTCCTATTGGTTTTACGATCTCCGCCGTAGCAGTTATTTTCTATTACGTTTTCGGAAAATGGAAGCAGGCTAGCATGGGAGAGGGAAACCAAGGCATGAAGCTGGCCGAGGACAAGGGATAGATAGGACAATTCTACTATTTGCGATTAAAGTTTTATAAGGGTGGATCTAGTTTGACTGTTATTTTTGGCTAATTCAGTGGCACGGCTACAAAGCGTTTTTGTGAGAAGAGCTCATTTTTCTTGAATAGTAAAGAAAAAAGTGAGGTTGTTCATTTGTGCTAAAAGGTCGATCATATTATAATGAATATGGTTTGGATAGGTATAATTACGTAGACAACAATGTGGAGGCACCGTCATTTGAGTTATGTTGAGCAAGGACGTTATCAAGTACCGAGAGGCCCCATAGGTCTAATGAGCCGAATGTACAAGCACATTCTCCCTGAAACGAAACAAGAATTGAGTAACTGGAAGAGCAAGGCCGAACAGATTCCGGACCCTGAGCTGAGAAGCCAGGCGCTTGCGAGCATAGCAGAGAAGACGTTTCACTGCGTGGGGGGAGCGGTTTATGCTGCAGCCAATATGTCTGACCGGCAGACGCTAATTCCGTTGATTGTGGCGTACCAGACGATTAGCGATTATCTGGACAACCTGTGTGATCGTAGTACGTCGATGGACCCGGATGATTTTAGGTTGCTGCATCAGTCGATGCTGGATGCGGTTAATCCGGCGGCTAGGCCAGTGAATTATTATGAGTTGCGTCGTGAGCAGGAGGATGGCGGTTATTTGACCGGGCTGGTGACAACCTGTCAGTCTTGTGTAAGCAGGCTTCCGGGCTATGAGGCGGCAATGCCTTACGTTCAGGATTTGGCGCGATTATACACGGATTTGCAAGTATACAAGCATATTAAACCCGAGCTGCGGGAACAAGCGCTTTTGGACTGGTGGTCGATTCATAAAGACCGTACACCCGAGCTGCGCTGGAACGAGTTTGCTGCGGCTACTGGCTCAACCCTGGGGGTCTTTATGCTGTTTCTTGCTGCCAGCGACCGGCATCTCACAGATGCGGGGGCTGCCTCAATACATGCATCGTATTTTCCACATGTGTGCAGTCTTCATATTTTGCTGGATTATCTAATCGATCAAGACGAAGACCGGAAGGGCGGAGATCTTAACTTTTGCAATTATTATGAAGATACCGACATGATGCTGGACCGGATCGCCTACGTTGTGAATCGGGCGCGGGCTGATATTGCAGATGTCCCTGCCAGCTCCTTTCACCGGATGATTATCGAGGGATTGCTGGCTTTATATTTATCCGACCCTAAAGTTAGTGAGCAGCAGGATGTTCGCGCTGTTTCGAGACGTTTAATGAAAAATAGTCCGCTCATGCGTTTGTTTTTCCTATTAAACAGTCGATGGATAAGAAGGCTTATATGATTATTTTGAGGAGGTCATAAATCATGACAGCAGTTAAGAAAATTGCAGTATTAACAAGTGGTGGAGATTCACAAGGGATGAACGCGGCAGTTCGCGCCGTCGTGCGTAGCGGATTGTATTTTGGACTGGAAGTATTCGGGATTCAACGTGGATATCAAGGCCTTTTGAACGATGATATTTTTCCAATGGACCTGAGAAGCGTCGGAGATATTATCCAACGTGGGGGTACTGTACTTCAATCTGCAAGATGTCTGGAATTTACGACTGAAGAAGGTCAGAAGCGTGGCGCTGAAATTTTGCGTAATCGTGGAATTGACGGCGTAGTCGTCATCGGTGGCGACGGTTCTTATCAAGGGGCTAACAAGCTGACCAAGCAAGGCATTAAAACCATGTGTCTTCCAGGAACAATTGACAATGATATTTCCTTCACAGACTACACCATTGGTTTTGATACGGCGGTAAGTATTGTAGTGGACGCAATCAACAAGCTGCGTGATACGATGTCTTCCCATGAACGTTCTTCCATCGTGGAAGTTATGGGACGCCATTGTGGAGATATTGCTCTCCATGCGGGTCTGGCTTCCGGTGCAGAAACGATCTTGGTACCTGAGGTAGAATTTGACCTGAATGAAGTATCCGATCGGATGAAACAAAACTTCAAACATGGCAAACGCCACAGTATCATTATCGTTGCTGAGGGTGTAGGCAAAGGCGAAACAGTAGCCAAAGTAATCCAAGAAAACTGTCCGGATTATGAGCCTCGTGTTACAGTGCTTGGACACATTCAACGTGGAGGTACACCAACCGCGTTTGACCGCAACCTGGCAAGCCGTTTGGGTGACTTTGCTGTTCGTCAATTGATTGAGGGTGTATCTGACAAAGCTTGCGGAACGATCGACGGTAAGCTGGTAGCTACAGATATTGGCAAGGTTGTAAGCACCAAAAAAGATTTCAACATGGAGCTTTATGAGTTGGCTCTGCGTTTGTCCCAATAATAAGAACCTTTACGTTTAGTAGATGGGCTCTGATATGGGGAAAATTAAAATTATGCGGATGACCTGAGTCATCCGCTATTTTTTTAGCTTTGAATAGGGGTCAGGAGGTAATCATGCATGTATTTATTCAAAATGGAAGTGGACAGCTCGGAAGGAGCACTGACCGTCATTCTTGCTGCTGAGAATGAGGAACAGGCATTTGAGGAAATGGACCAACATGTGGAGAGACACTTTTTATATCCCCCCGAGCTAAAGGAAGTGGCTATCGTAGAGAAGAAACGAATTACTGCTGGTGTAGCATATGTAATCGAAACACGCAAAGACTAAGTAGCCTTTGCGTGTTGTTTTTGTTCGGCAAAACGATGTTGCACTCTTACCAAACGCCAGAGAAGTAAAATGGCGCCTACGGCCAGACCTGTAATCAAGCCAATCCAGTAGCCGTAAGGTCCCCACGTGGTCCAGCGTGCGAGTATATACCCTACAGGAAGCCCAATTACCCAATAGGACAGGAATGTGAGTAAAAAGGCCGGATTGACATCTTTATACCCGCGTAGCGCTCCTTGTGTTGGTGTAGCGACAGCATCAGAGATCTGAAAGAAAATCGCATAGATTAAAAAGTGCTGGGCCAATTGAATGACCTGCAGGTCAGTAGAGTAAAGTCGAGCGACCTGTTCACCCCAGATAAGCAGTATAATAGCTGTAATCAATGATAGGCCTACTGCGCTGCTAATGCCCATTACGCTATACGTTTTGGCATCTCGTGGACGGGAAGCTCCTGTTTCAAATCCGACCAAAATCGTAAGTGCCATGCAAATACTGAGTGGAATCATATACAGCGTAGATGCAAAGTTCATGGCTGCCTGATGAGCGGCTATGGTAGCTGTGTTATAGCTGCTCATGAAGAGCGTGACAGCTGAAAAGACGGCAGTCTCAAAAAATATAGCAAATCCAATAGGTACCCCGATTTTGATAAGCTCTTTTAAAGCACTGGCCGCAATCCCGTATATTTTGCTAAAGATTCGGTATTCGGCAAATATTTTTCCCCGATGCGCAGTAATACCAGCGACCAGCATAATAATCCAGTAGGTGGTAGCCGTTGCTACCCCGGAGCCTACACCCCCCAAACGGGGAAAACCCCAGTTACCATAAATAAGTAGATAGTTCAATAAAACATTGATGGGCAATGACATGAGCGTGATTAACATCGTAAAACGGGTTTGTCCTAATGCATCCATAAAGCTTCGGAGCACAGTGTAGGCAAATAGAGGGACAACACCAAAGGCCATCGCACAAAGATAGTACAGAGCCACATTATGAACTCTCAATTCCAGATTCATACCGTTTAATATAGGCTTTACCAAAATGATGCCAGCAATTAAAACGACGATGGATAGGACGAGAGACAGCCAAAGAGCCTGAATGACATAGTAGGAGACTTTATCTTTGCGTTGTGCACCCACCAATTGCGATACAATGGGGGTAATAGCCATAAGTATGCCATTAAGGCCTGTTTGTACAGGGACCCATAGGCTTACTCCGATAGCTACTCCAGCTAGATCGGCAGGGGAAAAGTGTCCCGACATATTAGTGTCGAAAAAAGTCATGGCAGATAGTGCAAGCTGGGTAATCAGAATAGGGAGCAAAATGTAAAAAAGCTGCTTCCATTTCTGTCCCATGGTTAGAGTCAATTGCATTTTTGTTATCCTCATTTACTAGGGTTTGATTATTTGTACATATCATAACATGTAAATTTTATTGTAAGGGATACTGCAACAATTGAACAGCCATAAAAAAGACTGCATCCGTTCGTCAAACAACGGGGCAGTCTTCGATAATAAAGATATAAGTTCTAAAATTCGTATAAAAAAAGAGGAGTCAGAAGGATAGTTATTTGTAGGTTACTCCGCTTGTATAGCGGTTAGTGGCATTCCAGAGTAAATATTCGTCCACCTTCATGTCCTTAAGCGCGCGAATTTGGTCCTCGACTTGTGTTTTCCCATATTTGGCATAATGTCCGCTTCCTAACCAACTTGCGGTAAAATCCTGAATCCACGGACGAATAATTGGCTTTAGCTTGCCTGTAGGATCGAGTTTTTTGTGTGTATCGGCCATGGATCCTTTGATTGTCTGGTAGGGGTTTTTATCTGGGTCCTTTACACCAAACCAGCCTGTTGTATAGTGACTTGGATAAACCATCGGTGAAATGACATCCACATTTTCAGAAATTTTAGTGAAATCCTGTCCGATACCCTCGGCAGCAGGAACGGATGCGGCATATCCGAAAATATCTACCGATACCCTCACACCTAGTGGAGCAAGCTCTTTACGGGCATATTGTACGAATTCAGCGACCGTATCCGAGCGGGATTGATCGGATTTGGTATATTTTAGTTTGTCTGCTCTTTTTTCAAAACCTTCAGGGAAACGTACATAGTCAAATTGGACTTCCTTAAAACCGAGTTTTGCTGCTTCCTTGGCAATGGCGATATTATAATCCCATACTTCTTTATTATAGGGATTGACGAACCCATCTCCCTTGCCGTTTTTCCAAACAGAGCCGTCAGCATTGCGGAAGGACATCTCAGGATTTTTGTTGGCCAATACCGTATCCTTAAATACAACAATACGAGCAATCGGATAGACATTATGTTTTTTCAAACGGTCCATCAAACCGGAAATATCTTTAATGAATTTTTGCGGCTTGCCCAATTTCAGAAGCTCGGGGTTGGTCGTTGGATAAGTGATGTAACCTGCATCGTCCTTAATATCGATAACCATAGAATTGAGCTCTGTCTTGTCCAGTAATTCGAGTAGCTGAGTCATACGTGAACCGCCTGCGCTATAGGCTGTGACATAGATACCTTTAATAGCTGGCGTGGTCGGCTGTGGGTCAATTTTAACCGGCGGATTGGAGGCATCTACCTTTGTATTACTGTGTTGTGCCTGGATCATGGCACTGCTGATTGTCGTTGCCACCGTATCTTTTACATTTGGAGCGTTGGCTGACTGGCCCCCGTTTCCGCCTATTCCCATTGCCAATAGCATAATTGCCCAAATCATATTCATTTCCTAACTCTCTCCCTTATGTATGGCGCTTACCTGATTATACGTAAAGTTATGGATCGAAAAAACAACACGCTTGTAACCAATACTGGTATCATCAGGCATAGTCTTACATGATTAACCTAACTATCGCTCGATGAATCCGTAAATAGGCATAAATAATGCCGCTCTCTTCACGGTTGTGGATGCAACCGGAAGAAGCGGCACTTGGCAAAAAAATTTATTGAAGATAGTTATTGTCTTGGTGCTCACAAATACTGTACTGAATAATTTCAAGCGCATCCGTTGGCTTGAGTATGGACAACCCGTCTCGAAGCACAATCATCGAGTTTAGCTCATTCTTTTTGAGAGAAGGGAGCATTTCCGGGTACCATCTTAAGACAATGTCGGACAGTTTTACCGTTTCCATTTCCACAAAAATCACCCTTTCCTGCTCGGAATCATTCCAAAAGAATCATTCAATACGATTCGGAAAAGCAAAGTGCCTGTGAAATAGCAGGTAAAGCTGGTCTTTATATACTATGGGAACAGCGCACATATAGTGTACCACAAAAACAGTATTTTGACACTTGGGTTTGTGCTTATCTTCGGCGGAATGAACCCATTACTCCAACCGTTTCCACAATATTGACAAAAGCAGAAGGGTCTACTTCCTTAATGATGCGTTTTAATTCAACAAGCTCGTAGCGTGTCGTAACAGTCATCAGCATGTCCTTTTCGGTATGTGAAAATGCACCTTCAATTTTTATTTTGCTGACACCTCGTGGCGTGGTCAACATTCGGCTGAGTAGCTGGTCAGTGTGCTCTGTAATGATGTAGACGGTGATCTTCGTATGGCTTACATAGATTTGATCCAACACTTTACCAGTCACAAAAATGGATAACATAGAAGCCAGTGCAATATTCCAATCATCGTTCAAATATCCTGCTGCGAGAATGACCAGTCCATTCATGCCCACAAGTACAGTTCCGACGGGGAAGTCACGATATGTGGTAACGATGGAGCCGATAATGTCAAAACCGCCCGTAGACCCTCCTACCCGAAAGGAAATACCCGCCCCAACGCCGACCATTACCCCACCAAAGACAGAAGCCAGCAGGGGATCAGACACAACAGATTGTACGGGAACCCAGGCCAAAATCCACGTGGTAACGATAACCGATAGAATGCTCAGACTAATAAAACGCTTGCCTAAAATAAACCAGCCTGCAATAAGCATTGGGATATTGATGATAAAATACATGGTGCTGATATCGAATTTTGTGAAATAGCCAATTAGCATGGAAAGTCCGGCTACTCCCCCGCTCAGTAAGTGATGTGGGACGAGAAACAGATTAAAACCGCATGCTATGGCAGCGGCTCCAAGAATAACAGTTAAGCAGTTTAACACTATTTTCAACAACTTTTTTTCACCTCATTTTAATTATACAGAAAGCAACTTACTGGTATTCATGAATTGTTCTGTGCTATAATGCGATGTGGATATTCTTGAGTAGGGACCTATGTCCAGAGAAACACTTAAAATTTAAACTGTTTTAAAAAGGATAAATTCGTTTAAGATGTATCGGATAGGGTTCCCCGAATTCATTACAGAAAGATGCAGTTATAGAGTTAAATAAACTGTCACTGTATTGGGGAAAACTTATACAATAATATCGCTACTTAAGAATACAGACAACATTGTGGATTGTCCACCACATCCACCATTATGAAGGAGTTTGAATAAATTTGACGACATTTGCAGAATTTGATCTTGAACCGAAGGTAATTCAGGCGATTACGGAGCTGGGGTTTGAAGAAGCAACACCTATTCAATCCAAATCCATCCCGATTGCATTGCAAGGGAAAGACATGATTGGTCAAGCCCAAACAGGTACGGGTAAAACCGCTGCGTTTGGTATTCCGATGATCAATAAAATTTCTAAAAACGATGAAAAAATCAGAGCCCTGATTATGGCTCCAACACGTGAGCTTGCTATTCAGGTGGCTGAAGAAATCGAAAAACTCTCCCGCTTTAAAGGTCTTCGCACTTTGCCGATCTATGGTGGACAAGATATCGTACGCCAGATTCGCGCTTTGAAAAAGAAACCTCAAATTATTATCGGTACACCAGGACGTTTGCTTGATCATATTAATCGTAAAACCATTAAGCTAGAAGACGTAAACACCGTTGTTTTGGATGAAGCAGATGAAATGCTGGACATGGGCTTCATGGAAGATATTCAGTCCATTCTGAAGCAGGTTCCAGACGAGCGTCAAACGATGCTGTTCTCTGCTACAATGCCTCCTAACATTAAAAGATTGGCTGAGCAATTCCTTAAAGATCCTGAGCATGTATCCGTTATTCCTAAACAAGTTAGTGCTCCGCTGATTGATCAGGCCTATATTGAAGTTCCTGAGCGTCAAAAATTCGAAGCATTAAGCCGTTTGATCGACATGGAATCCCCAGAACTTGCTATCGTATTCGGTCGCACTAAGCGCCGGGTAGACGAGCTGGCTGAAGCTCTGCAAAAACGTGGTTATTCCGCAGACGGTTTGCATGGTGACTTGTCTCAAAACCAGCGTGATGCTGTTATGCGTAAATTCCGTGACGGAAGTATTGACGTACTCGTAGCGACTGACGTTGCTGCCCGTGGTTTGGACGTTTCTGGCGTAACTCACGTTGTGAACTTTGACCTTCCGCAAGATCCAGAGAGCTATGTTCACCGTATCGGACGTACGGGACGTGCAGGTAAAGAAGGGGAAGCTTGGTCATTCGTAACGCCTCGTGAAATTGACCATTTGCATTTCATTGAGCGTGTAACCCGTCACCGCATTCCACGTAAGCCTCTTCCAACGTTGGCAGAAGCTCTGGAAGGCAAACAACGTATCATCGCAGAACGCCTTCTAGAGGTTGTAGAAAAAGGCGAGCTGAACGAGTACAAAGGTTTGGCTATTCAAATGCTGGAGCAATATGATTCTGTACAACTACTCTCTGCAGCTCTGAAGCTGATGACTGGTGAGAAGAGAGAGGCATCTATTGAGTTGACTCCGGAAGATCCGATCCGTGCAAAACGTCGTAAACCAGACGTGCGTTCTGGCGGACGCAAGCCTTCCAACTATAGTGGACGCAGCAACGGTGGCTACAATTCCAACCGTGGCGGTAGCGGCAGTAAAGGTGGATACGGCGGTTACAACCGTGGCAAAGAAGGCGGTGGCTACAACCGTGATTCCGGAAGCCGCTATAGTGGAGATCGCAAACCACGCCCAAGCAGCAATGGCGAAACTCGCCGTCCTGCAAGACGTGAAGATTCCTCTTCTGAATAATAAGAAATAAATGATTAAAAAGTCGAAGCTAATGCTAGCTTCGGCTTTTTTTGATCGGTAAGTATGAATTTTATGGGATTTACTTTAATGGACCACGTATGGATTTCACTAGCGCTTTAGGGATGAAATACGGTATGATATAGTCAAGAGCCGGAATTAACAGGCATAGCAACATAAGTCTTGGAACTGCCAAGGCTTGCGGAGGGAGAGACTAACATTGGAATTTAAAGGAGCTATGGGGGGGATTTACCGCCTAACCGAGTGGATTACCCGGCTGGCGGCTAGCAATTTGTTGTGGGTGTTATGTTCATCGCCTTTTGTATTCTGCCTCATACTGAAATTACTGGTTATGAATCAGAATTTGGCGAATGAATCGTTACAAATGAACTGGGCGATGGCTATTTTGGCACCGCTTACTTTATTTCCAGCAACATCGGCTTTGTTCTCAGTGGTTCGCAAATGGGTGATGGGCGATACCGATACAGGCGTGTTTCGTACCTTCTTTAAAGGATATAAAGAGAACTATAAGCAGAGTCTGATTGGGGGTATCTTTTACACGTTACTGTTTGTCGTCATGTATGTGGATTACACTGTATATATGACACAGCTCAGCAACTTGCAAATCGTGGGTGTTATCATGCTGATCCTCATCATTATTTTGCTTGTGTCTATGTTTAACTTCTTTTCGATGGTAGCTCATTATCATATGTCTACCGGACAAATTATTAAAAATGCGGTTTTATTGACGCTGATTCGACCATTCCGTGTATTTTCCACCATGCTCGGCAGCGCCGTTGTTATATACATTGGAGTTAAATATCCCGTGCTTTTCTTATTCTTCATCGGCAGTGTAGTTGCCTGGTTCGCTTTTTTTAATTTTTACGGAACCTTCCTCAAAATGCAGGATCAAATGGAGAAAATGAAACAGAAAGACGAAGAAAAGGCAACCATTGAAGACAAGAAAAGTGATAACCTCTAAAAATAAAACATATTTCTCCTAGCATTTACTTTCTGAGTGAGAAGCGCTATAATAAGGTCACATCCTGCGATGCACGTTACGGTCATTTGTTGTTTTGAACCAATGACAATGTCTAGGGAGATCTATACGAATGAATAGCTGAAAAGCCCTGTCAATTGCTGACAAGGGGACTTCAAAAGTTTATTCTGCGGTCACCCACCTGCTAAAGCAGGTTCAGAAGACGCTATGGTCGGACGGCATCGGCGGGTACTCCATAATGTAATGAACACACTCTGGTACTGCTTATGCAGAAACAGGGTGTTTTTTGTATGCAACAATGTTAAACTAAGACATGAGGTACTAAGGTCGCATACCACAGGCATGATCGGACTCAATTTCGGTTGTTTATCGTGTTTTATAAAGCGCTTGCAGCAGAGGAAGCCGATGTGTCGTATGATAGGTAGCGATTATCGTGAAGGAGGAAATGTCTTGTCGTTGAAGAGGACTCTGGTAGGGATTGTGCGCAGCCAAGAAGGTACAAGCGACCGGGTCAAGGACCCCCAAATGAAGACACGCTATTATAACTTATCGAGAGACAAGGCTTGGGAAGAAGTATCATCTATCTTGAAAAAGATTCCTGGCTACAAGGTGCTCCATGAGGTAGCATCTGTAGGTGAGATTACGTTGGAGAAGCGAACGGCTTTCGGCAGAACCGTCGACATTACCGTTTCTATTTTATCTGTCTCGCCAGTTCGAAGTGCGGTGGATATTTATTCTGCTTCACGCGGATCGTTAGGGGACTTGGGTGCGAATTACCGCATTATTTTGCAACTGTTCGCTATGATCGACAAGAAGCTGTCTGCTTATAAGGTCGTACAGTAGTAGCAGGTTGTGGGAGTAGTGATGTGGTAGACAAACATCGAAAAAAGCGAGGAAGGCAATCCTTCACTCGCTTTTTTAATATTCGGTCCTGATTTAGACCAGTTTTTTTACGGCTGCAATCGCTTGATCATAGTCAGGATGCTCGGCCATTTCGCTCAAGTATTCTACGTAAGCGATTTTGTCATTTTGGTCAATGACAAAAATAGCTCTATGATCCAAATGGAATTCCTTAATGAATACACCATAAGCTTCACCAAAGGAATGATCTTTGTAGTCGGACAGTGTCAATACGCGATCAATACCAGCCGCACCGCACCAACGAGCTTGAGCGAAAGGCAAATCCACGCTGACCGTTAGTACCACAACTTGGTCCCCCAGGGAGTCTGCTTCCTGGTTGAAACGTCGCGTCTGTGCGTCACACACGCCTGTATCTAGAGAAGGGACAACGCTAATCAGTTTGACTTTGCCTGCAAAGTCTTGAAGCGTAGCTGCTTCCAATAAGTCTTTCTGTAATTTGAAATCAGGCGCCTGATCTCCAATTTTCAGTTCAGGACCTATGAGAGTCAAAGGATTGCCTTTAAAAGTAGCAACTCCTGTACGTTCTTGTGCCATATGTAATAGCCTCCTTTGGTTTTTGGCATTGGTTATCGTTGCCGAAATCTATTATAATCTTTTATAAAAGACATTGTCCAATTTGAATAAGGTGGAGACACCCCATGAAGGAAGGATTGCCTTGATTTTTTTACGTTATGAGAACTGGAAAAGTTATTTACGGTTTTACCCGGTAACCTGTCTGATTTTGCTTATCAATATTGTGATGTTTATTGTACTGACCGTGCAAGGTGGATCGGAAAATAGTTTGACGCTGATCCGGTATGGGGCTTTGATTAATGAGGCGCCATTCACTGACCAGCTGTGGCGGTATGTGTCAGCCATGTTTTTACATGCAGGCTTTGATCATCTTCTGTTTAATTCCTTTGCAATACTTGTATTCGCTCCTCCACTGGAGCGTTTGCTCGGGTCCTTACGATATGTGTTATTGTATCTAGTCACGGGCATTGTAGGGAATATACTGTCCATTGCACATTACAACATGCTGGCGGAAACGACAGTCTCTGTAGGAGCCTCAGGAGCGATTTATGGCATCTATGGGGCGTTTCTGTACGTTGCCTTATTCCAACGTTCCTTGATGGATGATGCTTCGCGCAAAACGCTGTACACGCTGCTTGGGTTTGGTATTCTGTTTTCTTTTGCTGTAGCGAACATTAACTGGACCGCTCACTTTGGGGGATTGCTCAGTGGGTTTTTCTTTTATGGATTATTGATTAGATTAACTGGCCAGCGCAAACGTCACTAAAGACAGCTTTATCGAAATTTATCAGGGTAAGAAAGAGGATGATGTTCGATGGACATCTTCTTTCGGATGTTGAAAAACAGATTGGAGCGAATATCGGAGTGGAATTACGACAGTTGCAATACTTCATGAAAGTAGCGCAAAAAGAACATGTCACTCAGGCAGCCGAGGAGCTACATGTGGCGCAATCTGCGGTAAGTCGGCAAATTCATCAGCTTGAAGAAGAGCTGGGAGTTAATCTTTTTATGCAAAAGGGTCGTAATCTGCAGCTTACGCCAGTGGGACAGCTGTTTTGCAAACGGGTGGAAACGATCATGAAAGACCTGGAGCGGGCTGTTTTGGAAGTGCATGAGTTTTTAGACCCTGAGGGGGGCGAAATCCGTATCGGTTTTCCGCACAGTTTGGGGATTCATCTTATTCCTACAGTGGTGGCTGAATTCCGTAAGCGGTATCCCAATGTTAAATTCAGATTTAAACAAGGAATGTACCCGAGTTTAATTCGTGATGTGTTAGCGGGTGAGGTGGATTTGGCTTTTGTATCTCCTTTTCCAGATCGACATGACCATGTCGAGGGGGATGTGGTGTTAACCGAGGAGTTATTTGCAGTTTTGCCGCCCAATCATCCTTTGGCTTCAGCCAAACACATCACATTGAGCCAGCTTAAGGGAGAAAAATTCATCTTGTTCAGAGATGGATATTCGTTACGCCCGATTGTCTGGCAGGCCTGTCTGGAGGCTGGATTTACACCGGATATTGCTTTTGAAGGCGAAGAGACTGATACGATTCGCGGATTAGTAGCTGCAGGTATGGGGGTTAGTCTTCTGCCTGAAATGGCGCTGTTTCAGACTAACCCGTTGCAACCTGCAAGGGTGTCGATTGTTGATCCAGAGGTGACAAGAACGATTGGCTTGATTCATCGCAGAGATGACAAGCTTCCATTAGTTGCTAAATCGTTCCGAACTTTTCTATTGCAATATTTTGGCCTTCATGGTAATGCTGCTACTTCGAACAAAACGGCAAAAGCAGATTGAGGCTACTAAGTATAGTTTATTGGCTTAAGATCAAGAAAAAAAGGTTGTTTCTCTACCGTCATTGGTGGAGGAACAACCTTTTTTGCAATACAAGATTAATCCCGGCTATTAAAGATACCGATTAGGCGGATCAGTTCCAGCAAGGAAACGAGAGCTGCAGCCACATAGGTCAATGCAGCAGCATTTAAAACTTTAGCTATACCACGTTCTTCATCACTACGGATAAATCCTTCAGAAACCATGATTTCCCGTGCGCGATTAGAAGCATTAAACTCAACAGGCAATGTAATTAATTGAAAAGCAACAGTAGCCGAGAAGAAGATAATACCCAGACCGATCAGGTTCGTAAAGCTAAATAAGAAACCGGCAATCAGCAGAAATGGTGCAATCCCGGAAGCAAAGTTTACAATCGGAAAAATCCGGTGGCGAAGTGCCAGCATAGGATAATGCTCTTTATGCTGGATGGCATGACCAACTTCATGGCAAGCCACAGCAACCGCAGAAATGGATTTTTCGTAATAAACGGGCTCAGACAAGCGCACCACTCGTTGTATCGGATCATAATGGTCAGATAGCGCGCCAGGTACTGGCTCAATAGGCACATCGTGCAAGCCATTACGATCCAGCATGTGCCGAGCTGCATCATAACCAGTCAGTCCATTTTCGTTTGGAACATCAGACCATTTGTTAAACGTACCTTTTACACGAAATTGCGCCCATAAGGATAATCCGAACGCAAGAATAATCAATATATACATACCCATCATAAAGCAACCCTCCATTATTATTCATACTACTAGCTCGGGTATCTACATCATAGAACTATGCTCCAACAGATACTTCAAAGCCTCAATACAAGCAGCGCTTTGTGGCAACAGACCAGTAAGCAGCTTGCGAGCTTGGACGGGCTTGAGCTGTCCGAGAAGAGGTTGTAGTTCATTGACTTCACGCTCTAGACGCTGCATGTGCATTTCTAGACTCGTTAGTTTGTCAGTAACGTGCTCTTCTCCTGCAACGGAGTTCCATTTAATCAGTGTCTGTCTGATTTCCTCGAGGCTATACTTCTCTTGTTTCATTTGGTTAATACGTTCAAGCCTGTTTAAGGTTTCATCATTATAAAGCCGATAATTTTTCAATGATCGTTCTTCAGGCGTGATCAAACCGAGTTTAGTGTAATAATCAATCGTTCGTTCGCTGACACCAGCCGCTTTGGCTAGTTCGCCAATTCGATATAGCTTCATATCCCCATCTGTCTTCACCTCGCGCTCTTCGTTCAATCTTCAATAATAACATCTTAAACCGAGAGTTTATAAAGGATATTTTACATGATCCTCAACCATACAGTCAAACGTTATGCTTTTGATGAACACAAACGAGCTATTTATATAGTCAGAAAATATGACATGAAAGATTTAAAGGCTTATTTTTTTAACATAATAAAAAAAATCTTGTCAACTTTCATGTATTCTGCTTATAATGACAATAAGAATTTCACGAAATGTAAAGAAACCTAACATTCGAGGGAGTGGTCTTCATGAGAAAAAAGTGGTTAGTTGTATTATTGGCCATGCTGACGGTTCTGGCTTTTCCTGTAGGTGCGTTCGCTGCTGACGGGCCCACAAATATCCAACTTCAAGCTGGACTAAACACGGCCTTTACGTTCTTGGCATTTATACTTGTATTTTTCATGCAAGCGGGATTTGCATTACTGGAGGCAGGCTCGACACGAATGAAGAACGCGGGTCATGTCGCTGGTAAAACGATTCTCACGACGGGTGTTGCGGCTTTGTCCTTCTGGGCTCTCGGATTTGGCTTCGGCTTCGGCAATGATGGTGGTAACGGATTTATGGGGCTGACGGGTTTCTTCATGAGCGGGACAGATGCTGCTGCATCGTTTGATACTCTTTCAGGTTTGGATGTTCCAATTACGATTATGTTTTTGTTTCACTTTGCTTTTGCTGCGGTATCTCTTTCGATCGCATGCGGGGGGATGGCAGAGCGTGCAAAATTAAGTGTATACATTATTTTCGGTATTTTGTTCTCCATCGTGATCTATCCAGTTGTAGCTCACTGGGTATGGGGCGGTGGCTGGCTTGGCAAGTTGGGAATGCAGGATTACGCTGGTTCAACAGTAGTCCATCTGACAGGTGCTACGGCAGCACTCGTCGCTACGCTGCTGCTCAAACCGCGTCTGGGCAAGTTTAATAAAGATGGCAAGCCGAACATTATCCCTGGTCATAATCAGGTGTACTCTATCTTGGGTGTTATTATTCTCTGGTTTGGCTGGTTTGGATTTAACCCAGGTAGTGCTGTTTCTGCGATGAATGACGGATTCTTTGGATATGTAGCCCTGACTACAAATATTGCTGCTGCGGCAGGCGGAGTTTTCGCTTTGCTCGTATCTTGGATGGTATACGGAAAAGCAGATATTCCTGCTATGCTAAACGGTGTGCTGGCAGCCTTGGTTGCCATTACGGGTTCTTGTGCCTTTGTAGCACCTTGGGCGGCATTGGTTATTGGCGCAGTTGCAGGGATCGTCACTTTCTTCACAGCGCAATGGTTTGAGCGTGCGAGAGTAGATGATCCAGTATATGCTTTCTCCGTACATGGTGTTGCGGGGATGTGGGGCGCGGTATCCACAGGGTTTTTCGCTACTCCTGAGCTTGCAAAAATAACAGGTGTAGGTCAAGCGGGTCTGTTCTATGGTGGTGGTTTTACACAATTGGGAGTACAGCTGCTTGGACTGATTGGTACTTTGGCATTCGTATTCGTCATTTCCTTCATTATTCTGGGTGCGATGAAAGCAATTATGGGTATTCGCGTTACGGAAGAGGAAGAAACGATGGGACTCGATATCAGTGAACACGGTACGTACGGCTATCCAGAGCAAATGAAGTTAGTTACCGAAGCTGAAAAGCGTTCTGGAATTGTCAGCTAATAGGTAAAATATAAAGAGCCAGTATGGATGAGCGGAGGAGATGGAAGTATGGAACTGCAAAATATGGCCCCTTGGGTGAGTTCCGCCGAAGCGATTGATCATGCAGACACACCTGAGTCTTTAAGGCAGGCCAGGGTCGATTCCCAGAAATGGCTGCTGGCTTCTCAAGCCTCCGCTCCGTTATCAGACTGGTTACGAACGGCGAATGAAATGCATGACCGCATCGCGGCCAGAGCTGTGCAAATGTGCGAAAAAGGGATGGTTGAGGATGGCTTTGGCCCTCCTCCCGTCCCTTACGCATTTATAGCCTTCGGTAGCATGGGGCGCTCGGAATCGACGCTATGGAGTGACCAGGATAACGGTATGATTATCAGTGACCTTGTGTCTGCTGATAAAGAATTGTATTTTAGCGAGTTTGGTCGCAGAGTCTCTGCGATGCTAGAGCATTTGGGATATCCCAAATGCGAGGGGAAAGTGATGTGCTCGGAGCCATTGTGGCGCCATACATTGACTGGATGGCAAGAACAGCTATCAAAATGGTCGGAAGATTTTGCCTGGGAGCCGATTCGATATCTCATTATCTCGTCTGACATGAGACATATCGCAGGCGACGAGCAATTGTCTGTGGAATGGAAGCAAAGCTTTTATAAGTTGTTCCGTAAACAACCCGACCTACCTTCAGCGGTACTTAGGAACACGGTAAGGCATAAAGCGACACTTAATATTTTAGGTCAGATCGTTACCGAGCGGTTCGGTGAGCATGCAGGCGATTTTGATGTGAAATACGGGTTATACATTCCGTTGGTGAACGCCGTCCGTTTTTTGGCATTGCAACATGGTGTAGAGGAAACTTCCACCCTGAAAAGACTCAGGCGTCTCGCATCACTTGAAGCGGCACCGTTGCCTTTACTCGATGCTTGCGAGCGAGCCTTTCGGATCGCACTTCAGCTTCGAATGGCTACTCCAGCGAGGGAGAAGGACGGGTTGCTGATCAGTAATGGCTATCTGGCTGTCAAGCCGTTGAAGCAAGGTAAAGGCTGGCATGAGCTGCGCGAGGCTCTTTCAACAGTACGACGGCTGCATCGTGCGTTGCAAAGGCAGCTGCGATTTATGGAAGGGAGAAGGTCATGAAAGAACCAGCGCAGGGAGGTGGCTTCTGGAGTGCCCTCCGCAGAGGAGGAGTGCCGTCGGCAATCGCATCTGTAATGGGGGCTCCTACGGCTCAGCAGATGGCGTTTATTCGGTCCTTAACGCGGGAACAACGGCGTTCTGAAGTATTGCGTACCCCACTGGAGCGTTTGGAGACGGTAGTTTTTGATCTGGAGACAACGGGATTTTCGGCACAGCATGGAGATGAGATTTTATCGTTCGGAGCGATTCGAGTAGTCGGGGATGTGATTATGGAAAAAGAGCAGTTTTATACGCTTGTCAATCCGCGGACCGAGATTCCTGAACAGATTACTCGGCTTACTGGGATTACCCGGGAAATGACGGATGGAGCTCCGCCGCTTATGAATGGACTGCATGACTTTATGTCCTTTGTAGGTGGGCGGGTGCTTGTAGCGCATGCTAGCGCTCATGATAAGGCCTTTTTAAATGCTGCGTTATGGAAAACATCTAAAGTTCAGTTAACTCACCGTGTACTAGACACAATGATGCTCGCCAAATGGCTGGAGCCACAGCAACACCAAACCTATAGTTTGGATGAATTGCTGGCCTATCAATCCATTCCGATTGAAGGGCGGCATCATGCGTTAGAGGATGCGAAGATGACGGCTAAGCTTTGGGTGGCGTATGTTCAGGAAATGCTGAAGCGTAATGTAACCAATTTGGCAGATGTCTACGCGCATTTGAGTCATGCCTGATTCAGTACAAGGTATAGTATCTGACACCACATTATAACGGCAAGTTCGCGATTTTCGTGGGTTTGCTGTTTTTTTTGTGTCCTGTTCAGATTTAGAAGGTTAGAGGTGGGAATCGTATGGGCATCCTATGGGGAGGATGAAGGTCATTTAGATGAAAGACAGGTGATAAGACTGTGAAAAGATTTCTTTTCATTAGAGCGATAATTGTGCTGGTTATGGTTGGGGCTACATGGGGGATTATTGCAAACACAGTCTATTCAGCAAGCCTGCCTGTGGAAAATGCAACACTGGAAGAAAAATATAAAGGTGAGAAAGAGCTTGATGTTGAGAAGAATGTAGGGACTGAATCAGTTGCAGCAGAGGTAATAAAAAGAATCAAACCTGGGCAACAGCTTCCTTCTATGATTTTAAAGGGGTTAAACGGCAAGTCCTACGAAGTAGGGGCTCCGCGGAATAAAGCGATGATCATTAGTTTTTGGGCTTCATGGTGCGATCCGTGCCGATTAGAAGCCCCCATGCTGAATGAATTGTATAGTAAATACAAACATGATGTAGATGTGTATGGCATCAATGTAACTCGCTATGATCGGTTGGAGGATGTGCAGAAGTTTTCCCGTTCTTTGAACCTCAAATTCCCCATATTACTGGATGAACAAGGAGCATTTTTTGAACAATTTGGAGGAGTGGCTTTTCCAACTCATGTAACGATTGACCATTATGGACGGGTGCGAGAAATCATAATCGGCATGCTCAGTGAACGGGAATTGGAGGGTAAAATAGAAGCTCTTCAAAAAATAAAGTGACTTTGGGGGCCAAGTAGACCGCCAAAGCCACCTTATTAGCTCATGCTTGTACTTGATTAGTGGTTAACTAATCCGTGATGAGTAAGCTCTGTTTGTTCATTTTTTGGAGTTGGCGCTTCCAGCAATGCGTAACGGAAGCTGTCCAAGAGAGCTTCCCAGCTAGCTTCAATAACATTTTCGGATACGCCTACGTTACTCCAGACGTCCTCGTAGTTTTTGGACTCAATGAGCACGCGTACCTTGGCGGCAGTGGCGTCTTTTTCGTCGAGCACACGCACCTTGTAGTCAGCCAAATGCATGTCTCGCAAGGCTGGGAAATACTGAGAAAGAGCCTTGCGGAGAGCATTATCAAGCGCGTTCACAGGACCATTTCCTTCAGCTGCGGTATAGACACTTGTCCCTGCAACATTCAGCTTTAAGAATGCCTCGGAGACGACCGATCGCCCCGCTGTTTTTTCCACCAGCACCTTAAAGGATTCAAATGAGAACATTTCCTTCACTTCACCGCCGGCTTCACGAATAAGTAATTCCAGCGAAGCATCCGCGCCTTCAAACTGATAGCCCTGATGCTCAAGTTCCTTGATACGACTAATGACGCCACGTGCCTCATCACTGGACGGATCAAGGGTGATGCCCAGTTCTTGCGCCTTGGATACAACGTTGCTTTGTCCGGCCAGTTCGGAGACCAAGACCCGCTGCTTGTTCCCCACAAGTTCAGGAGCGATGTGCTCATATGTTCGTGAGTCGCGCAGAATAGCTGACACGTGAATGCCCCCCTTATGGGCAAAAGCAGCATTGCCAACATAAGGCTGGTTGACAGGCAGATTGACGTTGGCGACTTCACTCACAAAGCGAGCTGTATTGTGGAGTTGTTTTAGCTTCTCGGGATCTAGACAGTCGTAGCCCAGTTTAAGCTGCAAGTTCGGAATGACGGAGCATAGGTTGGCATTACCGCACCGTTCACCATAGCCGTTGATGGTACCTTGGACCTGTCTTGCGCCTGCTTGAATTGCACTGAGTGAGTTGGCTACTGCTAATTCGCAATCATTGTGTGTATGAATGCCCAACTGTGACTTCGTTAGCTGGCTTTGCAGTGTAGTGACAATTTCATGTATTTCATGCGGAAGGGTACCGCCGTTGGTATCACACATCACGAGCCAATCCGCGCCTGCTTCCTCAGCTTTTTTCATAACGGCGAGTGCATACTCGGGGTTGTTTTTATATCCGTCAAAAAAATGCTCGGCATCAAAAATAACTTCCATGCCCCCTTGCTTTAAAAAGGCGATGGAGTCGTAAATCATAGACAGATTTTCCTCCAGTGTTGTCTGTAAAGCAGTGTGCACATGAAAATCCCATGATTTACCAACCAGAGTAGCGGCCTGAGCGCCGGATTCCAGAATCCGTTGCAGATTGACATCCTGCGCTGCGATGCTATCTTTGCGGCGCGTGCTGCCGAAGGCGACAATCTTTGCCTGAAGGCCTAGTTCTTGTACCCGTTTGAAAAATTCAATATCCTTGCTGTTGCTCCCGGGAATCCCGCCTTCAATATAGTGAACACCGAGATCATCGAGTTTTTTGGCGATTTTCAATTTGTCATCAGCAGATAAGCTAATTCCTTCTCCTTGAGTGCCATCTCGCAGCGTTGTGTCAAAGATAGAAATAGCGGTGGACATGAGGGACTCCTCCTTCGCGGATTGCTCAGATTGGTAATGCTCTGCTTTTTTAAGCACATTAATTTAGTTGTTTAACGCTTAAAAACAGGAAAGCGTTAGTTTGTCGTGTTCGTATGATAGTCGATTATAACAACTAATGACTTCAAATGTAATATATAATTATCATTTTTGAGCGCAAAACCTATATTTTTTATGTAAAATAGAAATAGTATGCAAGGGTACTTTAAGTATAAAATCAAAGGACATATTCTTGGGCTAACAAGTGAATTTACAGTTAAAAAGAAGGGTTGAGCATGAAAGATGTCAGTGCTTATTATCCGGTTGGTGGACGAGTTATTCTGCATGTGGATATGAACGCATTTTATTGTTCCGTTCATGCAGCGGAGGAGCCGGAAAAATATAAAGGATTGCCTACCGCAGTGGCAGGCAGCAGTGAGCTGCGCAAAGGTGTAATTGTAACTTGCTCTTATGAAGCACGACGATTGGGCATTTCAACAGGGATGGTTGTTCAGCAGGCTCGACGAATTTGTCCGCAGCTCATCGTAATACAGCCTGATTTTCATTTATACCGTCGTTATTCCAAAGCATTTATGAGTATTGCTTACTCGTATACGCCTATGCTGGAAGCAACTTCAATTGATGAGTGTTATCTAGATATTTCCGGTTCCAAGCAGTTTGGAACACCTTTGGATATTGCCGAGGAGATTCAGCGTAGAGTAGAAGAAGAGCTAGGCTTGCCTTGCTCAATTGGGGTAGCACCCAACAAACTGCTAGCCAAAATGGCCTCTGATCTGAAAAAGCCACGCGGGATATCTGTTCTACGTTTGCGTGATGTACCCAACATTTTGTGGAATCTTCCATGTGGGCAATTGTTTGGTGTGGGCCGCAAAACAGCAGATAAGCTTCTACAAATGAACATTCGCACCATTGGTCAACTGGCTAAGGCAGATGAACACATGCTGGTTAGCATATTTGGGGTAACTGGTTCTTGGTTAAAATTGGCGGCAAACGGAATTAACCATTCTCAAGTCAGTACTGAACGGGAGCCGAACAAATCCATCGGTCACACAACCACTCTGCCTATGGATGTAGTAAAGTTGGAAGAAGCCCAAAGGGTACTGCTTAACATTAGTGATCAGGTAGCTCGGCGGCTTCGACGACAAGGGATGCTGGCAGGAGGTATCCAACTGACGATTCGGACCCCGGATATGAAGACCTTTACGCGTTCTCAAGTCAGGAGTACGCCTACGGAAAGTGCAGAAGACATATATAAGGAAGCTTGTGCATTGTATCGTCGCCATTGGGGAGAGGATAAGCCAGTGCGTTTGTTGGGGATTACGCTGCAACAGCTCATTCCAAAGGAGGAGGCGGCAGTTCAATTAGATCTATTTGAATACCAGGACCAGCCTAAAAAAGAAAGTTTACTGAAAACGATGGATGCGCTACGCGATAAGTTTGGTGAAAATGCAATTTTGACTGCGGGGATGCTGGGAGATGATCCTTCAGTACTTCTTCGTAATTCCAAGCTGCGCGGAACTTCGCTGCAAAAAGACAATCTACCTACTCCAGAGTGAACTTAGGGGAGAATGATGGTCAGTATCAGTAACACACGTTATAAGCGTTTTTTGCATGAAGGATAAAGGAAAATAATTTGTAATAATTTTGGGTTTGTATTAATATGTGAATAGAATGCAAAAGCTGGTTTGTTCGATTGTATAGGAGGAAGAGAAAAGTTATGGCTAAATACACTTGGGTAGAAAAAGATACATGCATTGCTTGCGGAGCCTGCGGCGCTACAGCACCAGACATCTATGATTATGATGATGAAGGTTTGGCTGAAGTGATCTTTGAAGGGGATGCAAACCAAGGCATCAAGGCGATCTCAGAAGACCTGTTTGATGATATGCAGGATGCTTGTGACGGTTGCCCTACAGATTCCATCAAAGTTGCAGACGAACCGTTCAATAAAGAAGGTTAAGTGTAAGTTTTTTGGACAGGCATAGCACCGACAGTACCCTTCACCGTATAACGGTGAAAGCATGCTGACGGTGCTGTTTTTTTTATATGCTGTCCATCAGGCCCATTGTGACCGATATACATAATAGTAAGCATGCAAGATTACACGATCAGGAGGATCCGATGGACCATTCGCCTCATCTTAAATCGTATGTCAAAAAGCACCCTGATAATAAAATGGCCTGGTATTTACTCGGTAAGGAGTATGAAAGCAACGGTCAGGAAGGTAAAGCAAATTATTGCTTCAATCGTGCAGGAGAAGTGTTCGAAGCCTTTGAGCATAAACAGATTCCGGCAGACGTATGGATGGAATATCAGGATAAACTGGTTCAGATGTCCAAGGAGAAGGAGCGGAGAATCGCTCGAACACGTCATCTTTTAACTGCCTTAATGGTACTTCTGCTCATCTGGGTCCCTTCAGCCAATTCACCGAGCACTTCACCTGAGAGCGCATCCGTTCCATCCGGAACTGAGCATGCAGCAATTGATCATGTCGAAGTTGCGAAAGTGGCTACTGCAGATCCAAAGAAGAGGGCACAAAACGGTGAGCCTTATGCTGGTGATGTGTTTACAGCTCAAGCCAGGCAAGGAAGTGGGGCTGGAACAGCGCTTACGGATATGTTGGCAAAGACGAGTCGAATGCCGTCCAAGACCACAGTGCTGGGCATGGAGCAGAGTGGGGCGTGGCTGATCTGGAGAGAAGGCATGAAGCCGTTACTTAGTGTACAGAACAAGGGAAACGGCGGATTAGCTATTCAGTCTTACGATGCCGCTGCATGTGCTTGCAAGCCGTCGGACAGTGAGAAACTCCGCATAACAGGTCTAAAATGGGCTGCCGGACAGGAAGAGCTGGCTGTGCTGAATAGCGCCATGCGTGCTTATCGCTCGCAGCATCAACGTCTTCCCCAGAGTCTTGAGGAACTGACCCGAGATTTTCCCAATAACACGATGTACGGTACGACAGACGGGATGACGAAGGCTTTTACACCTATGCGCAATTTACTTGCTTCTCCAGCACAGGGAACAGGGAAGGCAGGAGATCAGAACGCTGGCTCAGCGGCTGAAAGCAGTCTACTGCTGGCATCGTCATTGCACGGACGGCCTTTTCTGGGGCAACCGCTACGAATTGTGGTAGACAAATCCAAACACAGGCTAGCATTGGTGAGCGGCAATATACTTATTCGCAATTATCCCATCGGTTTGGGCGGAGAAAGAACACCGGAAGGGAAATTTGTGATTACCGATAAAGTCGTAAATCCGAACGGCAAATCCAACGGTGAGTTTGGCAGCCGTGGTATGCAACTGTCTGCAACAAATTATGCTATCCATGGTACGAACGAGCCAGAAAGTATCGGCAAAAATGAGTCGCTGGGTTGTGTCCGCATGGGGAAGGAAGACGTGGAGGAATTGTTTGCACTCGTACCTTCAGGTACGGAGGTGGTTATTGGTAACGGGGGACTGCCTGATCAAGTGCTTGTACCTAGTTCCCGATTTACGAGTGAGCCGCAGCACGACCAGACAAATCCCCACAAAACCTATCACTGGCTAAATTAACATTTTGATGCCACTGCTACTTGTTGTTTAACGAGTTCCTGCTTGTGCTAAAACAATGACCAGAACAATCACAATGATGAGTAGAACAAAGCTGACGGCGGTCCAAACAATCGCTTTCTTGTTCACCTCATCCTTTTTCTTTTGCAGACTGGGCGGTTTGCGCTTGGTCTTCATATCAGCAATCCCTCTTTTCTTGCGGGCTAAGATCCTGTCTTACTATGTCCATTGTAAATGGTTTGATTATACATTTTCAATGACATCTCCATGACAACTGAATTGTTCTGATATTGGACCTCGCAAATTACTTTCTTTTTGGTATGGAAAAAGCTAAACTATTTTGTAGAGATGTTTTTTTAGGATTGTGCAAGGGCATAGAACGGAGTGGATGAATCGTGTTGTATCGAAGGATTGCGAAACCTGTTTTTTTCAAAATGAGTCCAGAGAGGGCCCATCATGTAGTCATTGACGGCTTAAAGCATGCGGGCTCACTTCCCGGTGGAGCAGCGACGTTGCGAGGGATGTATGGAGTCAAGGAAACGGAAGATCTTGCCGTTGATCTGTTTGGTATTCATTTTCCCAACCCGATTGGACTGGCTGCGGGACTGGATAAAAATGCTGAAGCGGTTGTCGGTTTTTCTTCCATCGGTTTTGGTTTTATGGAAGTAGGCACGGTGACACCTGTCGGACAGCCCGGCAATGATCAGCCCCGGTTGTTTCGACTGCCTCCCGATGAGGCATTAGTCAATCGGATGGGCTTTAACAATCTGGGTGCTGAGAGCATGGCCCAGCGTTTGGCTACCCTTAAACATCGACCTGTGCCGATTGCTGTTAATATCGGTAAAAATAAAGTAACGCCAAATGAGGATGCCCATAAGGACTATGAGAAATGTATTTCCGCACTGTATCCGTATGCGGACTTCTTTGTAGTAAACATTAGTTCGCCCAATACCCCGGATTTACGAAAACTCCAGCATGGCAGTGAACTGAAGTCGTTACTGGAAGCGGTTCGGGCAGAGATGGGAGTTCAGGCGACAAAGTATGGTAAAGCCAAGTCTGTACTGGTCAAAATTGCACCGGATGTATCGGACGAGGAATTGGAATATATGACGGATGCGATTGCGGCCAGCGGAGTGGATGGCATTATTGCGACGAACACGACGATATCCAGGACGGGTCTGACGCATCGAAATGCAAGTGAAACCGGAGGATTGAGTGGTAAGCCGCTACGTGACCGTTCCACAGAGGTCATTGGACGGGTATACCGCCAGACGGAAGGGAAGCTGCCTATTATTGGATCAGGCGGTATTTTTACCAGTCGTGATGCCTATGACAAAATTAAAGCAGGCGCTAGCCTGATTGAAATTTATACAGCATTGATTTACGAAGGTCCGGAAGTAAACCGGGCTATACATGCCGGTCTGCGTGAGCTGCTTCGAAAGGACGGCTTTAGACACATTACCGAGGCTGTTGGTGCAGCTCATAGATAAAAAAGTGTTGTCGGAAGAGACAGGAGGTACGGGGATGGACGGAAGAGACTGGGGAACATTTTTGCTGCCATACGATCAGGCGGTGGAGGAACTTAAGGTCAAGTTCAAAACAATGCGTGCGGAGCTGAAAAAGCGCGAGGAATACGCTCCTATCGAATTCGTAACTGGACGGGTTAAAAAAATATCCAGCATCCTCGATAAGGCGAAGAGATTGCAGGTTTCACCTGATCAGCTGGAGACGGGGATCGAGGATATTGCCGGCATTCGCATCATGTGTCAATTCGTAGAGGATATTCGGCGGGTAGCCGAATATATTCGAAGACGTAAGGATTTGACGGTATTGTATGAAAAGGACTATATCACCAATTATAAAGATAGCGGCTATCGCAGCTTTCATATGATTGTGGAGTACCCGGTTCAGACAGCAGTGGGGTTAAAAATTGTGCTGGCCGAAATTCAAATCCGTACGTTGGCTATGAATTTTTGGGCAACCATAGAGCATTCTCTTAGCTATAAGTATCGTGAGAGCTTGCCGGATGATATGCGGGCCCGGTTGAAAAAGGCGGCTGAGGCAGCCTTTGTGTTGGATAATGAAATGTCTTCCATCCGTCTTGAAATATTGGAAGCGCAGAAGAAGTTCGAGGATGAAGCCAATATCGTATCCAAAGTCCTAACAGGCATGCACCGTCTTTATTTCTACCATAAAATTAGTGAAACGATTGAGGCGCAGCGCAGATTTAATGAACTGTGGGAGCGGCACGACATGGAAGGAATCAAGCAGCTGCATGATGAGGTCAAGGAGATGCTGGAAGCTTCAACTAAGGAAGAAGACAGGGATGAGTTTTAAATGGTGAACCCTTCCTATGAACCGTTGTACGTAACTTATTTGGTATACTTCAATCGGGATCGGGATTACTTTGAATGTCATGAGGTACTGGAAGAGTTGTGGCTTAAGCTGGACCGAGACCCTGTATATAAAGGTTTGCTGCAAGTTGCTGTAGGACTGTATCATTTTCGCAATGGTAACTATCGTGGTGGATACATGATGCTGGACAGTGCGGTACACAGGTTGGAACATGCTTCTTCGCAGGCGCTGGGTATTAATATGGCGAAGCTGGTAGACGAGGCGCGCGCTTGCGCCCGGCAGCTTGCTGAAGCTGTTATGGAAGGTTCGGAAGAGCTTCATCGTCAACCGCCGATTTATCGGGACTTGAAGATTGAAATCATCGAACCTGGGCTGCGTCGGGCCGTGGAGAAGGCAGCGTTGTCCGTTCCGGTCAACGTCCCTCAGCAGAGAGGTCCTCGGCGTGGCGAAAAGCATGAGCAGCGTCAGCAGGCGCTGGAAGCTTCGATTAGGCGAAGACAGGCTGCTGGCAGCTTACGCTCAGCTACGGTGGAAACGAAGGATGCGCCTTGATGTTGTAGCGCATAATAAACGAGCAGCCCGATCCGTTTTATAGGGATCGGGCTGCTTTATCATTGTCGGGTGTGAGACATTTGTCTAAGAGGTTACGTTCTTTTTATATTTCTCAAAAAAGGCTTTGAAATCGTCGAGTGTGTAGCCGTTGTCTGAAGGACTTTCCTTCAATCCACCAACCATACGTTCCTTTTCCACGCCTTTTTCGTAATAAACAAGCGTGGGAGTATACTCAATCTTGTACTTGTCCCAGCCAGCCTCATACTCACGCAGGTTAAATTCGTGCATCGTGATATTCTCCTGCTTGCTCAAAGGCATGAGCTTGGGAGTAGTGGCACGGCAGTGAACACAGTCGGAAGCGAAATGATAGACGAAAAAGCTTTCCTTTTTGTCAATTTTACTTTGTAAATCTTCTGGCTTAATAATTTGCTGATAGTTCGGATCATTTAGCAGTTCCTGGGTAGCAGGATTTAACGAGGCTGTGGAAACGCCGTACAGCTTGTTTTTAGTGCCCGAGTTTAAAGCGAGCAGCACTCCAAGCAAAATGACAAGCACAACAAAAAAGCCAATGACAGGGATAAGCTTTTTTTTGTTGGATTTTTGTGCGTTCAATGGAATCTCTCCTATCAAAATCTAAAATATGTAACTATGAATCTCATTATTATACAACATTACAGCTTGTAGTGAAAGTTTGTAAATCACACAGATATTGCCGGATAACAGGTTGATTATGGTACAATAAAATTTATTTTAACAGGACAGGATGATTACGATTATGGGTGTACAGCTCCCCACAGCATTTGTAAAGCGCATGGAACAACTGCTCGGTGATGAATTTGAGGCTTTTATGGCTGCCTATGACCACACGCCCCATGCCGGGATTCGCGTCAATACATTAAAAATTCCAGTAGAGGACTTTAAGGAACGTTCTCCGTTCGAACTGCGGCCGATTCCGTGGTGCCCCACAGGTTTTTACATTCCGCACGGCACTAAGCCTGGACTTCACCCTTACTATCATGCTGGGTTGTACTATGTACAGGAACCAAGTGCGATGTCTCCGGTTGAACTGCTCAATATAGCTCAGGGTGAAGCTGTTTTGGACTTGTGCGCTGCACCGGGGGGGAAATCAACCCAAATCGCAGCCAAACTGCAAGGAAGTGGCGTACTGGTGACCAATGATATTAGCGCCGATCGAACCAAGGCGCTGGCTAAAAATGTGGAACTGTACGGTGTGCGCAATGCCGTGGTATTGAATGAAAGCCCGGATCGTATCGCAGATGCTTTTCCTCATTTCTTCAACAAAATTTTAATTGACGCACCTTGTTCGGGAGAAGGTATGTTCCGTAAGGATGAAGATATGGCCAAACAATGGGAGACACACTCGGTAGAAAAATGTGTGGTCATGCAACGGGACATTTTGCGTGTAGCGGCCTCGATGCTGAGCGATGGGGGAAGAATTGTCTATTCGACCTGCACCTTTGCCCCGGAAGAAAATGAAGGAATGATTGCGGAATTTCTGGAGGCTCATCCTGATTTTAACGTAGTCCCTGTTCCTTCGGAAGCAGGTTTTGCACCAGGCCACCCGGAATGGATGAATGAAGAGATTGCATCTGCACATCCGGAACTGCGAGGTACAGCACGCCTATGGCCGCATCTTGTAGAGGGTGAAGGGCATTTTATCGCCATATTGCAGCATCAGGGTGGTGGTCGTGTCACTTCGACAGCAGATCACACTGAGTCAGGAGAACTGGCTCCATATACGAACAAGAATGAAAGAATATTAAAAATAGAAGCAGCATATTCGCACAAGAAGCAACATTTGCCCGTCAAGGAAGCGCTGCTCCCAAGTGTCCAAGGAAGGCGCACGACTGATGAGCCTAAACGAACCGGAAAAGGAATGGGCGGAAAGTCAGGCAAAGGAAAGACCACGCGCGGCTTTGATGGTAACAAGTCACGTATGGGCAAAGAAAATGCAAAATCTGCTGTACGCTCCCCGCATGATGTGTTGGAATCTTATCATCAATTTGTTCAGGAGCAGTTGGAGGTTTCATTTGCAGGCTACACGGTGGTCTACGGAGATCGAATTTATCAGTCGCCGCTGGCATCACATCGTTTGGACGGGCTTAAGGTGGTACGTCCGGGCTGGTTTATGGGAACCGATAAGAATGGTCGTTTTGTACCTTCACATCCACTGGCGGTGGCTTTGCGCTCTTTTGAGGCGGTTAGAAGCATCAACCTTTCCAGCTCGGATGCTGAAGCCATCCGATATTTAAAAGGTGAAACCTTGTCCATCCCTGTTGAGAGAATGGAGCTTCGGAATGAAGTCCAACCAAAGGGCTATACTCTCGTGTGTATTGATGGTTATTCGGCCGGGTGGGGCAAATGGCAGGACGGCATGCTTAAAAATGAATATCCTACAGGCTGGAGGTGGACATCGGTATGAGTGGAAAAGGAAGACAAACTCAGCGTTTGGACAAAATTTTAACCCATATGGGCTATGGTTCCCGTAGTGATATCAAGAGACAGGTAAAGCAAGGTATGATCACAGTAAACGGACGGATCATCAAGGATAGCGGCTTACAGGTTCATCCATATCAAGATCAAATTGAAGTGAACGGCGAACTTGTTGTTTTTAGAGAGTATATTTACATCATGCTGCACAAGCCCCCAGGTGTTATATCTGCAACCGAAGATACGAGGGAACGAACGGTGCTGGATTTGCTGAGTGCGGAGGAACGACATTTCGAGCCTTTTCCAGTAGGGCGGCTAGATAAAGATACAGAAGGCCTATTGTTATTGACCAACGATGGCAAGCTGGCGCACGAACTACTATCTCCGAGGCGTCATGTCCCCAAAACGTATGAAGCTACGGTGTTGGGACTTGTCACGGAGGAGGATATTCTTCAATTTACAGCAGGAGTGGAACTGGACGATGGGTATGTCACCCTTCCCGCGCAGTTGACGATTCTTCGGCATGAACAGCCGCATCAGGCAGATGGGGAAGTCATTTCCTATATTTCGCTTGTAATCCATGAAGGTAAGTTTCACCAAGTGAAGCGCATGTTCGAGGCGGTTGGTAAAAAGGTGACCTACTTGAAAAGAACAGCCATGGGGCCATTGAAGCTGGATGATCAGCTTCCACTGGGCAGCTATCGAGAGCTGACTAGCGAAGAACTGGCATTGATCGGCCGTGATATAGTTTCCGCAACATCAGAAGCTTGATGGTAATATTAAATATAAATGACGCACAGACTCGTACGAGATTCCTGTGCGTCATTTTATGATATAGACAATTAGACAGAGCAGTATTCATAGGCAGTCTTCGATAACAAATCGTAATTTGCGAATTATTGTGCGCGTGCTGCCCGATTTTGTTTCACTTCCGCTGCCTTATAAGCTGTAACCTTGTTTTTACCTGTCGTTTTGGATATGTACATGGCTTGATCGGCCTGTTTGACGAGTTCATCCGGGTTCATTTCCTTCTTCACAGTACTGTGTCCGACACTGATAGTGACGATGCTTTCCTCAGCAACACGTTCGCGGATTCGTTCTGCGACCAGCGCCACCTTGGCCCGACGATCCACAACCATTGCGACCAGTTCCTCGCCACCGTATCGTCCGGTCAGCCCGATTTCATCCAGTTCGTCCTCCATAATCTGTGCCACCTGCTTGAGAACTTCATCCGCACGAGCATGGCCCTGCGTATCATTCAGCTTTTTGAAATTGTCAATATCGCAAAAAATGACCGACACGCGGATTCCCTGGTCCATATATCGTCGAAGTCGCCCCGAAAAATATTTACGGTTATACAGTCCTGTCAGGCCATCGGTAATGGAAGAACGATAAATCCTTTGGAGTAGCTCCACAATCCGTTCAAACAGGATGATAAATAACGTAGTGTAGTACAGCAATGGTAAAAATGACATCCACAGGATTGTGTTTGATCCGTCTGCTTCTTCAGGGATGTCATTTCGCAGCCAGAGAAAACCAAGCCAGAGCAGATAAGTGAATAGGCCTGCCATAAATTTCTTTGGCTGTCCGATTCGCGGGGTGATGAACAGAAGGCTTAATATAAGCACTAACACTCGATAAAACAAAGTGAATCCAACCAACTTCACTGGGCTAATCCAAGTAGGCAGCAAACCTAAAGTCCAAGCCATTACCGGCAGTATTAATAACGCAGCCAGCAACAGCAAGACCCATTTTTCCATAAGCTTTAGCTTTCGGTAAAGCTGAAATACAGCGGCATTGATGAGCACGAAGGCAAACGCCTCCAAAGCATTTTTCCACACGATTCCCTGCAGTTGCATTTGGCCGCCGCCTGCCGAATAGAGATTCATCGCTTCATATGTCATAATAAAAATAGCGGCAACCGAAAAAAGGATATAGGCTTTTTTTCGTTGTCTGCTATATATGATCACGCACATTAGCGCCATCATGAGTATAATATACAAACCGCAGGCTGCACTTATGGCCCCGGCCAGAGATGGGGAGCCCAAGGTTCCCAATAAGGACAACAACGTCAACATCACCGACTCCATTTGTAAAATTAATCTATCTATTGAACGGACGATATCGTTCCGATACAATAGACAGGATTTATTCCAGTTAAAATGTTATAATTTTCTTTTGTGCCTAACATTTATTCTCAATATATCATCTTTCAGAAAATCCGGAAACCTATACATATATCCTGTGTTCCGGGCAGTTTAATGCTTGAAAGGGGAAGCACTCATGAAATTGCTACAGGCTCTCTTTTTCCCACCCGAGCAACCGGGAGGCGTTTCATCCATGATTCCATATTTGCAAGAGCGATTTACGTCCCCCCGTTGGGAAATGGAGTTATTTTCAATCCCTAAACGGATTCGTAACAAGGGTAGGGACGAAGTAATCTTTGATACCTTCGACTGGACGAGATATGAGCAATATCCTATCGTTCAAAAATATATTCAGACGTACCGTGATTATTTGTGGTGGACTCGGCTTCGTATTCAGAAGCCCTTTGACCTTATTCATGCTCATCATCCGATTGCCGGGCTAGCTATGAAAAACGTATTTCCAGATACCCCGCTCGTACAGACGATTCACTCTTCCTATGAGAAGGAGTTAATTCTGAACGGGAAAATAGAGGAGAACGGGCCTGAACACCAATTCTTAGTGTCACTGTACCGAGAAATGGAGCAGAAGGCGGATCGCCTGATAGCAGTATCGCAATCTTTTCAGCATTACTTAACACCTTATGTACAGCATCCGCAAGATGTTGTGGTTATTCCAAATGGATATGATGAGAAGCGATTTAAGCCCATTCCTCACGAAAATGAAGTGACACAGCTTATGACCGTTTGCCGACTTGTTCCCGCCAAAGGACTTGATATTCTATTACAGGCTTGCGCTGAGCTGAAAAAAAGAAATCAGGAATTTGTACTTCATATCATTGGTGATGGTCCGATTCGGCCTGAGATGGAAGAGATGGCGCGACAGCTAGATATATACCATGAGACGATTTTTTATGGATATACTCTTCACCCGGAAGAGTTTATGCCTTTCTTTGATGTATTTGTATTGCCTTCGCGGGCGGAGGCCTTTGGCTCCGTATTTGCAGAAGCGGCATTGAGCTGTCTGGCATTGGTAGGTACAGAAGTAGGGGGAATACCGGAGCAGATTGAAAATGGGGTAAATGGTCTGCTCGTGCCACCCGATAATCCGAAGGCACTGGCAGACGCATTAGAAAAGGTCATCGCTGACCCTGCCTATCGTTATGAACTGGCTAGATCCGCCTGCGACAAGGCTAAATCAAGCTATTCATTAAGTCGTGCTGTTAACGAACTGAAGAAAATGTATTTGAAATTTCCGCACTAACCATGACGGGTATCACCTGGTTTGGAATCAGAATGCCGAAAGCTGGAGCGAGGACGTGAGGAGCGGAAAGGTCTTCCGCGTCCTGCTAAGATCAGTTTACTGACCCACATCAGACTGAGCATTCCAAAAATAGGATAAAGCACAGATAACAGTGAGCTGAAGCCGAACTGACTGATTAAAAAACAGGTGAGCATAATGAATAATGTAATGAGCTTGGGCGAAATTTGGACATGCTGACGAATTTGTAGACTGACTCCATAAATGTCGGCCACAAAGGTACTGAAGATCTCCATGAAAATGAGTAGAATGTATATGATTTCAACAAGGGCGCCTAGACGGTAAGCAATGCTTCCCATAGGGATTTCAAATTGCTGAATGCCTGGCATTTGCGCTGACATGACAAAATGTGCAGCCATCAGCATAAAGCCAACACCAATTCCGCCCAAAACACCGCCCCAGCGGATCGTTTTACGGGAGAAAGTTTGGCTGCCTAGAGGGACAAGCACGGCCTGAGCCATAGCCAGATTGAAGGACGTGTACAGGAGCGGAGATATCCATGTGCGTAGCACACTGTGGTCTGTCGTATTCGTAATAAAGCTTTGCGGATTGGGCATGGAAAGGGTACTGTGAACGAGCAAAAGAGATATAGTGATCATCAGCGGGACAACAATGGTATTCATATGCAAAATCGCTTTAATACCTTTATTCAGCAGCAAGTAAGTTCCGATTAGTGTAATGAGCAGTCCAGTCTGGTAGTGCAGGTGAAGGTGCTCCACAAAAACAGAGCCGGCTCCTGCCAGCATGACGCTGTTCACGCCAATCAGCACAAGAAGTGTGAATATGCTGATCCATTTTCCGGCATTGGCACCAAAAAGGTGCTTGTTCAGATCCTCGTAGGAGCGGGCTGAAATATCATGAGCGATCAGCATCATTTTCGTACCCAACCATACAAATATGAGTGTGGACAGCATAATCGTGATTGTAGCCCAACGTCCATATTGCGTAAAGAATTGCAATATTTCTTGTCCGGTAGCGAAGCCGGCACCGACGATTGTACCAATGTATGTAAAAGCAATCTGAAAAACATGAATATTACGTTTCATTCCCAGTCCCCCCTTGCCTGCTTGAATAACGCTGCAGCGAGCATATAATACAAACTATGTTCAACTGAAATAGGACATGACTGGATGAGACTGAAAATAATTATACTGCATTTAATGAATAGCTTGACGGGAGCGTAATTTATGGGTCAAATCCTTGCATGGATACTGGAATACGGATATTTGGCAATGTTCGGCTTGCTTGCCCTTGGAGTAGCTGGTATGCCGATACCCGACGAAGTGCTAATGATCGCCTTTGGCGGGCTCGTGTCTCAAGGACACTACAACTTTATTGCTGCGCTGGCAGTCACATTTTTCGGTAGTATGACAGGCATGATGCTTAGCTACACATTAGGTCGTCTGCTGGGCAAACCACTATTGCACCGATACGGTAAATGGGTGAGGCTTACGCCCTCCAGGATTGCTTCTTCCGAAAATTGGTTCGGACGCTATGGTACCTGGGGAATTTTGTTCGGATATTTTGTCCCCGGCTTGAGACATGTGTCATCCTATCTGGCAGGTACAACCCGTCTAGGTGTTTTTCGCTATATCGGCTATGCGTCAGCAGGAGCGTTGCTGTGGTGTGGTACATTTTTGGGGATCGGGCATGCGGTGGGCATGCACTGGGAACAGGTGGCTAAGCTGATGGAGAAGGTGACTCATCGGGTGGGCCTGATCGTTATTCTTTTAATCGTTTTGGGAGGAATCACCGCATGGTTCTGGAACAAGCGTAAAAAAAATATCACATGAATGCATGGAAAGCAGGCTATAGCTTGAAAGCGACGGGTGAAGTATGGTACTTTTACCGCATAGGAATGCCGTGGGAGGTCATGGAATGGAAGTATTAAAGAAACGAATTTTAAATGAAGGTGTGATTGCGTCAGATCAGGTACTAAAGCTGGATGGATTGCTCAATCACCAGGTTGATCCAGAGCTGACAATGGAAATGGGACGAGAGTTCGCAGCCCGTTTTCGGGAAGAGAAGATCACCAGAGTAGTGACCGTGGAATCCTCAGGCATTGCCATCGGGTTTGCGACAGCGTTGGAGTTGGGTGTACCGTTGGTATTTGCTCGTCGTAAAAAGACTTTATTAGCTGATCCAGATGCGCTGTGTGAGCGTGTACCTTCGTTTACAAAAGGGATTGTCACAGATATTATGTTGTCTCGTCAATTTATTCATGAGCATGATCGTGTCTTGTTCATTGATGATATTATCGCTAATGGCGATGCGGCACGAGGCATGGTTAAAATTATTCAACGCTCCGGAGCGGAGTTGGTTGGATTCGGGGTTGCGGTTGAATAAATGTTTCAGGCCGGAGCGAGAACCATTCGTGAGCAGGGCATTCGTGTAGAATCATTGGTTAAAATTTCGTCATTGGCTGACGGTAAGATAGAGTTTGCTGAATAGTAACAATTCGAAGCTTCGGATCCTTATTTCTAATAATAACCTTTGCATGAGCATCAATTTCGCTTATAATATATATAAGGTTTGGGAGAGGAGGCAGCAACATGGGGAATGAACAATTGACCGAACAGTTTTTTCTGGAAAAACTGGCAGCGGCTAAAGTGCATTTTGAACGCGCCTTGGATTGTAAGCATACGGAATTCGACGATTTGTATCCCTATATGATTGAACATCCTCAGTTTTTTTGGTATAAACGCTATGTGGCCTGGTCTGAGTTGCTGACATTGGTTAACCTATGCGAAGAATTGTCTTTCTCTTGGAAAGAAGAATTTACTGCTCACCAAGTGGAGTATGTAGAACAGCGAGTGTTGTCTGCACAAGTGCTGGACTTCTGGTACGAGAAGAACGATACAAAAGAACATGATCACAGTGTAAATCAGTCGGGATAATTTGTTGCTCTGTTGGCAATCCATATAAGTAGTAAGCGGAAAGAGACCTAAATGATTCGTTTAGGTCTCTTTTTAAACTTTTTCATGCTATAAAATTATGGCCGTTGTGTTGAAAAAAATGGATAAGGAGGGGACATGAATGATAATGGACGAAGAATTGGATGCTTATCGACTTTCTGGTGAAAAGGTACGCGTCGTACGCGATGGATTGGAGTCCAACGATGTGGTTGGCATTGTACTGGCATGGGATGATGAACAGGTGCTTATTCGCCGCCAGAATCGACGTGTGGTCAAGTTGGATCGCAGCTATACATATCAGCCGTTCAGCGAGCCGCGACACAATCCGATAGATCTGGATTAAGAAACGAGTTCCCAATGGGGATTGGCTAAAAAACGGGTGTTTCATTAGGCATACAGAAACTCTAAATCGGACACAGTAATAAAGGAAAACTCAACAGAGAGGGCGTGCTGTGTCAATGACGGTTATGGACGAAAAAGTACATGCATACAAGGATCAAATCAGCCATTTGGAAGATAAGTTGCCCGAGGTAGTTCATGCCTATCATCGCTTTACCGGAGAATGCTTTCAAGCCGGCAGTTTAGATGAAAAAACCAAGCAACTGATTGCGCTAGGTATTGGCTTATTTGCGAACAATGAGGTGTGTACGTTTTATCATGTGAATGAGGCGCGCTCCAAAGGAGCCAGTGATCAGGAGATTATGGAGACCGTTGCTGTAGCTGCTGCAGTTGGTGGAGGACATGCTCTAAGTCAAGGGGTTACCCGTGTACAGAAGGCGTTACATTAAAGCGAATCATTCATACAGATAATTTATAATCGTAATAGCGGACATAGATTGATCTCAACAAATGATGGTTATGAAAAGAAGCTTCCGAGCACAGTTAGTGCCTGCGGAAGCTTCTTTTTGCGTGTAGTGCGGGGATTATGCTCTTTTACTTGCAGCAAAAGCAGCAGGGCGAGGGGATTTATGCTTGTAGGCAGAAGAGGATGCAACCCAACTTCGCCCAACAACGCGTAGGGGTTTGGGGGTTGAGTTATTGGGTAATTCGGGGCGATATTTCTCTGGTAAAGGTAGAGCTGCCGTATGAGGCAAAGAGGTAGGGAGTCCCAAATAAGCTCGCATTCGTTCATACATTTCTTTGCGGAATGCGGACATAGGCATACGGAACTGTTCTTTGACGCCTTTATATATATAGGTGGCGTGAACGCCGGAGTGGTTTTGTTGGATGTCTAGAACACGAATGTGATACTTCTTAAATTCATGTTTGATTTCAGATAGCAGGATTCCGGTACGATCTATTCCTGCGTTAACCATTTCGACATAAAGATCAGGGGTTTTCAGCACGCCGCTTTCCTCAAGAATTAGGCTGTCACGCTCAAATACTTTTTGAATAAAGGTAAGGAGCAGATAACTTTTCACAAGAGAGCATGGATGCTGAGTAGTATCCGAAGAGATCATTACCATTCACCGCCTTAGGGAAATGTGATGATAATTCATAGTCATCGAAGTGAAAGAACATAAGTTAATAGGAACCTATGTTCTTATATTATCGTATTATTCCTTTTTTATCAAGAATAAATAAAGAAAAATAAAAGGTTTGACAACTTTATTTGAGCATGGTATGATCTATCTTGTCGCTAAGAAAGATTGATTCTTTTGAAATAGACGACAAATATATATGCGGTCGTGGCGGAATTGGCAGACGCGCACGGTTCAGGTCCGTGTGGGCTAACCCCCCGTGGAGGTTCGAGTCCTCTCGACCGCATCCATTTAGAAAAGGTTTATAGAATTGCTCTCGTAGCAGTTTTATAAACCTTTTCTATGTTTCGGAGTTATTGCAGATTTCCCAGGAAGGACAATATAAGGATTTGAATTTTATTCAAGTCCTTGAGCAATTCTTTTATAAGTTCAATTTTTAAGATATGATAGAAAGTAACACGTTTTATGATGAAGCTATTGAAAGGTTGGATGGAAGATGGAGAAAGCAACTTTTGCAGGTGGGTGCTTCTGGTGTATGGTGACTCCGTTTGAGGAGCAGCCGGGGATTCATAGTATTGTCTCAGGCTATACTGGAGGGGTGATTTCCGATCCGACCTACGAACAGGTTAAAACAGGAACAACAGGGCACTATGAGGTGGTGCAGATTACGTTTGATCCTGAGCTGTTTCCTTATGAAAAGCTACTTGAATTGTATTGGCCGCAAACAGATCCTACCGACGGAGAAGGTCAATTTCAGGACCGAGGCACACAATATAAACCTGCCATTTTTTATCATACGGAGCAGCAACTTGAGCTTGCACAGCAATCCAAGGAACAGTTGGTACAAAGCGGACGCTTTGATAAGCCAATTGTAACGGAGATTCTTCCGGCTTCGATTTTTTATCCGGCAGAGGATTATCATCAGGATTATCACAAGAAGAATGTGAAACATTATAAGGAAGATCGAGCCCAATCCGGTCGTGATGAATTTATCGACAAAAACTGGTAATCAGCTTTAATATACGTTATTATGCGCACTTCAAGGCAGATCAGAGATTATATCTCAGATCTGCCTTGTACATATTTAAACGGTTTTACTCACACAATGAAGGGACAGAGAAGGAGGCTGACCCGCAAATGAGTACACGACGGAAGCTGCACATGAGAAATATCATAAAAAAGGCTTTAAAAGCATCACGCAGCCGGAAGGATTCGTCTTATGCGCTTGCACACCATGCAAGATCTAGAATGCAAATAATTGTAGTGCTTTGTATTTCAGTCTGTATGTTATTTATGATCTGTAAAACTGCTGTTGCCGAAGCAATAGACCAGCAGAACCAGCAGAACCAGCAGCAAAAAAGGGTTGCTGTCATTATTGATGATTTAGGGAACAATATGAAAGGTACCGAGGAGATTCTAAATTTACCCGTCAAAATCACCGTTGCTGTCATGCCCTTCCTGCCAACAACCAAACAGGACGCTATGGAAGCGCATAAGCGTGGTCATGATGTTATCGTCCATCTTCCAATGGAGCCCAAGCAGGGCAAGCCTGAGTGGCTTGGACCGGGAGCAATCAAGGCTAATATGACGGATGAAGAAGTACGCGCCAAGGTGACAGCAGCAATTAAGGATGTTCCTTATGCCGTAGGAATGAACAACCATATGGGCTCCAAGGTCACCTCAGACAAGCGCATTATGTCCGTCGTTCTTGATGTTTGTAAGGAATATGGACTATTTTTTGTTGATAGCCGTACTAATTATTGGTCAGTGGTGCCTGAACTTGCCGCTAAAAAGGGAATGCCACCGGTGCGAAATGATGTTTTTTTGGATGATGTTCATACACTCGCTCATGTGAATCGGCAACTTAGTAAAGTGGTCGAATGGTTGGCAGAGCACGACACCTGTGTAACGATTGGACATGTCGGCGTGTCCGGCATGTATACCTCCTCAGGGCTTCATTCATCGGTCCCTAAATTAAAGGAGCATGCACAATTTGTCGGTATTAGCGATCTGGTGCGTGATGTATGGGGATGGACAGGAGACCCAGCCACGAATACTACCATGCCGTCAGATGCGCAATAATGCCTTCGGCAATAGCTTCAGCAATCCTTTTTTGACCGTGATCCCCGGAAAGCATGGCTCTGTCCTGCTCGTTGCTGATAAATCCGGTTTCCACTATTACAGCGGGATGTTGGATTTTATTCAGAAGATAAAAGGGTTTTCCATATATGGTTTGTCTATTCATGCAAAATAAGCGGTTTAATGAATGCTGAATCCGTTCAGCTAACAGATAGCTGCTGCCTTCATCCTGATACAGCACAATGGGTCCGCGTTTTTCGGCACGTTTGGTCCAATTGACATGCAGACTGACAACCAAAGAAGTAGGCAGTTGCTCTGTCAGGCTTTTACGTTGGGCGAGATCTTTAAGATGCCGCGATTTGGACTGCAACCAACGGTTATCATCACTCAGTGCGTAGTCCTTGTCCCGATTCAGGACAGCAGGGTAACCCTGGGAACGTAAGATCAAGTATAGTTTTTGAGCAATAGCAAGATTGATATCTTTTTCCAGAAGTCCTTTGTGACTTGTTCCACCATCCACACCACCATGACCTACATCTATCAGGACCACGGGTTTGGCAAAAGCGTGATAGGACCGGTTGAACGGGGGTTCTGTATGCTTGTTTATTTCGGTGCTTTTCTCTTCAGGCTGAGTAGTTGCATAAGCAAACGGGGTAAATACAGCACTACAAAGGAGGCAAAAACTTAACCCCAGCCCGGCCAGGCATATCTTCTTTAACTTTTTATTCAACACGTTCTATTCCTCCAATGGACGAATTGATTGTTTACTGAAAACCATGCATAACAGGCGTCAAACCTAAAGTAGCGTAGCTGTCTTCAAATATAACAATAAGCCTTGAGGAAACTGTTATATTGAAGATAGTATGTTCCATTTAAGGGAAACCATGCATAGTTATCCCGCAAGGGTTAGAGTTGCTGAAAACTGTGCAAGCTAGTGGTATCTGAACCTAACGTGTAATTTGGTATTTCCAAGATACGGTGATCGGAAATGTTAGGTCAGATGAAGGAGGTTATGGAGGATGGCGAAGAGTGACGAACTGGTGACGTACATTACAGAGCGGATTGTGCGTTATATGGAAACGCCGCGCGATGTTCGACGCAGCCAAAAACAAGCCAAGGAGCCGTGGGTAAGCAAATGGTTTGGAATGTTGCCTCTCGCTCTGAAAATGTGGATAAAATCCACACGCAGAGAGCGAAGAGAGCAACGTTAAACACGCCAAAGAGACCACAAGAGGCATGGGGTATGCCATTTGAGGTCTCTTTTTATGTTGTTTAGGGATAATTTCGAATTATTTTTAATGGTCCTAAAACTACTAAGATTCCAAACGGTAAAATTGACCATGAGGCAACAACTGTTTTAGTGGCACAAATCGGGAAAGACCATCGTGGTAGGTTAATGCATATAAAATGGGTTCGGACGGATGATCTGTAGATACCCAAGCTTGAAACCCGCTAATGGATAAGGGTCCCCCAAAGGCAAAATTGATGCTTGTGGCTGAAAAAATCATACGTGGTGAATTACTTAGCGCGTCCATAAATTGGTCTGTGTCATGAATGGAAAGTTTTTGCTTAGGTTGAAGCCAGCCCAGATCCTCATAGGGATCGAAAGGATCAGACGAGACAGTAACTGCTTGGGCCTGAGTTTTCAAAAAGGGTATAGATGAAGAAATCGCGTTGTTCTGAAGCTTATATTTCCAGCTCCCATCTGTTACTTCTGCAGGTAGCGGATCGCCAGTAACAGCATCAATACATATTTGGCTACCCGTAGAGGAACGTACCTGCCAGTAGGCTAATAGAGGTTCCTCATACATAGGTGTAATTTGTAGCTTGTCGATAGAAGAAAATTCGGTTTCTGTGAGCGACTTCAGGGATTGGCGAAGTATATCCATACTATAAGGTCCGCCTGGCCCATTCCCGTATTCGTTGAGTTGATAAGCGCCGTTTGAGTTTGATCCGATAATCAGGTAGCCAATGTATTCTCCTGCATGGTTCACTTGAACAAGCCAGCTATGGGTTCCAGGTCCGAGCGGATGGTAGCTGAGTTCGGCGTCTTTCCACGAAGCAAAAGGGGGTTGCGACGATAGAGATTGGACGGTATCGCTCGCTGTCCGTTTCACGTCCTCAGGCACCCCTTGCTGCTGAGTAGGAGGCTTTGATGAAACGTCACCCGGGGATGTGGAAGAAGTAGTAGGGCTCCTGGATTCCATTGTAGGAACCTGGGAGCTTTCGTTGTAGTTGGATGCTGAGCTTACATTGCTTTCTTGAACGGCTGAGGGAGCCGCATGAATGGAAGCGAACGGACAGACTGCGGACAGGCCGATCAGCACAGCTGCGATCATACCTACGCTATAATGCCCGGAATGATTTTTTTTCAATGGAATCCACCTTTCTGTCGGATGGCTTGCCGACGGAGGCATTCTTTTTTAACTAGCATACAGCTTGTCCGATGAAAAGACTGCTGCACTCTGTCGGCGCAAATGTCGTATCCAGGTTCGCTTTTTGCTGTCGATACATAGGGGACAAGCTTGACCACGCTTGTGGTTCCAGCAGCGGAAACTGATGTAGGCTGAAGCAAGATGTTACAACTTGACGACATGTCTGCTACTAACCTGCGAAGGAGCGTGAGATATCAGTTACCGCAGATGAAATATGCCGCAGTTAATGGCGGATACGAGTACCTTTGGCTCATATTGCCATACCATTTCTTTACGACGGGCTTGATGCTGCTCTAATACGGATTCTTTTTTATCCTCTTCCTCTTTCTGTTCCTTGATTAGATCTTCGTAGTAGTGGTCAATAACCTCTAGCTCCTCGCGCAGTCGTTCCTTCGCCTGCTCAGCCCAATCATAATCTTGCTGTCGGAGCTGTTCGGTGAGATAGCTTTCAAGCGAGGTGGAAGCCTCAGGGACAGATAGCTGCGCTGGCTGTACATGCATATTGCCTGCCAGCAGCGGGCTGAGCTGCCGGGTTTCGAGCATAGCGCCAAAATTGGCTACAATAGTGCCACTTTTGAGTGAAATACCTAGCCACTGAAGTTCCTCGCGCTTCAAATCGCAGGCAAACTCAATCTTGTAGCAGACGCTGAGCCAAGCTTCGTAGACTACAGGAGAACGGGCAGACAACTGACGGGCATCCGGCTGCTCGAACAAATAAACATATTTTCCTCCATCCCGAGCAGCTTCAAAAATTTGATGCAGCCGACGGCTTCCGTATCGGAGTTCCTCCTGCATAATGCGACCAGGCCCTAATTGCGGTAACGTCGGTACATGACCGAAGTAACGCCCCATGACCTGATCTTGTGCTGCGTTGCCAGCTACAGGAGCTGGTGGCGTCTGATCCGCTAAACGTTCCTGTTCTGTCCGATAGGCTTCCCCATCAAAGATGAATGTGAAGGACATGGTTTGCGCTGGAACGCCAGTACGCTCTACGTATCCCCAATAGTAGGGGCGATTTGTCAAGGCTTTATCTGCCTCTGGAGACAGCTTGACAGTTACATGGTGGGGAGACCTCTCAATGATGCTGCATCCAGTAGATTCCAGATAAGTGTGGACAAAACGCTGGACTTGCTGTGCATTCATAGTCAAGGCTAGCGACCCCCTTTCACACTGCGTCGAGCTTTGGTTGGAGGAACTGCATCACCTGCTAAGCCTAACAAATCCTCGGTAACACTTGAGCTTACTCCTGTTAGCCGTCCTTTAAGCTGTTTTGTTCCAGGTGACTTATCGGTTGCTACATTTGGAGAGACTGACGGGTCTGTGCGTATTTGTGCTATTTCTTGTTTGATGGAATCCAGCGAGTGGCCCAACTTTTGCATTTTTCTACGAATTTCATCATCACTACTGGACTCAAGCATGATTTTATATAAACTCTTTTCAATGGATTCTTTTTTCTCAAACTTTTCCAGAATAACGTCCAATCCGCCAATGACCATCTCAAACATATTAATCTTTTCATGCAGAAGGTGCAGGATATGCTCTTCAATCGTTCCGGTAGTGGATAGGTTGAAGATATTTACGTCATGCTTCTGTCCAAGTCGATGCACCCGTCCAATCCGCTGTTCCACGCGCATGGGATTCCACGGCAAATCGAAGTTAATCATGTGGTGACAAAATTGCAGATTAATGCCTTCACCGCCTGCTTCTGTAGCAATCATGACCTGAATGCGACCACGGAACAGATCCATCATCCAATCTTTGCGGCCCCGGTTCATACCGCCTCGGTAAGGAACGGCAGACAGTCCGCGATCCCGGAAATAGTTTAGTAAATACTCCTGTGTGGCCCGATATTCTGTAAAAATAATCACTTTTTCGTTCATCTTCCGGATGAGCTCCAGTGCTTTTTCTGCTTTGGAATTGGCCTTGATCGCTTTAATGTGTGCGACCAAGTCCCAAACACGATCACGTAGGGGAGAGTCAGGAGCCATCTTTTTGGACAAATTGACCAGCGTGACAAACACAGCGTCCCGGCTACTGCACACCTCCCGTTGAAGGGTAACGAGAGACAGCATGCTGCTTAAATTTCCGCCATTCGCCTGATATTGTTCTTTGACAAAAGAGGTCACCCCATCGTACAGCGCTTGCTCTTCTGGCGAGAGTTCCAAGTGAATGTTGGAAACATTTCGTTTAGTGAATTGAACCGGACCTTCTCCACGACGATTGCGGATCATGACTTTAGACAGCTCATCCTTGAGCTGATCTTCATTTTTGGGCAGACGTTTATCTACAACAAAGTTGGCTGAAAAATCGCCTTGTCTTCCCAATTGACCGGGCTTGAGTAACGTGATCAGATTAAACAGCTCAGATAGATCGTTTTGTACAGGTGTTGCTGTCAGGAGCAAACAATATTTTTTACGCAACTTCATAATGAACTGGTAGTTGGATGTTTTTTTATTCTTCAGCTTATGAGCCTCGTCAATAATGAGCAGGTCATAATCGGTATCTAGCAGGATGTTACTATGTGGCTCCCGTTTGGCCGTATCCATAGAGGCTACGACAACCTCGGAAGACCAGGAATACGCTTTTTTCTGGGCGACTGCGGGAATGCCGAATTTGCTATTCAGCTCACGCACCCATTGCAGAACCAGAGAAGCGGGTACAAGAATAAGCACTTTAGAAGCCAGCCCACGAACCAGATATTCCTTAAGGATCATTCCGGCTTCAATCGTTTTGCCTAAACCGACCTCATCGGCAAGAATGGCACGTCCAGACATCTCAAACAGTACCTTTCGAGCGGTATCGAGTTGATGGGGCAGTGGAGTGAGGTCTTGCAAATGCTGAAGACATTGAAGCTCATCAAAGCTCGGCACCAGCTTGGCCTTTTCCGCCTCGATTGCCAGCTGATACAGATCCCAATCTCCCCAAGGACCTCCCTTGTGCAGGCGTTGGTCCAGCTCGTCCTGCCAGCTGCGGTCAAATTGTATCGGAACAGGCAATGGTGCTTGGCTTTGTGCGTGCTGGGAACTTGTCGGTTTGGCTTTCATGATGATTCCCTCCCTCCTAGTAGTAGCACCGTTGAAGCTCTTGGCTCTGTCACATATATGACATCTATTTTGCACAGATCGTAGATGTAGTATGGACGGAAAAAGATATCTTCATAACAGGAGGGATAAAATCCTTTAGCTGCCTTCCATTAACTTTTGGAGTTTACTTTCCGTAGAAGTTTGCGCATTGGGGGTGTATATGCTGCAACGGAGATCGACACTGCCTTGTACCTGAAGGGAAGTCAGGTCAAATAACATTTTGCCAGACTTAGCATGACGAAATTCAATGAGCACTTCTGGAGCGGAGCTTACCTCACTCTGATTCCAAAGCTCGTTAAACTCTGGGTAGGCCTGACTCATGTTTTGTATAAATTGAGCATACCAGGGGTCTGTCACGTATTGCCCGTAATAAGCGCGGAATATAGCGAGAAACCCCTTTACAAAGTGTTCCCAATTCACAGCCAGACTTTTAAACTCCTTTTTGGTAAATAGCAGTTCGATCATATTGCGCTGCTCATGTGGTAGTTCGGCAAAATCCATAAAAACATGAGCAGCAGCTTCATTCCAGCCGACAATATGGCAGCGCCGATCTGAAATAATAGCAGGACAGTAGTGCAACTCTTGTACGATCTTTTGCAAAGATGGAGAAATGATCGCTTGTTCTTCAGGAGTAGGAAGGTTATGAGACCCGGCTTCCAGCGCTAAATCGTACAAATATTTACGCTCATCCGTGTTCAGCTGCAAGGCAGCAGCAATAGCATCCAATACGGAGGCGGATACCTTAATATCCCGTCCCTGCTCCAGCCAGGTATACCAGGTTGTACTGACACCTGCCAGCTGAGCGACTTCTTCTCTGCGTAAACCTGGTGTTCTGCGACGTGACCCTGGAGGAAGACCAACCATATGCGGATGTAGGCGGGCCCTTTTTGTTTTCAGAAAAATAGATAGTGCTTCCAGACGTGCTTCCGTTTTCATTAGATATTTTCTCTCCATTCGATGAGTGTATCTGAAGTAATTAAATCAGGCGCTTACTATAGTAGTGTTCATTATACCAGGATAAACAAACACTTGTAATAGGATAAGACGAGGGTAAAATGAGGATTATAAGTAAGCCATCAAGCAGGAGGAATGAATAGCTTATGCAAAGAGTAGTGATAACAGGTATGGGTGTCGTTTCGCCATTGGGCAATGAAGTAGGCACGCTGTGGAACAATTTGCTGGAAGGCAATTCAGGTATACGTAAAATAGATTCATTTGATGTGTCCGATTTAAAAGCACGAATTGCTGGACTGGTACAGGATTTTGATGCAGAAAAGCAGTGGGGCCGTAAGGATGCCAGACGAATGGATCGATTTACTCAGTTTGCATTATATGCGGCAGAGCAAGCGCTCAAGGATTCTGGTCTGGAACTGGATCACACTGATCTGGAGCGTGTAGGTGTCTATGTGGGGTCAGGAGTCGGCGGTTTGGATTCGTTGGTAGATAATGTGGACGTGCTGTTACATCGTGGTCCGGGTAGAGTTAGCCCAACGCTGGTACCTATGATGATCTCGAATATGGCTGCTGCACAAATAAGTATCGCGTTCGGAGCGATGGGTCCTACGCTTTCACCTGTAACGGCTTGTTCTATTGGGAACACTGCAATTGGAGAGGCGTTTCGGACCATTCGTACAGGAGATGCGGATGTCATTTTTGCCGGCGGAGCTGAAGCCGCAGTGTCCCGATTGGCCTTGGCAAGCTTCGCTAATGCAACTGCCTTGTCAACACGTAACGAGGAGCCTTCGACAGCAAGCCGACCGTTCGACAAGGATCGTGACGGCTTTGTCATGAGTGAAGGAGCGGGTATCCTGGTACTGGAGTCGCTGGAGCACGCTACCCGGCGTGGGGCGGAAATCTATGGTGAGGTCATCGGTTATGGAGCGAGTTCGGATGCCTATCATATGGTTGCACCGCATCCTGAAGGAACCGGAGCTTACCTAGCAATGAAAGCGGCCCTTCATTCGGCTCGCATCGCCCCTGAAGAAGTGGATGTGATCAGTGCCCATGCAACGAGTACGGCTGTAGGGGATATTGCTGAGACTTTGGCGATCCACAAGCTATTTGGTGAATATGCTTATCAGATTCCGGTTACCGCGAATAAGTCCATGCTTGGTCATATGCTAGGAGCCGCAGGCGGTATCGAAGCAATTGCGCTTGTTCAAAGTCTTCGGGAAGGTATCATTCCGCCAACGATGCATCTGGATAATCCCGACCCTGATTGCGATCTGGATTATGTACCTAACGAAGCACGCAAGGCTCCACTAAATATTGGGTTATCTAATTCTTTCGGCTTTGGGGGTCATAATGCGGTCATTGTGCTGAAACGCTATGAGTCATAATACGTAATGAGTTTTGAACCTCAGGTGCTCTATCCGACTGGATCTAGCATCTGAGGTTATTTTAATCTAGGCATGATAGATTCAATTTAAATAAGAGATAGAGTAAGATGGAGGAAAACATTTGGAGGGATGAAGCCATGATTATCATCAGGAACATAGAGCTAGCAGACGCTGAAGCGTATTGGAATTTAAGACTGGAAGCCCTAAAAATGAATCCCGAAGCTTTTGGAACCTCTTATGAGGAAGCTGTACAAGTTTCGTTATTTGATATAGTGAAGCAAATACAAAATAAGAGAGATCATTACATACTTGGTGCATTTACAAAGGATCATCAGCTGGCTGGCATGACCGGGTTTAGAAGAGAACACAAAATTAAGACACGGCATAAAGGAACGATTTGGGGAGTGTATGTACCACCGATTTACCGAGGCCAGGGGATCGCTAAGAAACTTTTATTGGAAGTTATCAGTCGAGGTAGAAAAGTGGAAGGATTAAAACAAATCAATCTAAGTGTGGTGGCTGCCAATCAAGCAGCTGTCGAGCTTTATAGGAAATTGGAGTTTAAAACCTATGGTATTGAAAAGAACGCTTTGGAATATCAAGGTCAGGGATATGATGAGGAACTCATGGTTTATTTTTATTAAGGGTGAAAGGTTTTGAAAAACATGAAAATTGATCGATTGCTTTCTATCGTCATTTTGCTGCTGAAAAGAAATAGAATACAAGCAAAGGAACTCGCTGATTTGTATGAGGTTTCGATTCGGACGATTTATAGAGATATTGAAGCGATTAGTCTGGCTGGTATCCCAGTAGTAACTTTTCAGGGAGCAGGTGGAGGAATCGGCCTGATGGAAGGATATCGCCTGGATCGAAGTATGCTGACGGATCATGATATCAAGGACATTGTGATGGGCTTGCAGAGTTTGTCCTCGTCGTTGGGCGGTCCCAACGTATCCCGGTTACTTCATAAATTTGAAAGTATTATACCAGAGTCTGAAAAAGAGCAATTTAGTGTCCGTACCACACAGTTTATCGTCGATCATTCGGGATGGGGAAATCAGTCTGTCCAGGAAGCTAAATTAATCAAGATAAAAGAGGCAATGAGTCAAGCCCGTACGGTTGCTTTTACCTATCGAAATGCGGAAGGAGCCCGAACAGAACGGGATGTGGAACCGCATACGCTTGTGCTGAAAGGGCAACAATGGTTTGTGTATGCGTATTGTCCCGACAGGGGGCAGTTTCGGTTGTTCAAGCTTTCCCGTATGAATGAGCCTGTGGTTACAGAGACGGCTTTCACTCGCAGGGATCTTTCTAATGAAGTGCTGCCGTGGAATGAAGGGCGGATGACGGCATCCAGCGCTGTACAACCATTTACGCTACAATTTAACCGCACCTCAAGACATCTGGCGGAGGATTGGTTTGGTGTGGAAGCATTGAACGAGCAGGAGGAAGGGATTTACACGGTTTCAGTCCCGTTTCCTGAGGATGCGTGGGTGTACGGATTTATTTTAAGCCTCGGACCGGATGTGATTGTCAAAGAACCAGCCCATTTGCGAGATAAGATTTATAAGATGGCGTTGCGTATTGCGTCTAATTATGAAGAAGAACAGAAATTATAAAATAATTATTAGACTAAAGTAAAACGAACCTGACCCATAGTTGTCAGGTTTGTTTCGTTATACTGGTGGCATACCAGATACGAATTGGCGAAAGGGGATTTACGAGATGGATAAAGCTTGTCAAAGTTGCGGGATGCCACTGGAGCATGAGGGTCAATATGGGACGGATGCACAACATCATAATACAGATGAGTATTGCAAGTATTGTTACAAGGAAGGTGCATTTGTACAGCCTGACTTGACAATGGAGGGAATGATCCAGCAGTGTGTGCCGATCCTGGTAGAAGAGGGAATGCAGGCAGAAGAAGCGACTTCGATGCTGCGTAATTACCTACCAAATTTGAAAAGATGGCGGTCTGTGGAGGATACAGAGCTTCAATTTGATGGCCCCATTCGGGAGGAGTACCGAGGTGAAATCCATTTAATTGGACTAAAAGCACGTACAAATAATCAGAAGGAACAAACGTCCCACGGGATCATTCCAAACATGTGGGAACGTTTTGTAGGTGAGGATGTGGCAGGCCGGATCAGAGGTCCTCAAGGACTTGCTTCCGTCTATGGTTGCTATACTGACTATGAAAATGGAGCTTTGGGCGAGTATACATTTTTTATCGGAAAGGAAGCGGCTGAGGATTTCCAAGCTCCTGACGATCTTGAAGAACTTGTGATTCCGGCTGCACGCTACGCTATTTTTCAGGCAACCCATGAACCTTCTTCTGTCTTCCGTGTATGGCAGACAATTTGGGCATGGGCCGCCACGGGACAAGGGGAGCGGACCTACACAGGTGATTTTGAAGTGTATGGCAATCCAGATGAACCTGTTTTGATTTATATTGCAATCAAGTGATGATTTACAGTGATAGAAGAGAACCGTCTAGGCCGTTGTTGAGGCCCGGGCGGTTTTTGTTTGTTCAATCCATATGGATTTACCATCAAGTTGAACGTCGAGTCATCGCCCAAAAAATGAGAGCCAGAGCACTGACACCCGCCCCCAATAGGCAAACTCCGTTCCACCCAGCATAGGTATACATGTGAGTGGAGGTAATGGCTCCAGTGGCGCTACCGATGGAATAAAAGATCATGTAGCCTGCGGTAAGTCGGCTCCGTGCTTCAGGGCGAACGTTGAAAATCAAGCTCTGGTTAGTGACATGTACAGCCTGTACGGCCAAATCCAAAAGAATGACACCAAGAGTTAAAGCGAATAGAGAATGCTCGGTGTAGCGTATAGGTAGCCAGGACAGCAGTAATACAACTAGTGCGATACCTGTCGTTCGTTGTCCCAAGCCTTGATCAGCAAGTCGCCCTGCTTGGGCTGCTGCTAATGCTCCGGCGACTCCAGCCAGGCCGAAGGCCCCAATTGCAGTGTGTGAAAGAGACAATGGGGGAGCACTAAGAGGTAATACAAGCGAAGTCCACAATATGCTGAACGCTGTGAAAATAAGCAGCGCAAGGACAGCACGAATACGCAGAATTCGTTCTTGGACGAACAGTGCGATAACCGAGCGAAGCAACTGCCCATAGGAAAGTGTAGCGCTTGTGGGTTCGTTCTTTGGGAGTACTCGCAATAGAGCCACAGCCATAAACAGCGTAAGTATAGCAGAAATAAGGTAAACTGAACGCCAGCCTGCCAGATCAGTTAATACACCAGCAATGGTTCGTGCGAGTAAAATGCCGATAACGACTCCGCTGGTTACCAGTCCTACGACCTGCCCGCGTTCAGTCGGATGAGCCAAGGTCGAGGCGAATGCCACGAGTGTTTGAGTCACTACAGCCAGCAGCCCAACCATTGCCATGCCCATAAGCAGTATTGTACGGGTAGGGGCAAAGCTAACAAGGATTAATGCCAGCACAGATAGCAGCATCTGTCCTGTAATCAAGCGCCGCCTGTTCAAGAGATCGCCAAGCGGGACGAGTAGCAGCAGTCCTAACGCATAACAAATTTGCGTGACGGTAATAACGATACCGACCGATGAGTGTGTAATGCCAAACTCGTGCGCCAGCGCATCCAGTAATGGCTGTGCATAGTAAATGTTAGCGACAGCCAGCCCGCAGGCTATGGCAAACAAGAGCGCCACAGACCGGGACAGGACCGGAACGGGAGCTATTTCGGCAGTGCTGGCTACCGTTTGATGGGGGAGTAGTATCGCTTTTTCTTCTGACGTTTTCATTTTCACATTCCACGTCGCTTTCTGTGATTTACATATCAATCAGTATAATATACTGATCGGTATGTAATAATTTTAGGTCAATATAACTCTCGTCAATAAGAATTGTCAAGGGTTTAACCCGTACATATTTGACAGCCGCTTCTGAAGATCATACAATCTTAATATACTGAACGATACAAAAAGAAGGGGTTAAATATGGTTCGACCACGAGAATTTGATGAAGATCAAGCGTTGGATGCAGCGATGCAAGTTTTTTGGGAAAAGGGATTCGAGGCCACGTCTTTAAGTGATTTGACCTCCCGTATGGGAATACAACGCCCCAGCATATATGCTGCCTTTGGGGATAAAAAGCAATTATTCGAAGCTGCGCTGCGTAAATATACGCAATCTCATGCAGCTTGTGTAAGGGCTAAACTGCAAAATAGTTCATCTGTAAAAGAAGCATTTTACAATTTTTTTGGGGGAGTGGTGGCGGAAGAGTACGAGAAGGAGTCTAACAAGGGATGTTTTTGCATCAATACAATGGTAGAGTTAGCCCCTCATGATGAGAGGTTTGAAATTTTAACTAGAGAACATCAGATGTATCTTTCTGCTGTCTTTCAGGCGACCCTCGAACGTGGTATTCAATCTGGGGAGCTTGAGGTGACTATGGATGCACGAGCTTTGGCACATACTTTAGTCTCTTTGTTAATCGGGATAACTGTAATGATGAAGTCACGCCCAGAGCGTTCTTTTGTGGATCATGCGATTACGACCGCACTTATGTTGCTGGATGGAAAATAACTTAGGACAGGAGAACACTTGGATGCCACACATAAAAGCTATTCAAACACCGCTTGGTGAATTGCATGGACGGGATGCGGTCTATTTGGATCAGGTTCATATGAATTATGTAAAAAAAGAGCTGGTTTTGAAGGGAGAGATTAATGGGAGTTTAGCGCCGGAAGCAGTAGACGATTTTGTACCCTATGAGCTCATATTTACAGGAGTCTATTACTTTAATATGATTGAACTGGATGTGGCTCTAGACATGTCTGAGCAGAAGTATGCGCAAGGTAGCAGTTTTGACGAGCTTACAGATACGCCAATATTAGCGACAATAGCTAGTGCACGGGGGAAAAATCTAAGACACTTTCTGTTGAAAACCTATGACGATATATTAGAAATCGCTTGTAGAGACTATAAGATGACTATATAACAAAGCTGGTTTTTAGAAGAGAAGGAGGATCAATGGATACCCAAATTGAACGATTTAACGTGATCATACGTGTGGTGCAAGGGGATATTACCCGTTGTAAGGCGGATATTATCGTCAATGCAGCAAATACAAGCTTGCTGGGTGGCGGTGGTGTAGATGGTGCGATTCATAGAGCTGGTGGTCCGGCTATATTGGAGGATTGTGTCCGTATCAGAAACAAACAAGGGGGATGTCCGGTAGGAGGCGCGGTTTATACGACGGCTGGCAAGCTGGATGCCCAATATGTTGTTCATACGGTCGGCCCAGTCTGGAATGGTGGCGACCATCAGGAAGAAGAACTATTGGCGACATGCTACCGTCATACACTGCAATTGGCTCTAGAATTGAATGCAAGCAGCATTGCTTTTCCCAATATCAGCACAGGCATCTACCGATTCCCAAAAGAAAAGGCGGCCGAGATTGCTATACAGGAAGTGACATGTTTTGTACAGGAACATGCTGGGTTGAATGAGATTATTTTTGTTTGTTTTGATGCGGAAAATGCTCAGTTATATAGCCGTAAGCTACAGTCACCTAAAGATTAATTTTTTAGTATACATACTTAAGCTCCTCATTTACCTTAATCCAACGAATGAGTTGATGTAAGAGTGCTCAACTGGAGGTGTGTTATGCTGGCTAAGCTGGTAAATAAGATCCCGCGGGATTGGCTTGTATTCATGTATAAGCATACGCCGTTTACTCGATTGAAAAATGCTTTGGTGTACCGGGCACAACATAAATTTTTAATTGCTGTGCTGGGCATTTTCACGAATGAGGCCGGGGAAGTGCTGCTATTAAAGCACGTATACCGGAAGCAGCCGTGGGGGATTCCCGGCGGCTGGATGGAGCTAGAGCAGCCGGAAATTGCCCTGCGGCGCGAAGTCCGGGAAGAAACCGGGCTGGAGGTAGAGATCACCTCATTGGCGCAAGCCCAGTTTGGCCAGTTGCCGAACCGTGTGGATCTTATTTTTACAGGCCGGGTGATCCCGGGTACCTTTCGACCAAGCGCTGAAATCTCCGACATTTGTTATTGCCGCGTAGGGGAATGGCCGGAAGGTTTGCCAACACACCAGAAAAAGCTTATTCAGAAGTTGCTGAAGTAAATGTTCACCCCATGCTCATGTTCAGTCCATGTTATGGAAAATCGGGTTTACAGGCGTTTCAGGAATACGCTGATGCGTTCCAGAGCCATTTCCAACTGTTCACGCGATGACGCATACGAGCAGCGGATAAAACCTTCGCCGCCTGGGCCGAATGCAGAACCGGGAACCGTAATAACTCCTTCTTCTTCCAACAGTCGCTTGGCAAACTGTTCTGAGCTTAACCCTGTGTGCACAATGGAAGGAAAAGCATAGAAGGTACCGTTTGGTTCATGACATGGAAGTCCTGTCTGACATAGGCCGGCAACGAACCATTTTCGACGTTGATTATAGGACTCCATCATACGATCTTTCTCCTCTAGCCCGTTGCGCAGGGATTCAATCGCGGCAATTTGCCCGATAATAGGAGCGCACATGGCTGTATACTGATGGATTTTCAGCATGGCTGAAATCAATTCTTTCGGACCGCATACATAGCCTACCCTCCAGCCTGTCATGGCAAATGCTTTGGAAAAGCCGCTGATGAGCAGGGTGCGTTCTTTCATTCCTGGCAGAGAAGCGAAACTTACATGCTGCTGTCCATAGGTCAATTCAGCATAAATTTCGTCCGATATGACAATAAGATTATGCTCCTCAACCAGACGGGCAATGGGTAGCCAATCCTCATAGGTCATCACCCCGCCTGTCGGGTTGTTCGGATAACAGAGAATAAGCACTTTGGATCGTGGAGTCAGCTTGGATTTGAGCGCCTCAGCTGTCAGCTTAAACTGCTGGTCGGCAGACGTTTCAACCGTTACGGTATGTCCTCCGTTCAAAAATGTGATAGGCGAATACGAAATATAACAGGGTGCTGGTATGAGTATTTCATCGTGTGTTGTGATGAGGGCGCGTAGCGCCAAATCCAATGCTTCACTGCTGCCAACAGTGACCATGATTTCATCTGCCGGGTTATAGGATGTACTGAAGCTGCTCTCCAGATATCCGGCAATTTCCTCGCGAAGCTCAGGGAGACCTGCATTGGGTGTGTATGAGGTTTTACCATTTTCCAGTGCTGTGATACAGGCCTTTCTCACATGTTGAGGGGTTATAAAATCCGGTTCACCGACACCAAGCGATACGATATCTTTTCTGCCTGCACTATATTCAAAAAACCGACGGATACCTGAAGGCGGCATTTCCCGTACAGCCGGAGTCAAAAAATCAGTTATAGATACTGCTGTCGATACATTTGTCATGTTGATTCCTCCTTATTGAAAAACAAAAAAACCCGCCCCTGTAAAAGGGACGAGTTTATACCCGTGTTACCACCCTAGTTTCATTCCATAGGAAATGACACTCTGTTCACGTATCCATCAATACGTGTTCCGGTTAACGCTGGAAAGGCGGCAGAGCTTACTTCAGGTTCAACCCGCTTCTCAGAGATGGCGTTCAGCTACCCTCGGAATGTTGGCTTTCACCTGCCCCAACTCTCTGCAAATCCGCTGTATAGCTTACTCGTTCTCGTCATTGAAATTTGTTACCGTATCAATTTAGGTGTAATTATAAGCACAACATTTCAGAATAGCAAGTCTTTTTTTATAATTCTGGAAGACAGAAGCATCATCATTGACGACTGGAAGATTACGTATATAGTGGTATCATGGGGAATTCTGCCCCAAAATTTCACTGTGTTAAGACTATATTGGCTAGAGAGGGATGGTGTCCATATGAATGTATTTGAAGGCTTTAACGAAAAGGTTTTGCCTCAAGGATGGAGGTGGATCAACGAACCAACTGTATGGAGCTTCGATGAATCCAAGGCTTTACAAGTCTCTGCACCTTCACAGGCAGATTTTTTTAGAGATCCGTCCGGCGGAGTTATCAAATCGTCCGCTCCTTTTTTGCATACCACCCTACATGGAGATTTTACAATCTGGACGAGGGTTCGTGTCGATATGAAGCAGCCCTATGATTCAGGATGCTTGATGGTGATGGCGGATGATACTCATTGGGCTAAGGTATGCTTTGAATACTTTGAGAATACCCCCTCGATCCTTAGTGTGGTCACACGGGATACATCCGATGATTGTATATCGGGGGCGATGGATGCTTCTAATCCATATTTGCGAGTAACACGAGCTGGAAATTGCTTTGCCTTTCATTATTCCTCGGATGGTCAACATTGGAAACTGGCCAGATATTTTGGCATGAATGTTCCCAGCCAGCTAAAAGTTGGGGTTGTCGCACAGTCTCCGGTAGGGGAGGGGTGTAATGTTACCTTTGATACTTTGACGATAACAGATCATGTGTTCGAGGATATACGAAACGTGGAATAAATAAAAGCCCTCTTTCTAAATGTGAAAGCGCTATAAGAGAGAACTGAAGAGACGTAAATACGCCGTTATTAGGCAGGAGGTAGATGGAAGTTTGCTGTTAAGAAGGAAGGGTTACAAGCTGCCCGGTTTGTTGGGGGTGATGCTTGTAGCTACGTTGGGCTGTTTCGGACTCATTATGTATCTACAGTCCACAAGCGGGACGAGAATATATCAATTTCTGTACTGGGATATATTCCTGGCATGGGTTCCGGTGTTTATTTCATTGTTCATGGTGGCGTTATACAGATTGCGAAATGCAAAAGTAAGAAATATTCTTTTATTTTTCGCCGCATGGGTATGGTTGTTTTTTCTGCCGAATGCTCTTTATTTAGTGACCGAACTACTGCATGCATTCCGTTTGTACGATGTGATTCCTGGTACGCGTTTTTGGTTGAATACTCAATTTTGGCTAATCTTATTTACGTCCTTTTCGGCCGCTGGAATTGGTCTTTTTCTTACATCCCTTTGTGTATTGATGATCCATCGTATGTTGAGGAAGATTTGTTCAGGTTGGCTTGCATGGGCTGTAGTTTTTGTGATGTTATGGCTGGCCAGCATAGGTGTGTATATAGGCAGATTTGCCCGCTGGAATAGCTGGGATGTGTTGCTGCAACCGCTGGTGCTTTTTGCGGATCTTTGGAGATGGGCAGTACATGCAGGGGAGAAGCTTCATTTGCTGTCCTTTAGCTGGCTGGTGTTTGGGATGGCAATCATCTTTTATCTATTTATTTATATCTCTTTAAGTGAAGATTAGGATTTAGGCCGAGGACATGTATTCAATGAATACAGACTTCGGCCTTTTATCTGTGGCGAATTAGGAGTTGGAGTTATCTTCTTCGTGTACATCGTAAAGCACGCGCACAAGCAAATCTTGGCCGAAATTTCCGAATCTTTTACCAAAAATAGTGAGTCCTCCTTTGTTTTGCGATTGATCAGATACGGATAAACGCAGTGTAATATCGCTTTTGTAATCAAGTCCAATATCGTCTATGGTGACTTCTGATATACGGCACCCGTCAATGAAGCTTCCATGCTGGTTGATGCGAATTAACTTCAGCATGCCGTATTGATTCAAGTGTGGGGGCCACCAATCAGGATTGAGGACCCCGGGAACAGCTCCAAAATCGCCTGGGCTCGTCCAGTGACCGATAGCAATATCATTTATATGAAAACAAATATCAGACGGATAGTCCTCACAATAACACGGTGCTTCTGATCCCAGCTCTGCGGAAAATTGAATTTCGGTAAAGGATTGATTCGCTTTTAAGTAGTTAGGAATGCGGTATTCCAGAAAGCCCTCTGCCATCCAGATCATTTCAGAGTCCAGTCGCGCGGGATCTGCAAAATAGCGTGGATCATCAAAATCGCCGATAATGCTGTCTTTGGTCACTAATCCACAAGTAGGAACCGCCTGGTAGTTACTATAATGACCGATACGAATTTCTACCTCATACACATTTTTTTGTTCTCTGCTGCGCAGATCTACCATTAGCTTTTCCTTATTTAAATAGCACATTTTTCGGGTCCCGTGTTTACCGCTTACCGTATTGATTTCCACAAGCCCGCATTCTTCCAGTTTGCGAATATGCATCGTAATGGTGCCGTTGCTCAAATTTAGCTTGCTCGCAATATCATTCATACTTTGTCCTTGAACAGCAAGTAACTCAAGAATTTGAATGCGAATTTCCGAGCCCAGTGCTTTGAAAATATCTAACCCCGACATTAAGTCCTTAATATAAATCATAGCTATAGCCCATCCTTATCTATAAAAAATGTAATGTAAGCGCTTATATTTTTACTTTGATTTATGTTAAAATAAAATCAAAAAGAAGTAAACTGCTTTTCTGTAAATTTTTTTTACTAAAAGAAGAAGAGAGGAAATGGTGTTCTAAAATAAATCCTTTTTTATAAAATACATCGTATTTAAGTATTTTATTTAGTATTCATTGCGAAAATATACTTAAAAACGATTTAATTTTGCTTTTTAAGTTACTCCAATCTATGTTTTATAATTATTTAAAAAGATTGAAAAATGCATTGACGAACCGTAGAATGGCGTGCTATATTTTATTTGTAAACGAATTCATTATTGATAAAGGTAAATGTTAATTATATGGTACATGAGAGGGATGATAATCACAGCGGCAATCAACAACGGGTTGTGTACCGCACAGTTAAAGATTAGGCCGAGTGGTATGAAGTTATTTTAACACTTAATGTATGCGGTTTCATTTTAATTTTAGGAGGGGTCGCGTTGACAAAGAAAAAAGGTTTTGCACTAACAATGGTTGTTCTGTTGTTGATGGTTGCTGCACTGGCAGGCTGTAGTGGAGGAAGTTCCAGTAGCGATGGAAGCAAGGAATTAACTTTCATGTTCCGTGGAGGAACGGATGAGCAGAAGGCTTATAAGGATGTTATCAAGAAATTTGAAGAAGAACATCCTGGTGTAAAGGTTAAAATGGTCGTGACGGCAGCAGACCAATATGCTACAAAGCTTAGAGCTGCAATTACAGGTAACAATCTTCCAGATATCTTTTATTTTGCCCCTGGGGATTTGAAAGCTTATGTTAACAGTGGGGTGTTGAAGGATCTGACACCTTATATTGAGAAGAGCAAGGATATAAATCTGGATAACATCTGGAAATACGGTGTGGATTTGTATCGCTATGACGGTAAAATGGCCGGTCAAGGAAATATTTACGGTATGCCGAAGGACTTGGGTCCATTCGCTTTGGGTTATAACAAAACCATGTTTGAAAAAGCAGGTGTTCCATTGCCTGACAAAGACAAACCGTACACATGGGATGAGTTCATTAAGGTTAACCAAGAGCTGACCAAAGATACTAACGGTGACGGCAAACCAGATCAATACGGAACAGGTTTTAACGTTCAGTGGGCATTGCAAGCCTTTGTATGGAGTAATGGCGCTGATTGGCTGGATGAGAGCAAAACTAAAGTAACGATTGATGATCCGAAATTTGCGGAAGCGCTTCAGTTCTTTGCTGATATGCAAAACAAATATAAAATTACACCTGGCATTGAACAATCACAAACATTGGACACATATCAACGCTGGATGAAAGGCGAAATGGCGTTCTTCCCAGTAGGGCCTTGGGATATGAGTACATTTGAAAAACTGCCATTCGAATATGATTTGTTGCCTTTCCCAACTGGATCGACTGGCAAACCGGCAACATGGATTGGTTCTCTGGGTATCGGTGTTTCCTCTAAAACAAAATATCCGGATGAAGCTGTAGAATTGGTTAACTATCTGACTACTTCCAAAGAAGGCATGAAGCAGCTCGTAGATGCCAAGGTACAGATTCCGAATCTGCTGGATATGGCTGATGAGTGGGTCAAAGATACAAAAACAAAGCCTAACAACAAACAAGAATTTATTGATATCGTAAAAGACTATGGACGTGCATTACCAGGTAACTATACGTATAACGCAGAATGGTACGATATTTTCTTCACAGATATCCAACCTGTGCTGGATGGCAAAATTACGGCAGCAGATTATGTGAAGCAAGAACAACCGAAGATGCAGAAACTGCTGGATAAAGCGGTGGAGCAAGAGAAAAAATCACAGAAATAATGCGTAAATAGAGGGAAAAGGATGATGTTAGTGGCTGAATATCATGCTGCTAACATCATCTTCATTCCAAATCAGAAACAGAGGTGAGCCCTGTGATAACCAAATCTAATCTCTACCGCAAAGAGAAGATATATGGATACTTATTTATTCTTCCACCTATTCTCGGTCTGCTAATCTTTACGTTGTTCCCGTTTGTCTATTCGTTATACGGCTCTTTTACAGACTGGGACGGATTAGGACAAATGAACTTTATTGGGTTGGATAATTTTAAGGATTTATTTAGCGACGAACTCTTTTACAAATCGATGTACAATACTCTTTTCTTAATGTTGGGTATTCCAATCGGTCTTGTACTAGCTTTACTGCTGGCACTGGGACTGAATCGCAAGATTCCAGGTACGACAACATTTCGTGTGATCTATTATATTCCGGTCATTTCTTCGTTGGCTGCCGTTTCTATTATGTGGAACTGGGCCTACAACGGAGATTATGGTTTGGTGAACCAATTCCTTGAATTGTTCGGTATTAAAGGACCTAACTGGCTGATGGATAAGGATACAGTCAAACCGGCCCTGATTCTCATGACCGTATGGAAAGGTCTCGGATATACAATGTTGCTGTATCTGGCCGCACTGCAAAGTGTATCTCGCTCTTATTATGAAGCAGCAGAGCTGGACGGAGCTAGCGGATTCCAAATGTTCCGCAATATTACATGGCCAATGGTAAAACCAGTAACCTTCTTCCTGGTCGTTACCAACATTATTGGTGGTTCGCAAATCTTTACTGAAATGAACATTATGACACCTACAGGGGGTCCAGAATATTCATCGGCCTCAATTGTCTTCTATATTTGGGATAAGGCATTCAAAAACCTGCAAATGGGATATGCCTCCGCGATGGCTATGATTCTCGGCATCTTCATTTTTATCGTAACTTTGATTCAATTTAAAATGAATGAAAAATCATCCTTTGATGGGGATTGATTTTCGCGGAAAGGAGTGAAGCTGGTTATGTCCCATAGTCAAAAAACGAAAGTTACCAATATCATTATCTTTATTGTACTGGCGATTGGAGCGATTGCGATGATCGCGCCGTTGCTTTGGATGTTGTCCACTTCGGTAAAAGAAAAGCAGGATGTCTTTGCACTTCCACCAGTATGGATACCAGAGGTGTTTCAGTTTGGTAAGTACAAGGAAATTTGGGAGGCAGGTCCCCTGTTAAGCGGGATCAAGAACAGCGTGATTGTGGCTGTAAGTGTCACGGTTGTGGGTACTTTCACCTCTAGTGTGGCCGCTTTTGCATTCGCAAAGCTGAGATTCCCTCATAAAAACAAGCTGTTTTTGGCACTCATCGCATCCATGATGATTCCTTACCCAACAGTTATGATTCCACAATTTATGATGTTCTCCAAACTTGGCTGGGTAGATACGCTGTTGCCTCTGATCGTTCCCGGCTTGTTCGGTAATGTAGTCATGATCTTTTTCTTGCGGCAGTATTTGCTCAGTGTACCGGATGCTATTATCGAAGCTGCTAAAATTGACGGAAGCTCTTATTTCCGACTTTATTCATCGATTACGTTTCCGCTCATTAAGCCGGCAGTTGCGGCACAGCTAATTTTATGGTTTATGGGAATTTGGAACGATTACTTGGCACCGATTATTTACTTGAACTCACCAGAAACGCAGACATTGCAGCTGGTTATCGCGAATTTTAATGCGACTTACGCCATTCAGACGGACTATCCACTTATTATGGCGGCTTCCATTATAGCCTTGTTACCTGTGTTGATTATATTCCTAATCTTCCAGAAACAAATTATTGAGTCGGTTGCCATTTCTGGTGTCAAGGGTTAATTGACACTTGCACTTGGACGATTCGGATGAATGATGTAACGCAGTCACCCTATGTACTGAGTAAAGGAAGGAGGAGAATAACAGTTATGGTTATGCTGCTAATGCTGGGACTATCCGGCTGTGGGGATAACACTCCGGACCCTGTATATCCGCAGGCTCCGCCTCCTGATCACTTGTATGATCAAAGTACGATAGACGATGAACAGCGCTGGACTATTAACAATGCTCATGACCCAGCGATTATCAAAACTGATCAGGGATATTATGTCTATTCGACGGATGTAAAGACAGGTGGAGAATTGAGGCCGGGTGTTATGGTGCGCAAATCGACCGACCTGATTCACTGGAGCTGGGTTCAATATGCTTTACCCGGTATTCCAAAGGAAGCGGGGGCATGGTCATCAGCAACGAATCTGTGGGCCCCGGACATTATAAAGATGGGCGATACCTATCGAATGTATTATTCTGCTTCCACATTTGGCAGCACACGATCAGCTATTGGGTTGCAGACATCCAACTCCCCGGAAGGTCCTTGGAAGGATGAGGGGCTGGTTATTAAAACGGATGAGCATGACAAGCTGAACGCAATTGATGCTAATCCGGTATTGGATGCCGAAGGAAATCTATGGATGGTATACGGATCATTTTTTGGCGGGATTCATATTACACCGCTCGATCCGCAGACTGGAAAGCTCAAAGAGCCAGGCTATGGTAAAAATATCGCTGCCAGAGATCGGGCAACCGAGGACGGAGCTGTGGAAGGACCGTACATTGTGTACAATCCTGTGTTCCGTAAATACTACTTGTTCGTCTCGTATGATTCTTTATTCGAGGACTACAATGTTCGCGTAGCCCGCTCGGATTCTATCACAGGTCCGTACGTGGATATAAATGGACATGATATGGCGGATACCAGTTATTTGCCTCAATATGAGATTGGGAACAAGGTGCTGGGTGGTTATCGTTTCAGCGAAGGAGAAGGCTGGGTTGCGCCAGGTCATAATTCCGTGCTGAAGGACGGAGACGATTACTACATTGTTCATCATGCGCGGGGAGAAACGGATAAGAGCTGGCCTTACTTGCATGTGCGCAAAATATTATGGACGGCTGATGGTTGGCCTGTCGTATCGCCGGAGCGGTATGCGGGCGAAAAGGAGCAGGATATACCCAAAAGGTTATTATCCGGCAACTGGGAGCGCATCGTGATAAGGCAAGAAGTAGACGGTCAGGTGGAAGCTGAACCGCTTCGTCTAGAAGCTGGAGGGCGGGCAACCAGTGGTTCTCTGGAAGGTCATTGGAGTTTTGATGGTAGACGTACGCTAACAATGAATTGGAACAATGCGTCCGAAGGGTCAAGGGAGGAATTGCTATTGCTTCCTTCATGGGACTGGGAGCTCGGTCGTCATACTCTAATTTTCACGGGTATGAATGAAAAAGGAATTTCCATCTGGGGAAAACGTATCACCGATTAATCATATGAACTACATATTACACATAGAGGAGAGAAAAACCATGAATCAACCTGTATCTTTTAATAATCCGGTCATTGAGCAACGTGCAGACCCTTGGATTTACAAGCATAGTGATGGGTATTATTATTTTACTGGATCTGTGCCAGAGTATGACCGCATTGAGGTTCGGCGGGCACGTACTATTCAAGGCTTGAATACAGCAGAACCAGTGGCAGTGTGGCATAAATATGAAACGGGTCCGTTAAGCGCGAACATTTGGGCACCGGAAATTCATTATATTAACGACAAATGGTACATTTATTTTGCAGCAGCTCGTACTACAGAAACGAAGGAAGGTCTGTTCGACCATCGGATGTTTGTGCTGGAAAATGCTTCAGCTAATCCGCTGGAAGGTGAATGGGTGGAAAAGGGACAGATCAAAACTCGCTGGGAGACGTTTGCTCTCGATGCGACAACCTTCCAGCATAATGGCGTTCTATATTATGTATGGGCTCAGAAAGATCCGGACATCGTAGGTAATTCCAATTTGTATATATCAGAAATGAGCAATCCGTGGACGCTGCGTGGTGAGCAGGTCATGATCTCAACACCAGAATATGACTGGGAAGTTATCGGTTTTAAGGTAAATGAAGGAGCAGCCGTTCTGAAACGGAACGGAAGGATTTTTATCAGCTATTCAGCTAGTGCTACAGATCACAATTATTGCATGGGCCTGCTAACGGCAGACGAGAATGCCAACTTACTTGACCCGAAATCGTGGGCAAAGTCTCCTGCGCCAGTATTCTGCACGAATGAGGAGACAGGTCAATTCGGGCCTGGTCACAACAGCTTTACTGTTGCTGAGGATGGTAGTGACGTTATCGTATATCACGCTCGTAATTACAAGGAAATTACAGGTGACCCGCTGTATGATCCGAATCGTCATACACGTGTTCAGCGTTTGAACTGGAATGAGGATGGAACACCTGACTTTGGTATCCCGGTACCAGATGGCGTTTCTGTTGGTTAATCCAGTCGAAATATATGCTAGATGATTGACGTTTCACACAGCGACACTATAATTTTATAAACAACGTAGGAAAATAATTTTGCTGCGTATAACAATGGTGATAAGATACCTTCGACCTTAGGGTTGGAAGGTATCTTTTTGCTTTTGGGAGACGGAGCGAAGTTACGGGTACTTTAAATCATGGGATGCGATACACAGAACATGTCAAGCGAATAATTGATACAAATGTTTAATATTTTCCACGAGATGGAAGCTACAAATGTATGGTAAAGTGTAGGGTATACAAGATATTTTCAAAAGTCTCCTGTGCATACCGAATCGAATCACACGAGGTGAGAAAAATGTTACAATCGTTAAAAGCCATTGCTAATTACAGGAAAGAAAGTGATCTGGCCTGGGATACACCGACCTGGCTAAAGCTACTTGTTTCGGCTGAGGAGCGTATTGTAAATTTGGAGCGCATTCGATCCATAGGTGAGTTAAAGGATGCTAATCCTGTACTGGATTATGTGGAGCGCACACTGCTTATTTTGGACGGACTTCCATTGTCATTCTGGGTTAAAGAGCTACTGGAGGATGTATTGGTATGGTCTGAGACCGCCAAAGGAGGCACAGTCCGCGAACGGCTACGCTGGCAGCATGAGGGCATTAATTTATTTGTACATAATATTGGCTCCTCCCAGCTGTATGTCAGACAGGCCCAAGCAGAGTCCCCTGCATACCCGCGTAACAGCATGACCCGGATTCTGATTGAGACGCATGGATTGATCGGACAGTATATACGGGGAGAAATACCTTTTGCGGAAAATCGACTGCTGCTTGAAATTACTCGTAAGGGCTGGCTGAGCTCGGAGGAATTGGAGCTTGTGTTACGAGCACTGAACGAATGCATTATCGCCGGTGTAGATCCTGCATTATGGGAGCAAGTACGCGGTGAAGTGGAGCAGTTAATCGGCTGGATTGCCTGGGATAACGCCCCTGTAGTCTGGAGTGTAAAGGAGCGACTGGAGAGATTGCGGTCGGTTTCGATTCATGAAGGGGAGCCGTTTGAGCAGGCTTACGCCGAGCTGGAGCGGGAGCTGAATGTAGAGAAGGCGCTGGCTCCGCTGGAGAATCGGACACTTTGGTATGTAGAATCAGCTTTGCAGGATTTTTCACTTCAAGAACTAGTTAAGGTATTTTTGCTCACGTTGAGGGATGGCACAGGGCAGGAACAGCCTCCAACGGTACGGCATATCAGTTTTGAATCACTTATGAATACGATGTATTATGACTATCGTGGTGTTAAGAAAATTAACGTATACAAAAAAAGAATGATAGAAAAATATTTAAGCGCATTGTCCTGGCAGGATATCACAAAAGGGAAACGGGAGCATAATCCTCATTTGAGTGTAGTCGTAGAGCATAAGGAGGAGTTGCCAAGTACCGTATTTTTTAATTTTGTATTTTCATCAGCTGCAGAAAAATTGATCGACTTTTGTATTGAGGCAGAAAAGACGCCTCTGTATGACAAAGCAGTCCTGCTGCTGTTTGATCTGTTCGGATTACGGCGCGATGCTTATGATCGCTTTCACAATGAGGAGACGTACCTTACAGATATGAACCAGACCGCAGATTTCAAAAGGGTCATTCTGGATTATGTAACTGGAACCCGTATACTGGATATCGGACCTGGCGGGGGCGTACTGCTGGACCTGATCGAGCAAGAAAGACCGGACTCGAAGCCGTTGGGTCTTGATATTTCTGTGAATGTTATTGAGGCTCTTAAACGCAAAAAGCAATTGGAGCACCGTCGTTGGGATGTCATCAAAGGTGATGCGCTTCAATTAGAAGAGTATGTGGAAACGGAGAGCATGGATACGGTTATTTTTTCTTCGATTCTTCACGAGCTGTATTCCTACATTGAACGAGATGGAAAAAGGTTCAATTCACAAACAGTGGAGGCTGCTTTGCAGAGCGCCTACCGTGTACTTGCACCCGGCGGGCGCATTATCATTCGTGACGGTATTATGACCGAACCAGTAGAGCAGCGCAGACGCATTCGATTTTTGGAGCCGGACGGAATGGAATGGCTGCTGCGGTATGCGCAGGATTTTGCGGGTCGCCCCATTGAAATAGAGCGCATAGGTGAGCATGAGGCTGTTTTGCCGGTAAATGATGCAATGGAATTCTTGTATACCTATACATGGGGGGCGGAAGCCTATGTGCATGAGGTACAGGAGCAGTTTGGTTATTTTACTCCGTCACAGTATGAAGAGTGTATTCGTAACACACTTGGACCACAGGCGATTATCCGGTTGAGCCGCCACTATTTGCAGGAGGGCTATGCCGAAGCGCTGTCCAGTCGTGTTGAGTTCATGGATGAGCAAGGTCAGCCGGTTCCTTTGCCAGACAGTACCTGTCTGATCGTAATTGAGAAGCCAAATAACAGGGATGAAGCAACTAAATGATTTTTAATTTAAACAAGAGAATGCCTTCTGAGTTGTGCCAAGCGCACTGGGAAGGCATTTTTTTGGAAAACGAATGGAGGTGCCTTCATGTCCGCGCAGGTAGTGATATCCGAATATAATCCGCAGTGGGTAGCAGAGTACATACAGGAACGAGCCAAATTGATAGAGGCTCTCGGAGACGTGTGTGTCGGCGTAGAGCATATCGGTAGTACATCCGTTCCTGGTTTGGGAGCCAAGGCTATTATCGACATTATGGTTGGAGTAGAAGATTTGGCGATGATTCAATCCGAACAGCGAGAGCGTTTGCTAGGTATTCAATATGAATATGTACATAAGCCTGATTTTCCAGAGCGAGCTTTCTTTCGCCGTGGAGAATGGGGAGCTGGGACCCATCATTTGCATATTTACAAGTATAAAGGAGAGCATTGGGAAAATCATCTATTATTCAGAGATTACTTGAAAGCGCATCCTGAGAGCCTGGGAGCGTATGAGACTTTAAAAAAAGATTTGGCTCACCAATTCAATCATGACCGTGCAGCGTATACCGAAGCCAAGGGACCTTTCATTCGGCAGGTGGTTGAGCAAGCGAAGCTTGAAAGACAAAGTAGAGACAAATGAAATTTTAGTACGCGTGGACAAGGTGGAGGAATGATGAAGAATAGGATGCTTGATGCACAGGTAACACCGAATGGTTTAAAAGACAGAATGCTGCTGCTGTCAGCACTGGATATTATATTGTCTCCAGAAGATTGGTTGCGCACGTATCGTATGCAGTCTGAATGGTCTGGTGATGTGTGCCTAGTTGAGGTGAACAACGGCGCTGGAGATACGATTCATATGCTATGGACGCGTGGAGGTGTGCTATTAAAAGGTTTTGACCACGAATCCCCTGTAAGTCCTCATGCAAGAGACGAATATGAGATCTGGCCGGGCATGTACGACGGTGTACCTGATGATATGATGGGGCTTTTAGAAGATGAAGCGCTGGAGAAGGAGGACGTTACCTTTTGTATGTGGAGGGAAGCGGGAGATAAGGAGTGGCGTACGGGCAACGTGAACATTCCTGAGGAATATGACGATGGCTCATCCTTTTTGCTGGGGAAAATTATAGTTACACCGGAGGAATATCAGGATTGGGCTGAAAGTTACTATGAGCTGTCGATTTCTCTAGGGGTGGTAAGCCAGATTTTCAACGGCGTTCCGATCACTGCACAGATGATCTCTGCGCTTCATCCACAGCGTAACGTTAGGGAAGCGATAAAGGAGCTAAAACAGCTTGGCATTCAGGTGCATGAAAGCTAAGAATACAGATTTGTTTTTCTTGACAAGTTTTGTATATAATACAGGAGAAATGGCTGGGCTAATTACCTCGAATTAAAGGAGCTGTGTTGAAGATGTCCAAACGTTTGATTCCTTACATCACGATGGATGGAAATGCAAAAGAAGCAATCGAATTTTATGAAAAGGCATTGGATGCTCAACTGCTTTTTATTCAAACTTTTGGGGAAATGCCGGAAAACCCCGATTTTCCCATTCCCGCAGAGGTCAAGGAACGTGTGGGACATGCCACCCTTAAAGTGGGCGAGACAGAGCTCATGTTTTCGGATACCTTTCCCGGATCGCCGTTTAGCAGCGGGAATCAGGTGAGTATCTGTATTACAACCGATAGTGTGGAGCAAGCTCAAAAAATGTTTGATGCTTTACAGCAAGGAGGGCAGGTGGGAATGCCTTTGCAGGCAACCCATTTTAGTCCAGCTTATGGGAATGTAACAGACAAGTTTGGTGTCACCTTTCAAATGTTCACAGAGGCTCGGTCTTAAGAAATGGAAAACGGCTCGGTCCGCTACTTTAGCGATCTGGCCGTTTTTTTGCGTGCATGTCCTCGTCTGAAAAATAAATATACATACATAAAACATGGGGAGTGTTCGGATCTCTTTTTTATGTATCGCTCAATTCCTAAAATAATTGTTTTAATATTGTTGAAATGGAAACCAAAATATATTATATTAAATTGTTAATGCACCAACGGGTGGGAGGACAGTCCATGAACAAAAAAGAACAGGTCATAATGGGTTTCAGGGACTTATATAACAAGATGGTTTGGCTTAATAAGGACAAGATGGAAGACAGTCTTAAGGGTTATAAGCCTTCTGAAGTACATTGCATGGAATACATTGAAAAAAATGTAGATTCCAACGTGACAACACTTGCGGAGTCCCTTTATATGACTAGCGGTGCCATAAGTAAAATAACTAAGAAGCTCATAAAAAAAGGCCTTATCGAAAGCTACCAGAAGCCGGATAACAAGAAAGAAATTTATTTTAGGCTTACTGAGCAAGGGAAAGTAGTCTATAAAATCCATGAGGAACTGCACAAGGAGTTTCAAGAGCGGGATAAAGCCGTATTTGAGCAGGTAACCGAGGAGCAATTTGACAGTATGCTTAGCTTCTTGGAAAAGTATAGCAGGCATTTGGATGCAGAAATAAAGAAAAAGGATATAGATATCAAGTCGAAATAAATTTGAATAATGAAAATCAAACCACAGGTAGCCGGGCTCTATTGAGAACGGGCTGCCTTTTTTATTATTATTTTGTTTCCAGGGAAGAAAAAATGTGATACGATAATTTTGTTTCCTAGGAAGTAAAATCGCAACTTTTGAGGGGAGAATTTAAGTGTTCAAATTTAGATCACACCATAAACAGACCACAGAACAAACCGTAGATAAACACGCTTTAATATTCGGCCTTATCTCTGTGTTTCTTTGCGGAATAAGCTTCAGTATTATAATACCTGTCGTCCCATTCTTAGTGCAGCCTTATACAAGCAATCCGGGAGAACAAGCTATAGTTGTTACGCTGCTGACCTCTGTTTATGCATTCTGCGTGTTTTTTGCGGTTCCCGTACTTGGAGCTTTGAGCGACAAATATGGCCGTCGACCCTTACTCTTAGTCTGCCTTTTGGGTTCCGCAATCGGGTACTTAGTTTTTGGTATAGGAGGAGCTGTATGGGTACTATTTGCTGGGCGTATCATAGAAGGTATAACAGGTGGGAGCATAAGCACGATCTTCGCCTATTTTGCAGACATCATTCCTCCAGAACAGAGAACTAAATACTTTGGATGGTTGAGTGCAGTTGTAGGTGTCGGCACTGTCATTGGTCCAACTCTAGGTGGATTACTTTCCAAGTTTGGTTATTCTGTACCTATGTATTTTGGAGCAATAATCACTTTATTGAATGTTGTTTATGGATTCTTTTTTATGCCTGAGAGCCTTGACAAGAAACATAGACTGAAAGAGATTACCTTTGTAAGACTGAATCCATTTACACAGCTTGCAAACGTACTTTCCATGAAAAACGTGAAAAGGCTACTTGTCTCAGCGTTCTTACTTTGGATACCCAACGGATCTTTACAGGCAGTTTTCTCTCAATTTACAATGGATACCTTCAGTTGGAAGCCTGCACTAATCGGACTTATGTTTTCAATTATGGGTTTCCAAGACATCATTTCACAAGGTTTCATCATGCCAAAGCTTTTAAAAAAACTTAGTGATAAACAGATAGCCATTCTTGGAATGTTCTCCGAGATTATAGGCTACAGTCTTATTGCGCTATCTGCTTTGTTCTCATTCTATCCTCTTATTATCGCCGGAATGTTTATATTTGGTTTTGGTGATTCGATCTTTGGGCCCTCATTTAATGGGATGCTCTCTAAGTCTGTCGATTCTAGTGAACAAGGAAGGATTCAAGGCGGTAGTCAATCTATTCAGGCTTTGGCAAGAATGATTGGGCCTATCATTGGAGGTCAAATCTATGTATCACTTGGTCATGCCACACCCGCTTTTATGGGGATGATTCTTATAGCAGTGGCAATACCCGTTTTATATAAGAGAACGGATGTGAATATGTAAACTACCGCTCGAAGCTTTCCGTAATCACCTGCATAGCAGGTAGTTTTAAGAAAATAATAGGGTTTCAGAACTTAGGAACAAGTTCTGAAACCCTATTATTTTACAGTAACGCCTTGCTAAATTAATTTTACGTATGTGTACTTAAACGCCAAAGTTAAAATCATCATCTGTCAGCGGCTCTACATTCATTGCCCGTACATAGCCGTTTCCCTTTTTAGAAAAGAAATCGTGCTGCTTGGTGTGGGTGCTGATGCCGTTGAATACAATGGGATTGACTTCTTCTTCTTCAAAAAGTGGGTCAAAGCCCAGGTTCATCATGGCCTTGTTGGCGTTGTAGCGCAAGAAGACTTTAACATCGTCTACAAGTCCAATAGGGGCATAAATTTGCTCGGTATATTGTTCTTCGTTATTGTGCAAGTAGCGCAGCAAGCCTACCAGCGTCTGGTAGAGGTCACGTTGTTCTTCCTCGTCCAGTTCTGCATAAATCTCCTGTGCCAGTACACCTACATAGACACCGTGAATACTTTCGTCACGCAGGATCAGGTCGATAATTTCCCCGCTGCATGTCAGCTTGCCTTGACCTGCCAGATAGAGAGGGTAGAAGAAGCCGCTATAAAACAAATAGCTTTCTAACAGTACCGACGCAGCCATCGCGAGATACAGGTCTTTCGGTGTATGGATGTTCATATAATACTGACGAATGGTTTCTGCTTTGGTCTGAAGATGCGGATTTTCTTCCACCCAGCGGAATACACCGTCAATTTCTTCCGTGGAAGCCAGGGTGGTAAAGATGCTGCTGTACGACTTGGCATGAATTTGCTCCATCATCGCCATAAAGCTTAATACCGCTTTGCGTTGCAGTCCGTCTACATGCTCCATAATTTGCGGCATCCCCACACCGCCTTGAATGGTGTCTAGCAGAGTCAAGCCGCCCAGCACCTTCATGTAGGCTTCTTTTTCGATATCACTGAGGGTTACCCAGGACATTTTATCGTCAGACAGCGGAATTTCATCATCCGTCCAAAATTGCATAATATTCTGATTCCAGAACATCAGTGTGAAATCATCGTCCGAGCGGTTCCAGTTTACGGCTTGTATACCTGTCATTGTTAGCATTCTCCCTTCAGCTTGCGAGATTCCCTAGAAACACACGTGAGATGTTATCGGAGAGTCATCGTATGCTTGACATACGGAAGCTGTATCCGTGAGGGCTTTGTCCAATCCTGTAAAGGTCTGAACCACGCGCTGGATACAGCTTCTAATGCCAAGCATTCATATCTATTCAAAATCTAATTTAATTTTATAGCTTGTTACCATATATGCATTAGATGGAGCAAGTGAGGCACTCTTCCACAGACAGTTTTTTGGTACGTGTGTAGTATAACGATTTAAGTCCTTTATGTGCGGCATACAGATAGCAACGTGCTAACTGACGCGTAGTCACGTCACTGTTCACGTGAAGTACAGTCGAAATTCCTTGGTCCACGTGAGGCTGGATTTCGGCAATCAGATCAAGCACTTTGAATTGGTCCATTTGATAAGCGGATTTGTAAAAGAATACATTATCCTTTTGCAAATACGGCATCGGATAGTAAGTCGTCGAATTCGCATAGGTACGAGTCTCGATTTGCTCAACAATTGGCATAACGCTGGACGTTGCATTTTGAATGTACGAAATGCTGGCAGTAGGAGCAATCGCCATACGATAAGCGTGATACAGACCGTTCTTCTTGACGTCTGCTTTTAGTTTGTCCCAATCCGCTTGAGTTGGAATATAAATGTCCTTGAACAATTCTTGCACACGTGCCGTTGTTGGACGATAATCCGTGTTCAGATATCGGTCAAAATATAGACCTGTCGCATAATCGGACTCCTCAAATCCATAGAAGCTTTGTCCGGCTGCTTTTGCGATTTCCATACTCTTTTCAATAGAATGATAGTTCATCGTCATGAAGAAGGTACGGACAAAATCCTTCGCTTCATTGCTTTCATATGCAATTTTATTCTTGGCAAGGTAGCCGTGCAGATTCATTACACCCAGACCAACGGAATGCATTTCACGGTTCGCTTTTGCAACACCTGGGGCATTAGCTACTTGGGTCATATCGCTGACCGAGGTAAGAGCAATCATACCCTCATGAACGGACTCACGGATTTTGCCGTGTTCCATCACATTTACAATGTTCAGGGAAGCCAGGTTACAGCTTACATCCCGGCGAATGATATCCTGTTGTCCATAATCTGTAATCTCGGAAGTCTCCTGCAACTGGAAGATTTCCGTACATAGGTTCGACATCTTGACTTGGCCCACGTTTTTAAGAGCATGCGCCTGATTTGCGTTACTTTTGTTCATAATATATGGATAGCCAGACTCCAACTGAATCATGGCAATTTTCGTCAGCATATCACGTGCGCTCATCGCTATTTTTTTCTTCACTCGATCGTCAGCGAGCAGCGTATCGTACATTTCATCAAGATCCATGTCGTCCAAATGTGTTCCATAAGCCTTGAACACACTATAAGGTGCAAATACATGCAGCGGTTCATTATCCTGTGCCAGCTTGTAAAAGCGGTTTGGCACCAGCAATCCGATCGAAAGTGTCTTGAGACGTACTCTTTCATCAGCATTGATTTTTTTACTATCCAGGAACTCCAGTACGTCCCATCCGAAAATGTTGTAATAGGCAGCGCCAGAGCCTTTACGTTGACCCATTTGATCTGCGTAGGAGAAACCATCTTCCATCAGCTTCAGCACAGGCATAATGCCTTTTGCTGCGCCTTCAACACCTTTAATCGCCTCGCCGCGTGACCGCAGTTTCGACAGGTTAACTGCAACACCGCCGCCAATTTTGGACAATTGCATGCAAGTGTTCAATACATAGTTGATTGAGTTCAGAGAGTCATCCATTTCGAGCAAGAAGCAGGACACCAATTCCCCACGGCGGCTTTTGCCAGCGTTCAGGAAGGTTGGTGTAGCTGGCTGAAGACGTTGCTCCATCATCGAGCGGGACAACAGGCGCGCCGTATCGGCGTTACCGCGTCCCAAATGCAGGGCGACAGCAGCCACCCGGTCAGGGTAGTGTTCCAGATAGACTTTACGGTCGTTACTCTTCATTGCATAATCAGTATAAAACTTGGATGCTGCCATATAGGAAGGGAATTTAAAATTATAGCTATGAGTGATATGGAAAATATCATTAATTTCATCAGCTGTATAGCTGTTATAGAAATTTTCGTAATAATCATTCTCAATCATATACAGCACTTGAGCAGCTGTGTCAGCAAACTTCAAACTCCGTTCTTGAACTTCCTTCATAAATTCTGCTACAGCCTCTTGGTCCTTTTCCAATTGGAAAAAGCCGTCTGTATCGCGTTTCATCAACATGTTGTTCAATTCAATATGCCGCAACTCGGCTCACCTCCTGTTTAAAACGCTCCACATCTCCGAACGTTCCAGATAATTCAAATTTGCTAATCACGGGGACATTATAATGGTCGGCAATCAAATCCGCACTTTTGGCAAATTTCTCACCCCAGTTACGGTTGCCGCTTGCAGCTACACCAACAAGGTTTTGTGCATTTTTTTTCAAAAATGAAGATACCCTCTCAGGTATCTGCCCAAACCCGGTTGTATATGTAATGAGTACGTAAGGTTCTTCTATAGTCATTTGCTCCTCAATCTGAACCGCCGGAAGCTTGAGCTTGTTTATAAATCTTTTTACATTGCCGGTCTTGGAATCATAAGCAATCAGCATGGTGTGCAACCTCCTTAACAATTAACGAAAAAAAGAAAACGGCATTGCCAAGAGACCATCATAGCTGTAATCCCTTGCTGGCTGCGCCATTTAAGATTTTTGACTCTATATTTACATGTATTTTCATACCTTTATCTTCAAGATATCGGGCATAAATACGTTTTTTACACTATATTTAGAGTACATTCTCTATTTTATATCTATATATAGTTTTGTCAATCGGTCTAGAGAGGCTCAGAGGACCCAGATCGGGTGTAAGTCCAAGCAGGGTGCGGAAAAGAGCGAAAGAACTTTTTTTTCGTAAGTATGTTAAAAAAGTATTGGAGTTTTTTAAGCTGAGGATGTACGATTTGTCAATGGGCAATTGAATGGAAAATTTACATTTTACTGTAGAAAGGATGAAGCAAATGGGAAGTGGTTTTATGGCATTTCAACCGTTTAGTATTATCTTTTTTGTCGTGTTTGGACTCATTGCTTTTGTAATTATTATGGGAATTGTCAAATCGATAAGTGCAGGTCTTTCCAATCAAGTAGCCGAACAGGTCCAACGTTCTTGCAAGGTTGTGGATAAGCGAACGAGAGTGCGTGGGGGATCAGGCAATTTTTCAGCTTCGACCGATTACTATATCACCTTTGAATTTGACAGGGGGGAGCGTAAGGAGCTGGAGGTGAAGGATACGGACTTCGGAATGATTGTAATCGGGGATCGCGGGGAGGTTCATTATAAAGGTACACGTTTCCTGGAGTTTGTGAGATTAATGGGAGCGTAAAAGGGGAACAGGGTGATAGAGTATTACCAGTACCAATACATAATAGGGAGGAAGCTGACGATGCCACATATCATTGGAGCACGAATTGTATTAAGAGAGTACCGTCAGGAGGATATACCTGATATCCGACAATGGGTTAATGACCCGGCAATCACACATGGATTAAGCGACGTATTTATCTATCCGCATTCACAGGCTAATAGTGAATCTTTTGTACAGATGATGATTGACGGCAACTCTGAGATCAAGGGCTTTGTCATTGCTCATAAAGATACACTGGACTATATTGGACAACTCGATTTATTCAAAATCAACTGGGTAAATCGGCACGCCACCCTTGGTATTGTAATCGGGCGCGACGGTGATCTGGGCAAAGGATATGGGCGGGAAGCGATACGATTGATACAAAAATTTGCATTTCATTCACTGAATCTGCATCGGCTGGAGCTGGAGGTCTATGCGTTCAATGAACGTGCATATCGTTGCTATCTGGCATGTGGCTTTAAGGAGGAAGGCCGACTACGAGAAAAGCTATTCAGGGAAGGACAGTACTATGACATCATTCAGATGGGGATGTTGCGAAGTGAATATGAGGCTGTAGAGCAAGCGAAGGAGCCCTGAAAGTGAGGCCACATAAGCTATTTTACTCCGTCAGCTTTCTTCAATTTTTTATGAGTGAAATCACGGGAACTACGCTCATCTTATTTCTGTTAGCTAAAGGACTTTCTCTGCAAAGTGCAAACTTCTTGCTGGTTGTATTCTTTGTAAGTATTTTTCTGTTTGAAATACCAACAGGAGCTATTGCGGACAAGTATGGAAGAAAAATTTCTGTTGTCTTGGGGCTTTGTTGTTTTCTAGTTTACAGTGTGGTGTTCGTTTGGACAGATCATATCGGGCTGCTTGTGTTTGCACAAGTCTTTGGGGGTCTGGCAGTATGCTTGCAATCAGGCTCGTTGGAATCCTGGGTTGTGGAAAACAGTGATAAGCCCATGGAAGTTCTTTTTACAACCTCAAACAGTATACAGTACATTTCGGGATTTATTTGTGGTCTGTTGGGGGCCTTCCTCGCAACATTTAACTATTCACTTCCCTGGGCAGCCAGCATTGTCTCTATTATCTTATGTATTATTCTATGCTGCTTTTATATGAAAGAGAAGAATATTACCCATCGAGAAACATCTGCTACTCGCATTACAACGATTATCGGGGAAAGTGTCCGTATCGGTTTTGAAAATAAGTCGATCTGGATTGTGTTTGTTATTGGTTTATTTATTAGCTTTTCGAATTCGGCGGGGAATACATTTCAACAGCCACGTCTGGTCGGTCTTTCTGAACAAGGAATTTGGATTATGGGATTGATCAAGGCGGGTTATTCACTATGTATGACTTTGGGAAGCTATTTGGTTCGAAAGCTAGGCGCACGTTATAGTGATGTACATATACTCATGTATGCTTGCGGGATGAGTGGGATATGGCTCATTTTAGCCGGTGCTTTCAACACGTTTTATCCTGTACTGCTTACCTTTTTAATCTATGAAATTGGGCGAGGGATGTACCCGGTTGCCAAACAAATTTTTCTGAACAAAAGAATCTCTAATGAGTATCGTTCAACATTGCTATCTCTGGATTCTGCCATTTCCCAACTAGGTATGTGTATAGGTTTAATCGTGACAGGAGTCGTAAGCCGTAATTTTACCAATCTTGCTTCAGATCAAACACCTATTCAGATATCTTGGGTGCTGTGTGGCGGGATTGCATTGATTCCAATCTTTTTGTTGCTTTATGTCCACTGGGTGTCCAGGAAAAATAATAGCTGGAAAGAAAAAGTAACAAAACAGAATGTTTAGTGTAAAAAGGGGCTGACAGGTCTTGACTGTCAGCCCTTATATACTTTTAGTAGCAATCAATCTCTACTTCTTCCCATACCATAGCTTCAGACGATTTTGAATCAGGCCAGTGAAGATTTCTTCAGCCTTTGGTACACCCGCCTGATCCAGCTCTTGGAGCATGCGGTCATAGACGGCATCGAATTGATCTGGCTTGGCGAGTACGGCCTCAGGAATCCGTTTGCGTACAATGTCCTGCGACTTCTGATAAATAACATTGTAATTTGTATTGGTCGGAACAGGCATGTTGTAGGCAGCACCCCACTCTTTTACCGGAAAATCCTTTTCGTTCGGGAACAGGTCTTTCCATGTCCGAGCTTTATATGCCTGAAGGGATTCTTTTTCCGCTTGGCTATAATTTTCGGTAATCATCTCCGGATAATTGGTTGTGTAATAGTTGCCAGTAGGGTCCTTCACGCTATCGCCGTAATGTGGTCCCCATATCCAATACAAACCGATACCTGATTCTCTGCTAAAAGAAGCGTTATCTTTGTTTTTGCGTTCTTGCACAGCTGCAGGAATGACTCGTTTGCCGTTCTCTACATTGTAATGCTGGCCTTCGATTCCCCAATTACGTAAAATTTGCCCTTCATCGGAGGCCAGGAAGTCCAGAAACTTGATCGCTCGCACCGGATTTTTGCATGAAGTTGTAATGCCAATCCCAGACGCAGTATCGAAACCAATGGGCTGGAGGGAATGATCCTCGTATTGCTCATTTAAAGTAACCGGAAAGTGGGAATAGGTGTATTCATCCTTACCTGCTGCCTTGAGCGCATTTTCGGCATCCTGGTAGTTCCATTCCTGATCAATCAGTCCGATGACACGACCTGCGGCGATTTTGGATTTGTATTGATCACTTTTTTGTACAAAAGTATCCCTATCCAACAGACCTTCATTGTACATATGGTTTAACCAACGAAAATACTCTCGCTCCTCCGGGCGTTTGTAGTGAAGAATGGCTTTGTGTGTTTTAGGATCAATATAATATTCTCCATCGTCTGGTCCACCTGTAGCTGTAACTGCCGGGTTTGTCACAGTAATCTGCATTTTCCAGTCCTCGGCATCGAGTGATAAGGGGATGGTAGGCTGGCCATTGGTAGTAGGGTATTTGGCGACATAGTCTTTAAGTGCTTTTTCAAAATCTTGAACGGTGCGAATTTTGGGGTATCCGAGTTTCTTAAGGGCTTGATGCTGGATTTCGAAGCCTGCTTGTGCATCAAACGCGATGTGATCTACGCCCAAATTGGTTGGGATGGTGTAAATGGCGGGATCTTCACTACTGTATTTAATACGATTAAAATAATCTCCATACACTTTCTTAATGTTAGGACCGTATTTATCAATCAGGTCGGTTAAGTCAATGAGTGCTCCGGCATCGACCAGCTTTCCAATGTCTCCTTTGGGGTACACGAGATCAGGGTACTCTCCGCTAGCAGCCATTAAGGCAAACTTTTCCTCACCTCGACCGTTAACAGCATGTTCGGCATTTAGTGTAACACCCGTTTTCTTGATAATTTCCTGCCCGACAGCGTCCTTCATGTTATTCCAGTTGGAGCTTGAGTCACCGCCAAAGAACGTTAATGTAATGGGACTGGTGTCATCGGGGTCTTCCTTTTCTGCCGTACTGCCTTTGCTATTCGCGCAGCCCGTTGTAACGAGCAGCAGCAAAGCCAGAAGCAGGATGGAGCATTGTTGTACCGACCTGTTCGTGAGCATCTGCAAATCCCCCTTAATAAGTATGATTTACATAATGTAAGTGCTTTCATTAGTAAATTGTAGGAAATAAAGAACCTTACGTCAAGTTATTTATGTTTATTTGTTATGTGTTTTGTTTTTTATTAAGCAAACATATTTAATGAAAGGTGTGGATTTGTGCAAATCCATCGTTTGATGATCTAAAACAAAGTATGCTACGATGGTACCAGTTTATAGGCATACCTGTATATTTAGAAGACTAAGGTAGAAAAAGATTTCGAATAGGGTTGGGTGAGGAGATGCGTGGAAAAGTAACATTGCAGGAAATTGCGGATGCGGCGGGTGTTTCAAAGTTCGCTGTTTCACGTGCACTGTCAGGCAAACCCGGTGTAAGTGAAGAGACGAGGGCGCTGCTGGTTAAGCTTGCTGCCCAGATGGGTTATTTTCGCAGTCATCCCAAAATGACCGGGGTAGAGCCTCGGGACACAGATGCCAGAGAATGGTCGGGTACCGTGCTGGTGTTATTTCCGAATATTCGACACCAGAATCGGGAGTCCAGGTACTGGGGACCTGTATTTGAAGGGATTTCCGAGCGTCTGAACCGCAAGGGATTGGATATGATCACGTTAACGGAGCCTTCAACTGATGATATGTTTTCTTTGCTGAACCCGGAGGCCATTAAAGGGATTATCACAGTAGGAACAATTTCAACTACGTTGTTGCTGAACATTTATCGAATGGGTATTCCAGTCGTCATGGTGGATCATTGGGACTCTGCATTTTTAAGTGATGCGGTGTTTACGGATAATCGCACATGCATGAATGAATTAATGAAGGATTTGCTGTGTAGGGGTTATGCCCACTTTCAGTTTGTGGGTCATATTGACGACGCTCACAGTTTCTATGAACGTTGGGAAGCTTTTCGGTCCGCACTGGAAATGAGCGGAGTAGAATTACGGCAGAACAAAGCCCTTATTTATGGGGGAGCGCAGGCACTTGCCGAGGAAATGGACAAGTTGCCCGAGGATGAGCTGCCAGAGGTTTTTGTTTGCGCTAATGACGTGACTGCTTCGCAAGTCGTGGAAGTGCTGAAAGGAAAGGGGATTGACGTTCCGAGGCGGTGCGGGGTGACTGGGTTTGACGATACGAATGATCAAATGCCGATCTATGCCACGGTGAGAGTGGATAAGGAACTGTTGGGGATGCGAGCGGTGGACCAGTTATTATGGCGCATCATGAATCCAAGCTCGCCTGTGGAAAAAAAGCTGCTGCACGCTGATCTACTCATACGGGAAGTTCACGCGCCACGGATCAGCCGGGAAAATGATGATCGTGATCGTTCCTTTAGCACAATTAAATATAGTTGATGTGCGGATATGTGGGATGAATTCGATCCGCAGTGAAGACGAGGGAAGTCGCTTTTAGCCTGTTTAGGGGTAGAGGGCGACTTTTATTTTGTGTTTTACCGGTTGTTCCAAAAAAACAATTGACTAACTTGTTAGCTTAATGTTATTTTTGTTATGTTAATGAGTGATCCAGATGTTCCCAATCATCCTTATAGGGAGGCTTGCGACGATGATTAATGTAATAGGATTGGATGGCTGGAGGTTTAGGGAAGCACAAACTGATGAGTGGCTCAGTGCGAAAGTGCCGGGTTGTGTGCATACCGATCTTTTGCAACATGGTAAAATTCCTGACCCTTTTATCGGTATGAACGAGATAGAGGTACAGTGGGTTGATAAGCAGGATTGGATATACGAAGCCTATTTTGAGATAGATGCAAATCAGCTTCAATGTCAATGTGTAGAGCTGGTGTTGGAAGGCCTGGACACATACGCAGATGTAAGAGTAAATGGTCAAGCTGTCTTATCGGCCAATAATATGTTTCGGGTATGGAGACAGGATGTGAAGGCATTTGTTCAGCAAGGGAAAAATCGGCTTGAAATCCATTTTCGCTCTCCGATTACGGAAGATGTGCCTAAGCTGGAAAGGTTGGGCTATGGACTTCCCGCACCGAATGATCAGTCCGAGATAGGTGGCTTGTCCGATAAAAAAGTAAGCGTTTTCGCTCGTAAGGCTCCCTATCACTATGGCTGGGATTGGGGACCAAGGCTGGTGACGAGCGGGATCTGGAGAGAGGTTCGGCTTGAAGCTTGGTCTGGTCTGACTATGAGAGACCTGTTTATTCGACAGGACGAAGTGAGTACGGAGAGGGCTGAACTCGCGGCAGTAGTAGAGATTGAAAATGCAGATGAGATTAGAGATGTCGAGTTGTGTATTTCTGTTGACGGCGGGGTATGGTCCAAACCGGTTCGCCTGCGGAAGGGAAAGCAAACAGTGGAGCTGGGGCTGGTGATAAAGGAGCCGAAGCTGTGGTGGTGTCGTGGACTGGGAGAGCCGCATCAGTATACGTTTGTAGCCGAATTGAAGGAGCAGGCACAGGAAGCGGTGATTGCGGAAAAATCAGTGAAAACGGGACTGCGATCGATTCGTCTTGTACGTGAGCGGGATACGGCAGGCGAAAGCTTCTATTTTGAACTGAATGGAATCCCCGTGTTTACTAAAGGAGCCAACCATATTCCGAATGACAGCTTTGCTGCCGAAGTTACGTTGGAACGATATCGGCATGAAATTGCCAGTGCAGCCGCCTCCAATATGAATATGTTGCGGGTGTGGGGTGGCGGTATTTATGAACAAGACGTATTTTATGACTTGTGTGATGAACACGGCTTGCTCGTGTGGCAAGATTTTATGTTCGCATGCAGCATGTATCCGGGGGATCAGGCTTTTTTGGACAATGTGACGCAGGAAGCCGAAGATAACATCAAGCGATTGCGCCATCATCCTTGCATTGCGTTATGGTGCGGCAATAATGAGATTGATTCTGCGTGGGCCCATTATGAAGAAAATGCGGGCTGGGGCTGGAAAAAGGCCTACACGCCTGAGCAACGGGAACGCCTATGGGATGATTATGAGACGCTCTTTCACCGGATTTTACCGGAGGCGGTAAATACCTGGGCTCCGCAGACGGCATATTGGCCCTCCTCACCGCTAATTGACCTGACCGGAGATCGAAACCAGCATGCTCATCCGTCCTCAACAGCAGGAGACATTCATTATTGGGGAGTATGGCATGCGTCTGAGCCGTTTGAGAATTATCACATACATGTGGGCCGTTTTATGAGTGAGTATGGTTTTCAGTCCTTTCCTGAATACAAGTCTGTTCGCACGTATGCGGAAGAGAAGGATTTGGAACTGGAATCTGCGGTGATGCTGGCACATCAAAAAAACGGTTCAGGCAATCGGTTGATTCAAGAATACATGGGACGGTACATGCGGCAGCCCAAGGATTTTACATGTTTTCTTCTCATGAGCCAAGTTTTACAGGCAGAGGCGATGAAAATGGCTATAGAGGCCCATCGTCGTCACAAGCCCTATTGCATGGGGACATTATACTGGCAGATGAATGACTGCTGGCCCGTTGCCTCTTGGTCGAGTATGGACTATTTTGGTCGTTGGAAGGCGCTTCAATATACAGCTAAACGCAGCTTTGCCGATGTGCTCTTGAGTGCAGTAGATACGGAACAGGGGAGTAAAGAACTGCATCTGGTTAACGATACGCTAGAGCCGATAGCAGGTACGCTGCGGCTGACGCTTTTGCATATCCGTGGCAGTCAGGCTATTCGTGATGAGAACGTTAAGGTAGAACAGCCGGCGGGCGGCGCAGGGATCGTACATATACTGCCTACCGACCAATGGCTGAATGGCCTGGATCGTACGGAGCATATGCTGGTCGCACGTCTGATACAAAACGGTGAACAGGTGGCCTCCAGCGAAATTTATTTTGCAGGCACGAAAGAGATGGATTTACCTCTGGCGAAAATTGAAGTGACAGAGATACAGGGAAGTGGGGGCAGTAGGTTCATGCTCTGTTCGAATACACTTGCTAGACATGTGTGGTTGACCGCAGAACAGGAGGGGATTTTCAGTGACAACCACCTGGATCTGGCGCCTGGTATTCCCAAAACGGTGGAATTTCTGACCTTACGTAGCGGTGCCTCCGCATTTGAGGCAGCTGCGCCAGGTGCATTGACGGTACAATCATTGGTCAATTGGATACAAGGGTAGAGGACGGTAAAAGCTTATCCGCCTTGAATACAGTAAGCATCTGTCTCCCGGGGACATGAGGTCAACTTCGGGAGAACAGATGTTTTTTTTATCTTCATTTTATGCAGAGTGGAGCGCTTCCATTGAGCTTGAAGCCATTGTGGTGTACACTGTCCAGAACAGGTGTAAATTGGAACGTCAGGAAGGATGGACGGTTACAAGGAGGGAAAGTAACATATGTATGACCGTTTAAGATCGTTAAATTATCCAGTCAAACTTTATATTTTTATCGCACTGGCCTTATGCTCCGTAATCAGTACATTGTGGATCATTAACGTGCGATTGCCCTCAGGGGGCCGCCCTTATTTTTTTATTTGGTGGAATATGATGCTGGCCTGGATTCCTATGCTGCTGACGCTTTTGCTAGATGTCATCCATTGCTCGTGGAGACGGGGAACGAGGACATTTATGCTCTGGATCATAGGGGCTGGCTGGCTTTTCTTTTATCCCAATATACCCTATTTGATTACAGATTTGCTGCATGTATTCGCCAGATATCCATTTCTCGGGGAGCAGCGTTTTTGGGGCAATCCGTACTTTTGGAATCATGTATTAGGGATGCTGCTGGTAGCTGTGCTTGGCCTCACCATGGGGGTTGTATCGCTTGAATCCGTACGACAGTTGGTGCAGCGTGCTCGAGGCGGGCTTGTCAGCTGGTTGTTTATGCTGGCGGTACTCCTGCTAAGTAGCCTGGGGATTTATATTGGTCGTTTCTTTCGAGGAAACACATGGGATATTGTGTCTGCGCCGTCCCAGTTGTACACACAAATATCTTCCATATGGGCAGACTCTTTGCAACGCACGCATTTCGTGGAGTTTAGCGGGATGGTATTCGTGATTATGCTCGTTAGCTATGTATCCATGATGTGCGTGGTCTGGATGGGGAACAGCCGCCGGGACGAATGGCATCGCTGGTGATTACGATGGGGCTGAGTGGCTAATTATCATCATAAGATAAAATGTAAAGGCAAAGGAGGAATAGCTACAATGAACGGACAGAACCGATCTGATATCCGCGCTGGTCTTCAGGTGGATATTGTGCTTAAAAAGGATCAGCCCACGGGTAAGCTGACGCGAGGAACGGTGAAGGATATTTTGACCAATTCCCCGCGTCATCCGCATGGAATCAAAGTACGTTTGGCAGACGGGCAGGTTGGACGTGTCAAACATATTGTAATGAAAGAAGGATAGAGCTGTAGGCTTAGGAGGGATGATGTATGAATCAGGCAACGGCATGGTCTAAAAATGATCGTTACCCGCTTGTTTTACTTGTACTGCTGGTGCTTGCTCTCATTTGGTCCTTGGTTCGTCCGGCGGATTATTTTACATGGGTACTGGAAATTCTCCCAGCCGTTTTGGGAGCTGTACTGCTGGCGGCTATTTACCGTCGATTTCGTTTTACCAATCTGGTATACACCCTCATCTGGCTACATGCATTGATCCTGATTGTCGGCGGGCACTATACCTATGCTGAAATGCCGCTATTCAACTGGATTCGGGATACGTTTGGGCTGGAGCGCAATTATTATGATCGACTTGGGCATTTTGCGCAAGGTTTTGTGCCTGCACTCATTGTAAGGGAAGTGCTGCTACGTAAGACGGCTTTGGGAAGCGGGAGCTGGCTCACTTTTCTAACGGTTAGTGTATGTCTTGCGATCAGTGCTGTGTACGAACTGATTGAGTTTGCCGTTGCCAAGGCAACCGGTACAGCGGCAGAGGCCTTTTTGGGAACACAGGGAGATATATGGGATACTCAATGGGATATGCTTCTTGCGTTCATCGGTGCCCTGACAGCGGTGATTTTGTTAAGCGGGGTACATAACAAGCTGCTTAAGCAGCTAAAGGTGTAGCAGGGTTTCTTGAAAGTCCAATATTTTTGAGGGTTATATTCGCGTCACAGGGTAACTGTCGAGATGTAGGGTCGCTGCATCCATGTAGCTGTCCAGCAGCCGCTCAAAAATACGGTCCCATGTCTGCTCCAGACTGTATGCTCTACCGGTTCTGGACAGAAAGTCGCGAAGTGGGGCATCCTCGTACAACAGGAGTACAGCTTTGGCAAAGGCAGCCGCGTCCCCTGCTGGACACAGTAGCCCTGTTTCCCCATCGATTATATTGTCTTTGACCCCGCCTTCATTCGCGCCAATCACGGGTGTGCCACTGGCCATAGCCTCCAACACGACGTTACCGAAGGTTTCTGTAGTGGAGGGAAAGAGGAATACATCGGCTGCAGCGTAGAGTTCAGCTAATTCCGCTCCTTTTACAAAACCAAGCCAGTGAACTGTGTGCTCTGGCACCCCGATATCTGCTGCAGTTTTGTACTTAAACAATGGGCCATCTCCTGCAATGACCAGTACTGAGGCTGCGCGGACGTCGTCGGGTAACTGGAGATAGGAATCCAGTAACGTGTCTATCCCCTTTTCCGGTGCAAGTCTGCCCACATATAAAATCACAAATGCGTCTGCATGAACGCCCCATTTTTCCCATATCGCTTCGCGATTCACTGTGGGCTGGAAGCGGTCGGTATCAATTCCTCTACCCCAGATTTCGAGCTGTCCCATTCCTTTATTGCGTAACAATTCCATGGTTGACCGAGAGGGGACATATACCCTTTCACAATGTCTGTGAAACCAGAGCATGTATTTCCATAATGCAGGTTCAAGCCAGCGAAGCTTATAATATTCGAGGTATTTATCAAAGTGGGTGTGATAGGAGGCGACGAGTGGAATATGGTGTTTGGCAGCGTAGCTTGTTCCATACAAGCCAAGGTTAAACGGAGTAGCGACATGAATTAGATGCGGGGAAAAGGCTGACAGGCGCTCGTTGATTTGTTTGGCGTTAGGGATGGCAAGTCTGCATTCCCGGTACAATAAAAAGGGAATACTTCGGAATCGCTCCACGCCCGGCCCCGAGGACAGATGATGATCTGCCTCCGGTGCGAAGACAAGCGTAGATACCCCATGTGTCTCCAAATAGCCAATCCATCGTTCCAGTGTCAGAGCAGCGCCATTGACGTCAGGCGTATACGTGTCAGTAAATAATGCGACTCGAAGCATGCCTTCATTCCTCCTCCGCCATTCTCATTTATTCTATGACGTTCCAGGGGAGTCCGCTTGGAGGCTCCGGCTTTTATTGTGTCATGATTTTGTTTACGGGCTTGCTGGGTTTTGTAAAAGTTGGCCTGCGGACAGGCGCTCTTCTCAGATTTTACTAATCCATGACACGATAAGTTCCTCTTGTGAGGTTGATGCATATCGGTTAATTCTGTTGATATGTATCCTAGTAGGAGCTGTACATTTCATAAATATTCCTGATCTCCGATGGTTTTGGGTAATAATAAAACATGGACTTTGTCTTGAAATTTCATTATAGTAATTCGGTATGAATAAATTTGAAGGGTAAGCAGGAGGGATGGCTGTGGCTTTTGGAGCACGGGTGTTAAAAACGGGAATCGCAGTGACGCTCGCCCTTTTTCTGAGCACGCTTTTGAACACCCATTCGCCTGTGGGGGCAGCGATAGCCGCTATTTTTGCCATGCAACCGTCGATATATAGGTCGTGGCGTTATTTTCTGGATCAACTCCAAACAAGCACATTAGGTGCAATCATGGCGTTGCTGGGCGGAATGGTATTTTCGAATGAGCCGATTGCGGTCGGACTGGTATGTGTATTGGTACTTATGATATGTCTGAAAATAAACATGGCTGATACGGTTGGATTGACACTTGTGACCGTTGTTTCTGTCATGGAAGCTTCAGGGGACTGGAAATTTGCAGTAACCCGCTTTGCGCTGACTCTGATCGGGATTGTGTCTGCTTTTGTCATCAACATTACCGTTTTTCCTCCCAAACCGAAAAGGCAGTTTATCAATCAGATTCAAAATGTATTTAACAGCATGTCCTTGCTGCTGCGAACTGCCATTTCCGATGAGATTAAGGAGTCTGTCTTTAGAGAGGAAAAAGGAAATTTGGAGGGAGCTATTAAATCACTCTCGGATAAATATCATTTGTTCGAAGAGGAGCAGAAAAAGCTCAAGCGCACCAAGTTCAGTCAGACGAGACAAATGGTCGTATACAAACAAATGCTCGAAAGTTTGCACAAAGGTTACGAGGTCTTGGATGCGGTGGAAAGGCACTACTTCCAATCTTTACGTCCAGAGGGAACAGATGCGTTTTTTGACGACCATCTGGAGCGGCTGATTCGTTTCCACGAGCACGCTCTGCTGAAATTCGAAAATAAACTGAAACCAAATGAGGATGAAAGTGAATTGTTCCAGCAGGCTAACGGTGATTTTATGAAGCATGCAATTACACGTTTTGACCATTGTCAGGAGGGAATGCTACGGCTTTCCATCGTAGCTGCGACGATGTACGACTATGGTCATCAACTGGAGCGATTGAGCAGACTGGCCGACCATATTCATCCTGTGGAAGAGAGCCGATAGGCGATTTCGGAAAAAAGAAAAGGCGACCGTATTCATCAATCAGATGGACGGTCGCTTTTTTATGTAATGAATTTAATAAAGTAGGAACAGCCTAATGGAAGGTTGCCAGAAAGCACAAAAAAAGCCCACTGGTTGCGAACAGGGACTGAACTTGCTACAATAGAGGATGCTATGTTTTACATAGTAAAACCGTATTGCATAAGTTGTTAACACACTACTTGTTACATTATAGCATGCTTCAAAGGAATAGTCAATTTTCCCGGATCAGGGGGATGCGATGAGTATGCCCGGGTCCATAATAGAGCATAGTTTGTACGCAAGGGAGCCCTGCGCGGAGCAGGAGGAAACGGAACAGGAGCGATGTCAGTGACTACTGAGCAGCAATGGAATGAGGAACAACGAAGAGTAGAAGATGTGACCGCAGTCATTAGCGGGCGTATTCGGAAGCTGGAGACAGAGGTTGGTTCTGTGCGAGGCGATGTCGTCGATATGCGTAAAGACTTCTGGGATGAGGTAACGATCAATTTCAGTGAGGCGGATGATGTGGGAGAGACGTCCACCAGTTTGCGTCAGCAGTCTGAGATTTTGTCTGAGCGGGAACGAAGACACAAGCATTCCACTGAGGCGTTAGGTCGTTTGAAAAAGTTGCTTGACTCACCTTATTTTGCACGTATTGATTTTGCTGAGGAAGGGCAGACTGCGGAGCGTATTTATCTGGGGATTGCCTCCCTGCTGGATAACCAGGATGAGGAATTTCTGATCTACGACTGGCGCGCACCTATTTCGAATCTTTATTACGATAACATGCCAGGTCCCGCTTCTTATAAGACCCCAGCAGGAGAGATGGAAGGAGAACTGACGCTCAAACGCCAATTCTCGATCCGTGACGGACAGATCCGCTTTATGTTCGATACCGGCGTCACCATTGGAGACGAACTCCTTCAAGCCGTATTAAGCCGGAGCTCGGATGCTCAAATGAAAAGCATTGTCGCCACCATTCAAACGGAGCAGAATCGCATCATTCGTGATGATCGAAGCCGGATGCTGATAGTTCAGGGAGCGGCAGGAAGCGGTAAAACCTCCGCTGCGCTTCAGAGAGTAGCATATTTGCTATACAAGTATCGGGATCACTTGCGAGCAGATCAGGTCGTGTTATTCTCGCCAAACCCCATGTTCAACAGTTATGTTTCGACAGTATTGCCTGAATTGGGTGAGGAAAATATGCTTCAGGCCACATTTCAGGAATATTTGGAACGGCGTTTGGGCCGGGAGTTTCAGCTAGAAGATCCTTTTGAGCAGCTGGAATATGTGCTATCAGCGTCGTCACAGCCTGGGTATGAGGCTAGGATGGAAGGTATCCGCTTTAAGTCATCCAAGACGTTCTTACATGTGATTACAGGCTACAAAGCGCACCTGGAACAAAAGGGAATGCGTTTTAAACCGGTTCGTTTTCAGGGACGTGAGGTGATTTCAGTAGAGCAATTGGCAAGCAAGTTTTATGGATTTGACTCGGCTGTGCGGCTGGCGAACAGATTGGAGCTGCTGCGTGATTGGATGCTCAAAGAACTGGCTCGCTTTGGTAAGGAAGAATGCTCCGCTCCTTGGGTGGACCAGCAGATGGATCTGATGGAGCCGGAGGATTATCAGCGTGCATATAACCGCATGCGCCGGAAATCCAAGAATAAAGGCGATACCTTCGACGACTTTACGCGTGAAAGAGAAATATTGGCGCGTATGGTGGTCAGTGATCGCTTAAAGCCCCTGCGCAAGTGGATTAAGGCACTTCGCTTCGTGGATACAACCCGTCTATACAGCGAGCTGTTTATGAACGAGACGTTATTAAGCGAACTGTCGAATCATGCAGAGCTGCCCGTCAACTGGAGTGAAATTAGTCGGCAAACTCTGAAACGCATTCAGGCTGGAGAACTAGCGTATGAGGATGTGACGCCCTTTTTATATTTGCGTGAGCTGATGCTGGGCTTCCGCTCCAATAGCAACATCCGTCATGTGTTTATTGATGAGGCACAGGACTATTCACCATTCCAGCTGGCGTTCTTCAAACGATTATTTCCACAGGCTAAAATGACAGCACTGGGCGATTTTAATCAGGCTATCTATGCCCATGCTTCGGTGCTCCAGGATGCAGAACCATTGTATGACCTGTATGGAGCAGAACAGACCGAGATGATTTCCCTGACACGCAGCTATCGTTCCACACAGGAGATTGTAGAGTTTACCCGGGGGATGGTAGCAGGAGGGGAGCATATTGTTCCGTTTAACCGTAAGGGTGAGAAGCCCCTGGTAACCGAGGTGAACTCGCGTGAAAAACTGCATCAACTGATAACTGAGAATGTTACAAAATTGCTGGCAGAAGGCTATGAATCCATCGCGGTGATCTGTAAAAATGCTGATGAAAGCGCGGCAGCCTACGAAGCACTAGAAGGACAACTGCCAGTAAAGCCAAAATTAATTAAGAAAACAACTCCCGCTTTTGAAAAGGGGATTCATATTATTCCGGCCTATCTGGCGAAAGGCGTGGAGTTTGATGCCGTTCTCATTTATGACGGATCGGCCCAAGTATACCAGCGTGAGAGTGAGCGTAAATTGTTCTACACGGCCTGTACGCGAGCGATGCATTTGCTGCATATCTATAGCATAGGGGAGATTACGCCATTCGTGAGTTCGCAGGAATCGGAGACGTATATCCGTAAAGTGGAATAAAGTGACCAGGTTCTTTAGGGGCGGCTGGCAATATTGAGCGTATTCCAGTAACATAAGCAAATAAGCCAAACAGGTAAGAAGCATAAACGGAGGTTACAAACGTAATGGACATGAAAAGAGTATTTCAACGCCCACCGCTGGCGGACTGTGTGCCCGAGTTGGTAGCTACAGCTAGAGGGGAGCGCAAGGCATCGCTGGTGATCCGCGGAGGAACGCTGGTCAATGTGGTATCGGGCGAATTGTTACCGGGCATGTCTATTGCTGTGCAAGGCTCTCGTATCGCCTACGTCGGTAGAGACGTTAGCCATACGATTGGAGAGGACACCGTAATCATTGAAGCGGAAGGCCGCTATATGGCACCGGGTTTACTGGACGGACATTGTCATATCGAAAGTACGCAGCTCACCGTAACTGAATTTGCTTTGGCTGTACTGCCGCTGGGCGTGACGGGCGGTTTTTTTGACCCACATGAAATTTCCAATGTGCTCGGTCTAAAAGGGCTTCGTCTAATGCTGGACGAAGCCCGCACGACACCGCTGGCTGCTTACATGCAGGTAGCTTCCTGCGTGCCTTCCACAGGCCCAGAGCTGGAAACGACCGGTGCCTCTTTCGGTCCGGCGGAAGTCGCAGAGGCTCTAAGCTGGGGCCCAGATATGATTGGACTGGGCGAAGTAATGAATTTCCCTGGCGTCGTCTATGGTGATGACATGATGATTGGGGAAATTCAGGCCACGCTGCGCGCCGGCAAGGTGGCGGACGGCCATTTTACATGGGCCTCCGATGATTGGCGGCTGCCGGTCTACGCAGCCGCAGGAATTACGGGCGATCACGAATGTGTCACGCCCGAGGATGTAGCCGAGCGCATCCGGCTCGGCATGTATGCCAAGATGCGGCAAGGCTCCGCATGGCATGATGTGGCCGAGACGATCCGTGCCAGCACGGAAATGGGTCTCGACACGCGCCGCATGATGCTGGTGACGGATGATCGCAGTGCGGAATCCCTGCTCCATGAAGGGCAGATGGACTTCGTGGTGCGTCATGCGATTGCGCAGGGCGTTAAACCCGTGACTGCCTTTCAAATGGCAACGCTGAATACGGCAGAGCGCTTCGGCGTAGCACGGGACATTGGCTCGATTATTCCCGGTGCGATTGCCGATATTATCCTGCTTGATGGCCGCTTAGCCGAAGTGAATGTGACGGCTACCATCGCAGCGGGCCAACTGGTGGCTGAGTACGGACAAATGGTCGCCGACTGGGAAGGCTTTGTTTATCCTGCGGAAGTGATGGACACGGTCCATTTGGGTCGAGAGCTGAGTGCTGCAGATTTTCGTATTGCGGCTCCAGTACAGGAAGGGAATGTACCTGTACGGGTAATTCGTGTCACGGAAAATCATGTGGATACGAAGGAAGTGCGGATGACCGTTCCGGTGCGTGATGGTGAAGTTGCATCAGATCCTGCGCAGGATTTGTGCAAAATCGCCGTTTTCGAGCGGCATCATGCCAGTGGCAGCCACGCGGTGGCGCTTGTGACAGGCGTCGGCTTCACCGAGCCGGCTGCAATTGCCATGACCGTAGCGCATGACAGCCACAACCTGCTCGTCATTGGTAATGATGACGAGCTCATGACCCAGGCGGCGAAGCAGGCCGTTGCCCTGCGTGGCGGCGTGGTGGTTGTATCCGCCTCGGGTGAGACGCGCTTCCCGCTCCCGATCGCTGGGCTGATGTCCCCAGCTCCGTTTGCAGAGGTGGCTGCGCAGTCCGAAAGTATCAGCCGGGCACTTCAGCAATCCGGCTGCATGCTGAACAACGCGCTGATGACACTGTCGTTGCTCGCACTGGTCGTAATCCCTGAAATCCGCCTGTCGGATCAGGGACTTGTCGTGATCGGAGCCGACGGTATACGCAAGGTGTCTCTTTTCGTGGAAGAGGATGCTACGGAAGCCTGATAGAATACGTCGCTGGGGGTTGTCCTGCAGGTCTACCCAGACCTGAGGGATAGCCCCTGTTTTCTTATATAGTCCGAAAGGTATCTTTAATTTAATTCCTTAATCAACGTTTTGTGGGGTGGTGAGCAGATGCAATTATATTATCGTTCATTAGAAAAAATGGCTCATCAAGCCTCAATTATAGATCAGGATTGGAACAGGTTTGTAGAGCAAACCCGTGTGAGGCATGTTCAGCAGGGTACATATCTTATTGAAACAGGGGAACCTGTGAAACATGCTTATTTTTGTTCGGAGGGATTATTCCGGTTGTTTTATACTTTGGCAGATGGTAGAGAATATAATGTTGGTTTTTCACCAGAAAATGATTATGTAACCTCTTATGGCGCTATGGTTCAAGGTAAACCATCCACTTTTACGATTGAGGCCATGGAAGATTCGGTTGTTATTGAAATTCCATATCATGTCCTGAAGGAGCTTATGGATACAAGCCATAGGTGGGAAAGATTCGTGCGTAATAGCGTGGAAAGACTATACATTCGCAAGGAGGAACGAGAACGCGAATTGTTGTATCTTTCTGCTAGGGAACGTTATGATGCCTTTCTTCTCAAGTATCCCGGGTTGGACAAACGAGTTGCACAATACCATATAGCTTCGTACATAGGTGTATCCCCCGTCTCACTTAGTCGTTTGCTGCGCAGCGAGCCGCATTAACCTATGTTAATGCGGCTTGGCAGACAAGCAGCGTACAATAACGATAAATCCATTCAAACTTCACAAAAAAGGAGATAGGCATATGCGTTATATGATGATTGTATTATTGGAATTCTACCCTTCCTGGTTGGCTCTTCCTCGGGAAGAACGTCGCAAACATGCGGGAACCTTGCAGGCTCATATTCAGAAGTACAGCGAACATGTTCAGGTTCGTTTTTTTGATGCAGAAGCGCTGCCCGGAAAGGACTATACAGATTTCGTCGTATGCGAAACAGAGGATATGAAGCAATATCACTATATGTGGGAAGAAATTCGTGATTCGGAGCCGTATACTAAAGGGTACATGAAGATTAAAGATGTTTTGATGGGGATGGAAAATGCATTTCAGTCCTATGAGTCCGAAATGCTACAGATGGACAAATAACCCATCATACTCCCTTACTATGTAAAAAAGTTCAGCTTGTATAGGATTTATACAAGGCGAGTTCCCAGGCTTTTCTATTAGCTGGGAATTCGCCTTTTTCTATTAAAGACGCTAATAAGACAAAATCGCATTATACAACGGTATCACTTATAACCTTCAGAAATCCATTATTTGTTGCATTATTAATTAACTGATTAATAGATTTTGCTGCGCTATCGCTAAACAAGTACCACTCATCTTTGGATACGTCATGAATCAAAAACTTGGGATACCCGACTAAAACTTCGGATGGAAAGGACTGGATTAAAGAATACACGTCAAAACGAGCTAAGCTTTTCCCCTTTTGGTCTAAGAAATCGTATTGTGCATTTTTATAATAAGACCCAAGAGTGTCAATAGTGAAGCTCCAAGAATAGTTTTCAGGTGCTTCAACCTTTTCACCTTTGTTTTTTGCAAACATATTATAAATGGTTTTGTTATATGCATTGCCGTGAATTTGCTGAACTACGCCGCCCATGATCATATGGTACTCCTGTTGAACTGCCTTTACTTGTACACCGTTTATGAACAATGGTTCAGTAGTAATAGTCACTATAAGGTTGCTGTAATTGACTTTACATCCGAACGCCTCTGCAATAAAACGAAGTGGAACATATATGCGATTATTTTTCACGTATGGTTTTACATCAAGCAGTATCTTTTTACCGTTTTTCTCCGCTATGCTTCTGTTTATTGCTAATTTTACTTTCATATCGCTCTTAGCGAGAATAACCCCGGAATCGGACCACTCGACGCTAGCCCCCAAACTTTCGCTAATAACACGTAAAGGTACCATTGTACGTTTGTTCTTCATTTCTGGCTTCGCATCGGTTGCAATAGCCACACCGTCAATTTTGATTTGATTTTGTGCTGCATATGTAGTGGACGATGAAATACATAAAAAGATAGCAAGAAAAAAAACAAAGAATGCTTTGTTCATAAATGACTTCTCCTTTTTTAAATAAATTTGTTGCGTAGCAACTTTTCACCCTATTCAGACGCGACTGGATAAAATTAGTTGCGCTTTCCTATTCATTAACTGAACGTAACAACCAGTTTGTACTATTCAATCTGATTTCCGATATTTACCAACTAAAAACTCCTAATCTCCCTGGGGAATTATGTCGATAACATTGAATATTGTTCATAAAATTTACAAAGTAAATCTTTAGGGGGAAAGTTAATGAGAAAACAGCTAAAAGTTGCGATTTCTCTAGCATGTTTATTGATGTTTATAGGTTGTTCAGCATCACCAGTATCAGAGCAGACGACTAAGATTACATTTTTGAATTCCAAATCTGAAATAAAAACCCAATTGGAAGAAGTGGCAAAACAATACAATCAAGAGCATCCGGAAGTATCTTTAGAAATTATTACTGCTCCAGAGGGAACGTCTGCATATCAAAAGCTGATGTCGATGTACGGCTCAGGAAGTCCAGCAACGATGTCGATGCTTGACCCGGGAGACACGCAGACATTCCTGGATAAAGCCGTTGATTTAAGTAAAGAGAAGTGGGTAGCCGATACGATAGAAAATGGACTTGACGCCGTTAAGAAAAACGATGCTGTGCTGGGATTTCCATTTGCAGTGGAAGGCTATGGATTAATCTATAACAAAAAAGTATTGGACAAGGCAACAGGGGGTTCTTTTGATCCTTTTTCGGTGCAAAGTAGAAGCAGCCTTAACTCATTAATGGCTAAGATTCAGCAGTCGGGAGTAGCACCGGTCATGCTTTCACCAATGGACTGGTCTCTCGGCTCTCATCTTTTAGCTCTGTCTTATTCTGTTCAACCCGAAGGTTTTCCAGAGTTTGTTAAAGGTATGCAGATCAACTCCATCGATTTGTCCCAAAACAGTGTAATGTCTGGATGGGTACAAACTTTAGACCTGCTCAAGGATAACAGCATCAATAAGCACTCGCCTTTGGACAGTACGTATGACGATGGAGCCAAAGCTTTGGGAGAGGGCAAGGTAGGGCTTTGGTTTATGGGTAACTGGGCTTGGAATGGAATAAAGAGCAATGATACGGCAAATGAGGAATACGGTTTTTTGCCTCTTCCGTTAAATGATAATACGAATGATCCAAACAATTCAAAGATCACAGTTGGTGTGACAAAGTATGTATTCATCGACTCCACAGCTACCACGCCTCAGCAGCAAGAGGAAGCCAAGAAATTTTTAAACTGGCTGGTATACGAAAAGTCCGGACAGGAACTTTTGGTCAACAAGGCCAATGTTATACCGGCCTTCAAGAGTATTGACTTGGTGCCTACCGATCCCTTGAGTAAATCGATCAAGTCATATTTGTCGAGCGGAAAGACGCTGCCGTTTATGGCAACACTTCCACCTGATCATAGGGCCATCACAGGAGCATCTATCCAAAGCTACATTAGTGGAAAGATAGATAAGACTGAGCTGTTGCGCCAAATACGCATATACTGGAAAGCTCAGCGGGGATGATATGAGACCAGTCACGGGAAGGAAGATAAGGATGTTTAAATTAACGTTAAAGAAAAAAATAATTAGTGCAGCTCTCATACTGGTTGTCGTACTGTCCCTTTCAAGTGTTATAGGAGTCATTAAGATGTCGGAAATGGGAGAGGCTTCTGATAAGGTAAATAACAGGTCTTTACCTGCGGTTATTCTTCTTCAGGGTATGGATAAGCAGATTACAGAAATCGATAGACTAACTGTTCGATTGATACTCGAAGAGGATGAGGCTATTCGCACCACTTATCAAGAAGAACTAACCAAAGCTACAGCTTCAATGGATAAGAGTGTAAATAAATATCAAAGTTTAGCCTCTACAGCGGAGGAAAAAGAACTGTTCACCAACTTTTATGGTCAGTGGGCAATGTATCTTCGCCATCTAAAGGTGGTTTCCGCTGCCATGGAAGAAAACGACAAAGTGATGGCCTACATGATCGTTCATGGAAATTCTTCTATTTATAAGGCGGCATTAGACGATGTAAATAAACTGAAGGTGCTTAATGAGCAGTATGCCACTGAGGCAGCTAATCAATCGAGTCAATCTTACCATTCAGGTAGACTTTTGATGATTTCTTTGACTATCATATGTACGATCCTGGGAATTATCGGTTCTTTTTTACTGGCTCAATCGTTCACTAAGCCCATATTAAGGATAGCGGAACAGATAAAGCTGGTAACGAGGGGGAACCTGCAAGTGGAACCTCTTAGGGTCCGATCCAAAGATGAGGTCGGGGAATTGGCATCCGATTTTAATGAAATGTGCGATTCACTGCGCAACCTTTTAAAGGAAGTTGTGGATAATTCCTTACTGGTTGCTTCTACGGCTGAACAGTTAACAGCCAGTGCAGAACAGACAAGCATTGCTACCGAGCAGATAGCTATAAGTGCCACTCAAGTCGCAGAGGGATCTCAGACACAGCTTGCAGATATTGCTGAAACACTGAATTACACGGTAGGTGTTTCTAAAAGTGTAGAGAACATAACCAATCGCTTTGTGAATGTAGCTAATCTCACAATCCAAGCACAAGAAAAAGCAAACAACGGGAAAACCCAAATGTCTTCCACTGTCTCTCAAATAAGAGATGTGCATACCAAGGTAACTCAATCCGCTGAAGTAGTAAATATTCTAGGAGAAAAGTCAGCGGAGATTAGACAGATCACAGCTATGATCAGTGATATAGCAGCCCGAACCAACTTGCTTTCACTCAATGCGAGTATAGAAGCTGCAAGAGCGGGAGAGCAGGGAAAAGGATTTGCTGTTGTCGCTTATGAAGTACGCAATTTGTCGGCACAAGCAAGTGAAGCAACCGGCAAGATTTCCTCTCTGGTCAACGAAATCGCATTAAGAACAGACGAAGTTGTCATCTCGATGAATGAAGGTGTTCAATCACTAAATGAAGGTATGATGCTTGTCGAAGGTGTCGGTAACGTCTTTTCTGAAATTGTCGGTGCCGTTGAAGAAGTGAGCGGTGAGGTAGACACTGCGGCTGTAGAAGCAAGATCCGTAAATGAAGGAACCGTTTCTATGGTGGAATCTATGAAGAAAATTGCCGAAATCTCCGAACGTGCAGCCGATTCTACTCAAACAGTCGCAAGCGTAGTCGAGGAAACTACTGCTTCCATGCAGGAAGTGTCTGCAGGTGCTAACATGCTTGCCAAGCGGGCGGAAGAGATGAATCAAACGGTGTCTGTATTCAAAATTTAAAGTAAGTTGGCGGTAGCCTTGGACGAGAAAAACAAGTCCTAGACTACCGCTGTTACCATTAGATTACGAGTGAACGGCTTCAGCTTTTTTAGCAGATCTTTTCAGATCCTGTTTACGGCGTTCCTCTAGATACCGTTCTCCATTTTTCTTGTCAGCTGTCAGCGTAAAGCAGGAAATGATGGTGAACAGACCGGCAATGGAACCCAAAATAACATAAGTGATCGGGAAATTCAGAACTTCATACATATGTCCGACAATAGGTGAGAAAACAGATACCACCAGGGAGCCCATAAACAAATACAGCAGGTACATGGTGGACGATAAGCGCTGGTCAAAGTTGACGGTAATGTACTTGAAGATGGCGACCAGAATCAGCGGTTTTTCCAGGGAGTGAATCATCTTCATCGCAGCCACCCATATGGAACCGAACGGCAGCGAAGAACCGATAATACGCAATGACATGATCGCTCCGGCAATAATCAATGCCCACTTAGCAGTCGTTTTGTTGACAAACCATGGGGTAACAAACAGGAACACAAATTCCAGGAATACTTGCACAGCACTTAAATCACCAAGGAATTGATTTCCTTCTGCTTTAGAACTGAACTGAGATACGAAATAGGTGGCAAATTGCTGGTCATATACCTCATAAATTTGGGTCACACCAACCATGAATAGCATTAGAAACCAGAACTTTGTGGTGCGTACGAGATGCAGTACGTCAGTGAGCTTCAACGATTCAGTTTTCTGCTGCTCCTGTCCAGAAATTTCGACTTTGGTCAGGAAGATGCAGATCATAGCAACAACGGCAGATACGGAGGCAATCCAGAAGGTCAGATTCACATTGATATTGATGACCCGTCCCGCAACAAAGGTAGCAGCTGCCCACCCGAGTGAGCCCCACATACGAACTCGTCCGTATTCAAACCCGTATTTGCGTGACACTTTGTCCATATAGGAATCGACGACACCATTACCTGCATTAAACACCAGGCCGATAAATAGGGCGCCGACAATAGCACCAATGACGAACTGCGTTTGAAGCAATGGACCGTACACATAGATAAAAAAGGGTCCGACGAGCAAAAGAATCGTAAAAAGTATGTACAGCAGATGTTTTCTCAAGCCCAGCTTGTCGGATAAGTACCCAAACAGGGGTTGCATGATCAAGGCAACGATAGAGTTAGCCGCGTATAAAAACCCTGTGTAGGTTTCTGAAATCCCCAGGCTTTGTCCTAGCCAAATGACAAAAAAAGACATGGCGGCAGACCATGTAAACAGATAAGCGAAGTTAAAAACGCTCAAAGACCAATAGTTGCGTTTTGCCAAATTCCTCATGTATAAGCACCCCTTCAAATTGTAGCTGCTCAATGTGTTGACAACGTCATTAAGCATTGTCTGTACTATTAATTGTAAGGAGGATTGAATTGAATCCATAGGGCATTTTCCCAAGATTTCCTGTGCTTATTGCAATCAATTGCCAGGTTGGGTTGTACATAACTTTTCTCATCTTGTAAGAAATAAGTCCTACGTGTAAAATTCTTTATAGTTCATTGAGCTCATTTGGTAGGAGGAGAAACACGGCAAGAAGTAGAATTGTTCTAAGGTCTGGCTGACATGGTCATACTGATAGCACAATAAATTGCTAAAGCAAGGGGATGAAGTGGTTCTTTCGCAAGTACAAAGTTACTTGATACCGTGAACGTATATAGAGTATTGTGTAATGATGAGTTATCGAACCCCACATCTTGAATAACGTTTCACACCGGTCGGGAAGGGTTAGCGGATGGCTATCCCTACTTGGTGCTGCTATAACCCTATGAGCATGTACTACACAAAATAAAAAGAAAATGAATGATAACAAACTGTTGTGATTTCATGGTTGGAGGATTTATTATGTCAAAAAGTGTTTCTTCGTCCTTTATTATTATTATAGGATCGATGCTATTTGCCTTATTTTTTGGTGCAGGGAATCTAATCTTCCCACCTATGCTTGGTCAAATGGCTGGAAAGAATGTGTGGATAGCCAATGCGGGTTTCTTGGTTACCGGAGTTGGCTTACCGTTACTAGCCATCACTGCCTTTGTTTTTTCAGGCAAAAGCAATTTACAAACTTTAGCGAGTCGTGTACATCCTGTATTCGGGATTGTCTTTACAACGATTCTTTATCTAGCCATTGGCCCGTTATATGCAATTCCAAGAACCGGTAGTGTGTCGTTTGAAATTGGAGTCAAGCCTTTTTTTTCAAACCATACAGATCATCCTGTCGCACTTTTTGTATTTACCATTCTTTTTTTTGGGGTTGCATGCTTGTTATCACTTAACCCTACAAAAATTATTGATGTGATCGGAAAGTTTTTAACACCCATTAAATTGACATTCATTGGGATTCTGGTGGTCGTAGCCCTTATTCACCCCATAGGAGCCTTCCAAGCACCTGCCGAAGGCTATACTTCGCACGTCTTTTTCAAAGGCTTTCAAGAAGGTTATTTAACATTGGATGCTCTTGTAGCCTTTATTTTTGGAATTATTATTGTGAATGCAATTAAGGAAAGAGGAGTTACTGCCAAAAAAGAGCTGATGATCATTTGTGCCAAATCGATAACCATTGCGGTTGTCCTCTTAGCATTTATCTATACGTCTCTTGCCTACATGGGAGCTTCTAGCGTTGAAAAACTGGGTGTTTTAGAAAATGGTGCTGAGGTGTTAGCCAAGGTTTCATCCTATTATTTTGGATCTTACGGCTCCATTTTATTAGGCTTAATGATTACAGTAGCGTGTTTAACGACAAGCGTAGGGCTTATTACGTCCTGTTCTTCCTTTTTTCATACCTTGTTTCCGAAAGTTTCTTATAAAAGAATTGCTCTCATGTTATCCATATTTAGTACCATTGTAGCCAATATAGGTTTAACACAGCTCATTAAGGTTTCAACGCCAGTGTTAATTGCAATATATCCTATTGCGATTTCTCTAATATTTTTAACATTTTTACATTCCGTGTTTAAAGGAAAATCAGAAGTATATCAAGGCAGTTTAATATTAACCTTCATTGTTAGTCTATTTGACGGCTTGAATGCTGCTGGAATAAAAATTAAAGTAATTAATGACTTTTTTACTCAAATTCTTCCGTTATATGATGTAGGATTAGGCTGGTTAATTCCCTCTGTTTTAGGAGGAGTAGGGGGGTATATATTCTACTATATTAAACGAAGAAAAATTGTCCTTATACTTATGAAGCCCAAAAAATAAATGATTTGCTTATTCGGTGAATTGGACATGTATAACCAAAAGAAAGAACGAACGGAGAACTTGATCTTCTGTTCGTTCTTTCTTTTTGTAACTTTACGCGCAGCTATTCAAAACAAAATCATAAATTTCCGTCTGTTATAGAAAGGACAGCAAGCGCCTGATCTGCTTCGTGCTGCTTGCGGTATAGCGAAGGAGTCAGACCGTTCCATTTTTTAAAGGTTGCAATAAAATAGCTTAGATTTTCAAATCCCACATCCAGCGCAATATCAACTACTTTGCGGTCACTTTGCTCTAGCAACCTGCAAGCCTTCTGAATCCGCTGATAGTTGATATATTCAACCGGACTTTTCTGCACCATCTGCTTGAAGAAACGACAGAAATGTCCCTCACTCATCCCAACCTCATCTGAGATCTCTCGCAAACGAATGGGCTCATGCGCATGGCTGTTGATGTACGCCAGTGCTTTTTTGATCCGTTCGACCTTGTTGCGTTGACTCGCCATAACCACGTCCTCTCCGCTAGCCGGAGTCATGTGCGGGAACAGGCAGGCAATTATGCTATAGAGCTGCGCCTTGGTCGCCAGTTCACGGGCAGGCGCATTCTGTTCATGGCTAGTGATAATACGTTTCAACGCGGTCAATAGCTCCTGCTCCCAAGGCTGCACACCGCGAATGTGAGGGGGAGGGACGAGTTTTTTATTGATAAATGGTTCAATAAACTGCGTCTGAACTGTATCTTGCGTGCGGCTGTGCAGCATATCCGGGTGAAACACCACCGCAGAAAATACACATCGAGGACTTTTTTGTAAATAACCAGCGTGAAGCTCGCCACTGTGTACAAAAAGGGCTTCACCTTCGCTAACCTCCGTATAGACCATATCCGTCTGAAATATAGCGCTCCCCTGTTCTACTACGATAAACTCCATTTCCTCATGCCAATGGGACTCCAATATACTATTTCCGTTCAATTGCTCTACGCTCGGATATACGCTGACTGGATACATGGGATTGCCGTGAATACGGTTTTCTCTTAACATTTCCCTTTGCATTTTACTGATTCCTTTCGGCACACTGATTTATATAGAAAACATCAAAATATTGATACTAAACGTCAAAATAAAAGAAGTAAACCCTTACATAAATCAATATTATTATAGTAAGGATTTCGAAAAAATCCAATCAGCGATTTGGGAACAAGGAATATAAAAGTCGAGATGGAGGAAGAGACAGATGAAATTTACTGATGGCTATTGGTTGGTTCGCAAGGGCTATGAAATACAAAATCCTGCTGACATCCGTGATATCGTGACGGACGATGCTTCCATGACGGTATATGCAGCAACCCACCGGATCGAGCACAAAGGGGATACGCTAAATGGAGCGTTACTGAAAGCGACCTACAGCTCTCCCATGCCGAATGTTATTCGGGTGCGTCTGAACCACCATAAGGGACGGGTACATCATGGACCAGACTTTGAAATTCACACCTTACCGACAGAGGTGGATATTACGGTGGGTGAGGACGTAGCAGTGCTGAAAAGCGGCGATCTGAGTGTGCGAGTCGGTCGTGGAAAGAGCTGGGACGTAGGCTTTTATGTCAAGGATCGTAAAGTCACGGGCAGTGGGCATCGGGGACCCGGCTATATTACAGACCCGCAGGACCAGCCATTTTTCCGGGAGCAGCTGGAGCTGGGTATGGGGGAGTACGTATACGGCCTTGGAGAGCGTTTCACTCCATTTGTGAAAAATGGTCAGGTCGTTGATATTTGGAATGAAGATGGCGGGACCAGCAGTGAACAAGCATACAAAAACATTCCATTTTATTTATCTAATAAAGGGTACGGTGTATTCGTCAATCATCCGGAAAAGGTATCTTACGAGATTGCATCGGAAAATGTTTCGAAGGTACAGTTTAGCGTTGCTGGCGAATCGTTAGAGTATTTTATTATTGGTGGAGCTAATCCTAAGGAGGTACTGGACAATTATACCAAGCTGACAGGCAAACCTGCATTGCCACCGGCCTGGACCTTTGGTTTGTGGCTGACCACTTCGTTTACGACTGATTATGATGAAGCGACAGTAAACCATTTTGTCGACGGGATGGCTGAACGGGATCTGCCACTCTCGGTATTCCATTTTGACTGCTTCTGGATGAAAGAATACCAATGGTGCGATTTTCAGTGGGATCAAGATATGTTCCCAGACCCAGAAGGTATGTTGCAGAGATTGAAGGCTAAGGGACTCAAAATTTGCGCATGGATCAATCCGTATATTGCAGAAAAGTCCATTTTGTTCGATGAAGGTATGGAGAATGGCTATTTGGTCAAAACAGCTGATGGCAGCGTGTGGCAATGGGACATGTGGCAGGCGGGGATGGGGCTGGTTGACTTCACGAACCCGGCTGCAGTTGCCTGGTATCAGGATAAGCTGAAGGTGCTGATCGATCAAGGCGTAGATTGCTTCAAAACCGACTTTGGTGAGCGTATTCCAACAGATGTAATTTATTATGATGGCTCTGATCCAATGAAAATGCACAATTACTATACGCATTTGTACAACAAAGCTGTGTTTGATGTGCTGGAGGAAAAGCTGGGCAAAAATGAAGCCGCATTATTTGCACGTTCTGCCACAGCCGGGGGACAACAGTTCCCAGTTCACTGGGGCGGAGACTGCTCGTCCACGTATGAGTCGATGGCAGAGTCCTTGCGGGGCGGATTATCGCTTGGTTTGAGTGGCTTTGGCTTTTGGAGCCATGATATTAGCGGCTTTGAACTAACGGCTGCGCCGGACTTATACAAACGGTGGGTACAGTTTGGATTGTTATCCTCCCATAGCCGTCTACACGGAAATGTGTCATACCGTGTTCCTTGGCTGTTTGACGAAGAGTCAGTCGACGTGGTGCGCAGCTTTACCAAACTCAAATGCTCACTGATGCCACACCTGTATGCTTCTGCTGTGGAATCCTCGGTGAGGGGACTGCCGATGATGCGGGCTATGGTATTGGAATTCCCGCAGGACCCTACCTGTGCAACGCTGGATCTACAATACATGCTGGGGGATTCCATTTTGGTAGCCCCGATCTTTAATAAAGAAGGCAATGTAACCTATTATGTACCCGAGGGACAATGGACGAATTTGTTAACGAATGAAATCGTGTCTGGTGGTCGTTGGGTCAACGAGCATCATGATTTTACAACCTTACCTGTGCTCGTGAAGCCAAACACATTGTTGGCCATCGGTCATGAGGATCGTCGTCCGGATTATGATTATGCAGATCAAGTGACGCTTCATTTGTTTGAGCTCGGCGAAGGGCAACAGGCTCGTTCGGTTATCGTGAATACATCAGGCGAAGAAGAGCTCACGGTTACTGCCAGCCGTAAGGATTCTGTCATTACGGTGAAGGCAGAAGGTGCCGTTAAACCGTGGTCGTTAGTACTGCGCGGTATCCATAAGGATGTTCAAGTGGAGGAAGGCAGCAGTCTGGCAGGAGAACAGGGGGTAATCATTACACCAGCCACCAGCGGACAACAAGAGCTCACTATTCACTTGGGCTAGTCAGGAGTTCATCTGTAGATGGATAGATTATAATATAGCGATTATATTGCGAAAAAAAGGGGTTGCCTGATACAAACAGGCAACCCCTTTTTAATGTGGCATTCTGAAAGAGAATATCTTCAAATTTAGCTTAGATATCATTCCCTATGCATTCTGTTGAAGTAGGAGTGGTACAAGGTACTGCCGGAAAATATCCACAGGAGTCCGCTTCTTTTTAAATGTATCAGCCGTGAGGACAACTACCAAGTCATAGGACGGGACCACAATAATATATTGCCCACCAAAGCCGAGTGCGTAAAAATAGTCTATTTCGGTTCCTGTTTCTCTCTTATCCGAAAAGGAAGAAGCCCACCAGTGACAGCCGTAATATGCTTTTTGTGGTTTGGAGGCTGGAAGAAATGGACGAGTCGAATATCGGACGGTCTCTGTCTGGATGATCTGCCGTCCTTCCCAGCTTCCTTCGTTCAGATAAAGCCGCCCGAATTTGAGCATGTCCAGCGGTCTGAGATGTAGCCCGAAGCCTCCGGTGTGAGTGCCTTGCGGATCGGTTTCCCAATGATAGTTATCGATACCGAGTGGCTGGAATAATTGCTCCTCGGCAAATTCAGCAACGGCTTGTCCAAAGGCAGAACGTAGCAAGGTGGCCAAAAGTTGAGAACAGCCAGAGCTGTACTCCATTCGCGTACCTGGTATATCCGATAATGGCTGTGAAAGCACAAATTGCACCCAATCGGACGTTTTGCTCATGGTAGGAAAAGAATTTTGTCCCCCAAATTCCGTCCAGTTAAAGCCAGCAGACATCGTCAGCAGGTGTTCAATCGTAATATCACGCTTTCGAGGGTCACTATCTTTGGCCAGCTGGGGGAAAAATTCGAGGATCGGTGTCTCTGGTTTGGGTACCAGTTGTTGATCCATAGCCATACTAACTAATGCGGAAATCACACTTTTGGTACAGGAATTTATTTTATAGAGTTCGTTGGCAATTTGAGGTTCACGGTAGTAATCCATGATCATGTTTCCCTGCTGCTCAATAAGACAGCTACGGGTTTCCAACTTGTTAAGCACGTGAATAAGTGGTTTGAGCTCCAGAATTTTCATGCAAATCCTCCTTGAGGCTTATAGCATACTATTACATAGTATATCATTTTTAACCATCCGAATCCGACAAGTACAAACGGATAATAGTTCTTATCTTTTTCCCTAATTTGAATTTTTTTGTTTTTTGATATTAAAAAACATATATATGTTCACTTAATAGACACAAATATATTTAAAAATCTATACACTTTTCCGCTTTCATTTAAAAAAACACACCAATAAAACGATATATAGTAAGTTGAACATTTTATTTTGAAACAACTGGGGGACCAATTCATGAACTTAACAATTAAGGCCAAAATGATTCTCAGCGCGATACTGATCCCAAGTGTGATTGCTGCCATGCTGCTGACCAATTACATTTTAAGTATACATAGTGAGAACGAGTACAAAGATATTATGAATCGTGAAGAGACGATTGCGTATAACTCCAAGTCTCTTCAATTTTTGTTAAACGGGATATCCAATGATGAGCGGGCATATTTGCTGACTCGTGACGAACAGTATGGGAACGAGATCGGAAACAAGCAGAGTGAAGTTGCAAAGTTGCTACAGGAGACAGAAGCTCTACTCAATACAGGTAATGAGGATACAAAGAAGAAGATGACTGAGCTCAAAACAGGGATTAATACCTATATGAATCAGGTTCATAGTCTACTGACTACAGCGGGGTATAAGAGTACAAGAGATGATGCTTTCCCTCCATTTTCTGAATTGCTCGATGATTTTGAAAACGAACGGGTTTTGCGCAAGCAACTTGATACCAAGGTGGTAGCATTTGTCAAGGCGCAGGAAGATATGGTAACGGTGAAAATACAGCAGGCGCACCAAACGATGACGAATACAACTTTGATTACGAGCATTGTAGGGTTTTTGGTCATTATTTACAGCATTGCTCAATCTATCGTTTTGATTCGTTCGATTCGTCCATTACACCATATGAATGAGCAGTTGTTGCAAATGTCTCAAGGTGGAGGAGATTTGCGAAGTCGACTGGGTATTACGTCCAAAGACGAAATCGGTATGATTGCGAGCTCCTACAACAAGCTTATTGAAGGGTTCCGCAGTATCATTGTGGATGCTCAGGATACGGCTCGTACATTAACGGTAACCGCAGAGCGTGTTAACGTCAGTACTGAGGAAATGAATCAGGCCAATCGTCATACCTCCGGTGTAATGGAAGAGCTTGCGACGGGCATGGAGCATCAGGTCGATGATATTACACAAACTACAGATACCATGAAAGAACTTGCCTACGAGCTGGAACAGATTGCTGCCACAAGCGAGCAGGTATATGAATTGTCTGATACCGCCGCTAAAGATGCAGAAGCAGGGGAACAATCGATTGGCCAGGCTATGCGTCAGATGGAGAAGGTAAGCGAAAGTGTAGACAGCTCTGCACGTGCTGTACGTTCACTTAGTGAACAGGCGGAGCAGATTGGCATGATCGGATCTGTTATTACCGGATTTGCCAAACAGACTGGAATGCTGGCGCTTAACGCATCCATTGAAGCGGCAAGAGCGGGAGAACAGGGCAAAGGATTTGCTGTTGTGGCCTCTGAGGTAAAAAGATTGTCCGAGCAGGTATCGGTTTCAGCAGCAGAAATCACACAGTTTGTGCAAAACATTCAGGAGCATGTTGGGCATGTCGCTTCCACCATGCAGTCTGGAACAGTTGAAGTGCAATCTGGCGTAAAGGTCATGCAATCCGCTGAAACTGCATTTCGCCAGATTGGAAGTTCCATTCAACAGGTCAGCGAGCAAATTCACAGTGTTAATCGGTCTGTAGAACAAATGTCCGGTGGATCAGAGCGAATGGTGAAGGCGGCGGAACGCATACGTGAAGTAGCGGAGCAGACGGCAGGAGGAACCCAAAGCGTCAGTGCGGCGGCTGAAGAGCAACTGGCTTCCATGGAGGAAATTGCATCGTCCATTCACACTCTGGCGGATATGTCGCAATTGCTGAACGCAAGGGTCGGTGGTTTTAAAGTATAGTCGTATAAATTCCCACCAATGTAAACACAATAACATCTGTTGAACGAATTTGGACAGCTGTGTTATTACTTTTGCAAAGGTGGTAACGGGATGCAACAAAATAAAGGGAATCTGGTTGCATTAGGTTCCATCCCGCTGATGATGACGCTGGGTAATTCCATGCTGATTCCGGTTTTACCGGAAATCGGACGTAAGTTACATGTAAGCTCCTTTCGGATTAGCATGTTGATTACAGTGTATGCGGTGGTGGCCATTTTACTGATACCGATTGCTGGCTATCTATCCGACCGTTTTGGCCGTAAAGCGGTGATTGTTCCCTGTCTGATTCTGACTGTGATTGGAGGGGGCATTTCTGCGGTGGGAGCATGGCTGCTACATGACCTGGCAGCTTACTGGACCATTATTGCAGGTCGTCTACTTCAGGGCGCGGGAGCGGCGGGGGCTTTTCCTATAGTCATTCCACTTGTGGGCGATCTGTATGAGAACGAGGATGAAGCCAGCAAGAACCTGGGGGTAGTCGAGACCTACAACACATTCGGTAAAGTATTAAGTCCGATTCTCGGTGCTGCGCTGGGAGCTGTACTATGGTTTTTGCCATTGGCAGTGATTCCGGGCCTCTGTCTGATTTCGCTTATTTTGGTCATTTGGCTGATCCATGTACCCAAGCGTAAAAACCAACCGATTAGGTTTCGAGAATTTGTGGGGAATGTGAAGCAGGTGCTTGCCGAAAAAGGACGCTGGCTCTATGCTATTTTTGCTATGGGCGGTATTTGTATGTTCGTCATTTTTGGCGTCTTGTTCTACTTATCCGACATACTGGAAAGTCGTTACAACCTCCATGGCGTCTGGAAGGGCTTTGTGCTGGCCATACCGCTTATTTCCCTCTGTCTGTGCTCTTATTTAGGTGGCAAGGTTATTGGCAAGCACAAAAAGCGTATGAAATGGATCGGTTTCGGTGGTTTGGCCATATTGACGATCAGCTTTGCTATTCTCGGATTTTTTCAACATATTTATGCTGTGATTGGCCTGTTTACGCTAGGGGGGGGGGTATTGGGCTCGCACTCCCTTGTTTGGATGCACTGATTACTAAGGGAATTGAAAAAGAAGAGCGCGGAACCATCACTTCCTTGTACAGCAGTATGCGCTTTGTCGGAGTATCTTTAGGCCCTCCGGTTGTATCCTTGCTGATCGGCAGCAGTGGGCATGGTCTGCTTTTTGGCGTCATGGCCGCAGTGGGGGGGATTGCGGCTCTGCTTATGCTATTTGCGGTCAAGCCAGAGCAGGATGAACCCGCAGGGGGCAAATCTAGTGATCGTAGCCATAAGACTGAGGGAATGACATACGTGTCTCGAGAAAAGCCTCTTTCTTCTAAGCTAAGACACAAAACTCCTGCGAAATATAAATAAATTGCAATTGAAAAAGCTTTGAAATAAAAAAAGCACCCGTTTTCCATGTAAAGCCATGGTAACGAGTGCTTTTGATATTTGAGCAAATATAGATGGATACTCATTTTAAAGAATAGTCTTACCCCTCCAAAGGGACATTTGTTTTAGGCTTGCGGCTTGCGATAATCTGAATGACGTAAATCAGCAAGAACAGCACAACAAACAGTGACGAAAGACGATACATCCATGCATAATCACTGGCTTTGGCGATAACGCCAAGTATAAGTGCTCCGGCTGCGACTCCAAAATCGAGGGAATTGAGAAACATACCGTTTGCCATGCCCCTCTGTTTAGGTGACACGACCTGAATCATCCAGGTTTGCAAGGTTGGCTGCATAACACCAAACCCGATACCGTAGCAAAGAGCAGACAGATACATAAAGGCGTCACTGTTTGCGTAAGAAAGCAGAATCAGACCACCAATGAGAAACAGGGAACCAGGGATGAGCAGTGCCTTTGCCCCTTTTTTGTCATATATACGGCCCGAGAAGGGGCGCACGATCAGTACAGATACCGCATTAAACAGGAAAAAGTAAGCCGGGTGCGCCAAATTAGCTTCATCTCCATAGAGCGCCATAAAACCGAGCAACCCGCCATATGTGATAGACATCAACATGTTCAACAAGGCGGGAATCCACAATTTACGGTTAAATGCCGGTTTGCGCCCTTCCTCCAAAGGGACCATAGGTGGTTCGACATGCCCCTTAGGCAGTGTGCGAATGAGCCAGTAGGCTAGAGGGAAAATGACAACGATGACAGCAGATGTCGAATAGGCAAGCAGGTTAAAACTGCCGTATTGCAGCATCGAAATACCGATGGTTGGCCCAATAGACATGGCTAAACTAGTGGACAGACTAAAAAATCCCATTCCTTCACCGAGACGTTTGGGAGGGATGACGTCAGTGACCATTGTTGGAAAGGCAGTGCTGCTCATACCAAAGCCAATCCCAAACAGCATACGCATGAGCAGGAGTACCGCAATTGTCGGTGAAACACTGTATCCCAGCGTTCCTGCTAATGCAAACAGCAGTCCAACGAAGATCAGGGCGCTGCGATGTCCTTTTTCCAGCATACGGGCAGAAAAAAGTCTTGCGACAATTGCACTTAATGCGAACAAAGTCGTAACAAGACTGACCTGCACGGAGGTAGCATGGAATGCATTTTTCACATAGGAAGGAATGGAAGATACAATCATCTGTAGTTCCAGAAACAAAAATAAATTGGAAACCGTAAGAACGATAAATTCCTTGGTCCAAAGAGGTTGCTTGCCTTGTTGCATATTAATCGTTCTCTCCTTGTTTTTCTGATTCAGTCATGTTGGTATGAATTTGTAAAAGCGTTTGGCGGAATTGCTTCAGATCTGCAGAGGAAATTCCTTTTACAAAATCGTGGTTGGCATCTCGTTCGACGGGGAGAGTCTCCTTCACAAGCTGTCGGCCTGCTTCAGTCAAATGAAGCAAATAAGCCCGGCGATCCTGTGGGCTGTTCACACGCTGTACCCAGCCCTTCTTGTCCAACAAATCAATAATACGAGTCGTGGTGGGCTGGTCCTTTACAGCCTTAGCTGCAATTTCTTTCTGATTTAAACCCTCGGCCTGATAGATTTGGTACAAAACCGACCATTGCTCTGGGGAAATATCATAAGGTTTAAGCCGATGCGAGAGCTGTTGACTCATTTTGCGATGGGTGATTCCAAGTAACATCCCAATAGAGCAATCGGGAGGCAAATTGTTCATATGACACTCCTTTCTAATTTTCCGCACAGGATACTTTGAAATTAATTAGTTGTTATAACAATTATATGGACAACAAGTTGTTTTGTCAAAAGAAGTTGTGCAGCGTTTTGTAAACATACATTCCTTTTCCACTTTACTTTTACTTGTCTATGCGGGAAAAAGAGCAAAAAAACAGCCCGTAAAAAACGGGCTGTTCGGGTTTTAGTACAATATAGTTTGCCATGACTGGCGAATTAAGCTTTAGGTACGGTTTCCCAATCCTTAAGGAAGCGTTCGATACCACTGTCTGTCAGCGGATGTTTCCACAAAGAAGGAAGCAAGGAACCTGGAATAGTGGCGATATGTGCACCAGACAGAGCTGCATCTTCTACATGCTTAATGTTACGGATGGAAGCAGCGATGATTTCGGATTTCAAACCATGAATGTCCAAAATTTGTCTCAGATCACGGATCAGCTTCATGCCGTCAACGGCGATATCATCCAGACGTCCCACAAACGGGCTGATAAAAGTAGCACCAGCTTTGGCTGCCATCAAACCTTGAGCTGCGGAGAAAATCAATGTTACATTCGTTTTGATTCCGTTCTTGGTCAGCTCGTTACAAGCGTACAAACCGTCTTCGGTCATAGGAAGCTTGATCACCACGTTAGGTGCCCACTTTGCGATGTCATAAGCTTCTGCGAGCATATCTTCAGCTTTCAGGCCAATTACCTCAGCACTTACGGGACCCTCAACGATACTGCAAATCTCCTGAATGACTTCCTTGAACACTCGACCTTCCTTAGCGATCAGGGAAGGGTTCGTTGTTACACCATCAACCAGACCCAAACGTTCAATACGTTTGATTTCTTCAATGTTACCAGTATCCAAGAAAAATTTCATTTGATTTTCCTCCTCAGGGTTATATAGTACATAATACATATCATATGGCGTACATTAGCTCATTTAAATGTAGCATATTGCACACGTTAAACTTATAATTAGTATGTATTACATTTTTAATTGTGACACATTTTAAATTTGAAAACAAGCGGTCTTTGATTAAAATTTGATGAATTGTCGAAACATGCTGAAATTGGCCGACCTATGCTCATTTATAATGTATACTACCCCATTCCATAAGGAGGTAATCATTATTCAACTGTCAGAAAGACAGCGGGAAATTGTAGATATTGTCCAGCGTCTGGCGCCTGTTACAGGGGATAAAATTGCTGAAGAGCTGGGACTATCGCGGCCGACTTTGCGTTCTGACCTTGCTTTGCTCGTTATGCTCGGGCTAGTAGATGCCAAACCAAAGGTAGGCTACTTGCCAGGGCGTTATCCAAACTATGATAGCCATATCGGCAGTATGCTCAAAAAGCTGACTGTGGCAGATATACTGAGTGACCCGATTTTGATATCAGGTGATGCTACCGCCTATGATGCGGTGTTAATGCTATTTCAGCAAAATACAGGCACGCTGATGGTCACGGGGGAGGAGCAGAAGCTCATTGGTATTGTTACCCGCAAGGATTTGCTGAAGGTCATGCTGGGACATACTGATCTTCACACTGTCCCGGTGACCATGGCTATGACTCGCCGGGCCCAAATGACGACGCTTGCTCCAGGAGATTCTTTACTGGAAGCAATATCGAGACTGATCCGGCATCAGATTAATTGTCTTCCTGTTTTGGACGAGCCATGTACCTCCTCGGCTCCAATTCAGGGGCTAGTAGGGCGGGTTACGAAAACGGATATTATGAACGCCATTCTGAATTTGACGGAAGAAAAGACCTAAAACATGAATAAGGGGGCCTTATATGTACTGGTTGGCCATGCTGACGATGCTGATTGACCATGTCGGACTTGTGTTTTTTCCGACAGATCCGGCTTGGAGAATTGCCGGCAGGCTTGCTTTTCCAATCTACGCATACGCCCTCTATATGGGCTATACCCGTACCCGAAATATGCGGAGCTACATGCTTCGCCTGCTAGGGCTGGCCTTGATCTCCCAGGTGCCCTATATGCTGGCGTTTGATGTGTATAGACCCAATGTGATCTGGACGCTACTGGCGTCGTTACTCGCGCTGGCTGCTGCATCTCGCATGAAGCATTGGGTGGCTGTATCGGGTCTGTACGTCCTCACAGCCCTGTTCATGGAGCTCAGCCAGATGGATTACGGAGCCTATGGTCTGCTGCTTGTTCTCATCTATCGATACACCCGTTCATATATGATGATTGCTGCCCATTTTGTTTTGAATGTTGTGTATGATATGGTACACCATGCGAATATTCAGCACTTTAGTCTGCTGTCCAGTATTCTGATTGTATGTTTTGCCACAGGGGAGAGCGGATTTTATCGTCGGGTACCGCGTTGGTTGTGGCGCAGCTTTTATCCCGTACATCTGGCTGTTATTGCGCTAATTCGTATCTGGCCCTGAACTCGAATCCATACAACAAAAGAACCTTTACAACCACGACTTATAGTGGTTGTAAAGGTTCTTTTTATCCTAAATATACTATGCTGTTCAGGATACTTTGTTGGGACCTTGGGCAAAAGGAAGTGGGCGAAGTGGAGCCCCTTCTTTCATATATTGCACCAATACTTCGGGAATATTGTGTATTCCTCCTGCATTGACGCGATAGCCGTTCGTTTGCCCTGGTGAGTTAATTCCTCGTTTCACCGTAAACGTAACGTCAATTCCCAAGGAGCGGCAAATTTCCAACGTCTCCTTGGTATACCCACCATAAGGGAAGGCCAGTACATTCTGATCATTGTGTAAATGTTTAAACAGCTTCTTGTCAGCCAGGTCCAAATCGGTATAAACCCGCTGTTTGAACTCGTCCTCGGTTTCCATTCGCCCCAGCTTTTTCGAATACACCGGGCCCATCAGAAGTGGTTTTTGTTTGGTGCGCTTTGTGTTGGAGTATCCGTAAGCATGCTGGTCATTGGTATGATTGTAAAAATCAATGCCCTCTGCATGCATCTGATGAATTTGATCCCATGTCAGCTTTGGTATACCAATATGTTTAGGATTGCTGATTGTGGATGTAATGAGAAAATTGGTAGCCGGAACATGATACTTCTTCAACACGGGAAAAGTGTCCGTATAGAAGGATTCATAACCATCGTCAAATGTCATAAGGACCGCATTAGCGGGAACCTTGCCTTTATGTAAAATAAAATCCGTATACTCTTTCATGGTGATCCAATGGAAGCCATTTGCTTTCATTTCGTCCAATTGTTTCGTTAAATTACTAAGCTTGAGAGCACCGGGATCAGGTGGAGTCTTGGTTACTTCATGATACATCAGGACAATTACTTTGTTTTGGTAATATACCTTATCTGGCGTAGGCGTCAGTGAAAATAAATGGCGTACCAGTCGATCTGCATTAGCAGTGCGTGTACGATGAGTTCCTTTGACTACAGGTGTGTGATAAATGTTACGTGCTTCATGCACCAAAATCCCGAGAATAGCTACCAAGCTTATGATGAGCAATGTTCTTTTTAAAAAAGTGTGTTTCATTGAATGACATCCCCCGCATGCAAAAAATTCTGAAAGTATAGAGGTTTATACTAAATATGAAACTAGCAAAATCTAGTCTATCATACCGAAAACATGCGGGGGAAATATCACAACTTTGTTACCTCTGTGTTGCTTGTACAGATACCGAAGATGAGGCCGGGAAGTAACCGATCTCGACCGCATGCTGGATCATATTGCGAATAAACTCCAGGTTGGTTACCGGACACTGTACGCCAGCTTGTTCCAGCAGAGCTGTGGTTACAGAGCAGCCGTAACGGTAAGCTGAGTCCTTGGCACCATCACCTTCGAGTTGTCCCATAGCAAGGTGAAGTGCATCTTCCTGAATGCCAGAAGACGGATTCAGCAGCCAAGCGCTGTAATCGTCAAAAGGCAGCGTTTCTACTGCGTAACCAAGCTGGTTTACCATAGCGATCAGTTCATCATATGGCAGTGGGTTCGGATTACAGATATGGAAAATGCGGTTCGCACTTTTTTGTTTGACGGACAGTTCTACGATAGCACGGCTGGCGTAATCAATTGGTGTAAAGTCTGTATGCCAATCGGCTTGTGGAGCTTTGCCCAGCAGCAGCATCGCCTTCATCATACGATAATAAGCATTGCTATCGATATTACGTTGGAAGCGTCCGTTGGCCGAATGGGCTGTCAAATTACCCGCACGGTAGATCGAGACAGGTGTACCTGCTTGAGCTGCTTGGAACAATAACTTCTCTGCCGCAAGTTTACTGTTCGTGTACAGGTTGTCCACGTTCAGTTCATCTGGGAAGGCAGAGAACTCTAATGTCGATTCCCATTTTCCTTCGTTTGCAAGATCCTCCGGTATTCCCATAGTGGAAACATGATGGAAGGAGACTTCTGGCTTAGCTTGAGCGATTTTTAGCAGTTCCAATGTTCCGGTCACATTCGTGCGATCGAAGGTTGCCGAATCACCAAAATGGCGAACGTCAGCAGCGCTGTGAATGATACCGTCGATCTGGTGCTCTAGCATATGGCGGTCGACAGAAGAGAGACCCAGATCCGCTTGCTCTAGATCCCCATAGACAGCCTTCACCCGTCCTTCCATCAAGCTGGAGATATCTTGACCAAAATATCCTGTCAATACGGATTGAATACGCTCAAAGCCAGATGGACCGTCCTGAGAAGGGCGTACCATTGCGTATACTTTGGCTTCTGTCCGGTGGAGCAGGTCATACAGAATGTGTGAACCCAGATATCCTGTGGCTCCGGTCAATAAAATCACGCGCAAGTCGCGGATTTCAGCTAAATCTGAAGCGCCAGGCAACTCAATAGGATGTTCATTCAAATCTGTTTTTTCCTGAGAAATCGCGAGTGACTTGCGCTGCGGCGCTTGTTCTGTACCTAATTGCTCCACGTATTCAGCAAGCTCACGAACAGTTTTGTAGCGGAAGAAGTCTCCAATACGCAGCGCGCCATAACGCGGCTTCAGAATAGCCAGCACATGAATGACACGAAGCGAATCGCCTCCGATCAGGAAGAAATCGTCAGTCGCGCCAATGTTATGTTTACCAAGCACTTGTGTCCATGCTTCGGCAATGAGTGTTTCAGTTCCTTCACGGAGAGGTTCTCCGCCGGACGTAAGATCAGACACTTCAGGAAGTGGGCGCAGAGCCAACTTTTTACGATCGATCTTGCCAGTTGGTGAAATAGGCATAGCTTCCAGGTGAATGACATGGGTTGGTACAAAATAGGAAGGCAGCTTGCCTCCAATATAAGACTGTATAACGTCCTGTGGAATGGACTGTCCGTCCGAAGTGGTGAAATAGCCCACTAACATGTTCTGATCTGTGTGATCCTTGACGGCGACAACAGCTACGTCCTGAACACCTGGATGTTTGGAGAAATGGTCTTCAATTTCTCCTATTTCAATCCGGTTCCCCCGAATTTTGAGCTGCGAGTCCTTCCGGCTTACGTATTCAATCGTACCGTCTGGCAGCAGCTTGGCAATATCACCTGAACGGTACATTTTTTCACCTGGGACAAAAGGATTGTCCACGAACGATTGGGCTGTACGCTCCGGCTGATGGAGATAGCCGTGGGCCAACGCAGGCGTAGCAATACATACTTCACCCGGAATATTGACTGGGCAAAGCTTGTTATCGTCGTTAACGATGTACACTTTGTAATTGTAAATCGGCTTGCCGATCGGGATATTAACGACATGTTCAGGGACGGCACCGCGGACCCGATGGGTCGTCGTCGCTACGGTGCATTCGGTTGGTCCGTATACGTTGACGATGTCTGTGTCTGTACCGAATTTGCTTTGGAACGCCCGAACTTGTGAGCCATACAGCGCTTCGCCTGCCACGGTAACAATCCGAACATTTGCGAGCTTGCGATAACCTTCGTCTGACAAGTACGTCGATAGCTGATTAAAGAATACAGTTGGCAAAATGGTAATAATCGTCGTGCCCGTACGTTCGATGGCTTCAGCGAATTCTTCCACAGATACGCGCTCTTCGGAAGACAGCAAGTACAATTTTGCACCGTAAAACAAGGCTCCAATCGTATCCCATACAGAAGCATCGAAGCTATAGGTGGCGAATTGGGTCAATACATCCTGAGGCGTAATGTCACAATCGCGTTGTACGACAGCTCCTAGGTTAACGACACCGCGGTGAGCGATCAGGGCACCTTTTGGTTTGCCTGTAGAACCGGAGGTGTAGATGACATAAGCTAGATCATCTGGACTTACTTCAACGTTTGGATTGCTTGCTGCATAACCTGCCAGTGGTCCGTCAATAGCTAATATTTCTTTTACGGTTTCAATGGACCCGCATAGTTCAGCCGCTTGTTGGGTGAGTGCGGAAGTTGTTAAGACAAAAGGAGAACGCGTGTCCTCGACAATGTAGCTACTCCGGTCAGCAGGGTGAGCGGGATCAACAGGAACGTACACGCCTCCGGCTTTTAGGATGCCGAGCAGGGAAATAACGGTCTCCAAGCTTCGTTCCATGAAGATGGTCACGAATTCACCTTTGGTGAGACCTTTGGATAACAAAACACGTGCGACTTGGTTAGCACGCTCGTTCAATTCACGGTACGTATACTCCCCCGTATGGGAAGCAATAGCTGGACGATCAGGGTACTGGGAAGCCGCTTCTTCAAACATTCCGTGAATCGTCTGATGCTCAGGATATTTTACGACGGTATCATTTAAAGCTTCGTGAGCAGCTCGATCTGCGTCCGATAATATGTCAATGGAATTTACAAGTGCATGGCTGTTGTTGAGCGCGCCTCGCAGAAGGGTTGCAAAGTATTCTGCGTAGCGAACCACCGTTGTTTCCAGCAAGAGTGATTGATCATACCGAATCTGTAATTGATAAGTGCCATTGTTATCACGAACAGCCCAGTCCATAATACGGGATTCTACACCGCTGTCTGTAGGAAGTGTTGTTGAAAATGAAGTATCAGCTTGCGGTTCTGCCAGGAATGCATTAGGCTCACGGAGCATCTCCTGAAATAAGCTTGCCAGTTCATGAAAAGTCGTTTCCTTTTCAACTGTCAACGATGCTGTAAGCAGACCGGATTGAGGCACAAAAGTAGAGAAAGAAACTTCTTCCTCTGCGGATAGACGATATAACCATGCAGTATACGCTGATAAGAGCACTGCTTGTTTGTCTTCCGGAGTGTTTTGTTGATTCAGTTGTTCCGAGATGGATGTCTCTAACTCTACTTGATAAGTAGAGGATGTATACTTGCGCTGTATACGTGCAAAATCCAAGGGAACTAGGAATGGGGATGGAGCTGTCTGTGTGCTGTTTTGTTGTAATGAAGCCATTACGCTAACCTCCTGAATGTTTGATGTTTCAATATAAGTGATGAAGCTAATAAATGCCTCCGATCCCTTCAAATGGATGAACAGGAGGGAGGCATCACCGAACGACTTACTTATGAAATATGCATTGAAATCGATAAATGGATATTTATGATTTGGTACGGTTTGTGTCTGCAATTTTGAAATAAGATGTAATTTCTTGAAGCTCTTCGGACATGGACGTCAGCTTATGGGATGACTCAATGATAGAATCCAAAGAGGCTTTTTGTTCCTCTACCGTTTGCATAATGTGAACACTGTTATTGGCTGTTTTGGTTACGGTGGAGGAAAGATCGTCTGCTGTCGCGGTCATTTCCTGTGTCCCCGCAGATATTTGCTCAGTAGCACTGGATACTTCTTGGATTTGCCATGCTAGATTTTTAGTTGCTTGAAGAATGTCATTGAACAACTCGCCTGCTTGTCCAGCAACGACGATACCGTTTTGAACTTCAACGTTCCCTTGCTCCATCGAATTCACAGCTTGTCCGATTTCACTTTGAATTTCTTCAATCAGAGACGTAATTTGTTTAGTTGCCTCCGCAGATTGTTCTGCCAGCTTACGTACTTCATTGGCCACAACGGCAAAGCCTTTACCTTCTTCACCGACACGCGCAGCTTCAATAGAAGCGTTCAGGGCGAGCAGGTTCGTTTGGCTAGAAATTCCTGAAATGGTGCTAATGATATTGCCAATTTCCTGTGAACGGCTGTCCAGCAACTTGATGATACGGGAAGTATTCGTTACTGAATCGGTAATCAAATGCATTTGGGATGATACCTTATCTACAATCTCGTTACCTTCATTCGAACGCTTCTCTACCGAATTGGCTTCTTCCGCCACATTGGAAGAACTTGTAGCAATATTTTGAATGACTGATGCCATTTCAGCCATAGCTCGTGCACTATCGCCTGTCGCTTTTTCCTGTGAACGGATATTATCCGTAATTTCATTGATATTTTGGTTGATGATGTTGGAATTGATTCCGTTTTGCTCACAGATTGCGAGTAATTCCTTCGCAGACTCATTGACTTCATCAGTAGTCTGCTTCACTTTGGTCATAATGCTGTTAATATGGCTTACCATATCGTTGAAGTTCTGATTCACGAGCCCCAAGTCATCTTGGCCAGCATGAATTTGAACATCCAGATTTCCTCTGCTTACTTCACTGATACCGTACATCAGTTGCTTAATCGGAGATAGTGTGCGTTTTACTACCCAATATTGAAGCGCCAGGCAGATCAGTAGGAATATCACCAAAATGGTGGCGCCGCTAATGAGCAGCTTGGTCAATCCGGCAGGTACAGCACCGGCATCAGCATCGACAGCAAAATAGGCAAAGATTTTGCCACTAGGATCTTTAATCGGCGTCATCAAAGTCGTCCATGTACCAAAAGAGTCATCGTAAAAACTGGTGAATGTAGGTTTGCCGGAGTCCAGCATGCTAGTTACGCCTACAGCTACGACATTGGGTTGCTCGTACATAGCGCCGACACCCATTTTATCTTTTTCAAATGATTCTCTCAGATCTGTTGGCATGGCGACAATGGATGTCTGATTGCCATTTTCCAGCTCTGTTCCGAAAATATAGGCGTGAGAGATATTCGGGTTCGTTGCCATGATGTTATCTAGATAGGTACGAAGTTTGGTTTGAATGGGTCCATCATAATTTTTTTCTTGAACCGCTTGGGATACTTCATCGGAATTAATGCCCTGCGCCCACTTCAATGTGATTTTTTCCACTTGCCCATGCAATTGGTCAATCAAAATCGTACGTTGGATCAAATAGCTAGACACAATAAGGACTAGCCCGATCAATACGATATTGAAGAAGGATAATAATAAGTTTTTGGTGAAGAATGATAAGCTACTCCACTTTTTCAAAATGTTCCACTCCCTGGTAGTATTTTTGTATATGGTGTTGAACCGCTTATCGAATGAGATAATCAAGTCCCCCTTACAAACACAATAAATAGAGATAATTGACCCTTGATTTTTTCAAAATAGGTCTTAAGTCTTTTTCAGACAAGTATGATATCCCTATATATATGTCGTACAAAAAGCTCATGAAATGAATACCTAACGCAATAAAAAATTAATTTTTAATAGGTAAAGGTTGTGTGTATTTCAGTATTTTCCAATTTATACTCCTGCTTGAAATTCGAGTTCATTTCAGTCCATAAGCAACTATTCAACAGAAACCATCATACTTTATAATAGAGTCAAATGCACTTATCAATTTGGGACATTTTTCATATTTGAAGCCGCGAATGCTTGATTTATCGCGGTTTTCGTGATTTGTTCGCGAAATGAGTCCATGTATCTATGCATAGAGGAGAGGGATGAGAAAAGTGTCGAGGTTTACGATTTTAAAGGTTGAGAGCGACCATGCGGATCTGCATGATTTGATTCGTAGGCTGGATGAAGACTTGTTGGAAAGGTATCCTGCCGATCAAATTTACTTGGTGGATTTTTCCAACCCGAAAGTTAAAAATATGATTTTCGCTGTTGTGTATATGGATGGAAAACCAGTTGCTTGCGGAGGGCTTAGGCCTATAGATGCGGAAGAGATGGAGCTTAAAAGATTTTATGTCGATTCCTCTTATCGCAGACAAGGAATTGCAGTTAGCCTATTATCTTTTCTGGAAGAGGAAGCCAGAAAGCGGGGAGTAGTAAGGATTAATCTAGAGACTGGAGCAGCTCAACCTGAAGCAATTGCCTTCTATACCAAGCAGGGATACGAACCTATTGAACGATTTGGGGAGTATGAACACGATGAAAATAGTCTATGTTATGGTAAAAAGCTGTCTCTGTCTTTATAAAGCGTTCTCATATAAAATAGATGTTGATCAACACTAGCCTATATAGCGGGAGAGATGATAATGAATTTGAAGCAAAAAGCGGCCGAAAAAGCAGTTGAGGCGATTCAGGAAGGTATGAAAGTTGGACTTGGTACAGGCTCGACAGCCTATTGGGCTATTCAAAAAATCGGAGAGCGTGTGGCACAAGGATTACATATACAGGCTGTAGCTACATCCCAAGCCTCGGAGGATCAGGCCAGGGAGCTGGGAATTCCCATCATTCCGTTTGATCAGATTGGGAGGCTTGACGTTACCATTGACGGTGCAGATGAGGTGAATGAGCAACTGGTATTGGTAAAAGGTGGAGGTGGTGCTCTGCTGAGAGAGAAAATTGTGGAAAGCAATACCGATCGATTAATCATTATTGTGGATGAGTCCAAGGATGTGAAGGTGCTGGGCGCATTCCCTTTGCCGGTCGAGGTGGTACCTTTTGCCAGTGAATGGACGTTAGAGGCTCTGCGGCAGACAGGCTGTAAAGCGGAATGGCGTATGAAAGACGGCGAGCGCTTCCTTACGGATAACGGAAATTATATTGCCGATTGCCGCTATGGTACGATCGAAAACCCACAGGAACTGGAAATTCGCTTGAATCAGATTCCGGGTGTAGTCGATAATGGACTGTTCATTAACATGGCGGATCAAGTTATTATCGCACGAGCTAATGGACAAATTGACGTACGGAATAAATAATGTCTGGTAACCGTCTGTTTTATAATGTAGCATTCGTGTTATTGATATTATATACAGGGCTTCTATTATATTGGATGTTTCTCGGTTTTGGTCGCACGCTGCGGCCAGGACCTCCCTATTCATATAATGTTGTTCCCTTGGATACGATCGGGCGATACTGGCGGGCCATGCATTCTTCCCCTTTTCGGGTATGGGGTGTTAATTTGCTCGGGAATATTGGTGTGTTCATCCCCTTCGGTATTCTTGTGCCGATCATTTGGGTATCTATGCGAAGGGTAGGCAGGCTGCTGTTAGTGGTGGTGGCCGCATTGGTCATTCTCGAAGTAACCCAAATGCTGCTGGGCGCAGGTACGATGGATGTGGATGACATCATACTGAATGTACTGGGAGTATTATGCGGACGTGTTGCCTACGTATTTTTACGTAAGAAATTAAGAATTGAATCATAATCGCCCTGCTCTCGATATCAGTATTTAATGACTGGTCGAGGGCAGGCTTTTTTACATAATGAACGACAACTTCCGCATAATAGATGGTAATTCCTTCAATACAGACCGTAAAAGCAGGAAGGGAAGCGCTTAAACTTGACAAAAGTACGCAATTAAGATATCTTGGAATAAAGATATGAGTAACGGAGGCTGTTAATATGTCTGTAAAACCAGATGATCAGGACTTAGCGCTTAATTTGTTCGTTGTTCTGGCTCGTGCCTATAATTCGGTCACGTCTCGCACGAATCGGGACATTCATAGTCATGGATTAAATACAACTGAATTTGGTGTGCTTGACCTTTTGTATTATCGCGGACCGCAGCCTTTGCAGAAGATTGGAGAAAAGGTACTGATCTCCAGCGGGAATATTACGTATGTGGTGGATAAACTCCAGAAAAAAAACCTGCTTACCCGCCGTGCGTCACAAGATGATCGGCGTGTAATTTATGCAGAATTAACTGATGATGGACGTCATTTTTTTGAGCAAATATTCCCGCAGCATCATCGTGTTATTATGGAGACTGTGGATGGCTTATCCGTGGAAGAGAAGGAGCAGGCTATTCATCTGCTAAAAAAGCTTGGACTAACAGCTGAGGGACAGAAGAGTAACGGATCATAAGTGTTGCATTTTCTGGTTAAATCAGCTTTAAGATAAAATACCGACTTTTCGGTATTTTATTTTTTTGTCTAATTTTGGGCAGTGGGGACGCAAATCAGGTATAATTGTCTAATAGTCTCGATCTGAGGTCATCCCTAGAACCTGTTTCATATACAAATACCTTGTCGGGGAAGGAGCTGTACATGAGTATACAGCAATATACCGCAGGTGAGTCGCTATTGATGCAAGCAGGAGATTTGGCTGAGCTAGTTACCCACAAACAATACGAATTACAGCCAGATCTTTTGGAGCGCTTTGGGGACAACGGTAAAATAAAGACAAAACAGGACTCTTTATATAGTTTGAACTATTTAGCTGAAAGTGTAATCGTGAGCAGTCCTATTTTATTTACGTATTATGTTTCCTGGTTAAAGAGACTTTTAGAAGGTTTCGGCATAACCCAAGAAGATTTGATCATCAATTTTCAATTAATTCGGGAGACATTGGTAGAGCACTTTCATCACAGGGAAAAAACGGTGGTGCTGGAGCATTTGGAATTGGGGATACAGCAAATTGGGAAGAAAGAGGAGTACGCCTCTTTTATTACAGATGATAATCCCTATGCTGCCGATGTGACTCAATATTTGGAATATTTACTGTTTGGTAATCGCAGACAGGCTTTGGATTGGATCGTCCATTTGCTAGATGAAGGTATGTCTATTCAACATACTTATAAATATATTTTTCAAATTTCGCAATATGAAATAGGTCGTCTGTGGCATGAAGGCAAAATTACGGTTGGTCAAGAACATTTTTGTACTGCCGCGACTCAGTTTATTATTTCCAGCCTGTATCCCAGATGGATAGGTGCTGGAAATAAGGGACGTAGCCTCGTAGCAGCATGTGTAGGCAGCGAGCAGCATGAAATAGGTCTGCGTATGCTGGCTGATATCTTCGAGATGGATGGCTGGGATACGTACTATTTAGGTGCCAATGTACCTGATCGGAGTCTGCTTCAGGCCATTGTGAGCTACAACGCAGATGTGGTGGCTATCTCAGCTACCATGGCTTACCATGTCCATCTGGTGAAAAAGCTGATTACTGTGATCCGCCAAAATACAACTACAAGTCATGTGAAAATTATGGTCGGTGGATTGCCCTTTAATCTTGATTCACACTTATGGCAGGAAGTGGGAGCCGATGGATATGCACCAGGTGCGGAGGAAGCGCTGGAGGTAGCAGAGGACATACTTTCGCTCAAGAGATAATGTTAGTGTTGGCAACCCGTAAGTCATTTTGTAAAGGGGGCCTTTTAATATGAAGGAACCGACAGCAGAAATGGCTGTCCTGCGGAGAACGGTCGAACAATTAACGGATGAGGTTCTGAAAAGCAAGGCTGAGGAAGAAAAGCTGCTGAATGAATTTTCAGCAATGAACAACGAACTGGTCAATCTGCAGCGTCAGCTTGCCAAAAGCAATGCGGAATTAAAGCGGACAAAGGAAGAAGCGATAAGGGCTAATGACCTGAAGAGCACTTTTCTCGCCGTGGTTAGTCATGAATTTAGAACGCCAATGAACGGAATTTTGGGGATGATCGAAATGTTAGCTTCATCCAAACTATCTCCAGATCAGCGGCAGGCCATCGGTGTGATACGTGAGTCGGCCTCTCTGCTACTAAACATGATTAATAATCTGCTCGATATATCCAAAGTAGAAGCAGGACAGATGGAGTTAGAGATCGGAAATGTCAGAGTTCAGGCGATTATGAGCCATGTTGCCCAGTTGTTGGAGCCGCAAATTTATCAGATGGGCAACCAGTTGAGTATAGAGACTGATCGAGCCGTGGCAGAGCATCTCGAAGGAGATTCGGCAAGGATTATGCAGATCTTGCTTAATCTGTTGAACAATGCAAATAAATTTACAAGCGAAGGGAACCTTGTTGTTCGGACAAAATTGGTTGAGGAAACTAAAGATTCCCAACGTGTTCGTTTTGAGGTGCAGGATTCGGGCATCGGGATTTCAGCGGAGGATCAGGACAAGCTGTTTCAGCCTTATGTGCAAGCTGGTGAAGGCAGCGCCTCCCAATATGGAGGAACGGGACTGGGGCTGTGGATATGCAGCTCATTTGTGAAACTTATGCAGGGAGAGATTGGGGTCGTTAGCGAAGAAGGCCAAGGCTCCACGTTCTGGTTTGAAATTCCCTTCAGGAAGGTATCAGGACAGGCAGTTGAAATAGAAGAACATGAAAATGGTGAATTGACGGTACGTAGCGAGTTGCTTCGTGAGCATAGTCATTCTCAAGCTATTTTGGTAGCAGAGGATAATCGGGTGAATCGTCAAGTAGTGCAATTACAGCTTAACCACCTGGGATTTCAGCATATTGACTTTGTCGAGGATGGACAAGCTGCAGTAAGAGCGGCCTCCGAACGATCCTACGCCTGCATTCTAATGGATCATCATATGCCTTTGCTAAATGGTCATGATGCGGCGAAAGCGATCCGCCAGTGGGAAGCAGAAAACCAACAGCCGCCTGTGCCGATCATTTCTTTGACCGGAAATGTGTCCGAGGAAGACCAGGCTCGTGGGCGGGTGATTGGTGTGAACGATTACTTGATGAAGCCAGTGACGATTGAAAATCTCTCAGAAAAGCTGGCCAAATGGCTACCCATTCCGGAATCTGAGCCTATTTTGGATGAGGATGTTATTCGTGAGATCATGCTGCTGGACGAGGATGGTAGCACGGGATTACTTGAGTCATTGGTCGAAATGTATACCAGTGATACACCTGCCAAAATCAACAAGTTAAAAGAACTGGTTGCTGCGGGCGAAGCCACAAAAGTAGTAGAGGCTGCTCATGAGTTGAAATCAGGCAGCGTGAGTCTGGGTGTCGGGCGTTTGTCCAAATTGCTGTCTGATATTGAACAGCTTGCACGGGAGAACCGACTTGAGAATGTACAAGGGAAGTTGTCTGCGCTCCAGTCTGTCTATCAGACAACGTGTTTAGAACTGGAACGTTATATTCACCAGTCGAGACTGTCTCCCCCTTGTTAGACTTGTACCTAGAAGGAGGACCTAAAATATATATATGAAAGAACAGCTGCGTTCCATTCACCCGCTGGCCTGGACAATTATAGCGGGTACGATTTTTGGTCGGATGGCGACCTCTATGAGCATCCCATTTTTGTCTATTTATCTGACCACCCGTCTGGGGGTCACCCCCTTTCATACGGGGGTGATCGTATCGGTCAGCTCGCTGGTTGGCATTTTTGCCAGCTTTTACGGTGGATATATTTCAGATCGGATCGGACGACGTAAGGTCATGCTGGTATCCATTGCGAGTTGGGCGCTTGTATTTGTCGCTTTTGCGTTGGCAGAAGCGGCTTGGGCCTTTTTTGTCATTAATGCTCTGAATGGACTGTGCAGATCCTTGTTCGAGCCAACTTCGCGGGCGCTATTATCCGATGTAACCCCCAAGGAGAAGAGATTGCTTGTCTATAACATGAGATATGCGGCGATTAATGTTGGTGTGGTGGCAGGACCGCTGCTTGGTTTGATGTTGGGATCGGCATCTACAGGTACGCCGTTCATGGTAGCCGCTGGTGTGTATGCTCTGTACGGGGTACTGCTGTTGATCCAGTTTACTCGGTATGCATCGGATCTGCATGTAGGCACAACAGCGGGAGAGGCTCCGCTGCGGATAGGCGAGGCGTTCCGAACAGCCAGTAGGGATCCCATATTTATGCCGATTCTGTTGGGAACTGTATTCTGCGTAATGGGCTATGCCCATTCCAATTCGACAATGCCTCAATTTTTATCGTTGTCCTTCGAGGAAGGTACCCGGTGGTTTACATACATGCTAACGGTCAACGCGGTTTGCGTATTGGCTTTTCAGTATCCACTGGTGCGGCTGGCAAGCCGCTTTTCTCCAGTGAATTCCTTAATAGCAGGGAATATATGTATTGCGGTCAGCTTGCTGCTGTGCGGTATGCTAAACTCAGGCTGGATGTTTATACTGGATATGGTGCTGTTTACAATAGGCGAAGTATTATTGTTCACGATGCTGGACGTACTGATTGATCAAATTGCTGATGCTCAATATAAAGGGACCTACTTCGGTACGATCGGCTTTAATAATTTGGGTAGTGTACTGGCTCCTTTATTTGGTGGCTGGTTGCTGGATGTCTATGGTCAAACGGCACCGCTTGCCGTGTTTGTTCCGGTTGCACTGTCGGTTGTGATCGGTATTCCCTTCCTGCTGGTCGCACGCCGCCGTTTGGCGCAGCGTACAGCCCGATTCGCGGCTCAAGGAGCAGAGTCTGTGCAGCAACTGTCATCATAAAAAAAGGGGGCTGAGTACAGGATGAAGTCGGAAGAAAATGTGCTACGAATCATACAATATATGAATGATCCACAGGTCTTGGAAGACTTGCGCTATGTGCGAGAGCTGAAGCTTCCGCAAGGTTGTATAGCCGCGGGCTATGTACGCAACCGTGTGTGGGACAAGCTACATGGTTATACAACAGCTACACCACTAAACGATATCGATGTTATTTATTTTGACCCCAAAAATACGCTAGAGGAACGAGATGAATTTCTGGAGCAGTCCTTGAATCGTAAACAGGCGGGACGCAACTGGTCTGTCAAAAATCAAGCTCGGATGCATATTCGCAATGGGGAGGCTCCGTATTCCTCGATAGAGGATGCGATGAGTCGCTGGCCAGAGACGGCAACTGCTGTAGCCATTCGATTGAATGCCAAGGATCAAATGGAGGTCATTTGTCCGCATGGGCTGGAAGATCTGCTGGATATGCGGGTACGTCAAAGCCCATTGTTCCGTCACACTACGGCTTTTCGTCAGCGTGTATTTGAAAAACAGTGGCTAGATAACTGGCCGTTGCTTATTGTGGAAAATTAAAGTGTAATCTCATTTCAGATTGTAAGGAGAGACGACTAACGATGTTTAAAAATATAAAACCAGATTCAGCTCGTGAGGAGGTGCTGGAGCTGCTTACCTACGCCGTGCTAGATCATCCTGAACGCGGAGAGGCAGCTTTGCGTGCTTATCAAGCCTCGGATGAATGGAAGTTGTTCGGTGTGGAAGATGAAGGACTTATTGTAGGTGTTGTCGGTTTTGAGGAGCGGGAGGATGGAACGATTGTGCTCCATCATCTGGCTGTATTGCCTGAAAATCGTCATAGAGGCTACGGCAGAGGGATGTTGCTTACACTTATTAAGGAGCGTAGCCCGAAGCGACTTATGGTGGATACAGATGCGGAGGGGGCAGATTTCTTCCGCAACGTGGGGTTTGCTGTATATGGATCAGAGGATTTGCCAGATGGTGGGCAATTTCATTGTGTATATGAAATAGACGAAGAATAAGCGAATCTCCGGGTCCCGCTTCCTTTTTTTCTACATAATATATGTTATGTCGGAGGGAGGTGGGGTTCATTGGCGTATCACTACACAGCGATTGGAGATTCTTTAACGACAGGTGCAGGGACGTTGCTAGGTGGCGGCTTTGTACCTGTCTATCGGCAAATGGCAGAAAGATATCTCCGTACACCAGTCAGTTACGAGAATCTGGGAATCAACGGACTGACATCGCAGGAGCTGCTGTCTATGGTTCGCAACAATCCGCTTTTTCGGTCAGCAATCAATCGGGCTGAACTCATAACGGTGACGATCGGCGGCAATGATCTACGTCCATATATCAGTACACTTGCTGGAGGCCCAGGCTCTTCAGGTTCTTCCATTCCACAAGCACTGAATCATACCAAAGAACATGTACGCCAAATTGTACATGCCCTGTATCAAATAAAGTCCGGTCAGCGTGAGCCATTTATCATCCGAATGGTGGGATTATATAATCCTTTTCCAGGGATAAGAGAGGCGGGAGTATATGTACGCCAATTCAACTCGTTTCTCTATACATTGGGTGGACCCAATTACCGGGTAGCGAACATTTATCCCGCGTTCGAAGGCAATGAACGGGCATTGCTTTCGCTGGACCGGATACATCCGAATAGCCGTGGTTATCGTGTGATTGCGGAAGAACTGAGTCGACTTGGTTATGCGCCGTTACGATGAGTGTGAGCGGATGCTTCGGATCGGACAAAGTATATGAAAGAAAGAGGCTTATGATGGCAGTAGGAACTGACCATCATAAGCCTCTTTTTTTGCGTTTCAGTGTGCGGTTTAGCCGATTAATTTACGGAATAAGCTACGAGCAGCCCACTTGCGCTCACTTCGTTTGCGGTATTTGGGCAGAGAACGATAGACAGCAATGGATTGGTTAAATGCAGCGCTGGCTTCATCCTTGCGTCCCAGCATACGGTACATTAGGCCTGTCAGATAATAGCCCTCACTAGAAGAAGATTGGATCTCCTGAAATTGCTGTAGATAGTGTAGTGACTTATTTACGTCACGTTCCTTGAAAGCAGCGGCTAAATGCAAATAGGGTTCACCGTATTGCACTCGCGGGTTAATGTCCAGTGCCTTGAGTAAATGCTGTTCTCCATCCTCCAGATGGGTTGTGTGTACCTCAGCCGTACCCCGCGCGTTCCAATAGTCTGCTGAATCTTCATATCGGGATTGAATTTCCAATAGTAGCTCCAAAGCCTGCGAGTATTTCTTGCTTTCGAGCCAAATTCGAGCCAAATCAAACTTGGCAGCCACATTGTTAGTGTTTAACGCAATCTGTTGACGCAATCGTGCTGCATTGCGTCTTCTTTTCCACGGTTTGCTGATGCTGGGCAATACACCGACAAAGTTGCGATCCAATATATAGATCAAGATTAAGAGTACGAGCATTGCCAAAAACGGGTTACCGAGCAAACTCCACAGTAGAGAGAAAATCAAAAATTTCCCAATCATTCTGCTCCAATCCTCCTGTATATGTAGCTATCCATACTTTCCATATTATAGCATAGGTGCGCTTTAAGGGGCATTAGCATGATGAGATTTCGAAGAATGATAGCTTTCTATGTGGGTGGGGGAATGGTAGAGTATACATCGTTTAGATTGATGCTTGTGAAAATTCGTATGTACAAAAACTCCTCCTTGTATGGAGGAGCATGAGAAATATCAGTATTACATTGAGTCACTGAAGACAACTTGGGAATATGCAGATGAGTTAGTTGCATTGGCCCATCCTATTTTTTTTATTCCCGCCAAAAGGTTGAACAGTCGGCCTTATCCAAAATATTAAACTCGATCATTTTCTCAAGTAATGCGAAATCAACTGGACTATCCCACTGGATACGTACCAACTGCTTGGTGTGATTATAGCCAGCCTGCACAATTAACTCAGAAAAATGATGAATCCCTGCCTTTTCAGGGGCAACGGCTAGATGATGTTTGGCTACGCTAAAGCCAATAATAAATGTGCCGTGATCCGTAAACATAGGCTGTTTCCACGCAATTTTTGGCCTTAAATTTGGAAACTTCTTGATTACCCAAGCTAAAACCTCTTCCGTTCGGGCTTGATGTTGCGGGTTATCAATATGCGCTAAATATTCTGCAAAAGCTTCCATGTAAGTTCCCTCCTAAAATCAAAATTGTATCGTTCAGAGGAATTCCTCAACAAGAATAGAGTACAAATATGAATCATGAAACTCGCCTTTGTAGTACCAGTGTTCTCGCATTATACCTTCACGTTGCATTCCGATCTGTTGCATAACCTTCTCAGAAGCTTTATTTTCTGGACGACATGTTGCATAAATACGATGGACATCAAGTGTACTAAATCCAAATCCTAGCAGGGTTCGTGCTGCTTCTGCTGCATAACCCTTTCCTTGATAATCTGGGTTTAAAATATAACCCACTTCTGCATTAGTATCTTTGACATGAATACCAACACCGCCGATCAGAATTCCAGTGTTTTTCAGACATATAGCTAGTTCGTAGTCTTGTCGTGGCTTTTCCTGCTGTGAGACTAGAACTTGTTCTATATATGCCTTTGTATCTTCTTCTGTATTGGGTCCCCATGCTGTGTGCCTAGTAACTTGGGGCAATGACGTGTAGGTATGTATACTTCCCCAATCGGATCTGCAAATATCACGAATGATGAGCCGATCTGTTTCAAATTGCATAACGATTCCTCCTGTCCATCATTAGCATACATATTCGTGTTTTCTGCACAAGCTATTAAACCTATTTAAGCAGATCTGATGGAATATTCAAGATTTTGAGAGAAAGTGTTAAAGAAGAGGATCGAATTACGTGTTGAACAAGGGGAACGAATCAATCCTTTTGCCGCCTGAACGCAAACCGCAAGGGAGGCGTCCGGCAAAAGGCAAACAGAAAAAATTGAGTGTGGTACTGGATTAGCTGCTGTTATTGGCTATCCAGTCCGTCTTAAAACAGTCTACGGGCTGTTACGAAACGTTTCTTCCATTTATCGTCAAACGTATCAAAATGAACGCCGCGCTCTTTGGAGAAAGTATGCAGCAATTTGTTGTTCCCTGCATAGATCGCCACATGGCCGATCTCCAGCCCACGCGCACTGAAGAACAGCAGGTCACCTTTGCGCAGTTCGTTCAGCCCCACCTCCCGGCCTTCTTTTGCCTGATCGTAAGAGACACGGGGGAGGTCGATAGAGAGCGTATGTCGGAACACTTCCCCTACAAATGAGGAACAATCAAAGGTCGCTGTCTGTCCGGTTGCTGCGCCGAATTCATAAGGGGTACCAAGGAATTTTTGCCCGTAGGCGATCAGTTCATCACCCTGCCGTTCTGCTAGAGAAGTGCTGGTGTAATCACTGTATTTTGGTTTAGCCGATATGTATCCGGTCAGGTTGTTTTTAGTGCGCACTTCCAGCCAGAGAGCATTAACCTCGCGGATGACATGAACCTTTTCACCGGTTGGAATAAGCCGCAGGGAAGGGGAAGCTTCTGATGAATCTGGTTTGCTGCGCAAGTTGACTCCAGAAAGAATCGTTGTGAAAAAGTCTTCTTTAGAGGCAATTCGGATCGTCCGGGTTAGAGCGTCCCATTTCACTGTGCTCCCGAGTGCTTCGCTCACAAAACGCAGTGGAATCATTGTGTTGCCCTTAATAATCTGTCCGGGAACGTTCAGGGACAGCGTTTTGTCATTGAGGGTGGCAGCAACTTCTCCAATACGATAGGTCAGCGTCGTGTCGTTTTTGGTTGCTGTTACGGTTTTGCTGGCTCCGTTCCAGGAAAGCACAGCTCCTTGCGCCTCAAACAACTGACGCATAGGGACGAGCGTTGTCCCGTCTAGCAGTAGCGGTTGGGCAGTAAGCTCAAGCGGGCGGTCATCCACATAAACGGTTGTTACTGGAGTTAGCGGCGCCGACTTGGCGTAAGATGGGGTTGCTTGCAGCAGTGATACGGCCAGCAGAGCCAGCCCTACTTTCTTGTTGATTGTCATGCTGTCATCACCTCGTTGTTAAGTTGTTCATCTAAGTTGTACGAGACTGCCTCCGATTAGTTGTGTACCAATTATTGGATTAACTCAAAAACCAAAATAAACAAAAATAAAACAAAGTTATATCTGTGTTTTTATATTGACATCAAAATTAAATAAAGATAGAATTACAAATGTGAAATGTTTCACTTTATAGTAGTTCTGTATTTAGCGAGGGATCAAAAGTGAATCCTTAGGAGGCAGATTTTTATGAGCGCACATGTATTTTTTGTACCATCTATCAATCTGATGGGAAAAGGCTGTTTGCATGAAGTTGGACCCTATATAAAAGAACTACATTTAAGCAAAGCACTGGTCGTGACCGATAAGTTTCTGATGAAGAGTGGAATTGCAGGCAAGGTCACATCCTTGCTGAATGATATTGGCTTGAACTATGTAGTATACGATGAGGTCAAGCCCAATCCAACCTGTAAAAACGTACATGATGGCGTTCAATTTCTACAGGACAACGGCTGCGACTTTTTAATTTCTATTGGTGGAGGATCCCCACAGGATACGGCCAAGGGAATTGGCATTATTGCTACCAACGGGGGACATATAACGGAGTATGAGGGCGTTCATCAATCTAAGCATAAATCGCTGCCCATTGTCGCCATTAATACAACGGCAGGAACATCCGCAGAAATTACAATCAATTATGTCATTACGGACGAAGAGCGCAAAGTCAAAATGGTTATGGTTGACAAGAATAGCGTAGCTACGATTTCAGTCAACGACCCTGAACTGATGGTAGACAAACCCGCCGCATTAACGGCAGCTACAGGACTAGATGCTTTGACTCATGCCATTGAAGCTTTGGTTACTCCGGGTTCCTATCCTGTTACAAATGCGACCGCGTTGGCAGCAGTAGAACTTATTTTTAACAACTTGGCCCGTACAGTGAGCGACGGTCATGATATAGAAGCACGTGAACAAATGGTTTACGCTATTTTCTTGGGAGGACTTGCATTTAATAATGCCGGGTTGGGTTACGTCCATGCTATGGCCCATCAGCTAGGCGGCGTATACGATTTGCCTCATGGGGTTTGCAATGCCATGCTGCTGCCGATTGTGGAGGAGGAGAATGCCAAGCATGTACCAGAGAAGTTTCGTGCCATCGCTAAGGTAATCGGTTTTGAAGATAAGGGGAAAACGGATAAAGAATGCGCGGACTATGTAATTCAAAGAATCAAAGACCTGTCGAAGGAAGTAGGGATTCCTGCCAAACTTTCTGAACTAGGTGTAAATGAGGTGGATTTAGATTTGCTTGCCGAAAACTCCATGAAGGATGCTTGTGCTCCGGGCAATCCGTTCATACCTAGCAAAGAACAAGTTATCGAAATGTTTAAGAAAATTCTATAAATCATACTGCTATTATTTTTGTTATATACTTTAAGGGCTGTCCCAGGAACTGATTAAGAACACCAGGGACGGCCCTTTGCATTCTCATTATAACAGACTTAAATCTTATTCATTGAAGCAGTTCATACGTGAAAATCCGATCAGACTGACTGAATACTTGATTTATATAGATATCTATGCAATAATGCTTGTATGTTAAAAAATAATGCAGCTGCACTTGTAGGAACCATTAGGGACTCGATCAATAAATTAATTGTATCTGAGCTCGAATCCTATGGAGTTGAAGGAATTGTACCTACCCATGGTGGAATACTGATGTTTCTGTATCAAACGGATGGACTTTCGATTAAGGAATTGACGCAAAAAATTGCTCGTCAGCAGCCCACAGTCACTGTTCTGATCGACAAGCTAGTAAAATTGGGGTATGTGGAAAGGAAAAAAGAAAGGGAGGATAGCCGGCTTACTCTGATCTATCTTACCGAAAAGGGAAAAGAGCTGGAGCCTATATTTGAGACGATCTCCTATAAATTAAAAGAAACCATCTATGGGGGTCTCAAAGACGAGGAACAAAAACAACTGGAATATCTGCTGGAGCATGTAAAAAACAGGTTTTAAATTTTTTTAAACAAATGTATAGATATCTATACAAATGCCAAAATAACAATAAAACATCTGGAGGTCATGAAAATGAAACATCTTATCATCTATGCTCACTCTAACGCTGAAAGCTTTAATCACGCGATACTGGAAACGGTTGTAACCACCTTGAAGGAAAAAGGTGACGAAGTCGTTGTACGCGATCTATACGCTCTTAATTTTCAACCGGTATTAAAGCCTGAGGATACTGCTGCGATGAGAGCTGGACAAACACCGGCTGATATCAAAGTAGAGCAGGAGTATATCACGCAGTCCGATACGATTACGTTTATTTCGCCCATTTGGTGGACAGGACTTCCTGCGATCTTGAAAGGTTATGTTGATCGTGTATTTGCATACGGCTTTGCCTATACGGCTGGTACAGAAGGGATTAATAAGCTGCTTACAGGTAAAAAAGGGTTTATCGTGAATACACATGGTACTCCCAACGCAATCTACGATGAAATCGGTATGACCACAGGATTGAAGCTCACATCAGATACAGGAATTTTTGATTTCGTTGGAATTGAATCGGTTGGCCACTTGCTGCTTGGAAGTATCGGCTACCTTGATGAAGACGGTTATAAAGGATTGTTGAAACAAGTACAAGACACGGTTAAAACAGTGCTGTAAAGTTAGTTCATATTCGTTCAGAAGCGTAGGACATTCTTTAAACGACAAGGTCAACCAGCATTTGAGGGTTGGCCTTTTCTTATAAATGTTAATACTTTTCTAATATAGTCCAGACAACGATCTGATCCTGCTTGTTATTATGGGGATATACAAAACTAGCCTTTGTATGATTTGTTTTGTCATAATATACTAAGGCGTTTAGGCTTTGGGCGGAGTCGTAGCTTTGATCCACGAAATGGTTACCCAATTTATTTTTTACATCATCAAGTTTCTGAAGCTTGTGACCATCGATGCTGGAAAATTCACTCTCGGACAAGGTTTGCAATTTCATAATCTCTCCACTAGAGCTATAGACAATCAAGAAATTTTCAAAATATCTGTGATCGGCATCTTTCGTGTGTTTATCGTTAAAATCCGGATTCTTTCTATAAGCAGTCAAATCAATCTCCGCAATATTCTTGCTTAGTGGAATATGGTTTATTGTCAATTCCGATAGATCCGTTGATTTTACCGACATCTCCGTCCATAGATCTTTTGTGAAATATGCCGTTAAAGCGATCAGGATAACAATACATATAATGAAGCTTTTTTTGGAGATTAGCTTAAGCATAGTTTGAAGACTCCTTACTATCACAGAGGTTAGCATGGTTTATTTTATCGCAAATATTGGAGTATACTATTTAATTGTAACGAGTCGATGAATGAGATTAAAGAATTTTTTTGTTTTGGGCTAAGAGACCTCTGAAGGTGTAGGGGGAAAGTATAATAATTCACAAATATTTCATTGTTATTATCGTTGGCAATTCTTTATAGTACATAGTATCCATATTTAGTTTAACGTCGAGATAATGAAATTAATTTTCCTTACTTAGTGATCATCTGCATGTATTCAGAACAAGAATTACGGGAAAAATAACATAATGTGAGGGTGTACTGGGTGAGATATAAAATCATAGCAGATAGTTGCTGCGACTTAACGACAGAGCTTAAAGAAGAGATGCAAGTAACTACGATTCCATTAAACATGACATTGGGTGAAAAATGCTTCATAGATGATGACACATTGGACTTGCCTCAGTTTATGGAAGAAATGAAAGCCTGTACAACCAAGATTGGTTCCGCATCACCATCACCTATGCTGTATAAGGAAGCCTTTCAAGGCGCGCATACTTCTTTTGCCATTACATTATCCAGCAACCTGTCCAGCTCGTATTCCAGTGCATTGGTAGCAAAGGATATGGCGGAAGAAGAGGGAGCGGATGTTCATGTATTCGATTCGAAAAGCGCATCGGCTGGGCAAATCTTGTTAGCTTTAAAACTACGCAAGCTGATTGACGAAGGATATCATAAAAGCGAAATTATCTCTTCCCTAGAGAGCTTTATCAGCAAGATGAAAACCTATTTTGTTTTAGAGAATTTGGATAATTTGGTCAAGAACGGACGAATGAATAAAATTACTGGAAAGATACTCTCATTCTTGCATATCAGACCCATTTTAGGTTCAGATGGTGACGGAAACATCGCATTATTTACTCAAGCCCGTGGTCAAAATCAAATCATTGAAAAGTTGGCAGATACCATTGAAAAAAGTGGTCGAAGTACCGAAGGAGAAAGCATCGTTATTACTCATTGCAATAATCCCGGACTGGCGCAAAAGTTAATGAATACCTTGAAGAACCGCTATCAATTTAAAGATATTCATATTGTGCCCACCAGGGGAATTAGTTCAATGTATGCCAATGACAAAGGGATCATTATCGCCTTTTAAAAAGTATTCAGGGTTTATCCTCGTGCGATGGATAAACCCTTTTTAGTATATTGGGGCTTTGCATGAGTCTAAGCCTATCCCAATTTTCTAATGAGAACAGAGGCGTTTATGCTGGCTTGAGTTCCTCCGGCCTGTGTTTGCAGGGCAACAGCAGCAGTAGAGCTATGGTTACGCAGAGTAAGGACATCACCGCATGCCAGGGCGAGGATGGCTTGCCCGGTGTTCTGTTGTGTTCCCGCTCCTGAGCCGTACACGGTTCCCTCAGCCAGTACGCCATTAATAAAGATGGCGAATTGGTTAGGTTCTACACCCGACACCGAAAAGCGGACTTCATACTTTCCTGCATCGGCTACAGCAATTTGTGTAGTCCCTGGAAGGTGAGCAATCCCAGGTGTAAGTATGCCGTTCGTATCGAACATGACCTCCCCTTCAATCGAAACGAGTTGGGGCCTCACATTATAAATGTAACCGAACTGCGCTATATCACCTGTGGTTCTGGAATCCCCTTCAGCATCATGATTAATGTTCACACGTACAACTTGCTTTTTGACAATGATGTCTTTACCAAACGATTTCCGTTTCGAGCGGCTTCTTTTTTTGGGGGGCATTTCCTCAAACTTTTTTTCTAGCTTATCAAACCAGGCACGAACAAAAACATCTTTTTTACGGCCTTTTTTTTGGTTCAATTTAGGACGACCCAATACAAACACCTCCATATGGTTTGTTGTATAGTACTCCATTCATCTAGAGGAGGCATAGATATCTGTCCTGTGTTTCATAGGAAACGATCTACTTTGACTAAAAACAGGCTTCTGTACAAGGTACATTCGTCTAGTATGTAAAAAGCACCTCCAAAAGTATCCTTGGTTGTCAACTAAGGATACTTTTGGGGTGCCAGTAGTAGGCTTATATCATGATGAAGCGGTTTGAAGCCGCTTTTTGCGCACATATAGGGCGTACAGAATACCGCCAAGCAGGCACAGGATACAAGCAAATACTGCCAGTAACCAAGCTGAAGCAACTGCCCCTCCACGATCCATACTGTTTCCAAGCCATAGGGGCAGCAGGGCCCCTCCGACTCCACCTGCACCGATAAGCAGGCTGGTCGTCGATTCTTCTGTACCTGGCATCATTTTGCTGGCAAAAACAAGAGCGATGGAAAAGATGCCTGACATGCCGAGTCCCAGCAGTACGATAAGGACAAAGGCACCAGCAGTGCCTTGGATCAACGGGAACACACACAGCAGCAGAGTCGCTGCCAGTGAGCTCAGAGCGACAAAGACACCGTAGCCGTATCGATCGGCAATGTAGCCTGTGAACAACCGTCCAAAGGCCATTGCCAACCAAAAGCAGGTGACGCTGAGTGCTGCTTCGGCTTGTGTGAGACCGAGTCGCTCGATGAACATGGAAGGCAGGAAATTGGCCAGACTCATCTCTGTTCCTACGTAGATAAAGAAAAAAACGATAAATAATGCAAGGAGCCTCCAATTGCCTATAGGGCTGCTTTTAGAAGCCTTTACGGTAGGTGACTCCAGTGAATTAGTGGCACGCTTATGGTAGTCACCTCGGTGTTCTTGTTCGTCCAATAGAGCGTCCATTGTGCCAAAGGACCCGCGTAGCCAGGCTATAGTGGCTACGGCTGCAAACAAGGAGATGATGGGGAATGCCAGTCGCCACCAACCTAGAGCAATGAATTGGCTGGCGATAGCCGGCATTGCTAAGGCGCCGATCCCGAAAAAGACTTCCAGACGGCTCATAGCCGCGCCCGTTCCTTGGGTAATACCCCCAATAACAATAGTACCTATGACTGCTTCTACCATGCCGAAGCCAAATCCGGCTACTGCCCCGACGGCATATAGCCAGCCCCAAGGCGGCAGTAGTGAATATAGCACTTCAGCCGCACATAGCAGGAGTAGGGCAAATATCAGGCTTCGGCGTTTGCCAAAAGTCCGGGCAAGCCACGGTGACAGTAGGACTCCAGCCAGAAAGCCGGAAAATTGAGCGAATATCAGGCTTCCGCCATCCGTATAGTTTCTACCGTAATGCTCTAGCAACACGGGCAGTAGGGAGCCTACAACCACATGGGCTAGACCAATTAAAAAATAAGACAAGCTGCCGATCCATAGCAGTCGTTTCATGATTAACTCCTTTGGTACTAATTACCTTCATGCAGTAAAAACGAATGGTATAAGTCAGATTTGAATCATTAGGATAGCTCCAGTACTTGAAAGCCATAGCCTTCAATAGAAATATCTCCTTCCAGGAATTTTCCACTGATTAGCTCTTTTCCTTTTTGGTCATCCAGATGATATTGCTGGGTCTGGGCATTATGGTTCAGAACAAATAGATAAGACTTTCCATCTTTGGATCTTTTAGTGGCTTCAATGCCCGCAGGAGCACGCAGCAGGGATGAAATCCCTTTTTGCTCACAAATGTAGCCCAGCAGACCATCAAGGAAAGGTTGCTCAGGGTCGGAAGCGACGTACCAAGCCTCCCCTTGACCAAAACGATTGCGTGTCAGCACTGGCATGCCCTGATAGAAATCATCGCCGTATTCCGCCAGCACCTCGGCTCCTTCGCTATGCAGTAAGTCGCAGAGCAACTCACATTTATATTCACCTTCTAATACGCCCACTTTTTCTTTCAATATAATGCGATTGTGTGATTCAGGCAGAAGCGCATCAATTTCCTCCACCCAGATCCCGAGCAGATTACGCAGCTTACCAGGATATCCTCCGGTTGTGACCAGATCGTTTTCATTTACAATGCCGCTGAAAAAGGTTGTTAGGAAGGTACCGCCACGCTCTGTGAATTGTTCCAGCTTCTCAGCAGTACCCGGCTTGACCATGTAGAGTACAGGCGCGATAATGAGATCATATTTTTGGAAATCTGTATCCACAGAAATCATGTCTACCTGTACGTTGCGCCGGAAGAAGGTAGCATAATACTTATGCACCTGATCTAAGTATTTCAAGGCGACAGAAGGGCCGCTTGATTTTTCCAAAGCCCACCAATTATCCCAATCAAACAAAATAGCTACTTTGGCATGAACAGTTGCGTCAAGCAGCGTGTTGCCTAAAGCACCAAGCTCGCTGCCAAGCTGTGCCACCTCGCGAAATACACGTGTGTTCTCATGTCCGGCATGCTCAATTACAGCCCCGTGGAATTTCTCACAAGCACCGATCGAGCGGCGAAGCTGGAAAAACATGACCGTATCCGCGCCATGTGCTACAGCCTGATAACTCCATAAACGCATAACACCAGGCCGTTTAAGTGAATTATACGCCTGCCAATTCTGCTGGCTCGGTGTTTGCTCCATCAGCATAAAGGGCTGCCCATCCTTCAAGCCGCGCATCAGATCATGCGCCATCGCCGTATAGCTTATCGGGGTATTAGCTCCGGGATAACTGTCCCAAGATACTATATCCATGTGCTTAGCCCATTTAAAATAATCCAGTTGCTTAAAAAAGCCCATCAGATTGGTTGTTACCACGGCATCGGGAATATGTTTTTTAATCGCGTTATATTCCAGCAGGTAGCAATCCAGAATACTGTCTGAATTAAAGCGCGCATAATCGAGGGATATACCCTGGAATGTGGAGTGATTTTCTCCCCAATGTTCGCTTAGATTATTTGGAGGTACAATTTCATCCCAATCATAGAAGGTGTGACCCCAGAAGGAAGTATTCCACACCCGGTTTAGCTCTTCCAGTGATCCGTATTTTTGTTTGAGCCACACTCGGAACGCTGCGGCACAATTGTCACAATAGCAATCCCCGCCATACTCATTAGAAACATGCCACACCAGGATCGCGGGATGGTCTTTGTATCGCTCTGCAAGTCGGTCAGCCATCTGCTCCGCGTATTTCCGATAGGTTGGGCTGTTCGGACAAGAGTTATGGCGTCCACCGAATTTTCGCTTACGCCCGTCAGCATCGACCCGAAGAATGTCGGGATAACGGGTAGCCATCCAAGCAGGGTGCGCTGCCGTACTAGTAGCTAGACAAACGAAGATATCGCTTTCATAAAGATTATCAATTAGCTGATCTAGCCACTCAAAATGATATGTGATTTCATCAGACTGAATTTTAGCCCATGAGAAAACGTTGAGTGTGGCGATATCAATACCGGCCTGCCTGAACATCCGTAAATCCTCCTGATGCGTGGCCTCATCCCATTGCTCAGGATTGTAATCCCCACCGTAAAATACTTTAGGAAGTTTGCTGCTTATCATGCCAATCACCTCTGTATATAAGAATAATCCTATCTTATAATACAAATTAATGCTTTTAAATATAATAAAATGAACATGTATATAACAATATGGATCTACATGAGACACAAATACCGCATACGCCGGAGGTGCTTTTTATGATTTTGACTCCCCATCATTTGCGATTTTTCCTGACTACTCGTGAACACTCTTTACCTCTTTTTATTGAAAGTATCGGATTTAATAGCAGACAGGAGGATGTGTCCCGTCCAGAGGGCTATCCATGTTTTCACTGGATTCAGACGGTGTCTGGTGAGGGGATGTTTACATATAAAGGGGGGACCTTCCGTTTGGGCGAGCAGTCCGGGGTCCTGCTGCTGCCAGGCGAAGCCCATGCATACAGACGGGCGACCAAGGTATGGCGAACGTTATACATCACATTTGACGGACCCATCGCCGCTGCTGTATTGACTGCACTCGGATTGAAGCATACGCGAGGGTATCATTGGGACCCGGATAGCGAGCTGCACAGCTTTGGGGAAAACATGCTACACTCCATGGTTAGTGAACGTGATTTGTCTGGATTAGATGCTTCGGCCAATATGTACCGTTTTCTGACTCTGCTGCGTAAACATGGACAACATAGCTCGATGCCTTCCCTTTCTCATAATGTGGAACGTTTAACTCCTGTACTGACCTTTATGGAGCAAAATTATGCCAGCCCAGATGTGGGTTTAAGGGATATGGCCGTGATGATGAATGTCAGCGCTCGTCATTTAAATACATTGTTTAAGCAAGCGTTCGGTGTGACTTCGTATGCTTATCTGATTGTAATTCGGTTGCGGAAGGCGAAGGAAATGATGACGGAGTATCCGCAATTAACGGTGAAGGAGATTTCGGAGCGCGTAGGCTTCCGAGATGTCAGTCATTTTGTGGCAACATTCCGCCGAGCGGAAGGAATTACGCCTGAAAGGTTCAAAATACTGTATACATAAGGGTATTTTATCAAAATACTCTTTCTTACTCGGGAATGCTCTTTTTAGGGAGCATTCCTTATTGTTTTTTTCTGGATGAGGGAGTATAAAATAATAGTTCATTTGTTTCATCAATCTGATGTGCAGGTGACATAATAAATATACGATTCATAGTTCTTTTGCAAAACCCTCATCCAAAGAAGGAGTCAACGAAATGCTGAGTAAAGTCAAAAGGTTATTAATCGGTCGTCCGCGAAAGTCGACGGCCCTTGAAGATGAGAAACTGAATAAGCTCAAGGCACTGGCCATTCTGTCCTCAGATGCATTGTCCTCTGTAGCTTACGGCACGGAGCAAATTCTGCTGGTTTTAATTACAGCGGGCTTCGCTGCCCTATGGTATTCCATCCCTATATCCATTGCGGTGTTGGGTTTGCTTATCATCCTGATCCTGTCGTATAGACAGACCATTTTTTCCTACCCTGGTGGTGGGGGAGCCTACATTGTCGCACAGGACAATTTGGGAAAGAGTCCAAGTCTGATTGCAGGCGGCTCTCTGCTGGTCGATTATATTCTAACGGTAGCTGTTAGCTCATCGGCAGGTACAGATGCCATTACATCGGCGTTCCCATCGTTACATGATCATCGGATCGCAATTGCTTTGGTGATGATTATCTTTTTGACTATTATGAATTTGCGCGGGGTGACGGAATCTGCCTCGGTGCTGGCGATACCGATTTACTTATTTGTTGTTGCCATTTTTGTTTTGATTATTAGTGGTATCATTCACTATCTGGCAGGAGGAGCCCATGCGGCGGCGCCGCAATTTGGAGCTACGGTATCCAATGTCAGTTTGTTTCTCTTACTGAAAGCATTCAGCTCGGGCTGTTCGGCGCTAACCGGTGTAGAAGCTGTCTCCAATGCCATTCCGAACTTCCGCAAGCCTGCTGCCAAAAATGCGGCAACTACATTGATGATGATGGGCTTGATTCTCGGCTGTATGTTTATCGGAATTAGTTTGCTGGCTTATTGGTACGGTGTTCGTCCTAATCCGCAAGAAACAGTCATTTCGCAAATTGCGAATGCCACTTTTGGGCGCGGTGTGATGTACTACATCATTCAAGGTGTGACGGCGCTTATCTTGTTTTTGGCGGCCAACACAGCCTATTCAGCCTTTCCGTTGCTCGCTTTTATGCTCGCTAAGGACAAATATATGCCGCATATGTTTATGGTTCGTGGAGATCGACTCGGTTATTCTAACGGTATCCTGTTTTTGAGTATCTTCTCGGCATTGCTGGTCATCGTTTTTGGTGGCAATACCGAAAATCTCATTCCGCTTTATGCTGTAGGGGTATTTATCCCGTTTACCCTGTCGCAGCTTGGTATGATGATTCGATGGATTCGGCTCAAACCTGCTGGCTGGGTCGTCAAGCTGGCTATTAATACGGTTGGGATGCTAACCACGCTGTCGATTACGCTCATCTTTATCTTCACTAAGTTTAGCCAGGTGTGGGTAGTCTTTATCTTCCTGCCTTTGGTACTGTATTTCTTTATGAAGATCAACAAACATTACAAAAATACGGCTGAACAACTGCGCATTGATATCACGAAGGACAAACCTATGGTCAAAGGCAATACGATTATTATTCCGGTGGCAGGCATTACACGAGTCGTTATGAATACCATCAGCTATGCCAAAACCTTGTCGGACAATGTGGTTGCTGTATATGTGGGTGTGGATGATGAAGCGATTCAAAAAATGGAACAGAAGTGGGAAGAGTGGGATGTAGGTATACGTTTAGTAGTGCTGAGATCCCGTTATCGCAGCATCATTAATCCGCTCCGCAAGTTCATCGATACAGTAGAGTGGAAAAAGGCAGACGAGGACCATATCACAGTTCTCATTCCACAATTTATCACTAAACACTGGTGGGAAAATATACTGCACAATCAGACCAGTTTGCTGATGAGAGCTTATTTAATCAATTACAAAGACGTCATCGTAACGACCGTACCTTTTCATTTAAACAAATAAAGCCATATTAATACTCATTAGTATGATAAAATCAACACTTTTTGACCGCATCTTGGTGCGGTCGGAGGGTGTTTTTTTACATAATGGGGATATTTACTTGGGTGATACATTTTGTGTATTATGGATACAAAACGTATCATTAAGAATTGTTATGGAGGGATACGATGCCCGAAGACAAGGGGAAGATGGAACAAGATAAGTTGCAATTTGTAGATACGCTAAGGGCGCTGGCGATTATCGGAGTGTTACTTGTGCATGTCAGTCAGTATGTGGACGGATTAAACGGTTGGTTGCAAAAAGGCTTGAGCATAGGAGCCAAAGGAGTCGCTTTATTTTATATGGCTAGCGCTTTTACGCTGTTTCTATCTCTGAGCAGGCGTTCGAGTGACAAGAGAGAAGGAATGGTGGCCTACCTGTTGCGTCGTTTTTTTCGGATTGCACCCTTGTATTACATAATGTTAGGAATCTATTTAGTTGTAAATGGGACAGGTCCGCGATTTTGGCTTGGAGATCAGGAGGGAATTACTGTCACTAATATTGCAGCCCATGCTCTGTTTTTGAATGGTCTCAATCCGTATTGGATCAACAGCATTATCGGTGTGGAATGGTCCATTGCGGTGGAATGTATGTTTTATCTATTTATCCCCCTCTTATTTAAGTTGATTCAATCGGTTCGCCATGCGACTTGGTTTGTCGTGATGGTGCTTGTGGCAAGCTTCGGGTTAAATACGGTGTTTGCTCAATATCCATTGATTAGTGATCAATCTTTATGGGGGCATTATTTGTATTTATGGTTTCCGAATCAGTTGCCTGTCTTTGGGCTGGGGATATTGTTGTTTTTCATTTGGAAAGACGAGCGTCATTGGAAAAGTGTAGACCCGCTCAGTGGGGGGCTTCTGCTTGTTACTGTGCTGTTTGCGTTTTTTGGAGGTATGACGGATTATCTCATAGGTGTTGGCTTGCTGTTAGGGGCGTATGCTTTGTATCATTGGCAGCCGAAATGGCTACTTAATCGCGTGTGGTCATGGATCGGCCGCCTCAGCTACAGCATGTATTTGACGCATATGCTGGTCCTGGGACTAATCGTACAGATTAAATTACCGTTTGCTCCCTTAGTCAGCCTCTCACTTCTGTTCATCATGACGTTGCTATTCACCGTCGGACTTTCCTGGTTTACCTACACGTGGATAGAACAGCCCGGCATCCGATTGGGGAAAAAGCTTATATCACGTATAAAATCTGTACGCGAGCAGGAAGATTCGGTCAAAGAAAGTGTTGCCTAGTTGCAACTTGAAGCAGCATCAGATAACATTTGGTTGAAGTGCTTGAATAAATCTACGAAATTATTGAAAAGACCTCTTGAAAAGTAGCTCCCAGCCCTTTATATTCGATGTACATCCAAGTTTTTGAATACACCGATGAGGTTTGTTGGAATTGTAAAGGAGATGCACGTATGCTTTTGGAGCCACTTGGCTTTTTACTTTTCTCTACACTGGAAGGAGTAGCTGTTTTTGCGCTGATTCTCAGTATCTTTAAAGTTAGAATGACTCCCTATCTATGGCAGGCTATTTTTGTGAATCTGATTATGAACCTGCAAAGCTATTTGCTCCGAGAGGAATTTTCACTCTCCTATTTAGTACCTGTCATTAATATGCTGCTTTTTATTTTTTTACTTGCTACGGTGGTGAAGATTCCGATTGTTTGGTCAGGTATTATGACAGTTACTGGTTATTTTGCATATGCCGTTATTCAGTCGGTACTCCTGAAAGCTATGTTCGGTAACCTACCGGTTGCTGAGCTGCAGAACGGTTCCTTGAAGGGCTATCTGTTACAAGTGGTTAGCACAGCGACAGGACTACTTATTTCATTTATATTGTATCGAAAAGAGATCGGCTTTTCCCCAAATTTCAAAAAGCTTAAGTTCAAAGAGGAATATGGCATTGTCATCACACTGATCATTCTGTCTCTCGTTTCAACCTCTATTGTGCTTTACTATAGTGAGGTATGGTTGAGTATGATATTTTTTGCACTGGTATCGGGATTTTTTATCTACTATGCAGTCGGAAAGGAATACCGAGATGATTGAAACGATGGCTTTCAAACTTGCTAACCAGATTAAACGTACTGTGCCTGATCATCCGGCCTCCGTCCCAGTACTTAAATACGCACTTGCTCTCATTCTGAATGCGTCTATGATCATCGTGTTGACACTATTCGCCTCATTCTTCACGGGGCGGATGGTCGAAGCTGTAACGATTCTCGTCGCTTTTGCCTTGCTGCGCCAAGTATCTGGTGGTATTCACTTGAAAACGGGTATGGCATGTGTGCTGGTGACCTCTGTAGCTTTTACATACATATCTTGCATTTCCTTAAATAATGGGTTGACAAACCTGTTTACCGGAATCGCTCTCATTCTTGTTTTATGCTTTGCCCCGTCCAGAATTGAAAAGCAGTCGCGCATTCCAGTGCGATTTTATCCCCTCTTGCGATTGTTATCTTCCTTGCTTGTATGTACTAACTTTGTAATAGGTTCTTCTGTAGTGGCTGTTGCTTTTTTGGTTCAAAGCCTAACATTAATCCGGGGAAGGAGGTGAGTGGAATGATGAAAAAAGTAGTATACGGGTTAGCCACATCGTTGTCTATGTTCGCGACTTTTGCTGTATCAGTGGCAAGTTATGTGTATGTTTATCAAGGAGATACACCCGAGGAACTGCTGAAATAAGCAAAATGCAGAATAGAAAAAATAATACATAGAGCTGCTATGAAGCAGCTTCTTTTTATGCAAAAAAAACAGGCGCTCTACGAAAGAGCGCCCGAATGGGAGAGGAGAAACCGGACGAAGAGCTTATGGGGAAACGTAAGTTCTTCTCCGCGGTTGTCTACGACATTGGTTGAATGCCGATATCCTAAGGATGCCCAGGAGATGGTTTTTTATACCTGCTTCATCACTAAGTTTTTCAAACGGCGATGCATGTGGTACGATAACGTCATAATCTTTATATGGTTATGAACACATATAGAAAATAGGTGAGTTTCAGCGTGAGAGTGGTATCGGGTAGTGCCAAAGGAAGGCCGTTAAAGGCAGTTCCCGGCACCGGGACGCGACCGACCACGGATAAGGTCAAGGAAGCGCTATTTAGCATGATAGGTCCTTATTTTGATGGAGGAGTCGCGCTTGATTTGTTTGCTGGCAGTGGCGGCCTGGGTATAGAGGCGCTTAGTCGGGGAATGGACAAGGCAGTTTTTATTGATATGGAATCCAAAAGCATTGATGTCATTAAAGAAAATTTGCGAAAAACTGGATTGGAAGGAAAGGCAGAAGTGTTCCGCAATGATGCCGGACGAGCGCTTAAGGCGCTGGCAAAACGTGGAGCTCTTTTTGATGCTGTTTTTCTGGACCCGCCTTATCGTCTCAAGCACGGGGATGAATTGATGAGCCGCATGGCCGAGTTGGACTTGCTTCGTTCAGGTGCAATCATCGTGCTGGAGTATGAATCGGGACATGAGTATCCGATAAGTTTCGGACCGTTTGAACAGGTTAGAAAAGCGGTCTATGGTGAAACAGCGTTATCCATTTATCACTTTGATGATGCTTTGTCAGACGCCGAAGAACATACAGAAGACGAAGGGGTCAAATTCGGCATCACCGAATCAGACGGGGAGGACCATCATGATTGAGCACAAACCACGTATTGCCGTATATCCGGGAACCTTTGATCCCGTGACGATGGGGCATCAGGATATTATTCAAAGAGCGGCCCGACAGTTTGATTTACTGATCGTCGCGGTTCTTAACAATATTAGTAAAAATCCGCTGTTTTCACTTGAGGAGCGAATGGAGCTGCTACGTACGGTAACTCGCGATATTCCAAACGTTGAAGTGGACAGCTTCCGTGATCTGACAGCCAATTATGTACGCCAAAAAGGGGCTCAGGTTATTGTCAGAGGAATTCGGTCAGTGACCGATTTTGAATATGAACTCCAATTAGCCTCTACAAATCATAAGTTGAACCCGGATGCGGAAACGATCTTTATGATGACCAACCCGGCTTATTCATATCTGAGTTCCAGTATGGTGAAGGAAATTGCGCATTTTGATGGCAAGGTCGTAGATCTGGTGTCACCAGAGGTGGAAGACGCACTGCGTGCCAAGGTTAGCGCGAATCGCGGTGGCTCCACCATGAAGTCATAAAGGAAACGGCGAGCAGAGCAAGTATAATCGTACTCAGAAGTACAACGGACAGTACGGTTAGTTGCCAGGGGTACATGGATGTTCCTACTATTTGTGTTAATAAGCTGCTGGCTCCGGCCATGACAGATTGCGATCCGGAATCATTTACACTTTCGGCAAAAGAAGATACAGAACTGCGGCTGACGTAAGCAGGAATTGTATTACTGACAATGTGGCTAAGCGGAGTCCATGCCGCCAAGGTTAGTCCAAAAGCAATGATCCCATGTAGCACTCGTGATAAGGTGAAGGTGATGCCCTTGTCGGAAGGTTTGGTGACGGCGGTAATTTGAAGCCAGCCGCACAAGCCGCCCCAGCCCAACACAGCACTGATCAGCGCTGCTTGTGTACGGAGATCGTAGGGCAGGCGGCTGATTTCATAGGAACCCAGATGGATTTCCATCCAGGCAGGCCACACCATAGAAAGCGTTCCTTGACCTGAGTATAAGGTCAGCAGCCGAATCAGTACGGAAAAGAAAATAATGAATCCACCTGTCACCATCAGCATCTGTACAGCATGGGATACGGTTTCGCCTAACAGTTTTCCAAAGCTGCGGCCATCCCGTTCTCTGGCAGAGCGGGTAGCTTCCCATGCGGATCGGATCAGGGAGGTGGTAGTGCGGGAAACAGAAGCGCGCCGGATGGCAGCTGGCGTTTCCCGTTTTTTCGATTTTTTGGACGAATCAGGTATTCTGGCTGTGATCCAGCCTGCCAGCAGCCCGGAAATCCAGTGAACGGCAAGTAACAGCCCACCTACAGCAGCATTGTGCAGCAGTCCTGTGCCAATGACGAGCAGGATCGTAATCGGATTGCAGAAATGAGCGATAGCGGTCAGACGTCGAAGCTGAAGCGCGGTCATATCCTCCTGTTGTGCCCATTGGCGTACCGCTTCCGCAGCAGCCGGGAATCCCGCAGTTAGACCGAGGGCCAATACCCAGCCGCTTCGTCCCGGCAGCCGAAACCAGGATCGCATGAACGGCTCCAGCAGAACACCTAGACCATGTACCAGACCAAAGGCGATGAGCATTTCAGATAGCATCAAAAAAGGCAGCATGGCCGGGAAAATAATGCTCCACCATAATTTAAGTCCCTGGGTAGAGGCTTGAAATACTTCTTCTGGTGAGGCAACAATAGCCATTACAAGCAAAATGGCTCCGAGGCCAAGCAGCAAGGTTGTCCAGTAAGGAGCAGGGCGGGCTTCCTTTTGCATCAAAGATTTCACCTCTCATAAATATACTAAGGAGAGTCGGATGCTGTCTCCAGCGTTATTCACCTTCATTGTCTGGATATAGGTTGCTCGTACATGTTGTCGTAAACAATGTATGCTTTTTTGAAAGGCTTGAGAACAGGTGGTGCAGAGGCACTTGGGTAAGATAAGAGAAGTTAGGCTGCAAGGGGGAGAAGCAATGATGCGAATTAACCGGAAAAGAGCCTTTTTTACAACCGGTTATGTCTTAATGCTGGCTGCAATGGTCTATGTGCTGGTTTATATGCCAACCCCTTATCTGATCTATGGACCAGGTGGGGCAAACGAGATCAAACCGATGGTTAAAGTACAGGAAGGTGATAGCAACGAACGGGGGAGCTTTATGATGACGACGGTATCGGCGCGATATGCCAATGTCATCATGCTAGCTATGTCCAAACTGGACAGCAACTCGGAGATTCAGCGCAAAGAGGATCGTCTGCATGGCAGAAGTGAAGATGAATATGCAGCAGAGCAGGTATGGTATATGGGGGATTCCCAATCTTCCGCGATGGAGGCTGCCTATACCCGTGCCCATGTTTCCTATCGCATTGTGCCGAATTATGTGTATGTATTTAAGGTTCCGGGACCGAACAGCGTGTTTGAGCCCGGAGATGAAATATTAGAGTTAAACGGTACGAGGGTAACTGATAATCATTCCATTCGGAAGGCATTGGAGGATGAGAAACCCGGAACGCTGGCTAAAGTGAAACTAAAGCGCGATGGAAAGTTGCTGGCAGTGCAAGCTCCATTAACAACCATCACGGACAGTGAGACGAGAAAACAACGTTCCGGGTTTGGTGTCAGTATTGCTACAGTACAGAACGTAGAGCCAAAGGATGGACGTAAAACGATTCATTTTACATCCACGGATGTCGGCGGACCTTCGGCAGGTTTGATGTTTACTATGGAAATCTATAACCAGTTGACGCCAGGTGACTTAAGTAAGGGATATCGTGTAGCCGGTACGGGTACTATTGATAAGGACGGTCAGGTTGGAGCGATTGGTGGCGCCAAGTATAAAATCGTCGCTGCTGACCGTCAGGGTGCGGAATTGTTTTTCGTCCCGGCGGATAATTATAAAGAGGCCAAAGCCAAAGCAGAGCAAATCGGAACCCAGATGAAGCTTGTCCCGGTTCGCAAGCTTGGCGATGCGCTGAATTATATGGAAAAGCTGCCTATTAAACCATAAGGGGCGGTCGCAAGTAATCAGCATACATGTCACGTATGGCGGGACGCGGCATCCCGACTGCATGTATGGCGGCTGCGGCAGTATCCCAGTCCAGATGGGCATGTGATCCGGCAGACGGCTTGACCCATACTGGCAGGGTGGCGGTGTCTTTCATTCGCGCCAGCAGGTCGCGTCCAGCCCTATTAAAGCCGAGTACGCGGATATAGCCGGGACCTTTCGCCAGCTCAGTGGGAGTCATATCAGCTTTGGCATGATTCAGCAAAATATGTGTACACATCCGCTGAAGCTTTGTACGAGTATAGCGCTTTGTCTTGACAGCGGCAAACAGGGCCTCCATAGAGGGATGAGGCAGCGTGTACAGCGATTGCTGTAGGCGATGCTCCAGCCCTTCGGTGACCTCGTGCAGCTCCGCCAGCTGCTGCGGGCTACGCGTGATCAGGGCGTTCAGCAACGGCTGGCAGAACGCTTCCCAATGCAGCGGGGCACGTTCTTCTTGCCACTCGCGCTGCAAAATCTCCAGGGTCGCCGCAGGTACGTACGGCGACGCGGCCTTCGGCCCGCCGTCCAGCAGCAGACGGCGGATGGCTGTGGCGCTGGCGATGACTCCGTCCGCAGGCGCCACCGTCTCATGGTAGCCCGATCCCGTGCGGGCCACCGTAAAGGGCTTGATTGTGCTGCCCAGCCGTTCCAGCGCAATCAAGTAATGCAGCCCGAGCGTATTGTTGGGCTGCTGCATGAGAGCGGCGAGCGCAGCACCGTCCGCTCCTTCGGCCGCCAGCGCGGCTGCGGCTCCTGCGTAGGCGGCAGGATAACTTGCGCCCTTGCTCAGGCGCTGGGCGATGCCGGCCTTGAGTTCGGCCGGCTCTGCCGCCAGCACGCGGGCCAGCGTGTGCAGCTGGGCGATGTCTCCGCTCTCGCTGCCGAAGCAGAGCGCGTCGACGATGCCCGTCGCGCAGAGCAGGGTCACCGCGCCGCGGGCAAACCATTCTGCGGGCTGGACAGCATAGGCCACAGGCAGCTCCAGAACCAGGTCTACGCCCATAGCAAGTGCCATTTCGGTGCGTGACCATTTGTCTGTAATCGCGGGTTCGCCTCGTTGAAGGAAGGGACCGCTCATCACAGCCACCGTTCGCTGTGCACCAGTGATACGAAGAGACTCCTTCCAGTGATGGACATGTCCGTTATGCAGGGGATTATACTCTACAATGATACCGAGTGTTTTCAAGACTGTATGTCGGCTCCTTTCTTGAAGTAACTTATTTGATAACTATTTTGAATGAGTGGTTTACTACTAGCGAATGCATGTTTTCAGGGCAGCTATCTGATATTTCATCATGCACTTGAACAAGACCATTGAGACCTGGAGCAAAAAGCTTTATACTCGCATTATTGTACACGAAGAGTGGCGGGGGTACGAATACTCACAGGTACATGATAAATACAACACATTTTTGCATCCGCATAGATCTTGCCGAACCATTGGAAAATCGATGGATTTGTAAGTGGTGTAAAGTGAAAGGTGTTGACAAACGACTCGATCAGTCGGTATAATAATTTTTGTTTGTTTGGAGTGATAGTGATGCAACTATTTTTTCGCAAAGTAGCAACAAGTGACGGTCCCTTTCCTATCTGTGAATCTCTTAATGTGAGTGAATTGGTGGATGATCGTGCTGATGTTACAGCCGTTTCCCCGCTGGAGACCGACTTGGTCGCCGTTAGTCTGGGTCAAGGCTCGATGAGTGTGGAAGGCACGTTGACCGCAGGTCTGGACATGCTTTGCTCCCGCTGTTTGAGCCCGATGCACGAGGATTTGAATATTGAATTTCGTGAACGGTTTAAGCAAACCTCATCTTCAAATGTTGAAGAGGAGGATGAAGATGGCGATTTTATCGCAGTGCCGGAGGATTCCTTCGACATTGCACCGTATTGTGAAGAACTGTTTGTACTGCATGTGCCGTTTGCGCCTATATGCAGTGAGGATTGTCAGGGGATCGCGCCAGCGGCCGGACAAGACTGGAGCCTTGGCTCTGACGACAGTAACGATAGTGATACGGAAAAGATTGATCCGCGTCTGGCAGGGCTTAAGGATTTTTTTAAATGAGAATTGAGTTCAATTCTGAAAAAAATCATCATCCGCTTGTGCCGGGAAGTTATTAAACCGATACGTGGATGTTGCAGGCTTGATTCACCGGCTGTAAGATCATTGTCTTCTGGCATTTTCTTTCGGTCTTGAATGAGATAAGAAGTCATACCCGTCATGCGGGGTTGATCTGTTTAAGGAGGTGGGAATAATGGCAGTACCTCAACGGAGAACATCCAAAACTCGTCGCGACAAACGTCGTACTCACTTTAAACTGGAAGTACCAGGTATGGTGAAATGCTCCGAATGCGGCGAATTGAAACTTGCTCACCATGTGTGCAAAGTTTGCGGAACGTACAAAGCTAGAGAGATCATCTCTCAATAATGTCCGATAAGCGGATTCTTTGGAATATTCGCAGAGAAAGTAGCGCTTCACTACAGTGAGGCGCTACTTTTTTTATCAGCATGCTTTCTTTTTGCGTCAGCATGCTATATACTGTTTTAGTACCAGGTTCTAAGAAAGAAGGGCCTAAAGGGTTCCTTTATACATACAAGAAGACAAACCGGCTTGAAATTTAGCCGTTAGAACGTGAAGTAACCTTGAACTGTCGGTTGAACGGCAGTTTACTGTAGGGAAAGGAAAGGAGGCGTCACTGATATCGAACGTTTGCCGAAGAGACAGAGACAGCAACGGCTGACTCAATTAATTGATGATAATCCGTTCGTGACGGATCAGGAATTGACAAGACAGTTGAAGGTAAGCATTCAGACCATTCGGCTGGACCGGATGGAACTGGGAATCCCAGAATTACGGGAGCGGCTAAAGCTGATGGCTGAACGCTCCTACGATCAGGTTCGTTCCTTGCCTTTACATGAAGTAATTGGGGACATCGTTGATCTCCAGTTGGATCAAAGTGGTATTTCGATTTTTGAAATCAAAGAGGAACATACTTTTTCACGTACAGGCATTGCGCGAGGACATTATGTGTTTGCACAGGCCAATTCATTGGCCGTTGCCGTAATTAACGATGAGATAGCATTGACCGCTTCAGCGGATATTCGCTTTGTTCGTCCGGTTCATTTGGGTGAAAAATGTATTGCCAAGGCATATGTACGCTCAAATCCAGAACAAAAAGGGAAGGCCAAAGTGGAAGTGTTTGCTTACGTAGGAGAAGAAATGGTATTCCAAGGCAACTTTGTCATTTATCGCTCCACGGAGGAAGAGTATAGCGAAGGAGGAAGTCAGCATGCGGATCGCCATTGATGCCATGGGAGGAGATAATGCTCCTGAGGCGACAGTAGAGGGCGCGTTATCTGCGGCGGCGGAATGGAAGGATACAGACATTACGCTGGTTGGTGACCGGGAACGGATTGAAGCGGTTTTGAACGGGAGGGCGCTGCCGACGAACCTCACCATTCGCCATGCGTCCGAAACGATAGATGCACAAGACGAACCTGTAAAGGCAGTGCGGCGTAAAAAGGATGCCTCCATGGTCGTAGCGGGTCGAATGGTTAGAGAAGGCGAAGCGGATGCCATGATTTCCGCAGGTAATACAGGCGCTCTAATGACTACAGGATTACTAGTGGTTGGAAGAATGGAGGGCATTGAGCGTCCGGCTCTTGCGCCGATGATACCGACGATTGATGATCAAGGTATTCTGGCGCTGGACTTGGGGGCCAATATGGATGCTAAGCCTGAACATCTTGCCCAGTACGCACTGATGGGGAGCTTGTACCGTCAGAAAGTTCACGGAGTGGCTTCTCCAAGGGTAGGTCTGCTGAATGTTGGGACTGAAGCAGGAAAAGGCAATGAACTAACAAAGCTGGCGTATCCTCTTATTGAGCAGTTACCTGTCAATTTTGTGGGGAATGTTGAATCCAGAGATGTGTTAACCGGAAATTGTGATGTACTGGTGTGCGACGGATTCGCCGGAAACATTATGCTAAAATCGCTAGAGGGAACAGCCGGAGCGATATTTTCTCTCCTTAAAGAGCAGTTCACCAAATCCTTAAAGACCAAGCTTGCGGCAGCCTTGATTATGCCTGAACTTCGGGGGCTGAAAGGGAAACTCGATTATAAAGAGCACGGCGGGGCTCCTTTGTTGGGGTTGAGCGGACTCGTCTTAAAAAGTCACGGTTCGTCTGATGGCATTGCCGTCAAAAATGCGGTAAGGCAGGCTCGTACGGCCTTGCAAAACCGGTTGGTGGAAAGTATATCCAAGGAAATCAGCAGGAAGTGAGTGACGATATGAATAAATTACGGCCGGTTGGTGTTATCGGAACAGGGAAATACGTACCTGAGAAAATTCTGACCAATAAAGATTTGGAAGAAATCGTTGAAACAAGTGATGAGTGGATTGTTAGCCGTACAGGGATTCAGGAGCGCCATATTGCTGCTCCTGAGCAGGCTACATCTGATTTGGCTTATGAAGCAGCAGTTAAGGCGTTGGAGTCTGCGGGTATGACGGCACAAGATCTGGACCTGATTATAGTAGCTACGGTTACACCAGATATGGCGTTTCCGTCAACTGCTTGCATTCTTCAGGACAAGTTGGGGGCCAAAGGCGCAGCGGCTTTCGATTTGTCTGCTGCATGCTCGGGTTTTGTGTACGGGCTGGCTACGGCAACGAGTTTCATTAAGACAGGTATTTATAACAATGCATTAATCATTGGTGCAGACTGCCTTTCCCGGATTACAGATTATACTGACCGCAACACCTGCGTTCTTTTCGGAGATGGAGCAGGAGCTGTAGTGATTGGTGAAGTACCCGAAGGTAGAGGATTCCAATCCTTTGATCTGGGGGCTGAAGGCGCTGGAGGCACCTTGCTCAAGTTGGAAGCTGGAGGCTCACGTTTGCCTGCGAGTGCGGACACACTGGCAAATAAACAGCACTATATTTACATGAATGGACGCGAAGTGTTCAAGTTCGCGGTTCGCGTTATGGGAACAGCAACGGTTGATGTGTTGGAAAAAGCAGGATTGTCCAAAGACGACATCGATCTGTTCGTTCCGCATCAAGCCAATATCCGAATTATCCAATCAGCAATGCAACGTTTGGATTTGCCAGAGGAAAAGGTAGTTATTAATGTTAATAAATATGCGAATACATCCGCAGCATCCATTCCTCTTGCTCTTGTGGAAGCAGCTGAGGAAGGCCGCATGAAGGAAGGCGACCGTATACTAATGGTGGGCTTTGGTGGCGGTTTGACTTGGGGTGCGTCGGTTCTTATCTGGTAATTAAGTGGAAGATTTGATATAATATTGAATTTGTCTGGTGTTTTACAGAAGAAGCATTGGATACAGAGAGGTGCATGCACGATGGGCAAAACGGCATTTATATTTCCCGGTCAGGGTTCACAAGCTGTAGGTATGGCTAAAGATGCTTATGAAGCAGTTCCGGCTGCAACAGAAGTATTCCGTAAAGCGGACGAACGTTTGGGTTTCGCGCTAAGCACACTGATCTTTGAAGGGCCTGACACAGCCTTGAAGCAAACATCCAATACGCAGCCTGCGCTGTTAACGGCGAGCATTGCGTTGTATGAAGCGTTCAAGGAAAAGGGCATCCGCCCTGATTATGTGGCTGGGCACAGTCTAGGAGAGTACAGTGCTCTAGTGGCTTCCGGTGTTCTCACATTTGAGGATGCAGTTGAGACTGTTCGTGCACGTGGTCAGTTTATGGAGCAGGCCATTCCTGATGGACAAGGCGGGATGGCTGCTGTGCTGGGCGCTGATCGTGAAGCATTGGCAGCATTGTGCCGTGATATTACGGAATCTGGTCAACTGGTTGAACTGGCCAACATCAACTGTCCCGGACAGATTGTTGTATCCGGTACACAGGCGGGCGTAGCTGCTGTCGCTGAACGTGTGAAGGAAGCAGGCGGCAAGCGTGCTATTACTTTGGAGGTCAGCGGACCTTTTCACTCGTCATTGATGAAGGAAGCGGCAGACAAGCTCTCCGATAAATTGGAGACTGTGAAATTTGCTGAAGCCCAGATTCCGGTTGTGACCAATGTGACAGCAAAACCTGTACGTGAGGGAAGTGAAATTCGCCAACTGTTGGTGGAACAGGTCTATTCCCCGGTACTATGGGAAGACAGCGTAGCATGGCTGCTGGAACAAGGGGTGGACACCTTTGTTGAGTTCGGACCGGGAAGTGTTTTGACCGGACTGGTTAAAAAGATTGACAAAACGGTTAAGCTGTATAACATGAGTAGCCTGGAGTCGTTTGCTTCTATAACAGAAGCCCTAGAGGCCCGTTAAAAGTATTAATGATTACCTTTACGGGTTAAATACTTGCAAGGGAGGATAATGATGTCTAAGCCATTAAGTGGAAAAACAGCGCTGGTTACGGGAGCATCGCGCGGAATTGGCCGTAGCATCGCACTGGCGCTGGCTGAAGCAGGCGCTAATGTTGCAGTAAACTATGCTGGTAGTGAAGCGGCTGCGACTGAGGTAGCAGAGCTGATTCGTGCCAAAGGTGTGGAAGCTATTACAGTTCAGGCTAATGTGGGACGTGCTGAAGAAGCTGATCAGTTGATCAAGGATGTGGTCGGCGCTTGGGACAAGATTGATATCCTGGTGAATAATGCTGGCATAACAAGAGATAATTTAATCATGCGGATGAAAGAAGAGGAATTCGATCAGGTGATCGAAACGAATCTCAAGGGTGTGTTTAATTGTCTCAAAGCGGCGACACGTCCAATGATGAAGCAGCGTTCCGGCCGAATTATCAATATCTCTTCCGTTGTTGGTGTGCTTGGTAACGCAGGACAAGCCAACTATGTTGCTGCTAAAGCGGGAGTGATTGGTCTTACTAAATCCTCTGCTAGAGAGCTTGCCTCAAGAGGAATTACAGTCAACTGCGTGGCTCCTGGATTCATTGATACTGAAATGACGCAGGTGCTGGCTGATGATTTGCGTGACAATATGCTTAGCGGTATTCCGCTGGCCCGTCTTGGACGGCCTGAGGAAATTGCAGATGTGGTGCTATTCTTGGCCTCGGATGCTTCCTCATATATGACGGGCCAGACTTTGCATGTGGATGGCGGCATGTATATGTAGTTCATGTTGCCAATCCGCATGCCCCGATGGAGAGTAGTTAATGAAAACTCTCTTCTATGGCATTTTAATTGTAATTTTCGTATAATACCATAAGGAGGAGGTGAGCCGGATGTCCGATGTATTGGAGCGCGTAAAACGCATTGTCGTTGACCGTTTGGGAGCCGACGAAGCCGAAGTTACACTTGAAGCATCTTTTAAAGATGATTTAGGCGCTGATTCTCTCGATGTAGTTGAATTGGTTATGGAATTGGAAGATGAGTTTGATATGGAAATCTCTGATGAAGATGCAGAGAAAATTACAACTGTAGGTGAAGTTGTGAAGTACATACAATCTCATACCTAATTCATGTCATCAAAAGTCCCGTTCTGTTACAGGCGGGACTTTCTCCTAATTATACAGATTGAACTAAAGACGGAATTGTCGTGTGTTTTTGAATTTGCTTAGCTTCACTTCGTCAACGGCTGAGTATAATGCGGCATTACTAACTTTAGTTGATTCTATATTATTTTTGTACACAAGCGTGTGCGATCTAAAAATACAATTTGCAGTAGACATAGAGGTGATTATCTTTGAAACAACGTGTTGTCATAACAGGAATGGGTGTAATCACTTCGCTGGGACAGGATTTGAACACACTATGGGATAATCTGATGGCTGGTAAATCTGGTATCAGTAAAATCGAAGCTTTCGATACAAGTGAGTACACTACGAAAATAGCCGCTTCCATTAAAGATTTTAATCCAGAGGATTATATCGATCGTAAGGATGCGCGCAAAATGGACCGATTTGTGCAGTTCGCGGTTGCTGCTAGTAAATTGGCACTTGAGGACAGTAAGCTCGTAATCGGAGAAAATGTGGATGCCGAGCGAGTTGGTGTATCTGTCGGTTCTGGTATTGGCGGATTGGGTACTTGGGAAGATCAGCATAATGCATTGATCGAAAAGGGACCTAAACGCGTAAGCCCTTTCTTCATCCCGATGATGATTGCTAATATGGGTTCCGGTCAAGTTTCGATTTCACTCGGTGCTAAGGGCCCCAATACATCGCCAGTTACGGCTTGTGCCACAGGTAGTCATGCCATTGGTGATTCCTTCCGCATGATTCAGCGTGGTGACGCTGACGCTATGATTTGCGGCGGTGCCGAAGCGACGATTCGCCCGATTGGTATTGCTGGATTTTGCTCCATGAGAGCGATGTCCACACGTAACGATGAGCCGGAAAAGGCAAGTCGTCCATTTGACACCGAAAGAGACGGGTTTGTTATGGGCGAAGGCTCTGGTGTTCTGATTCTGGAATCGTTGGATCATGCCTTGAAGCGTGGTGCACATATTTACGGCGAAGTGATTGGCTACGGTCTTTCTGGTGATGCCCATCATATGACAGAGCCGGATCCAGAGGGAGCAGCACGCTGCATTAGAATGGCGATCCGTGATGCTGGGTTGAATCCTGAAGATATCGATTATATCAATGCGCACGGTACATCTACACCGGTTGGTGACAAGTCGGAAACAGAAGCAGTCAAGAAAACGCTTGGAGAGCATGCCTATAAGGTAGCGATCAGCTCAACCAAGTCGATGACAGGGCATCTACTGGGTGCAGCGGGAGGTGTTGAAGCTGTAATCTGTGGTCTTGCGCTTCAACATCAGACGATTCCGCCAACAATTAATTTGGATAATCAAGACCCGGCTTGTGATCTTGATTATGTGCCTAATGAGCCAAGAAAAGCGGAACTGAATGTGGTTATGTCCAATTCCTTTGGTTTTGGCGGTCACAATGCTACGGTTATTCTAAAAAAATATGAAGCGTAAGGGGTCAGTTCGTTGAGTGGAGACTTGAAGCAATTACAGCAGAAACTTCATATTCAATTCAACAATCGGCAGCTTCTGAAGCAGGCCTTTACGCACGCTTCCTACGTAAACGAACATCGGTTCAGTCAGCATGCAGATAATGAGCGTCTGGAATTTCTGGGTGACGCTGTACTGGAGCTGACGGTGTCCGAGCAATTGTACAATCAGTACCCTAACCGGCCCGAAGGCGAACTAACCAAGTTGCGTGCAGCTATTGTCTGTGAGCCTTCTTTGGTGAAGTTTGCTGTCGGGCTTGAGTTCGGGCAGTATGTACTGCTTGGAAAAGGTGAAGAGCTGACAGGCGGACGTACTCGTCCTGCTCTGTTGGCTGATGTGTTCGAGGCGTTCGTAGGCGCGCTTTATTTGGATCAGGGTCTGGAAGCCGTCCGGTCGTTTCTAGAACGTTATATTTTTCCTCAAATTGTATTAAATGGTAAGCTTCAGATGAGTGATTTCAAAACAGAGCTTCAGGAACTGACACAGCATCATAACATGGGGATGCTTGAATACAAAATTGTCGAGGAACGCGGACCTGCCCATGAGCGCGAGTTTGTAGCCGAGGTATATATGGACAGTGAACGGTTGGGAGCAGGTACAGGACGCTCTAAAAAAGAAGCTGAGCAGCAAGCGGCGGCAGTTGCTTTAAACCGTTTGAAGCTGGCGGAATCGTAATCGGTACCTGAGCGACCCGAACGGGGGACGCAAGCAGAGGACACAAAGTAAGAGCAAAGGGCAGTCCGCGGGGAGTCCCGGCCCGTAATGGCGAATGGACTGCGTTTTGCTCTTTTTTCGTGGCTTTACTGCTATAACGTGAGCGTCGATACTGTGCTTTTTCCACATTAGTCTTATGCTACAATAGGGATAATTCATATCAATCAGGTCAATGGTGTTGTACAAGCATATTTGAATGTTAGAGGTGAGATTGAGGATGTTTTTAAAGCGCATTGAGCTGGCGGGCTTCAAATCGTTTGCAGATAAAACGGAAATGGAATTTGTCCGCGGCATTACGGCAGTCGTCGGACCCAATGGGAGCGGGAAAAGTAATATTTCCGACGGAATTCGTTGGGTGCTGGGCGAACAGAGTGCCAAATCACTGCGTGGCGGCAAGATGGAGGACATTATCTTTGCAGGTAGTGACGCTCGTAAGGCTGTTAATTACGGTGAAGTATCGCTTACGCTGGATAATGAAGATCAGGCGTTGCCTCTGGATTTTGGTGAAGTGACGGTAACGCGACGTGTGCATCGGAGTGGGGATAGTGAATATTTCATTAATCGTCAATCATGCAGACTTCGAGATATTACAGAGCTGTTTATGGATACAGGGATTGGTAAAGAAGCTTATTCGATTATTGGGCAAGGACGTATTGAAGAAATTCTGAGTACCCGATCTGAGGATCGACGGGGGATTTTTGAGGAAGCCTCGGGTATTGTAAAATATAAATCACGTAAAAAAGATGCGGTTCGCAAGCTGGATGAAACAGAGCAAAATTTGCTGCGTATTCACGATTTGGTCAGTGAACTGGAGGATCAGATTGGACCTCTTAAGGAACAGTCTGAAAAGGCGATTCATTATAAAGAGCTGCGCAGTGAATTAAAATCAAAAGAGATTTCGATGTATGTCCATCAAATCGAACAAATTCACTCTTCATGGAGCGAAGCAACTTCCAAACTAGCTTTGTTGAAGCAGGAACAACTTCAATTGTCTACAGTGGTGTCCCGCCACGATGCAATGCTGGAAAACGACCGCAATGAATTACGGCAACTGGAAGAGCAAGTAGAACGTCTGCAAAAGGATCTGCTGCAATACAGTGAAGCTACGGAAAAAAGTGAAGGCTACGGTGAATTGCTCAAAGAGCGCACACGCAATTTGGAGGCCAATCGGGAACAATTGATCTTATCCCTCAGCACAAGCGAATCACGGCATTCCGAACGCAAAAGCGAACTGGATCAACTAAATGAAAAGCTGTCAGCGCTGAATGTAGAGTTGGACGAGTTGCGTGCGCGACTGTCTGACGAAGAAGCCAAACTGATTGGCGTCACAGGTGGAATCAGCCAGGAGCAAGAGGAGAGCCTTAAGGGTGGTCTGCTGGAGCTGATGAATCAGATGGCGCAGGCGCGTAACGAAATTCGTTATACCGACCAACAGAGGGAATCGTTGGAACGCCGAGTGAATCGCGTGAGTGATGAATCCGGCAAATGGGAAGCCCAGAAAACTGAGCTTGAACAGCGAAAAAAAGGATTGGAAGCAGCGATTCAGAAGCTGGGACAGGAAATTAGCAGTTTGCGCAGTGGCTATATTCAGGGAAGTGAACAATATCAGGCCTTGCAAAAACTACTGGAAGAAAACCAGGGCACAGTTCGTAAATGGGAACAAAAACGAGAGGCCAAAATTTCACGACGAGATACAATGAAAGAAATGCAGGATGACTTTGACGGCTTCATGCTCGGAGTTAAAGAGGTGTTAAAGGCTTCACGCAAGGGAACTTTGCACGGTGTGCATGGAGCGGTAGCGGAGCTGATTCGAGTACCTGAGCATTTAGAGCAGGCAATGGAAACTGCTTTGGGTGCTTCAGTTCAGCATATTGTGATGGAAAATGAATCGGTATCCAGACAGGCGATCAGTTTTCTGAAGCAACGTCAATTGGGAAGAGCGACATTCTTGCCTATGGATGTTATTCGTCCGCGTCAGATCGGTGCGGGGGAACGCCAGATTGTGGAAAGCGCAGAAGGCTTTGTCGGGATCGGTGCAGATCTTATTCAGTACGATGATCGATATGCCGGAATCGTAGGCAGTCTCTTGGGAAATGTGGTCATTGCTCGTACGTTGGAAGATGCCAATCGCATTGCGGCCCGTTGCCAATATAGATATCGTGTTGTCACGCTGGAGGGCGATGTTGTCAATGCAGGTGGTTCCATGACTGGGGGGAGCCAGTTCAAGAAAAATGCTAATCTGCTAGGCCGTAAACGTCAGCTGGATCAGTTAGATCAAGACATTCTAGATACGGAACAGCAAATTGCAAGATTGCGTCAGAGTGCAATAGATACCAAACGGCAGTTGGAGGAGACACAGACCCGTCTGGACGAACTGCGCCAGGGTGGCGATGTGAAGCGGACCGAAGAGCAGCAGATGGCAATGGAGCTCAAACAACTCGAGCATGAACTTCGTCATGTACTGGAGCAGGTAGCAGCGTCTGGTCAGGAGAAAAAGGGCTTTGACCAGGAAATCAAGGAGCTGGAAGCTTCCCGTGCAGAAGCACTGGTAAAGTTGGCTGCGCTGGAGGAAGAAGAGAAGAAAACGCATCAGGCCATTCACGCTGCCGAATTTGCGCGTAAAGCGAATGAATCAGCCAAAGAGCAGCTGCAGGGAGAGCTTACGAATCTCAAGGTAAGAGAAGGCAAGCTGGACCAAGAGCGTTTTTCATTGGAAGAGCAGATTCGTAGATTGCGTGGGGATTATGATACCCTTGGTAAGGATTCAAGACAAAACAAGACCTTGCTTGCTTCCATTGAAGCCGATTTGCTCACCAATGAGCAGGAGACCGTAAAACAGATTGAAAATCTCAATCAATACCGTTTGAAAAAGGAAGAAGCTGCAGAGCAATTGGAGTTCAAACGGGCTGCACGTAGCAGCTTATCCCAAAAACTGGAAGCTGCTGAGAATGATACAAAAGAACAGCGAATTCAGCTTAAGTCGGTGGAGGAACTGCTTCGCCAAACAGAAATTGGAGTAAACCGACTTGACGTGGAACTGGAAAATGTTTTGAAAAAATTAAGTGATGATTATGAACTCAGCTATGAGCTGGCCAAGCAGCGTTACCCTATACCGGAAGATATTGAAGGTACGCAGAGTGAGGTGGAAAGGCTCAAACGCGGGATCTCTGCGCTGGGTGAGGTTAATCTGGGTGCTATTGAGGAATACCAGCGTGTACACGAGCGTTATACGTTTCTGGATGAGCAAAAGTCTGATTTGGTAGAGGCCAAGACAACGCTCTACCAGGTTATTCGTGAAATGGATGATGAAATGTCCAAACGCTTCAAGACCACGTTCGATGCGATTCGTCGCGAATTTGGAACGGTTTTTTCCAAGCTGTTCGGAGGCGGACGTGCAGACCTTGTGTTGCTTGATCCAGAACGATTGCTGGAGACGGGTATTGACATTGTAGCTCAGCCTCCAGGCAAAAAACTTCAAAACCTGCAGTTGTTGTCAGGCGGTGAACGGGCTCTAACAGCAATGGCTTTATTATTTGCCATTTTACACGTTAAACCTGTTCCATTCTGTGTACTTGATGAAGTAGAGGCAGCATTAGACGAAGCAAATGTGGTGCGTTTTGCTCAGTATTTACGGGAATTCTCAGAGCAGACACAGTTTATCGTAGTTACACACCGTAAGGGCACCATGGAAGAATCCGATGTGCTGTACGGGGTGACAATGGAAGAAGGCGGGGTTTCTAAACTCGTATCTGTCAAGCTGGACAACGATGAAGCTGAGATTGCCTGACATCAAATAACATACTTTCAGATCAACGGAGGGAATCCATGAGTTTCTTTAGAAAATTGAAGGAAAGCATCGCAAGCAAAACGGAATCGGTCACAAAGCAGTTCAAAGATGGCTTGGAAAAGACACGTAAAGGTTTTGTTGAAAAAGTAACGGACCTTATGATTCGCCGTAAAAAAATTGATGAGGAATTTTATGAGGAACTGGAAGAAATTCTGATCGGAGCGGACGTAGGCGTCAATACGGTTATGAACCTCATTGAAGACTTGCGGGGAGAAGTGAAAAAACGCAAAATCGAGGATGCATCCGAGTTACAGCCTGTACTGTCGGAAAAGCTGTCTGAGTTGCTGCGGGGCAATGACAATAGTCAGCTCAAAATGAATCCAGACGGGATTACAGTCATTCTATTCGTAGGCGTTAATGGAGTCGGCAAAACAACGACCATTGGCAAGTTGGCTCACCGTTTTAAACAAGAGGGCAAAAAAGTATTGTTAGCCGCTGGAGATACGTTCCGAGCGGGCGCGATTGAACAGTTGGAGGTTTGGGGTCAGCGGGCAGGAGTAGAGGTTATCAAACAACAATCTGGTTCTGATCCAGCTGCGGTTATGTTTGATGCCGTACAGGCTGCCAAGCAGCGTCAAGTAGATGTTTTGTTGTGCGATACAGCAGGACGTCTTCAGAATAAAAGCAATCTGATGGAGGAATTGAACAAAATATTCCGCGTTATCCAGCGTGAAATTCCAGACGCACCTCATGAAGTTTTGTTGGTACTTGATGCGACGACTGGACAAAATGCACTTAACCAAGCCAAGCTATTTGGTGAGAAGAGCGGCGTAACCGGTCTGGTACTGACAAAATTGGATGGTACAGCAAAGGGTGGGATTGTTGTGGCCATCCGTCAGGAATTGAATTTGCCTGTTAAGCTGGTAGGCTTAGGTGAAAAAGTGAATGATCTACAACCGTTTGATTCAGAACAATTCGTTCATGCCTTGTTCGCCGGTTTGATCCAAGAAGAGGCTGTCGAAGCAACTGCTACTGGCGAGGAAGAGCAGAACTAATCCGTTTGATTAGGCTTGCTTATAAGTCTGGGACTAAGCAGTGCTCCTGTTGCTGCATAAGCCCGCCCAACTGTATAATGAAAGCAAAAGGTTTGGCGATGCCGGATAAATTCTTGTAAAAAAATATTACTCAGGAAGCCGGGTGAAAAAACGATGGCAAACACCTATACTTATTCCCGACGGGAAGAAGTAGCTAACGCGATTACACATGGTATTGGAGCCGTTTTAAGTGTGGCGGCGCTTGTGCTGCTCATTGTTTTTGCTAGCATGAAAGGAACTGCTTGGCATGTCGTAAGCTTTACAATTTACGGATTTACAATGCTGTTGCTGTATACCAATTCCACGTTGCTTCATAGCCTGCGTGAAGGAAAATTGAAGGATTTGTTCGAAATATTCGATCATTCTTGTATTTACCTGTTCATTGCAGGTAGCTACACCCCTTTTATGCTCGTTGCATTGCGAGGTACTCTGGGATGGACGCTGTTTGGAGTGATTTGGGGGATCGCTTTGTTTGGTGTACTGTTCAAGGCGTTCTTCACCAAACGCTTCCTGTTTATGTCTACTGTGTTTTACATTATAATGGGCTGGCTTATTACCATTGCCTGGAATCCCCTGATGGCCATTGTTCCCGCCGGAGGGATGACGCTACTGTTCGTAGGTGGTCTTATGTATACGCTGGGCACGATTTTTTATGTGTGGCGAGCATTTCCATATCACCATGCGATCTGGCATCTGTTTGTTTTAGCAGGCAGCATACTTCATTTTCTGGCTATTCTGCTGTATCTTACTCCGGTAAGAGTGTGAGTGAGAGGGACAAAAAAGTCGATCTGTTTTCCCGTTTAAGGGTAGCGGATCGGCTTTTTTTTATATGACAAGGGATAACGCTTGACATCTTCTTTTCTTTTATGTATGATAAGGAACGTTGAAAAGAACTGTAAAGTGTTTTTCCTTGACGATGGAGGTATACACGATGAGTCAGGAGAATCGGCTGGAAAAGACAAACCGGATTAACCGACTGTTTGACTTCTATGAACCTCTACTTACAGAGAAGCAACAGATGTTTTTAAAATATTACTTCCATGATGATTTTTCTTTAGGGGAAATTGCATCGGAATTCCAAATTAGCCGTCAGGCAGTCTATGAACATATTAAACGTGCTGAACAGGTATTAGAAATGTATGAGGAAAAGCTTGGATTGCTAAGTAAGCATGAACGTAGACTCCAAGATTTAGAGGAGCTGAATGTGACGCTATATGATGCATTCAGTAAAGTTGGTAAGCCTGATGAGGGGACATTGCAACATGTCCAACAAATTGTAAATCGCCTGCAGGAATTGTAGGATATATAAATGAAGAACTAACAACCCTGGTAGACAAGGAGGTGCGAAAGTATGGCATTTGAAGGATTATCGACTCGCTTGCAAAATGTATTCAGTAAATTGCGCGGCAAAGGAAAGGTGTCTGAGGATGATGTGGCTCAGGCAATGCGTGAAGTGCGATTGGCTTTGCTTGAAGCGGACGTTAACTTCAAGGTTGTAAAGGACTTTATTGCCAAGGTAAAGGAGAAATCCGTTGGTAAGGAAGTGATGGACAGCTTTACGCCAGGTATGGTCATTATCGACATCGTAAACAAGGAATTGACCGAGTTGATGGGTGGAAGTCAGGCCAAGCTTGCCAAAGCAAACAAACCGCCTACAGTCATCATGATGGTGGGTCTCCAGGGCGCAGGTAAGACGACGACGTCAGGTAAGCTGGCGAAGTTGCTGCAAAAGCAAAACCATCGTCCATTGCTTGTAGCTGGTGATATTTATAGACCTGCCGCGATCAAGCAGCTTCAGATTCTCGGTGAGCAGATTAATGCACCTGTATTTACATTGGGAGACCAGACAAGCCCGGTGGAAATCGCAAGACAGGGTATGCAGCATGCTAAGGATAATGGTAATGACTACGTTATTATAGATACTGCCGGTCGTCTTCATGTTGATGAAGAACTCATGGAAGAGTTGCGCCAGATCCATACTAATGTCAAACCGGATGAAGTTCTGCTGGTTGTAGATAGCATGACAGGACAGGACGCAGTTAACGTTGCGGAGCACTTTAACAATAGCCTTGAGTTAACGGGAGTTGTACTGACAAAGCTGGATGGCGACACTCGTGGTGGCGCGGCCTTGTCGGTTAAAGCTGTGACGGGATGCCCGATCAAGTTTGCTACATTGGGTGAAAAGCTGGATGCGATGGAGCCGTTTCACCCTGAGCGAATGGCTTCACGGATTTTAGGCATGGGTGACATGTTGTCCCTGATTGAAAAAGCGCAGTCCAACATCGACGCTGATAAGGCGAAGGAAATGGAACGGAAAATGCGCAATGCCGAGTTTACTTTCGAGGATTTTCTGGAGCAAATGGATCAGGTTAAGAAGCTTGGCCCGATCGACCAGATTCTCGATATGATTCCTGGTATGGGCAACATGAAGCAAATGAAAGACATCAAAGTGGATGACAAACAGATGGGCCGGATTGAGGCTATCGTTCATTCGATGACTACACAGGAAAAGCAAAACCCGGACATGATTAATCATAGCCGTCGCAAGCGGATTGCTGTAGGCAGTGGAACATCGCTGGCTGAGGTAAATCGTCTCATTAAGCAATTTGACGAAATGCGCCGTATGATGAAGCAGTTCTCAGATATGATGGGACCTAAGGGTGGCAAAAACAAGGCTCTGAAGCAGCTGAAGAGTATGGGCAAAGGTATGAAGTTTCCTTTCCGTTAAAAGGTCGATAGGCCTTTGGATTTATGGGATAGCAATATACAGTCTACTTTTTGAAGGAGGTGAATTTTCGTGGCAGTTCGTATTCGTCTGAAACGTATGGGTGCACATAAAGCTCCTTTCTATCGCGTCGTGGTATCTGATTCTCGTTCCCCGCGTGACGGTCGTTTTATCGAAGAAATCGGTTACTACAACCCTATTACAGTACCAGCGGTTGTAAAAATTGATGAAGATAAAGCGCTGAAATGGTTGCAAGATGGTGCACAAGCATCCGACACTGTTCGCAACTTGCTTAGCAAAGCGGGCGTGTTGAAAAAGTTTCATGAGCTTAAAACACAGAAATAAGGTGCTGATACGGAGGGTCAACCATGGAAGAATTAGTGATAATCATTGCTAAGGCTTTAGTCGATCATCCGGATGATGTGACCGTGAAGACCTTGGAGAAGGATCGACTTGTAGTGTATGAGCTTAGTGTACATCCTGAGGATGTGGGCAAGATCATTGGCAAGCAGGGACGTATCGCCAAGGCGCTTCGCACTGTGGTTGCATCAGCAGCCGTTAAGATGGATAAACGGGTTACCGTAGACATCATATCTTAAAGATATACGAAAGTGGGTTAGGATGTATGTCCTAACCCTTTTTCGTACATGATGAAGATGATATGGAGCGGAACCGATCACATGCAGGAGGAACACGATGCAGCAAATGTTTAATGTCGGGAAAATTGTGAATACACATGGAATTCGCGGTGAGCTAAAAATATTAACGACAACTGATTTTCTTGAGGATCGTTTTGCCAAAGGCAGCGAGCTAATGATCTTTCCAGCAGATGACAAAGCACCGATTCCCGTAACTGTAGAAACAGCGCGTTTTCAAAAAAATATGGTTATCGTGAAATTTAAGGAATATCACAACATCAATGATGTTGAAAAATATAAAGGTACTTTGTTAAAGGTCTCTGCTGAGCGGCTAGGGGAATTGGAAGAAAACGAGTTCTATTTTCATGAAGTAGTTGGTATGGAAGTAGTAACGGAAGACGGAGCTGAGCTCGGTGTGATAAAAGAAATTTTGACACCGGGAGCCAATGATGTATGGGTAGTCCAAATGCCTAAAGGTAAGGAACTGCTATTGCCGTATATAGAGGATGTTATTTTGGATGTAAACGTGCGTGAAAAACGGGTTACAGTACGGTTAATGGAAGGTCTGCTGTAATGCGGATGGATGTACTGACCCTGTTTCCAGAGATGTTTGATGGAGTTTTTAATGCAAGCATTCTGGGAAAAGCAAGGGATAAGGGGATTGTATCACTGCAAGCGGTTAATTTTCGCCAGTATGCTGGTAACAAGCATGGGCAAGTGGATGATACGCCCTATGGTGGTGGGGGCGGCATGGTTTTGAAGCCTGACCCTATTTTTGCTGCCGTGGAGGCGCTGTTGGATAAATCAGAGCAACCAGCATTTGAAACTGCCGTTGAAGGTATTCTACATGAAGATGCCGAACGTAACGCAGACATAAAAACTCCGCGTATTATTTTGATGTGTCCACAAGGAGAGACTTTTACGCAAAAAAAAGCGGAAGAGCTGGCCAAAGAGGAGCATCTTATTTTTATATGTGGACATTATGAGGGTTATGATGAGCGTATTCGAGAGCATTTGGTGACGGATGAGCTTTCGATCGGAGATTATGTATTGACTGGTGGCGAGTTGCCAGCCATGGTCGTCATCGATAGTGTGACACGGTTGTTACCAGGAGTGCTAGGTAATGAAACGAGTGCTGTAACAGATTCGTTTAGTACAGGGCTGTTGGAATACCCCCATTATACTCGGCCTGCTGAGTTTCGGGGCTGGAAAGTGCCAGATGTACTCTTATCAGGGCATCATGTCAATATTGACTCTTGGAGACGACAAGAGGCGTTACGTCGGACGATGGAACGTCGACCGGACTTGCTGGAACAGGCTGAACTGACAAGCAAGGAGCGCGCGTGGATTGAGGAGCAGCACCAATCGGACCGTTCGGGGGGCAAGTGATAAAGCACTATTAACATGAGTGGATTTGAAAGCAGGCGGTGACCTGTTTTATAATGAAGTCAATTAAATAATGTTTGGTCAAATCCCTTTTTGTTGTTGCAATGCGGTAACCTCCATGATACAATACATCTGTTGTGTGTAATACGGTGGTCCTCTGTGGATGATGAAGGAAACGGAAGAGTTTCCAGAAGAAACATGAACACCTGTACGGAAGGAGGGAGTCATAGATGAATATCGTCCAAGCGATTACTGAAGAACAACTGCGTAAAGATTTGCCTAACTTTCGTCCTGGTGACACTTTGAAAGTGCACGTGAAAGTTATCGAGGGAACTCGTGAGCGTATCCAGTTGTTTGAAGGTGTAGTAATTAAACGCCGTGGTGGTGGAATCAGTGAGACTTTTACAGTTCGTAAAATTTCTTACGGTGTAGGTGTGGAAAGAACTTTCCCGCTTCATTCCCCAAAAATCGATAAAATCGAAGTGGCTCGCCGTGGTAAAGTGCGTCGTGCGAAGCTTTATTATCTTCGTGAACTGCGCGGTAAAGCAGCGAGAATTAAAGAAATTCGTCGTTAATACAACGAATAACGAAAGGGGCTTGGTTACAAGCTCCTTTCGTTTTTTCTACGTACATAGGGAACTGTGGATTATTGACCGTAAAGAGAGGACAGTGAGCTATGGAACAAGAAGTAGGACAAGGAGCTGTACAGCAGCCAACTGATCAGGATGGTACGCCCAAGCGTAAACCAAAAAATGAGATTTTTGAGTGGCTCAAGGCCATCATTATTGCGTTAGTGCTTGTCTTTTTAATCCGCTGGCTTCTCTTTAAGCCTTTTATTGTGGATGGCCCGTCGATGCAGCCTAACTTTCATACCGGAGAACGCGTCATTGTAAATGAGATTTTGTATGATTTTCGTGCTCCTAAACCGGGTGAAGTAATTGTGTTCCATGTCCCGGAAGAAAAGAGAGACTTCATCAAGCGCGTCATCGCCGTTGCGGGTGATACGGTCAAAGTAGAAGGTGACACGATTACAGTAAATGGTAAGCCGATTCAAGAACCTTATCTCAAGACTTCTTTGGAAGAAGCACATCAAAATGGCGAGCTTTACAACAAGTTTACCAATTTTCCAAATGAGAAATTTAAGGATGGAAAAGTGCCAGAAGGGCATATTTTTGTTATGGGCGATAACCGTTCCAATAGTACAGATAGCCGGATGATTGGATACATTGATTTGAAGGAAGTCGTTGGCCGGGCTGATGTCATTTTTTGGCCGGTGAAAGATATGCAGTGGATTAACCACTAGAAATAACTAATAAGCAGCATAGCTGCCGTAACCCTAACTAGGAGCCTAAGGGTAAATGTAGGGGTTACGCTCAATGGGGTGATGACGGTGACGATTCAATGGTTTCCTGGTCACATGACCAGAGCGCGCCGCCAAATTGAAGCAAAATTAAAGCTGATTGATTTGGTTATTGAGCTGATTGATGCTCGGTTGCCGCTTTCCAGCCGAAATCCGATGATTGATGATATTTTGCAAGGCAAGCCGCGAATGATTATTTTGAACAAGGCAGATTTGGCGGACCCTGTAGTATCACAGCAATGGATTGCCTACTTTAAGGAGCAGGGGCATGTAGCCTTTCCTGTGGATGCCTCGACAGGGACGGGACTCAAAGAAATTCCGGTTCAGGCGAAGCTGTTGCTTAAGGAAAAAATAGACCGGCAGATTTCGAAGGGAATGAATCCGCGTCCTATACGTGCTTTGATTGTCGGAATTCCAAATGTCGGCAAATCGACATTGATCAACCGAATGGCAGGACGTAATATTGCAGCTACAGGCGATCGCCCAGGAGTAACGAAGGCACAACAGTGGATCAAAACCGGAGAAATTGAGTTGCTGGATACACCAGGTATTTTGTGGCCTAAATTTGAGGATCAGAACGTCGGCTATCGTCTGGCAGTTACAGGCGCGATCAAGGAAGAAATTCTAAATGTAGAGGACATTGCCTTTTTCGCGACAAAATATTTTGTCCAATATTATTGGGATACCATGGCAGAGCGTTTTGAGCTTACCGAACGTCCTGAGGATACAGAAAATCCAGATGATGTTGTGAGCGTTATGGAGGCTATCGGACGTAAACGTGGCTGTATTGTGAGTGGCGGGCGTGTAGATCTCGAAAAGGCGTCAAAAATTATTTTGCGTGAGCTGCGTGCAGGCAAGCTGGGACGATTCAGTTTAGAAGCACCATACTGATAATCCTAGTACACCCGATACAGAAGATTGCATTTTGTGGCAAGGAAGAACCTTCCTCATCTCTCCGGAGAGGAGGAAGGTTTTTTGGTATGTAAAGGTAGATAGAAAAGGGTTTTGAACGGTAGAGGTCTGTGGTAAGCTGAATTCAATCGCTAGAGCTACGGCATGAGTGAAGCTTAAACTACGTAAAGATGGGCAGGTATTGAATGTGGAAGCTAAAGAGAATGCAGTAAAGGACATGCTACACTATGAAAAAAAATGCTGGGAGCAATCTTGTGAGCGGATTGCAGGTATTGACGAGGTGGGGCGTGGATGTCTGTTTGGAGATGTTGTGGCGGCAGCAGTTATTCTGCCAGTAGGTGAGTTATTGGAGGGTGTAGACGATTCCAAAAAATTGACGGACAAGAAAAGAGAAGCCTACTACGAACTGATTATGGAGAAGGCAATCGCAGTAGGAATTGGTCATGTAGACGCGCGGATGATTGATGATATCAATATTAAACAAGCGGCTCGTTTAGCTATGAAAAAGGCTATTGAGGCTTTGCATGTGTCTCCCGATTATTTACTTGTGGATGCAGAAAAGGTAGATGTGCCTATTCCTCAGCTATCCATCATTAAGGGGGATGCGAACAGTCAGTCTATTGCAGCAGCTTCTATCATTGCCAAGGTGACCCGTGATCGGCTATGCAAAGGTGAATGGGATGCGAAATATCCGGAATATGGGATTGGTATACATAAAGGTTATGCTACCAAGTTGCATAGAGAACAAATTTTGGCGCTAGGGCCTACAGAAATGCATAGACGCAGCTTTCTGGGCAATTTGTTAACCGAGCAACCGACGTTGTTTGATCTGTAGGTACTTATTATGAATCAGGACAATACCGATATAAAATATATCTAATATTACAGGCCCTTTTGATAGGGGAAGAGCGAGGGGAGGGGCGATATGAACATCGGATCTGTATTCCGTGGATTACTTGGAGATGTGAAGGCGGGAGAGGCGAAAAAACTTGATATGCAGCCAGGCCAGGTCGTAAGAGGAGTCGTATTAAAGGTGTCTGAGGACGGCGACGAGGCAGTGTTGCAAATACAGGGTTCTCAGGTTAGGGCAAAGCTGGAGACCCCTCTTCAACCTGGACAGACTGCAACGTTTCAGGTACAGCCGGCTTCTTCCAGTGGAATGACTGTGCTTAAGCCTCTGAATGATGCTGCCAATATGCCACAGCAAACCGTAGCGCTGACAGATGTATTGGAATCGGTGGGACTGCCGGATACAGCTCAGAACAGAGAGCTTATACAGGCAATGCAAAAGAATGGTGTGCCGTTGACATCTGAAAATGCGGCTTCTTTACAAGAAGCCTTGTCGAAGCAAAGCGGAAATGTGCAATTGGGCACATTTGTACAGGCAGCGGCAGTTGCCTTTCAGCGGGGACTCCCATTAACAGCCGAAAGCATAAATGGATTGCGCCAAACGATGTTTGGGCCTCCTTTAAATGATCTGTTGTCATCGTTGGAGCAAGAACTTGAAGCGGTGTTAAAGCAGCAAGGGCAGGGAACGCCCACTGACCGTTCAGTTGGGGAAGCAACAATAAAAAGCGCTGACCGAACATCAGCTAGTCCAACAGGCACTTCTTCTGTGATGATTGCAGATGGACAGGAAGGCCAAACTCTTACATTGTCCAAGGAGCCCTCTGGCTCTGCCGCTGCAAAACAGGCAGAAACGGGACAACAAGCCACAGGTGGCAAGGAATTGTTAAAAGGGACTCAGGCAGCCAATCTTGCTGCTACAGTGAGCGAAGCGAGTGTTTTGGCTACCGATTCGGATACTCCGGCGGGATCTACTGCATATGCAGCCAACGGGACTGCCTCAAAAGAGCCGGAAGCAGTTAACGGACGAGGAGCGACAGTGGTATTGGACGCTGGTGCAAATGCGCCTGAATCGGATGCTGCTGACGCATTAAACGGCTCCCGTACTAAAGTGGAGCAACCACAGCAAGCTACTGCGGCAGGTATGCAGTTTAAGGATGCCGATGGTGCTCCATCTCCGGCCACGGCAGAGCCTGCGGGGGCGAAGTCTGCCTTAAACGTAGTCATGGCAGACCGTCCTTCTGCACAGTCAGCAGCTGGCTCTGCGCCGCCCTCCGCGGAGGGCAACGCTGCTACGCTAGAGGCTCCGATCCAGCGGCTGCGTCTCCTTCTGCAAGAGCTGCGTGCAGCAGTGCCACCCGAACTGAGCACGGCTGCGCCAGATCAGTCCAAGGGAGAGGTAGCGCAGCCAGCGGCTGGCGCTTCGCGTACGGCAGATGCTGCCGCTTCACAGCCTACGGCGACGAGCACGAAGATCAGCCCTATGGAGGATCCGTGGGTAGGCCGCGTGCTGAAGCTACTCGGTGCTGAGCACGAGCAGCAGGTACACCGCTCGACTGCACAGCTCGCGCAAGGGACGGCGGCACGTACAGAGCCGCCCGAGGGAGTGCCGCAGACGCTGCCGGGATTAGCGGCTACGGCAGACGACTCCGTGTCAGCGGCCGCAGACACCGTAAAAGGGGCACTACTCCAGCTAATGAGCAGTGACGACCTGCCGCCTGCTTTGAAAGAGGCGGCACAGCAGGTTGTACAGCACCTGACAGGCCAGCAGCTGCTGCTCAATACAGACCGAACGGCACCTTTTGCACAAGTGCATATGTTTATACCGTTTATTGGGCCGGACGGTCGTGAAACAGCTACAATCCAGATTCAGTCCCGCCGCGGCAAACGCGGAGAACTGGATGCCTCCAACTGTCGACTTTGGTTTGATTTGGACATGAAAGGGCTTGGTCCGACGTTAGTGGATGTACAGGTTGTAGATCGGATAGTAAGCCTCAAGCTTCATAATGATCAGGAATGGGCGGCTTCGCTGTTAACCAGTGGACGTGAGTCCATTCGCACCGCGCTGGAGTCGCTAGGCTACCAACTTCTAACACTGCGAACCGAGCCAATGCCCATAAGGACTGAACAGAGCAGTTCCGTCTCTTCAGAGGTACAAAGCTATGTACCTCAGCCATATAAAGGAGTCGATCTTAAAATATGAAAGAGCCCTTGGACCCTCCCTCTCCTTCCATGAAGAAGGCGGTCGCCCTAAAATATACGCCCGGTGAGAGCGAAGCGCCGATTGTTGTTGCCAAGGGAAGCGGCCGCATTGCGGACAGTATTTTAGAAAAAGCCAAAGAGCATGGTGTGCCTGTTCAGGAGGATGCTGCGCTGGTTGAAGTACTGTCCAAACTTGATTTGGACGAGCAAATCCCAGCTGAACTCTATCAGTTGGTAGCAGAGGTGCTAACCTATATTTATCAAATGGATCGGCTTGCTCCAAGAGATGACTGGTGATGGGGTATGACATGAAGACGAGAGGTAAGGATCAACGGAAAGCCAAAGGAGCAATGGGAGAAGAGGCTGCAGCTTTGTTTTTAGAAACCCTGGGTTATCGTATCCTAGACCGCAATTGGCGATGCCGCAGCGGGGAAATAGATCTGATTGCCAGGCAGGAGCATATACTCGTGTTTATTGAAGTACGTAGCCGAAGTAGCTCCAAATATGGAACACCAGCAGAATCAGTTACTCCGCGTAAAATCACCCAGGTTCGTCAAACAGCCGCAGTATACTTGCATATGAACGGAATTGGAGATGCTCCAATTCGTTTTGATATGATTTCTGTACGATTATCTGATGAAACGGCTGTGGTTACGGACCATTTTATAGATGCATTTTAAAAGAGTAAGAACTTACGAAGGTTGGAGCGCAGGACTGAATTCATATGTACAGGTTGACAGAAAGGAAAGCTGCAGGTATATTTTATTGAGAATAGTTATCATTTTCATTCTATAATGAATATCTAGTCGTTGTACCTGTGAAGGAGGATTTACGTGACAAAGCATACCTTTAGTGAACATGTCATAGATGTAATTCAGGAACGCCGGACGATTAAACGATTCAAATCTGACTCTATCCCGGTAGATACGATTAAAGAACTACTGGACGTCGCGGTATGGGCTCCTAATCATAAAATGCGTGAACCGTGGCGCTTTCTGTTGTTTGCTGGTGAGGGACGGAGAAAGCTTGCAGAGGCAATTGCCGCCGATATCGGTAAGGATAACAAGTTTGAAAGTGGGATTTTACACAACCCGATTCAGCTTTTAGTAGTGATGGAAGAAGACCCGCGTCAAGCAGTTTGGGATGAAGATTTTGCAGCGGTCAGCGCGCTTGTACAGAACTTTATGCTTGCTGCATGGAGCAAAGGAATCGGAACGTTTTGGGTAACAAAACCATTTTTGTATTCGCCTAAATTCCGTAAATGCTTGGGAATTCAACCAGGTGAGAAGGTAATTGGAATGATATATGCAGGCTATCCTGATGTTATCCCGGAATCAAGATCCCGTACTCCAGTAGCCGATAAGTTAACCTTGATTGACAAATAATCTGTCGTCAGATAAGCTTAGTTGAGGATCTGAAATTAGGGTTGAGAGCTAAATTTAGAACATTATATTTTTTTGCAATGAATGAAAATTTGGAAGCACCTTTTTTCATATAGGCAATGATTCCCGAGAGGAACATTTCAATATGAGGAAGAGGTGCTTTTTGATATGTATGGAAAATTACATGGAGCGTGTCTATATGGGATAGATGGCGTTCTGATCGAAGTTGAGACTGATTTGTCCAATGGCTTGCCTCAAACCGCGATTATCGGATTGCCGGATTCAGCGATTCGAGAGGCAGTAGAGCGTGTGAGAGCAGCAATCAAAAACTGCGGATTCAAATATCCATCCCAGCGTGTCACGATTAACTTAGCTCCTGCTGATTTGCGTAAGGAAGGTTCATCTTTTGATCTTGCCATCGCTTTAGGCTTGCTGACAACCAGTGAGCAGGTGTTTTACCGGTGGGGGAACGAACGCTGTTTATTGGCGAGCTGGCGCTGGATGGCAGCATGCGTCCTGTGATGGGGTGTTGTCCATGGTTGATCTGGCCAAGTGAGAGGGATTCGATTCCGTGCTGCTTCCTCAAGAAAACGCAAGCGAGGCACGTCTAATTACGGATATACGTATTTACGCTATACGTCATACGCCATCTAGTGCATCTTATTCCGGTTAATGATCATGCACAAGGCACTCCGGACGGCCACGTGATGGAGTTCCTTGATCTTCATTTGTAGCGTGGCAATCCGCTTGAGCAGCTCTCCGTCGTTTTTCGTTCGCTCACTTCAATCAAGTTTACGAGCATAGCCCTGACATCGCGGTTTTTTTTTATTGCCTACTGATAAAGATGGTCATCTTTTCCAATCTGTTTGTCTGTTTCGATTCTATAAAAACTAGCATATTCTATATTATTACAAAAGAAGGGAAGTTGATTCGAATGGGAAAAGTAAATTCTTCTAGAAAAATTCTGAAACCTACGCGTCGCCTAAGAACTAAAGCAGGTACCGCATTCATTTTTAGTATCAACAATGTAGGTCCGAATTTGTTCCAAAGTCGCTTGAACCTGGCTGGGTTTGTTAATTCCTCAAGTAGGGTACTTGTCTCGATCACGGAAATTGGTATTTTTGGCGGTCAAGTTAAGCCGTTTCAAGGAGCTGCTACCATGACGATCCATAACGTCGTTCCGCATGACGACGGTATAGTAATTGTACGTGGGAATACTGGCTGGGGTAGTCCCCTCAATATACGACTTTCAGTCGTGGTTTTCTAATCGTTAGACCTGCTGAACGCACTTCTCACGGGTGAAAACTGAAAACTCCCGCCACTACGTGGAAATAAAATGTCGAATTCGCGGCAGCGCACAGAGCAAAAAGTCCTGACCTCTCAGGTTTTTTTGTTCCTTCAATTTCTCATCAGACTTATCTATCGGAGAACGCAGTTATCCATGATGATCCATCCTTTAGTTAGGGTAAAGAAAATCAATAAAGAATGGAAATCGCACTCTCGCGTACGGCAATAGGAAACGCTCGTCAAGCCTTCGGCTTCTCCTCTTCGCGCCGACCGAAAGGGAGACGGCTTACTTGTCTTCTTTTTAGAGTTACATCATCGTGGAAAGTAAACTCGACAATACATCATTCCTGATAAATTTTAAATTAATAGTATTTATGAAATTATAAGAAAATCACAAATGTGTTTAATAGAGCCTAAAAGAAAAAAGCGATCTCCCACCGAAAGGAAAACCGCTTAGTATCGTCAAACCCTTGATATTACTTGGTTTTTCAATGCGTGAAAATGTATCATAATATCCTTCTTATGGGACGGCCGGGTGCTAGAAAAACGATGCTCATCCGCAGGTCGCCCTTAAATATACGCCCGGTGAGAGCGAAGCGCCGATTGTCGTTGCCAAGGGGAGCGGTCGCATTGCGGATAGCATTTTAGAAAAAGCCAAAGAACATGGTTCCTGTTCAGGAGGATGCTGCGCTGGTTGAAGTGCTGTCCAAACTTGATTTGGACGAACCCCGGAATCAAGACCACGTACTCCAGCAGCCGATAAGCTAACCTTGATTGACAAATAATCTGTCGTCAGATAAGCTTAGTTGAGGGTTTGAAATTAGGATTGAGAGCTAAATTTAAAACATTATATTTGCAATGAATGAAAATTTGGAAGCACCTTTTTTCATATAGGCAATGATTCCCGAGAGGGACATTTCAATATGAGGAGAGGTGCTTTTTTGATATGTATGGAAAATTACATGGAGCGTGTCTATATGGGATAGATGGCGTTCTGATCGAAGTTGAGACTGATTTGTCCAATGGCTTGCCTCAAACTGCGATAATCGGATTGCCGGATTCAGCCATTCGAGAGGCAGTAGAGCGTGTGAGAGCAGCAATCAAAAACTGCGGATTCAAATATCCATCCCAGCGTATCACGATTAACTTAGCTCCTGCTGATTTGCGTAAGGAAGGCTCATCTTTTGATCTTGCCATCGCTTTAGGCTTGCTGACAACCAGTGAACAGATTGTTTTGCCAGTGGGGGAACGAACGCTGTTTATTGGCGAACTGGCGCTGGATGGCAGCATTCGTTCTGTAAATGGGGTGTTGTCCATGGTTGATCTGGCCAAGCGAGAGGGATTCGATTCCGTGCTGCTTCCTCAGGAAAACGCAAGCGAGGCACGTCTAATTACGGATATACGTATTTACGCTATACACCATCTGGCGGATCTTATCCCAGTTAATGATCATGCACAAGGCATCCCAGACGGCCAAGTGACCGATCAAAATTGTACTGCCAGTAAGCAAGTTATAATCCATTCCTATGACCATTTACCTCAAGCAGAGCATATACCGTTGTGCGAGCAAGAAGAACTAGCCAGTAATATGGAGGATTACAGCGATGTGCTGGGTCAGCTACACGCCAAACGTGCATTAGTTATCGCTGCAGCAGGAATGCACAATATTCTTCTTATGGGACCACCGGGTGCTGGAAAAACGATGCTCATCCGCAGGTTGCCCTCTATCCTACCGCCTTTGACTGAAAAGGAGTCGCTAGAAGTGACCAAGGTATACAGCGCAGCAGGAAAATGGAAGGAGTCCTCGCCTCATCTCATGCATGTTCGTCCCTTCCGTGCGCCTCATCATACAATCTCTGCTGCTGGATTGGTGGGCGGAGGAGGCATACCCAAACCAGGAGAAATCAGTCTTGCACACCGAGGGATTTTATTTCTAGATGAGTTGCCAGAGTTTAGCCGCCATGTGCTAGAAGTGCTGCGGCAGCCCCTGGAAGACCACCATGTGACAATCAGTCGTTCACGTGCTGTATTTAAGTATCCGGCGCATTTTTTACTTGCAGCTTCTTTGAATCCGTGTCACTGTGGCTTTTTCGGCAATAACACGGAACATCAGCGCTGTACCTGTTCACCTACAGCAGTAGCTCGATACCGTTCACGTATTTCCGGTCCATTGCTGGATCGAATTGATCTTCAGCTTGAGGTATCACAACCAAAGGACTGGCGGGAGGAAAAAGAATCCCTGTCGTCTGCTGACATGAGAAAGCAGGTGTTGGTTGCTCGAGCAATACAAATCCGCAGATACAGTAAGCTTCCTTTTTCATGGAATAGTGAGCTGTCCGGTCAGATGCTGCGTAAATATGCAGTATTAGATCAAAATGCAGCGGAGCTGCTTAATCAGACGATGGATGCACTTGGTTTAAGCATGCGTGCGTATGATCGAATTCTCAAGCTGTCCCGCACCATTGCAGACTTACATGAGTCAGAGAAAATTACGACTTCACATGTGGCTGAAGCTATTCAATACCGCCATATGGATAAAGCAAGCGCCAATTTATCCGAAATGTAAAAAGGCGATAAAATTAGCAGATACAGTACGATCATTTTTACGGAAAAGTTTTCCAAAGGATATGTGTACGAGAGAAAACGGAAAAAAGGACAAAAAAAGCTCCAGGCAAAAAGACCTGGAGAAGAAAAAAAGATTATGACAATAGTGATTATACTATGAGTATATCAATTTCGTATATACGATTATGCATCATCTCCCATGTTACTTGATGGAAAAACAACAAGCCCCTTGACCAATACGGTTGAGGGCTTGTTGTGAATTTCATTCTAACTCTAAGTTACAAAACGTTCAGTTTCACTTCAATATTACCGCGGGTAGCGCGGGAGTATGGGCATTGTTCATGTGCGCCTTCCACCAGTTTTACCGCAGTTTCATGATCTACGCCTTTGACCAGAACGTCGAGGTTTACTCCGATTCCGAAGCCGCCGTCTTCGACTTTGCCAAAATGGACCGTAGCTGTGACTTCGGTACCTTCATGTTTAACACGCTGCATGCGAGCCACCATATTTAAAGCACTGTCAAAGCAAGCAGAATAGCCTGCGGCGAACAGCTGCTCTGGATTTGTACCTGCGCCACCAGCGCCACCCATTTCTTTTGGAGTATCAATATCTAAACGAAGTTCAGGGGAAGAAGACTCGATATAACCGTTACGCCCACCAACTGCTTTTACTGTTGTTTCATACATTTTTTGTTGAATGGTCATCATAATCCAATCACTGCCTCTCGCTCAATTTATATTTTACACAATTTAATTTATCAAAATAATTATTGTTTGTAAAGTATTTTAGGCAATTAGAATGTATTTTGTTATATAATGTGCTAAAATAATGACGAAAGCAGGTGACTAGACAGCATGGAAAACAATTTTAATAAAGATGCAGCGTTGAAACTTGATAATCAGTTATGCTTTGCCATATATGCATGCTCCAGAGAGATTACAAAGCTGTACCAGCCTTATCTGGAAAAGCTTGGTGTAACGTACTCGCAATATTTGGTGCTCATCGTGCTTTGGGAGCGTGAAGAGTGTACAGTGAAGGAATTGGGTGAGGCGTTATATTTGGATTCTGGCACACTAACACCACTATTAAAGAGGTTACAGAATGCCGGGTTGATCGATCGAAAGCGTTCCACTCAAGATGAGCGTAAGGTGCTGATTTCTTTGACGACAGAGGGAAGAGCGTTGCGGGATAAAGCCCTGTCTGTACCAGGATGTATACAGGAAAAAACAAGTATGACTCATGATCAATTTGGGTCGCTTCTGCTTCAGTTTAATGATCTGCTTGATCGTGTTCATCAAGCGAATGTACAAATTGAAAAATCATAACAGGTACTTTCAGTTGCTCTTGCGAATTCTTACGACATGAGTTGTTCTAAACTGAAAGAAAAATGCCCTTGAATTCTAATGAAATAAAGTACCTCTCATTGCGGATTAGGTAATCCCATTTTGCGGAGGTGCTTTTTTTGTGTGAATTTGTATTAAAAAATAAAATCCAATAATATCCAAACATTCGATTTTGGGAATGATAATGATATCAAAATACTGTAATTCATGAGGTTAAATTATAAGGAAAGCGTTTTAAAAACATGTTACAATGATGTAGGTTTAGTATAGATTTCCTTGTGAACCGCCCTTGTTGCAGTCATGTTGATAGGAGGATTCCAGAATGAATATCCATGAATATCAGGGTAAAGAAGTATTAAAGCAATACGGAGTGGCTGTACCGAACGGCAAGGTTGCCTACACGGTGGAAGAAGCCGTTGCTGCGGCAGAAACGCTTGGAAGCGCTGTTACGGTCGTAAAAGCACAAATTCATGCTGGTGGACGCGGTAAAGCGGGTGGAGTAAAAGTTGCCAAAGGTTTGGATGAGGTGCGTACTTTTGCTTCTGAAATTTTGGGTAAGGTGCTTGTGACACATCAGACCGGACCTGAAGGTAAAGAAGTCAAACGCCTTTTGATTGAGGAAGGCTGTGATATTCGCAAAGAATATTACGTAGGCGTTGTCGTGGATCGCGCGACTGGACGCATCGTATTGATGGCCTCCGAAGAAGGCGGTACGGAAATCGAAGAGGTGGCTGCGGCTACTCCGGAGAAGATTTTTAAAGCAGTTGTTGATCCAGCAATTGGGCTTCAGGTGTATCAAGCTCGTAAGCTGGCGTATGAGATTAATATTCCCAATGAGCTGGTAAATAAAGCGGTCAAGTTTATGCTGGCGCTTTACGAAGCATTTGTGGACAAGGACTGTTCGATTGCAGAAATTAATCCCCTAGTCGTTACGGGTGATGGGAATGTAATGGCGCTGGATGCCAAATTGAATTTTGATTCCAATGCATTGTTCCGTCATAAGGATATTCTGGAATTGCGTGATTTGGATGAAGAGGACGAGAAGGAAATTGAGGCATCTAAATATGATCTAAGCTATATCGCTCTGGACGGCAATATTGGCTGTATGGTCAATGGTGCAGGTTTGGCGATGGCCACGATGGATATTATCAAATATTACGGTGGCGATCCGGCCAATTTCCTGGACGTTGGAGGCGGTGCAACAACGGAAAAGGTAACCGAAGCGTTCAAAATCATTTTGTCCGATCCGAAGGTAGAAGGTATTTTCGTCAACATTTTCGGCGGGATTATGCAGTGTGACATCATTGCGAACGGCGTCGTGGAGGCTGCCAAGCAGTTGGGGCTGACTCGACCGCTTGTTGTCCGTCTTGAAGGAACGAATGTTGAGCTCGGCAAACAGATTTTAGCGGAATCCGGTTTGAATATTGTGGCAGCTGATTCCATGGCGGATGGTGCCCAAAAAATCGTTGAACTTGTTCAATAGCCTGTTTGCATTCCGATATGCCGAATAAACGATAGGGGATGTGAAGATCGTGAGTATTTTGGTCGATAAGCATACAAAGGTGATTACACAGGGGATTACGGGAAAAACGGCGTTGTTCCATGCCAAAGGTGCACTTGATTACGGTACACAAATGGTAGGTGGCACCTCTCCAGGTAAGGGAGGCACCGAGGTAGAAATTACACTGGAAAACGGGCAACAGGTCAAACTGCCAGTGTTTAATACAGTAAGCGAAGCCAAGGAAGCTACAGGCGCAACTGCTAGCGTCATTTACGTGCCGCCGGCTTTCGCAGCGGATTCCATTTTGGAGGCTGTGGATGCGGAACTGGACCTCGTGATTTGTATCACAGAGGGGATTCCGGTGCTTGATATGATCAAGGTCAAACGTTTTATGGAAGGCAAAAAGACCGTTCTGATTGGCCCTAACTGTCCGGGTGTTATTACGCCAGGAGAGTGTAAGATTGGTATCATGCCAGGTTACATTCATCTGCCAGGTCATGTAGGCGTTGTGTCACGTAGTGGTACTTTGACCTATGAGGCAGTGCATCAGTTAACCACTAGAGGTATAGGTCAATCTTCCGCGGTTGGTATTGGTGGTGACCCAGTTAAAGGTTCAGAATTTATTGATATTTTACATCGCTTTAATGAGGACCCCAACACTCATGCTGTCATTATGATCGGAGAAATCGGTGGTACAGCCGAAGAAGAGGCTGCCGAGTGGATCAGGGACAATATGACGAAGCCGGTGGTTGGCTTTATCGGTGGGGTGACTGCGCCTCCAGGCAAACGGATGGGGCATGCAGGCGCCATTATTTCTGGCGGAAAGGGAACGGCAAAAGAGAAGATTGCTACGCTTGAAGCCTGCGGGATCAAGGTGGCGCCGACTCCTTCCGAAATGGGCTCGACACTGGTAAGTGTGTTGGAAGCGCGTGGTATTTTGAATCTGTGTACGACACATTAAATCGTGTTTCTTCATTAATATACAGCCTGTAAATCAGCATCGAAATTTGCTGCTGGCTAGTGTATAATGAAAGAAAGGTAAGCAACCTTTTTATCTTCTGAAACAGGGGATGAAAAGGTTGCTTTTTTTTGCGTTAAGACAGGCTTGTCAGGGAAACGCTTGCAAAATGATTCATTGTGCCACAAAATAAGGAAGGGTTCACTCTTCCATGAATGGGGGAACCACAGTTTGGAAGAAAGATGGCTTTTATTAGGTCTACATGAGTTAGAAGGAATCGGAAGAAGAACAATTCAGCGTATTTGGTCGAGTGATTATCGATTGCATGAGCTACTGCATTTTAGCGAACAAAAGTGGATTGAGATAGGCTTAAGTCCCAACCAGGCACGCATTGCGGCACAGTGTTACGATGAAGAATGGGTACATGAACGATATCAGCGAATTCAATCGAGTGATATTGGTATGGTAACTTATGTGGACGAAGATTACCCCCTATTAATGAAGGAAACAGTTGACCCACCTTGGGTAATGTATACAAAAGGGGATAAATCACTTTTGCACACATGTTCTGTAGCCATGGTAGGAACTCGCGTTCCTACTGCGTATGGTCGAAGAGCAGCGGAGATACTAACAGAGGAATTATGTAATGCAGGGATTACAGTAGTGAGTGGATTAGCGAGAGGAATTGACAGCATTTGCCATGAAACAGCCCTACGCCGGGGAGGCAACACGATTGGTGTGCTTGGAACAGCGATTGATCAAATTTATCCTCCCCAAAATGCCTCTTTGTTTGCAGAGATGGTTAGTAAAGGTCTGATCGTATCGGAGTATCCTCCAGGTACGAGGTCGCATCCCGGGATGTTTCCACAACGTAATCGCATTATTGCCGGTTTAACGAAGGGGACACTCGTTGTCGAAGCAGACGCTAGGAGCGGTTCCTTGATTACAGCGGATGCTGCGCTGGAGGCAAATCGAGATGTGTTTGCTGTTCCTGGGCCCATTACGTCACCGAAGAGTAGAGGCACGCTGAACTTGATTAAGCAAGGAGCCAAAACGGTCACTGAGGCTTCGGATATTATTGAGGAGTATGAAGCAGATTTGCGTACAAGGCAGGTTTCTTCATACAATAGAGAACAGAGTCTTAATCTTAAGAAGGTCTCCAAAGCATCAGAAAGTGAGACTTCTGAGGAAAATCGTGTGGTGGTGCTGCTGGAACAAGGAACCATGACACTGGATGAACTGCTTGATGCTACGGCATGGGATTTTGGACTTTTACACGCAGTTCTGTTATCGTTAATCATAAAAAAAAGGATCGCTCAACTAGCGGGCACAAAATACAAGCTTATTTAGTAGTTGTTTTTGTCAAATCCTTAGTTAGTAAATGCGCAAAATTCAATTTTAAACATAGGTGGAGGGAAACATGGCGTTTATCCGCATCGCGGATACCTACTCCTTCCCCACTTCCTGAAATGTGTTGAATTTATAGCTCGTACTAACGAACTATACTCACCACATTTCAGGAAGTCTATCATATTCATGTGAGTAATTGAGAGGAGGAAGAGCCTATGGCGGATTCACTCGTCATCGTGGAATCGCCTTCCAAGGCGAAGACGATCGGCAAATACTTAGGCAGCAAATATATCGTCAAGGCTTCCATGGGTCATATCAGGGATTTACCTAAGAGCCAGATCGGCGTAGAGGTCGAAAATGATTTTAATCCCAAATATATTACCATTCGAGGTAAAGGCTCCATTCTAAAAGAGTTAAAGGATGCCCGAAAAAAAGTAAAAAAAGTATATCTGGCGGCTGACCCGGATCGCGAAGGTGAGGCTATTGCTTGGCATCTGGCGCATGCGCTGGAACTGGACGATACGGCGGATTGTCGTGTGGTGTTTAATGAAATTACGAAGCAGGCCGTCAAAGATGCTTTTAAAACCCCACGCAAGATCAATATGGATTTGGTCAATGCGCAGCAGGCACGACGGATATTGGATCGACTTGTCGGCTACAAAATTAGTCCATTGCTCTGGAAAAAGGTAAAAAAGGGTCTGTCAGCTGGGCGTGTACAGTCGGTTGCAGTGAAAATTATTTTGGACCGGGAAAACGAGATCAATGAGTTTGTACCGGAAGAATACTGGACGATAACAGCTAAACTAGCTATTAAGGACAGCACTTTTGAAGCGAAATTCCATAAGCTACGCGGCGAAAAGAAAGAGCTCTCTAGCGAAGCGGATGTACAAGAAGTGTTAGAAGCTATCGGAAAATCGTCTTACAAGGTGCGCGATGTGAAAGAGAAGGAGCGTTTACGCAATCCGTCTCCTCCATTCACAACAAGTTCCTTGCAGCAAGAGGCGGCTCGAAAGCTCAACTTCCGGGCATCTAAAACCATGTCTGTAGCGCAGCAGCTGTATGAAGGTGTGGATTTAGGTAAAGAAGGGACTGTGGGTCTGATTACGTATATGCGTACGGATTCCACACGGATCGCTACTTCGGCTCAAGAGGAAGCGAAAGAGGTCATTATTCAAAAATATGGCGAAGATTTTGTGCCTGAAAGTCCTCGTCAGTATTCAAAAAAATCGGCTAATGCTCAGGATGCGCATGAAGCGATTCGTCCAACCTCCGCCTTGCGTGATCCGGAAACCGTTAAGCCTTTTATGAGTAGAGACCAGTTCCGATTGTACAAACTGATATGGGAACGTTTTATGGCGAGTCAGATGGCTTCCGCTATTATGGATACTTTGTCCGTTGATATTGAAGCAGGCGAGACGATATTCCGGGCAGCCGGTTCGAAGGTTCGCTTTCCAGGCTTCATGAAAGTGTATGTGGAGGGGAATGACGACGGTAAAACCGAAGAAGATAAGCTGTTGCCGCCACTTCAGCCGGGCGATAAGCTGAAAAAGGAATCGGTTGAACCGAAGCAGCATTTTACACAACCGCCTCCTCGTTATACGGAAGCACGACTGGTGAAGACACTGGAGGAATTGGGTATAGGACGCCCGAGTACGTATGCACCGACCCTGGAAACCATTCAGAAGCGCGGTTACGTCGCTATTGAGGAAAAGAAGTTCTTCCCAACCGAGCTGGGAGAGTTGGTCATTGAGCAGATGGAAGAATTTTTTCCAGAGATTCTGAATGTAGAATTTACTGCGAATATGGAAGGTGATCTTGACCACGTCGAAGAGGGCGAAGGTGATTGGGTCAAGGTGTTGAGTGACTTTTATGAGTCATTCGAAAAGCGTCTGGAAGTGGCTGAAGAAGAAATGAAAGAAATTGAAATCAAGGATGAAGTATCCGACGTCATCTGTGACAAGTGTGGCAGTCAAATGGTATATAAGCTGGGTCGTTTTGGTAAATTCCTGGCTTGCTCTGCCTTCCCGGATTGCCGTAACACCAAGCCAATTGTCAAGGATATCGGGATGAATTGTCCTACATGCGGTGAGGGACATGTCGTCGAACGACGAAGTAAAAAAGGACGTGTCTTTTACGGATGTGACCGCTATCCAGAATGTGATTTTGTATCCTGGGATAAACCGTCCATTAAGCCTTGTCCAAGTTGCAGTGGCCTAATGGTCGAAAAACGTACTAAACAGGGGACGAAGCTCAACTGCACCGTCTGCGATCACAGCGAAATGCTGGAAGAGAGCGATGAGAGTGTAGAGACTTCTTAAGAACAAAGATAGCAGGGGGATTTAAAAGTGAGTGAACTACAAAAGGTAACGGTCATCGGAGCAGGTTTGGCGGGCAGCGAAGCTGCCTGGCAAATTGCAAGCCGTGGAGTGCCAGTTAAATTATATGAAATGAGACCGGTTGTAAAAACGCCCGCACATCATACAGATAAATTTGCCGAACTTGTATGTAGTAATTCCTTGCGCGCGAACGGTCTGACGAATGCAGTAGGCGTATTGAAGGAAGAAATGAGAATACTAAACTCTTTGGTTCTGAGTGCGGCAGATCTCCATGCTGTTCCAGCTGGTGGGGCATTGGCAGTGGATCGTGATGGATTTTCCGGTCATATTACAGATACGCTTCATCAACATCCTTTGATCGAAGTCGTTAATGAAGAACTTCAGGAACTCCCAGAGGACGGTATTGTGGTCGTTGCCACGGGACCATTAACTTCTCCAGCTTTGTCAGAACAGATCAAAACGCTGATGGGAGAGGAGTATTTTTATTTCTACGATGCGGCAGCTCCGATTGTAGAGAAGGACTCCATCGATATGAGCAAGGTCTATCTGGCTTCCCGTTATGATAAAGGAGAAGCAGCTTACTTAAATTGTCCGATGAACGAAGCGGAATTTGATGCTTTCTATGAGGCTTTAATTACTGCTGAGGTGGCACAAGTCAAGGAGTTCGAAAAAGAAATCTACTTCGAAGGCTGTATGCCTATCGAAGTGATGATGCAGCGCGGGAAACAAACGGCATTGTTCGGACCGATGAAACCTGTAGGTCTTGTAAATCCACATACAGGGGAACTACCCTATGCAGTTGTTCAGCTTCGACAAGACAACGCTGCAGGTACGCTATATAATCTGGTTGGTTTCCAGACTCACCTCAAATGGGGGGAGCAAAAGCGTGTGTTTTCAATGATTCCGGGACTCGAAGAGGCAGAGTTTGTACGTTACGGTGTGATGCATCGCAATACCTTTATTAATTCTCCACAACAGCTTCACCCAACTTATCAGTTCAAGGGAAGAAGTAATCTGTTCTTTGCCGGACAAATGACAGGTGTAGAGGGTTATGTGGAGTCGGCGGCCTCAGGTTTGCTGGCTGGTATAAATGCAGCACGAGCAGCACGTGGACAGGAAATGTTCGTATTTCCTGCGGAAACGACACTAGGCAGTATGGCACGATATATTACAACTGCTGACTTCAAACATTTCCAACCGATGAATGCAAACTTTGGTCTTCTTCCAAAGCTGGAGACACGCATTCGTAACAAAAAGGAAAAGAATGAAGCTCTCGCAAATCGCGCGTTGGAAAGTTTGCGCGGTTATATCAACCAAACGGGAGTTATGTCAACAGAAGTACAGGCATAAGAATGAAGGAAAAGGAGGAGCGCGTTATGGATATGTCCTTTCATGCTACCACCATCTGTGCTGTACGCCATAATGGCAAAGGAGCTATTGCGGGTGATGGGCAGGTAACGTTCGGCAACAGTGTTGTGATGAAGCAGACGGCTAAAAAAGTACGTAGATTGTATCGTGGTCAGGTCGTTGCGGGATTTGCGGGTTCGGTGGCCGATGCTATCACATTGTTTGAAAAGTTTGAAAATAAGCTGGAGGAACATCACGGCAATCTTCAAAGGGCTGCTGTAGAACTGGCTAAGGACTGGCGGCAGGATCGTGTACTACGCAAGCTGGAAGCGTTAATGATTGTGATGGACTCGTCCGGGATGCTGCTCATCTCTGGAGGCGGAGAAATTATTGAACCTGACGATGATGTGTTGGCCATTGGCTCAGGTGGTAATTTTGCATTGGCAGCTGCCCGTGCTTTCAAACGTCATGGCTCTGGTATGGAAGCAAAGGACATGGCACGGGAAGCGTTAGAGGTTGCTTCGGAAATATGCGTGTATACGAACAGTCAGATTATCGTGGAAGAATTGTAAATCGGCTCTGAGTATTCAAGGGTGGAGGAATGCAAAATGAATAATCAATCGTTGACGCCCAGACAAGTGGTATCCGAGCTGGATAAGTATATTGTCGGACAAAAGGAAGCTAAAAAATCTGTTGCTGTTGCCTTGCGCAACCGTTATCGGCGTAGTAAACTGCCGGATGATATTCGGGATGAAATTGTGCCCAAAAATATTTTGATGATCGGACCGACAGGTGTGGGTAAAACTGAAATTGCACGTAGACTTGCGCGGCTAGTGGGGGCTCCTTTTGTCAAGGTAGAGGCGACCAAATTTACGGAAGTGGGTTACGTCGGTCGTGATGTGGAATCCATGGTGCGGGATCTGATGGAAACATCTATCCGTATCGTCAAGTCGGAACGAACAGAGAATGTGAAAGACAAAGCAGAGGACATGGCAAATGAACGGATTGTCAATATCCTTGTACCTGCAGAAAAGTCAAATAAATCACAACGAAACCCTTTTGAAATGCTGTTTGGCAATAACACAGGGACTTCGGTAGAAGAAGAACCGCCACAACAGGACGGAACCTTAGCAGAGAAGCGACGTAAGGTTAAATTTGATCTGTTGTCCGGTAAGCTTGAGGATGATGTCATAGAGATTGATGTGGAGGATACCGCACCCAATATGCTCGATATGTTTGCTGGGCAAGGGAATGAACAAATGGGTATGAATATGCAGGAGATGTTCGGGAGTTTCCTGCCTAAGCGGACGAAGAAGCGCAAGCTACCAATCAAGGAAGCCCGCAAGGTACTGATTCAAGATGAAGCAGCCAAGCTGATCGATATGGATGATGTGATTCAGGAGTCTGTGAAGCGTGCTGAGCAATCGGGTATTATTTTTATTGATGAAATAGATAAGATTGCCAGCCAAGGCAAGGGAAGTGGCCCAGATGTGTCGAGAGAAGGAGTCCAGCGCGATATTTTACCTATTGTCGAGGGCTCTACCATTATGACCAAATACGGCCCGGTAAGAACAGATTACATTCTGTTTATTGCTGCAGGGGCTTTTCATGTGGCTAAACCATCAGACCTGATCCCAGAGCTTCAAGGTCGTTTCCCCATCCGGGTGGAGCTAAGTAGCCTGACCTTGGATGAGTTTGTGTCGATATTGACGGAGCCTAAAAATGCGCTGACCAAGCAATACACTGAACTGCTCCGCACCGAGGAAATAGAAGTCGAATTTTCTACGGAAGCGATCCGTGAGATCGCTAGTATTGCCGAGTCCGTTAATCGCAACACCGAAAATATCGGCGCACGGCGTTTGCATACCATCCTAGAGAAGCTGCTGGAGGATCTGTCATTTGAAGCACCAGAGCTTACATTGGATCGTATGATTATCACCCCGGAATATGTCCGTGAGAAGCTGGGAGATATTGCCCAAAACAGGGACCTTAGTCAGTATATTTTGTGAACTGAGTGTCTAAAAATAGGGTGTGTGGTCCAGAATAACACTATCTTGCACCGTCGTTTAGTCCTAGACACAGGTTAAGTTGATGATTTTTCTGTCTATTCCAAAAGTAGGACGTATAATCTTTTACAGGTGTAAAGTGCTAAGAAAACATTCATTTTCTTGAAAAAAACCTGAAAAATTTAACATTTTATGCATCTAAAGCCCTCTTTTTTAAAAAAGATAGGGCTTTTTTCTTATTGTAATTAGGTCCCAACTCTACGAAACTTAGAATATATGACAGAAAGTTAAGATTTTCTACTTAAGACCTAAAAGAAATGTATAATTATGAAATTTTATTGTCGAAAAAAAGTGAAAAATCTTGTTTTATTGAATCTTACTTTGGAGTAGACGCTGGAGGGAGGAGCTAAATGAATCTGCTGGGTGATGTAAGCTTTCAAAAGCTTCAGGCAGGTGTACAGGCGGCCAATACGAGACAACGTGTGATGGCCGATAATATTTCCAATGCGGATACCCCGTATTTTAAGCGTTCGGAGGTTTCATTTGAAGAACTGCTTCAGCAGCAAATGGACGGTGATGTCACGCCATTGCGTGGAAAAGTAACCAATTCAAGACATTTCCAAATAGGACCTGTGAACTCCATTCCTGATGCCACGGTCACCAAAGATGGGTACTCAGTCATGAATAACAACATGAACAACGTAGATATAGACAGAGAAATGAGTCTTATGGCTGAAAATCAACTAAGATATAATACCTACATCCAAGAAATTAATGAGCGCATCAAAATGATGAGAACAGCGGTAGAAGGGAGATAGGACGAGGTGAAGATTAACAACGGCTTTGATATTAGTGCATCTGCTCTTACGGCCCAGCGGTTGCGGATGGACGTTATATCGAGCAACATTGCCAACGCAGAGACGACTCGGGCGAAGGTAGAGAATGGACAAGCAATTCCATATCGGAGAAAAACGGTTGTTTTGGAGCCGAACCAATCTGGCTTTGCCGATGTTTTGAAGGCTCAAATGGAAGGAAGTAGTACAAGCGCCGCTGGCGTTAAGGTTTCGCAAATTCAGGAAGATCAGTCACCTTTGAAGCCAGTGTACAATCCGGGTCATCCGGACGCTGATAAAGATGGCTATGTATATATGCCTAATGTAGACATAATGAAAGAAATGGTCGACATGATTTCCGCAACACGCTCATACGAAGCCAATGTAACAGCTCTGAATGCTTCAAAGGCGATGGTTTCCAAAGCGCTTGAAATCGGCCGCTAAGTTCCAGGACTACTAACTACTTAATAGGGAGAGTAAAACATGATTCAGAACGCCATGTTTAACGTACAGACACCGGTAATACAGCAGATTCAATCGCCTAACAATGAGTTGACGAAAGCGACGCCTTCCGAATCCTTGAAGGATTTTGGGTCCTTCCTAAAGGATGCTCTCAATGAAGTAGGGCAGCAGGAAGCCGCTACACACCAGATGTCCGACCAATTCATGGCAGGCAAAGTTGATGTAGATCAAGTCATGATCACTTCACAACAAGCGCTGCTTTCCCTGCAGCTTACTACACAGGTCCGAAACAAAGCGATCGAAGCCTATCAGGAGATCATGCGTACACAGATGTAAAGTGAGGGTTTAGCAAAGTTTCGGATGGGGTGACGGAGTGAACGAGAGAATCGCCCAATACCGGGATAGGATTTCCGGGTATTGGAATAATTTCAGCAAAAAACAGAAGATATTACTTGTTTCGACACTAGCATTCATCATTATCGCCATTGTAGTGCTAACGATGCAGTTTACCAAAACCGAATATGAAGTGGCCTTCCGGGATTTAAATGCAAATGATGCCGCTGGGGTCATTAAATATCTCGATTCTGCGGGTATACCGTATCAGCTTAATGCTGGTGGGACACAAATTTCAGTCCCAACCGCTAGTGCAGATAAGGCGAAGGTAGATGTTGGGTCCCAAGGGCTGATACAAAAGGGGTCAATCGGCATGAGCGCCTTTGACCAGTCCTCCTCGGCCATTGGCATGACGGAGAACGAGTTCAATGTGAAGTACAATAACGCATTGAACGGCGAAGTACAGCAACTGTTGGAACGGATGGACGGTGTCCAAAGCTCCAAAGCTGTCATTAATATGCCAAAGGAAAACATCTTTGCCGGACTTGAAGAAAAGGACAAAGCCTCTGCTTCGGTTCAAATGGAATTCGAACCTGGTTTTACTCCCAATCAACAAGCGATCGACGGATATTTTAACCTGGTAAAAACGGCTGTACCGAATTTGCCAGTAGAAAACATTACGATCACCAATAAGGAATATGAGTTAATTCCAACGGCCAAGGGCGGCCAAGGCGGACTCACGAGTGGTGTTCAGGAAAACATGGCTCTACAGAAGAAGTTTGAGAGCGATGTAAGGAATAATGTCCAACAATTTTTGTCGAAAATTGTTGGAGACGACAAGGTAAACGTGCTGGTTATGTCACAGCTAAATTTCGACAAAGTAACATCAAAGGAACAAATGGTCACACCTGTTGACCAAACGAAAATGAAGGGTATTGAAATCAGTGCCCAACAAATTCAGGAAAGTTATACGGGCAGTAGTGGACAGACTGGAGGAGTTGCAGGGACAGGAACGCAGGATGTCCCGGGTTACCCTGGAGGAGCCAATTCCGGCAATACCAGTTCGGATAAGAGCTCAAGTACGATTAACTACGAAGTTAACCGAATTGCAAGGGATATTATCCAAAGTCCGTACACTGTAAAAGATTTAACCATTAATGTAGCAGTTGAACCACCAACAGGTCAGCAAACGTTGGATACTGCAACTCAGACAGCAATTCAAAACATTTTGGTTAATATTGTAAGAGCATCGCTAGCGAATTCCGGTACTACTTTTACAGACGCTGATTTGGCTAAAAAGGTTTCAGTGTTCTCGCAAGCTGCTCCGGCGCCTACGAGTACCAATACATTCTTCTCAGCTTCCAACCCGTGGATGTGGGGCATCGGAGCTGCAGTTCTGGCACTGTTGGCGGGTGTAATCTTCTTCATCGTACGCAGTCGTCGTAATCAGGAAGAAGAGTTGGATGAAGAATTGCAACTTATGCCAACGCCGACGGAATTCCCGTCCATTACTATGGAAAGTGTGACAAATGAAAGTCAAGTGCGTAAACAGCTTGAAAGTCTGGCGAAAAAGAAACCCGACGAATTCGTCAATCTGCTTCGTACATGGCTGGCTGACGAATAGAGGTGAGTTCATTGGCAAAGGCAAGCAGTCAAGGTTTAACGGGAAGACAGAAAGCAGCTATTCTTTTGATCACAATGGGGCCAGAAGTATCTGCTCAAATATTCAAGCATTTGCGTGATGAAGAGATCGAGCAACTTACATTGGAAATTGCCAATGTACGGAAGGTCGATGCCATTGAAAAGGACTCCATTATGGCCGAGTTTCATCAAATTTGCCTGGCTCAGGAGTACATTTCACAAGGCGGTATTAATTACGCCAAAGAAATATTGGAAAAAGCGCTCGGATCGCAAAAAGCAGTTGAGGTCATTAACCGTTTGACAGCGACATTACAGGTGAGACCTTTCGATTTTGCTCGTAAGGCGGATCCGAACCAGATATTGAATTTTATACAAAATGAGAATCCGCAAACCATTGCTCTTGTGCTTTCATACTTGCAGTTCGAGCAAGCGGCGGCAATTCTATCATCCCTGCCACAGGAAAAGCAGGCAGATGTGGCCCGGCGTGTTGCTGTCATGGACAGTACATCTCCGGAAGTCATTTCTCAAGTGGAGAGAGTATTGGAGCAAAAGCTCTCGGCAACTGCGACGCAGGATTACACGAATGCAGGCGGTATCGAGTCTATCGTTCAGATTTTGAATGGCGTAGACCGCGGAACTGAGCGTACAATTCTCGACTCCCTTGAAATTCAAGACCCTGAACTGGCTGAGGAAATCAAGAAAAGAATGTTTGTTTTCGAGGATATCGTCAATGTGGACAACCGGTCCATTCAACGTATTATCCGCGATATCGACAATGCAGACTTGCAATTGGCGCTTAAAGTGTCCAGTGAAGAAGTACGCGATGTGATTTTCCGAAATATGTCGAAACGTATGGCAGAAACCTTCAAAGAGGAAATGGAGTACATGGGACCGGTGCGGCTGCGTGATGTGGAAGAAGCACAAACACGTATCGTATCAACGATCCGCAGATTGGAAGAGGCCGGTGAGATTATAATCGCACGCGGCGGAGGAGATGACATCATTGTCTAACTTGATTAAATCTTTCCAATATGTGCCTGTAGAGGCTTTGAAAACGATTGATGTGGCACATACGTACGTGTCAGAAACGACGGATGAAGAAATCACAACCGAATATACGGAGCCGGAGCCTCAGCGAGATTATGAGGCAGAACGGCTCCGAGATGAAATGCTGAATGATGCTAAGGACTTTGCCGAACGTCAGGTGCGCGAGGCGGCTGAAGAAGCGGAACGAATGCTTCAGGAAGCACAGCAGCAGATTGAAGATTGGTGGCAGGAACGACGCGAGCATGACGATCAGTTGATTCAGTCGATAAAAGCAGATGGATTTCAGCAAGGATATGAAGAAGGCCAGAAGCTGGCCGAGGCTGAGCTTCAGACGAAATCGGAGCAGATGATGGAAGAAGCACAAGATATTCTGCGTCAGGCCTATGAGATTAAGGAACAACTGATTCAGGAAGCCGAGCCTTTTCTGGTTGAACTGAGTAGTGCGATTGCCGAGAAGGTGATTGAAAAACAGCTTAGTCTTGAACCGGAATATACGATTGAGTTAATTCGCAAAAATTTGGCTCGTAAGCGAGAAAAAGGAATCATTACATTGTGTGTGTCGCCTCAGCATTTCGCATTTGTGCAAGGTGCACGGGAAGAATTGTCATTAACTGTCGATTCGCAGGCAGAACTGCAAATTATTCCTGATGGTACTGTAAAGGATCGCGGTTGCGTCATTCGCTCTTCCTTTGGAAGTGTGGACGCTCGGATCGATACGCAATTAGCTGAGATTAAAAAGGAACTTCTGCGTCTGGCACATGAAAATGAGGAGCGAAGACATGAAGGGGCTTAATGCGCAGCGCTACATGGATCATTTGCGACAGTTGGACCCAGTTCGGGTGAATGGCAAGGTTACACAGGTTATCGGCTTGATGGTTGAATCGGAAGGTCCAGACGCTAGTATCGGGGATGTTTGTTATATTTATCCGGGCAAAGCGGCAAAGCCATTGCAGGCAGAGGTTGTTGGCTTCAGAGACAATAAAGTGCTTCTGATGCCACTTGGAGAACTACAATCCATTGGTCCTGGTTGTGATGTCGTAGGAACAGGGAAGCCGCTGAACGTGCAGGTTGGATCGGAGCTCTTAGGCAAGGTGCTGGATGGTTTGGGCCAGCCTTTGGACGGATCACTGATTCCCTCGCGAATGGCGAGATATTCAACCTTCAATATACCGTCCAATCCGCTGAATCGTCCGCGTGTGCAGGAACCCATTAGTATCGGAGTACGTGCAATTGACGGGTTGCTTACGATTGGTAAAGGACAACGGGTTGGTATTTTTGCGGGTTCGGGTGTAGGTAAGAGTACTTTGATGGGGATGATTGCCCGTAATACGGAAGCAGATGTGAACGTAATTGCCCTGATCGGAGAACGTGGACGCGAGGTGCTGGACTTTATTGAACGGGATTTGGGCCCAGAGGGACTAGAACGCTCTGTAGTCATTGTGGCAACTTCCGACCAACCTGCGTTGATCCGCATTAAGGGTGCACTTATTGCAACGACGATAGCGGAGTATTTTCGGGATCGCGGGTTGAATGTCATGCTAATGATGGATTCAGTTACCCGGTATGCGATGGCTCAGCGTGAAGTCGGTCTAGCAGTAGGGGAACCACCAGCAATGAGAGGATACACTCCATCTGTGTTCGCTAGTCTGCCTAAGCTGCTGGAACGCGCAGGGACAGGACCTACTGGCTCTATAACCGCCTTTTATACGGTGTTGGTTGATGGTGACGACATGAACGAGCCCATCGCGGATGCGGTGCGTGGGATATTGGATGGACACATTGTCTTGAATCGCGGGATTGCGAACAAAGGACATTTTCCTGCAATTGATGTGTTAGCAAGTATTAGCCGGGTCATGAAGGACATTGCACCACGAGATCAGATAGATGCTGCCGAAAACATTAAGCGCTTGATGGCCATTTACAAAGATTCAGAGGACCTGATTAACATTGGGGCTTATCAACAGGGTTCGAATGCAGAAATTGACGAATCTATGGAGCGCATACGGGATATATGGGATTTTACAAGACAAAGAACGGATGAAAAGGCTGAGCTGGACGAAGTACGAGAACGTTTGATTTCTGAATTTACGAGGAGATGAAGGTTGAACGATGAGATTTCAGTATTCCTTTCAAAAAGTTGTAGACTTGAAAACGAACGAAAAGTCACAGGCCGAATGGCTGCTTTCCAGTGCTGTTGGACAATTGCAGGTTGAGGAGCAGACATTAACACAGCTTATAGGCGAAAGGAATCGGGTCATATCAGCTATTCAAAAGGCTGCCGAAGATTGCGCGCCACTCTCTAGCATTCAGGAATTACAAGCTTATGTCAATCATCTGGATCAATGTATTACACGCAAGCATAGGGATGTTCAATATGCGCAGCAAAATGTGCAAAGCAAACAAACCGTTTTGACCGATAAAATGCTGGATGAACAAGTTTGGCTGAAAGCGAGAGAGAAGGCCAACGTGAAATTCCAACAGGAAATGCTCCTGCGCGAGCAGAATGAGCTGGATGAAATGGCTTCCGTGCGATTTGCCATGAAAGCCCGGTAAGCGGAACGTCATAGGATACGCATATCAGCTGCCTGAGGAGGAAGACGATGGCACAGAAGTTAGCAGAAAATGAACTGGATATGGATTTAGGGAAAGAATCAGGCGGGGGATTTGAACGGTTTATGTTTTTCCTGATTCCGATTGTTTTCACAATTGTTCTGGTCGGGGTCTTGCTCACACTGTTCAACATGGACTTCAGAAGCGAAATGATCTCATTGGGGAATAAAATACCAATTGTTAAAAATTGGATTCCTGAACCGAAGGATAAGGCAACCCAGACAAAAGAGGCAGATCAGAAGGCACAGTCTGAAAGCTCTGAAGCAACCATTCAGCAGTTAAAAGCGGATTTAGCCAAGCAGACGGAAGAACTCAAAAAGGCTACGGCTGCTAAGACGACACAAGATAAAAAGGTTACTGAACTTCAGAATCAGGTCAATACACTGCAAACGCAACAGGAACAACAGTCGCAGACGGGTCAACAGGGACAGGTCGGGCAGCAGGGACAAGCAGGTACGCAAACTACAGATGGAACAACAAATGAAGATCCTTATGTAAAACAGACCAGAGAACTTGCCAGCATGTATGAAGGAATGACGGCAAGTAAAGCTGCACCGATTATGGAGAATTTGACTACGGAAGAGACCGTGCAGCTGTTAAGTTATATGGACCCTGCCAATAGTGCGAAGATTTTGCAAAAGATGGACGCTAAAAAAGCAGCGGATATTACAATGGCTCTGAAAAACGTAACGCCATCTACGGATTTATCGGTAGCGGCGTTGCAGTCCCGTTTGGAAAAGGATCAGGGTAGTACAGCTGGAACGACGAGTAAAAGTCTGCAAAGTACTCAAATCAGCAGCACATTTGCTTCCATGGACAAGAAAAGTGGTGCCGAACTTATTTTACAAACTTACAAAATCAGTCCAGATAAGGCATTAAACATATTAAATACAGTAGATGATTCGACACGTGCTTCTTTACTGCAAAATATGTCTGCGAAGGATGCAGGTCAGACCGCGAAAATTTTGAATAAACTGATGGGCAGTAAGTAATTTAAAATTGAAGGGAGGTGAAAAATATATGACCCTTATTTCTCAAAGTGTATCTCTTAGCTCTAGCCCAACAGCTAGCAGTACGACAGCGTCAGCAACAAGTACAACCACGGCTGCTGGAGCAACCACGGGTGCCTTTAATCAAACACTAACGCAAATGATGACAGGCGGGCAAACAGGCTCGGCTGGAACAGATGCGAATGGTTCTCCATTAGTTATGGTACTACCGCTTATTGCAAACGGAGAATCTGCGGAAGCTCCAACCGAGCCGCTTGTTGAAACATTGGCTCCTTTGCTGCAAAATCTCGAAAAGTTGGATGATCAGGTAGTTGCCGATCCTGCGCTGCTTGCAGCTTTACAATCATGGATTCAGCAAGTACAACAGTTTTTGCAAGGCAATGGAACCAATCAAAAGGCAGACGGCGGGGAAACGGCAGAGGCTACAGGCTTAACAGCCTTGGCAGCTAATCCGGCAACTCTTCGGTTTGCATTACAGGACGCTTTGTCACAACTTGCCAATGTAGCAGAGCAGGCTTCGGGCGACCAAAAGGCTAAGGTGACACAGTTACTACAATCGCTTCAAAGCGCAACAGCTGGGACTGGAGCTATTTCCGATGAACAGTGGAATGGAGTATTGAAAGCTGTGGAACTTGCTGATAGTGGAGATTCACAAGTGGTTCAGCCTTCTGCACAACGGGCAAACGGTGCTCAGACATTAACTGCAGCATCTACAAACAAACAGGTTACTCCTCAGCAGCAAGCAAGTCAGGGTGAAACTAGCCAGCAAGGCTCAGAAGGACAACGTTCATCAACGAATCTTCTCGTTCAGTCCGCAGTTAAAACGACTGTAACGGATGAAGCGGGTACATTCGTAGATGCAGCTGAGCAAGCGGATCCGTCGGCAACTGATAATCAGACTCCGGTGATCACGACTGCGGGGCAGCTTTCGGTACAAACGCAGGGAACAACACCTTCGGCTCCGGTTCAACCAGTCGTACATGTACGACAATTTGCCAAGGAGATGACTGAGTTTGTAGTGCAGAAACTTGATATTGTAAAGCACACTGGTTTGACAGAAGCGACCATCATGCTTCGTCCAGATCATCTGGGCCAGCTGGAGGTTAAGCTGACGATGCAAAACGGCCATCTGGTTGCCCAGTTTATGACTGAGCATAGCGGGGCGAAGGATCTGCTGGAACAGCAAATGTCTCAGTTGCGTACGAGTCTTCAGAGTCAAGGTATTCAAGTGGATAAAGTAGAAGTAACGCACAATGAGTCGCTATCCTCCCATATGTATCAGGATGGACGCGGTTCTGGAGCTAATCAGCAGCAGCAATCTAACCAACGTTCTAAAGCTCGAGGTAGAGAAGAGAGCGAGGATGCTTTGAAGGTAGCTGAAATGACAGAAGAGCTTCGTAACTGGACAGCAGAACAACGCGCAGATGACATGAATCGGACAGGCTCCTTTACAGCACAAGCGTAATGATGGAGGTGAGAACACAATGACGACTACAGACAACAATGTATCCACCAGTAACGTCTGGCCGAATTACAATGTGAATAATGTCAAAACAGCAAGCGCCAAGGATACTAAGACGATGGGTAAAGATCAATTTTTAAAGATATTGATCACTCAGCTACAAAATCAGGATCCAATGCAGCCTTTGGAGGATAAAGAATTTGTCGCTCAAATGGCACAGTTTTCCTCGGTGGAACAACTGATGAACATATCTACGCAGTTGACTGCATTGGGACAGTCTTTGGGTACAGCTTCTGGTTTGATAGGAAAAGAAGTTAGCTGGATTGAGCCGGGTAAAAAGGATTCCATTACAGGTGAAGCAGGCGCAGGTACAGTGAAAAGTGGAATCGTAGATTCCATCGTTATTCGCGACGGTGTGCAGTATGCCAAAATGGGAGCGGCTGAGGTGGCATTAAAAGATGTAACATCAGTAAGCCAGGCTAACACAACGGCTCCTGTTACTGATACGTCAGATACTACATCTTCTTCCTCTACTGGAAGCGGTGAGAACTCATGAATGACAGGATAACGGTCGGACGCCTTTTTCCTACCAACGTTCCTCCGGCAGCGATTTCTCAAAACCGAGTAAATTCGGTAATTAAGGACACCAAGCCGTTTGGTCAGGTGTTGCAGGAACAGGTGCTCAAGCTCAGCAACCATGCAGCCAAGCGACTGGAGCAGCGAGGAATAGAGTTGAGAAGTGACCAAATGGCGAAAATTAACTCTGCTGTGGATAAGGCTGCTGCCAAGGGCGCTAAAGAATCTTTGATTTTAATGCAAGATATGGCTTTGATTGTTAGTGTGCCTAATCGAACAGTTGTTACTGCGATGGACAAGCAGTCCATGGAGGATAACGTATTTACGCAGATAGATAGTGCTGTAATTATTTCATAAAAAGTGGCTGGCCCGAATAGGAAAGCCATGAAAAAGCCGCGGATCGACTGATGCGGCCAACTAAGCAACCAATCAGAGGAGGATTTATACTCAATGTTGAGATCAATGTATTCAGGTGTATCGGGCATGAAGGGCTTTCAAACAAAGCTGGACGTTATCGGTAACAACATTGCAAACGTAAATACTACAGGCTTCAAGTCCAGCCGAGTGATGTTCAAGGATATTTTGAGCCAAACCAGCTCGGGCGCAAGTGCACCTGATGCTACGACAACTGCAGGTCAAAATGCCAAGCAGGTAGGTTTGGGGGTCTCGGTTAGCTCAATTGATACACTGCATCTTCCAGGTAGTGCGATGACCACAAATAACCCAACGGATTTGCGGATTAATGGTGACGGATTTTTCCTGGTCAAAATGAATGATGCACAGGAAGTTCCCTATCTGACTCGTGCGGGTGATTTCCACATAGATGCAAACCGGAATCTGGTGACTTCCGATGGATTTTTTGTGGGAAATTTGGATGGAGATCCAATCACACTTGAAGACAATGTTACGGCAGTCTCTATCTCACAGGATGGCACGATTGTACAGCAATTAGATGATGGTACAGTGAATAATGGCACGCAAATTGGTATAGCCAGAGTTACTAACCCGGAAGGTTTGGAGAAAATTGGAGGCAGCCTGTATCGTACAACGGTCAACTCCAACATTGATGAACTTGAGCCTGGAGCAGCCAACTCAGAGGGGCGTGGAGCTATCATCGCGGGTCAGCTGGAAATGTCCAACGTTGACCTGACAGGCGAATTTACCGAAATGATCGTAGCTCAGCGTGGATTCCAAGCGAACTCACGTATCATTACGACTTCGGATGAAGTGCTTCAGGAAGTTGTAAACTTGAAACGATAATCTCATTTAAACGCGGAGGAGTAGAGGCTCCTCCGCACCTATCAGGAGGTTGGTGTTACGATGATCCCGTTAACGCGGCTGAACGGCTCGCCTATGTGGCTTAATGCGCTGCTCATTGAGACTGTGGAGGAAACACCGGATACATACGTCACTTTGGTGACGGGGAAACGGTTGATTGTATTGGAAAAAGCGGCAGATGTCGTCTCCTTGATCAAGAGTTACAGCCGTGAAATCGGCATGCATGCCGCCACGATAAAAGTGCAACAAATGGAGGAAGACGAATGAAGAAGATGCTGCCATGGCTCATTACAATTTTACTCGCGATTACTTTGATTGCAGGCGCGGCCTTTGTACTTATACCAGCGCTTAGCGGGAAGAAGTCGGAAGTCATACCGAATGCGCAAGCCGCTCAAGCAGAACAACTTCCAAGATTGTCAGCGGATGAATTGGTGGAAGTAAGCTCTGAAATTACCGGTATCAAAACGAATTTGGCAGACGCAGATTACATTGTACAGATGAATCTTGCTTTTCAATTGAATGATGCCAAAGCAAAAGAAGCTTTTGAAAAAATTAAGGACATCAGTATTAAGCCCATCGTTATTCAATTACTTGCAGACACCAAACCTGATGAGCTCAGAACGGCTAAAGGCCGGGATCAGTTCAGTGACAAACTGACGGATCTCATCAACAAGTCGCTCCCTGAAGGTCACCTGGGGAACGCCAAAATTACAGACTTTTTGCTGGCAGCCATTTGATTCCAGGTGATCTTGTCAGGAACACGTAAGGGGGTGAATAACATTGGTGGATGTACTGTCACAAGGGGAAATTGATGCCCTTTTAGCAGCTCTCTCGTCCGGTGAAATGGATGCGGAAGAACTCAAAAAGGAAGAAACCCAAAAGAAAGTTCGCGCTTATGATTTCAAGAGAGCGCTTAGGTTTTCCAAGGACCACATACGAAGTCTGACGCGGATACACGAGAACTTTGCACGGTATCTGACCACTTATTTTTCAGCACAGCTTCGTACTTTTGTCCAGATTAATGTCGTTCAGGTGGAGCAGCTTCCATATGATGAATTCATTCGCTCCATTCCGAAAATGACCATTCTAAACATTTTTGAAGCTGAACCACTGGAAGGCCGAATGGTGCTTGAGGTTCACCCGAACGTAGCTTATGCCATGCTGGACAGGCTTCTCGGAGGAACAGGTTCGGCACCAACTAAGGTTACCGCATTGACCGAAATCGAGACGACGATCATGGAGCGAATTTTCAGCCGTACCTTTGATAGCCTGCAAGAGGCTTGGAAAACGGTACTGGACATTGAACCACGTCTAGAGGCTATGGAAACAAATCCGCAGTTCATGCAGATTGTTTCGCCGAATGAGACGATTGCTCTGATTTCGCTTAGCACCAAAATTGGTGATACCACAGGGATGATTAACCTCTGTATCCCGCACGTGGTATTGGAACCTATTATGGCCAGACTGTCCACGCACCAGTGGTTTACATCCGAAAAGAAATCAAGGGCGCCTGAAGAGATAGACGCCTTGAGATTACGGGTCACCAAAGCAGAGCTTCCTATTATTGCGGAGTTGGGTGAATCCCGGATAAATGTAGCTGAGTTTTTAGGCCTTTCGGTAGGGGATGTCATTTCATTGAACAAGCCAGTCAAAGAAGGACTATCCATCCGGGTAGGCGAGAGATTGAAGTTTATGGGAAGTCCCGGCATGGTAAGAGATCGTGTTGCCGTACAAATTGATGAAATTGTCAACGAAGGAGTTGAAGAAATTGACGAGTAAAGACTATTTGTCCCAGGAGGAAATTGATGCCTTGCTGAAACAGTCTGAAGCGGGGACGGATTCTACTCCCGCAGGCAAGACCGTTGACGATTTTCTGACTTCCCTGGAGCAAGATGCTCTCGGGGAAATCGGTAATATAACGTTCGGCAGCGCAGCTACGGCTCTTTCCACACTGCTCGGTCAAAAGGTGGATATTACGACACCTAAAGTTTCAATTATTACACGTTCTGAATTTGAAACTGCATTTCCAAAGCCGCACGTAGCCGTACATGTAAATTATGTCGATGGATTTGAAGGCATTAACTCGCTCGTAATTAAAAAGCGTGATGCGCAGGTTATAGCGGATTTAATGCTTGGTGGTGGAGGAAATCCGGCAGATGAAGAATTGAATGAAATTCACATCAGTGCTGTGCAGGAAGCGATGAACCAGATGATGGGATCGTCTGCGACCTCTATGTCTACCATGTTTAATCGTTTTGTTAATATCTCTCCACCAGGGATTGATATTTTGGATCCTCTGCACGGTGATGGAGTATCCAGCCTGCCAGATGAAGAGACGTTGATTACAGTATCCTTCCGGTTATTGATTGGAGATCTGATTGACTCTACGCTGATGCAACTGTTACCTGTTAATTTCGCCAAGAAGATGGTGAGCATCTTAATGAATGGCGGAGAGGATGACGAGCAACCGCAAGCATCCGTACAGCAGGCAGCTGCAACAGCTGCTCCCGAAGCGCCGACACAAGCTAGTACTCCGCAGCCGCCGTCACCAGCCTACCAACAGCCGCCTGCAGCCGCGCAGGTGCCGCAAGATGTAGGCTATGGGCAACAACCGCCGATGTATCCGCAAGACCCGGGATATGGGCAGCAGGGCGCTCCAGGGTATGGAACGCCGGGTTATGGAATGCCAGCAGGTGTACCGCCGCAAGTGCCTTATGGAACGCCTCATCATTACGGGGCCGTACCGCCAGGGCGCAATGTAAATGTGCAGCCTGTACAATTTTCTAACTTGCAGTCCGGTGGATTTCCGCAAGTGGATGAAAACAATTTAAATTTATTGATGGACATTCCCCTTAGAGTCACCGTAGAATTAGGAAGGACCCAAAAGCAAATTAAAGATATTCTGGAGCTCTCACAAGGTTCAATTATTGAACTGGACAAGCTTGCCGGGGAGCCGGTGGACATTATGGTTAACAACAAACTGATTGCCAAGGGCGAGGTTGTCGTAATCGACGAGAACTTTGGCGTGCGTGTAACGGATATTGTAAGCCAATGGGACCGAATTCAAAAATTACAATAAAAGCATAATTTAGGGAGGATTTATTTCAGATGGCAAACCGTATTTTGATCGTGGACGATGCTGCATTTATGAGAATGATGATTCGGGACATCCTGTCCAAAAATGGATTTGAAGTAGTAGGAGAGGCCCAGGATGGATCACAGGCCATTGAAAAATTCAAGGAGCTTCGTCCGGACCTGATTACGATGGATATCACGATGCCTGAGATGGACGGCATTGCCGCTCTGAAGGAAATCAAACAAATTGACCCGAATGCAAAGGTTATCATGTGTTCCGCGATGGGGCAGCAAGCTATGGTAATTGATGCCATTCAAGCTGGTGCAAAAGATTTTATCGTTAAGCCATTCCAATCGGATCGGGTTATCGAAGCCATCAACAAAACACTGGGTGTGTAAGGCGCATCCAGTATGGATACACAACAGGGTGCCTCTGACGCTTTGAGTACATCCAGCAATATAGGAAACATTGCTTGGGTCCTTTTCGTGCTAATCTTTATCATCGTACTGATCGTGTACTTGATACGGTTTTTGAGTAAAAGAAATCAGAGCTGGTTCAGCAACCGCTCCGTTCGCATACTGGGAGGCGTGGGGCTTGGCCCCAATAAATCCCTTCAGCTTGTTGAAGTTGGTAGCAGTGTGTACCTCATTGGTGTGGGAGAAGATATCCGGCTTGTTGACAAAGTATCCGATCCTGAAGAAGTGGAGCAAATTTTGGCCGCACTGGAGCAGGAAGCTTCTCTGCAGCGCGGCCCGATTGCCCCGCTATTCGCTAAAATTGCGGATAAGCTTCGCCGGAACAACGCGGCACAGCAGCAGCAGTCTGAAGAGGAGACGTCTTTTCATGAGATGTTTGAATCCAAGCTCCGGCAGATGCCGAATCGCAAGGATAAACTTGAAAAGCTGCGCAATGAGGAGAATACTACAGATCGGTCGGGAGATTCATGAGAAAAAAGATTATACTAGCATGTTTGCTACTTGTCTTATTCAGCTTCATTTCGGTGACGGCGGCCTCTGCGGAACCGATTCCGAACATTGATATTCAAGTCGGCAATTCGGACAAAGGACAGCCCGGTGCCACCTCGCTGTCTATTATTTTACTTATTACTGTCATTAGTGTAGCGCCCGCGTTGCTTGTACTTATGACAAGTTTTACGCGTATCGTGATTGTACTTGGCTTTGTGCGAACTTCACTGGGAACTCAGCAGATGCCGCCCAATCAGGTGCTTGTTGGACTGGCCTTGTTTCTCACCTTATTTATTATGGCACCGACCTTCTCCGCTATGAACGAAACTGCGCTTCAGCCGTATCTCAAGGGGGATATAACACAGTCTCAGGCACTGGATAAGGCATCGGTACCCATTAAGACCTTTATGTTCTCTCATACACGTGAGAAGGATCTACTGCTCTTTATGAAATACACCAAGATGGAAAAACCAAAGAATTATCAAGATATTCCACTAACGGTGATGGTTCCGGCTTATGCAATCAGTGAGTTGAAAACGGCATTTCAGATGGGCTTTATGATTTTCATACCCTTTTTAGTTATAGATATTGTAGTGTCCAGTACACTCATGGCTATGGGGATGATGATGCTACCACCAGTAATGATCTCGCTTCCTTTTAAAATACTGCTCTTCGTACTTGTAGATGGTTGGTATTTGGTCGTCAAATCATTACTTCTGAGTTTTAATACATGAATACTTTCTGCAAGGACAGCAATCAAGGAGGACGGCAATGACTTCGGAGTTTATTATTTCCCTGGCTGGGCAAGCGGTGTACATTGTACTCAAGGTGAGTGCTCCGATGCTGATTTTGGGGCTAGTCGTGGGTTTGATCATCAGTATTTTTCAAGCGACAACTCAAATTCAGGAGCAGACACTGGCCTTTGTTCCGAAGATTGTCGCCGTATTGCTGGCATTGCTTTTGTTCGGGCCCTGGATATTGACCACATTAGTGGACTTTACGTATAACATTCTGGACAATCTGTACAAATATATAGGTTAGGCTGAAAGTGATGAACATATTGTTGCAGAGTTTTCCTGTTTTTTTGCTGATTTTTTGTCGGATTACCTCGTTTTTTGTAGTAGCGCCTATTTTTTCAACCCGAGGGGTACCTAATATCTTTAAGGTCGGAATTTCAGGATTTCTAGCTTTGGTCGTGTATCTTACATATGGTACGCATCAACAGGTGCCGACCGATGTAGCATATGTGCTGTTAGTAGGGCGTGAGGTGCTGATTGGGTTGTTGCTGGGATTTACTGCATATTTGTTCATGACAGCGATCCAAACCGCAGGTTCATTTATAGACCTACAGGTGGGATTCGGAATGGCCAGTGTATTTGATCCCATGACAGGGGCTTCAACGCCTCTTACGGGTAATTTCAAGTTCGCCATAGCTGTATTGTTCTTTTTGAGCATAAACGGGCACCATCATCTGCTAAACGCTATTTTATACAGTTATGATTGGGTACCGCTGACAAATGATTTTTTTATAAAGCTGTATGGTGGCAGTGTAACTGAATTCCTGGTACGTTCTTTTGCGGAATCGTTTATGCTGGCCTTTCAAATTGCTGCTCCCATTGTAGTAGCTACCTTTTTAACGGATGTGGGACTCGGTTTTTTAGCTAAAACAGCACCGCAATTTAATATTTTTGTCATTGGCGTGCCGCTAAAAATAATTGTGGGATTGTTCATGTTACTGCTTCTTATGCCAGGTTTTGCTTTTATATTCGAAAGATTGTTTTCTGTGATGTTCGAATCCATGCGCAACTTGTTGGATGTTATGGGTAATCGTCCTTAATGTCTGGTCTGGAGGAACGTAGTTTGTCATTTAAATATGCTATGAACCTGCAGTTGTTCTCAGGGGAAAAAACGGAAAAAGCTACACCCAAGAAGAAACAGGATGCAAGACAAAAAGGGCAGGTTGCCAAGAGCATGGAGTTGCCCGCTGCTGGTGTCCTGCTAGTTACGTTTTTTTGCCTCATGATTTTCGGCGGGTATTTTAAGGATCATGCGGTCCGCTTGTTTCGGGATATTTTTGTGAATCGGCTGTCTATGGAAGTAACACCGAATACAACGCTACTGATGATGGGTGAGTATGGTGTGCAAATCTTGATTATGCTGGCTCCTATTTTTGTGGGTGCCATTGTCATCGGGATCGCAGCGAATTACATGCAGATCGGTTTTTTATTAACCGGAGAGGGCATTACACCCAAGTTTAGCAAGATTGACCCGATTAAAGGATTCAAAAATATTTTTTCCATGAGGTCATTAGTTGAATTCCTGAAATCTGTTTTAAAAATGACCGTAATTGGTTATCTGGTGTACAGCGTACTTTGGAAAACAAAGGCTGACCTACCCAAACTGGCTGAGATGTCCGGCGACCAGATGTTGAGTTTTACCGCTTCATTAACAATGGAACTGGGACTCAAAATTGGTGTGGTGCTGTTCATTTTAGCAATATTGGATTATATGTATCAACGTTATGAGCATGAGAAAAATCTGAAAATGTCCAAACAGGACATCAAAGATGAGTACAAGAAAATGGAGGGTGACCCGCTGATCAAAGGGAAAATTCGCGAGCGGCAGCGCCGTATGGCTATGCAGCGCATGATGCAGGAGGTTCCTAATGCAGATGTCATCATCACCAACCCTACGCACTTTGCTGTGGCTTTGAAATATGACGGTTCGGAGATGGAGGCGCCGCAGATTATTGCGAAAGGACAAGATTATGTCGCGCTCCGAATTAAGGAAATTGCCAAGCAAAACGGCGTTATAACGATGGAAAACAAGCCGCTGGCGCGGGCGCTGTTTCAAAGAGCCGAAATCGGGGATGCGATACCAGCTGATCTTTTTCAGGCCGTTGCTGAAGTGCTGGCGTATGTATATAAATTAAAAGGTAAAGTGAAATAAAGGGATCGGAGGCCAAGAGACCCGTGAAAATAAAAGAAATAACCGTCCTTGCAGGCGTCATCGGTATCGTTCTTATGATGATTCTCCCGATCCCTTCATGGCTGCTGGATATTCTGCTCGTCATTAATATTTCTATTGCTTTGATGATTCTACTTGTTTCAATGAACACGAAGGAAGCTTTACAGTTCTCTATCTTTCCTTCATTGCTGCTCATTACAACGTTGTTTCGTTTGGCGCTCAACATTTCTACGACCAAACTTATTTTAGGTGAGGGTCATGCCGGCGAAGTAGTTGCTACGTTTGGTAGCTGGATTGCAGGTGGCCAAATTGCCGTCGGCTTTGTTGTCTTCCTCATTCTTGTGGTCGTACAGTTCATTGTTATTACCAAAGGATCGGAGCGGGTAGCAGAGGTGGGCGCCCGGTTTACATTGGATGCGATGCCAGGTAAACAAATGAGTATTGATGCTGATTTGAATGCAGGTCTAATTAATGAGCAGCAAGCCCGTGAACGACGCAGTAAAATCGAACGGGAAGCGGATTTTTACGGAGTTATGGATGGTGCGAGTAAATTCGTTAAAGGCGATGCGATCGCCAGTATTATCATTTTGATCATTAACCTGGTGGGCGGCTTTATTATCGGTATGGCCGTTCAGGGAAAAGGATTTCAAGAAGCGCTGTCAACGTATTCTGTTCTCACGATCGGTGATGGATTGGTCAGCCAGATTCCCGCGCTGCTCATATCCACGGCTTCAGGCTTGATTGTTACGCGGGCTACGTCGGATGGCAACTTGGCAGAAGATTTAACCGGACAGCTCTTTTCATATCCAAAATTGATCTACATAGTGGCTGCCACCATTGCATTATTGGGCCTTTTCACACCTATTCATATTATTACAACTCTTCCACTTGCGATTCTATTGTTTTTTGCAGCCCGAAGAATGCAGGGCAATATGGAACGCAAGCAAATTGCTGATGAACAGCTGGAGGAGGAGCAACAAATCGAAGAGGTGCGTAGTCCGGAAAGTGTCATTAATTTGCTTCAAGTAGATCCGATTGAATTTGAGTTTGGGTACGGGTTGATTCCGTTGGCGGATACACAGCAAGGCGGTGATCTACTGGATCGGATTATTATGATTCGCCGTCAATGCGCCTTGGAGCTGGGGTTGGTTGTGCCGGTTATTCGTATTCGGGATAACATTCAGCTCAAGCCTAACGAATATGTAATTAAAATTAAAGGCAATACGGTAGGCGGTGGAGAACTGTTGTTGAATCATTATCTGGCTATGAGTCCGGGATACGACGACGACTCCATTACAGGGATTGAAACGACAGAACCGGCCTTCGGACTGCCTGCGCTCTGGATTGACGAGAACACGAAGGATGTTGCTGAACTGTCAGGTTATACGGTGGTTGATCCACCTTCAGTTGTAGCTACTCATCTAACAGAAACGATCAAGAAACATGCCCATGAGTTGCTTGGCAGACAGGAAACACGTTCGTTGGTTGACAATCTCAAGGAGAATTATCCAGTGCTGGTGGACGATCTTATTCCTTCTGTGCTTGCGATTGGGGACGTACAAAAAGTGCTGGCCAAGCTGTTGAAAGAAAAAATCTCTATTCGCGATATGGTGACTATATTCGAGACGCTGGCTGACTATGGTACTTATACAAAAGATCCAGACGTGCTGACTGAATATGTTCGTCAAGCGTTATCACGTCAGATTACGCAGCAATTTGCACAGCAAGGAGAAACGTTGCGTGTTATTACCGTGGGACCAGGATTGGAGAAGAAAATTGCTGAGAGCGTGCAGCAGTCGGAGCAAGGTAGCTATTTGGCTCTTGATCCGGTGTCAACGCAAACGGTGTATCAAAGGATGATGGAGCAAATCAACCGTCTTATTCAATCGGGACAGCAGCCTATTGTGTTAACGTCACCGACAATACGTATGTATTTGCGGCAAGTGATGGAGCGGACGATGCAAGATGTCCCGGTGCTGTCGTACAGTGAGCTGGAGCCGAACGTTGAAATTCAAAGTGTCGGGGTGGTGAACTTATGAGAGTGAAACGATATCTAGTGGATACCATGCCAGAAGCCATGCTGCAAATCAGGGGTGACTTAGGAACAGATGCCGTCATTTTAAGTACCAAGGAAGTGAAGGTCGGCGGTTTTATGGGGATGTTCAGTAAAAAGAAAATTGAAGTGGTTGCTGCAGTTGAGGAGCAGCAACCTCAAAAGCCTCGGCGGACTGAACGCTCGTCACACCAGCTTGCCCGGGCTGCTTCGCCTCTAATGAACACCCCTGAGAAGCTGGAAAAACCATCAGTACCTGTAGTCCCCAGACAAGCAGCTCCAGAAGCTTATCGACGGGTTTCACAACAGATAACCGGTAGTTCCAAAGAAGAACAAGCTGAATTAACGGTTAATACAGAACAAGTTGCATCAGCAACGGAGCATTTGTCGCCAAGGTCTGCTAATAACCTGGAGACTCTATCTCAGGCATTTGATCAAGAAGTATTGCTTTCGAACCTGAAATCATCCAGTGAGCTGCATAAACGGCCAATCGAAGCAAGTGTTCCAGACAAGAGTGGAGCTGAGGAAAATCAGGCATTGCTTAATGAATTGCGGGAAATGAAAGCGATGATGACTCGGTTCTCCAGAAACTCTTCAATGGAAAGTACTTGGCCTGAGGCGCTACAAGAGATTTGTGAGCATGTGTTGGAACAGGAAGTGGCACGTGATTTACTGGAATATTGGATCGAACAGGTACATGTGCGTCGAAGTGAGCATCCTTTTGCGCCTGAAACTTTTGATTGGGAACAAGCCTTTCGTGAGGAAGTGACCAGTTTTATACAGACAAGACTGGATAAAGGGATCTCCCAAGATACCAAAATTGTGTATGTTGCAGGACCTACCGGAGTAGGAAAAACGACAACCATTGCAAAGTTGGCAGCGGAACAGTTGTTCAAACATCATCGCAAAGTTGGATTTATTACTTCTGACACGTACCGGATTTCAGCCGTCGAGCAACTGCGTACATACGCTACGATTTTGAATGTACCGCTTGAAGTTGTGCAATCTCCCGGTGACGTCCAAAGGGCTATTCAACGTCTGGAGCATTGTGACTTGATCCTCATGGATACTGCAGGGCGAAATTATCGTAATGAACTGCTTGTATCAGAACTGCAAAGTCTGCTTTCGCCTATTAATGAAAGTGAGACGTATCTGGTACTCAGCCTGACATCCAAAAGCAGGGATATGCTCAATATAACTGGACATTTCAGTAAGTTTGGTCTTGGGAAGGTTGTATTTACCAAGATGGATGAGACGGGCAGTTGTGGCGGAATGTTCAATCTTTTGCACCAGTTTCCGATGCAGTTGGCCTATATTACGAATGGACAAAATGTTCCTGACGACCTGCTTCATCCCGATGCAGAAATGGTGACAAATATGCTGCTTGGAGCCAAAGTATCGTCAGGAGTTAACGGAGATTCCATATGAGTGATCAAGCCCAATCACTTAGACAAATGGCTTCATCTTTGGATAGGTATCGATTACCCCCACGTAATCGTCACGCAAAAATTATAACGATCACCAGTGGTAAAGGCGGGGTGGGCAAATCCAATTTTACGCTGAACTTTGCATTGGCCCTGCAATCTCTTGGTCGAAAGGTACTTGTGTTTGATGCTGACATCGGTATGGCTAATATTGATGTGTTGATGGGGGCCCATTCACAATACAATCTTCTTCACTTGTTAAAACGTGAAAGATCAATTGATGAGATTATTCAAACGGGTATAGGTGGTTTGCCTTATATTGCTGGAGGCTCAGGCTTAAGCGAACTGTTTGCGTTATCAGATGAGAATCTGAATTATTTTGCCGAAGAAGTAGAAAAAATGGCAGCAGACATGGATTATATTCTTTTTGATACAGGTGCAGGTTTATCCAAAGAAAATCTTAAATTCATCACTTCAGCTGACGAATGTATGGTAGTAACCACCCCAGAACCGACGTCTTTAACAGATGCGTATGCACTAATTAAAGTCGTCAACGGGTTGCAGAAAGATACGGTATTCAAAATTATAGTCAATCGTGCCGATAACGATAATGAGGCCCGTCAAGTTGCCGATAAGATCGCACTTGTTGCGAAACGCTTTTTGGAGATCGAAATCCCGCTGCTTGGACATATCAGTGATGATACTCATGTCATGCAGGCAGTCAAAAGACAAGTACCTTTTATGGTTGCTTTTCCGGGATGCGCGGCTTCAAAAGATGTACTGAATCTGGCACACCGTTTTGCAGCAATGCCACAGGTTCCACAACCAGGTGCATTGAGTGGAATCAAAGGATTTATGCAAAAATGGTTGCGGCGTTCTATGCATTGATTTTTGATGAGAGGAAACAGGGGTGTTTAACATGTGTGCTTACCGGGTGCTGGTTGTAGATGATTCGGCCTTTATGCGCAAAATTATTACAGATCTTATTGTAAGGGATGAGTCGTTCAACATCGTAGGTACAGCCGCCAATGGCAGAGAGGCTGTAGAGAAAGTGAAAGAATTGCAGCCTGATTTGGTCACCATGGATGTCGAAATGCCTGAAATGAATGGTCTTGAAGCGTTGCCACTGATTATGGCAGCCCATCCGTTACCTGTCATTATGTTGTCAGGCATTAATGAACAAGGCATGAAGGAGACCATCATGGCTCTGGAGGCAGGAGCTTTCGATTTTATAAGAAAGCCTTCCATTGCTCATGCGCAAGATATTGAGCAGGTGAGCAAGGCGTTGCTCGAACAGATGCATACTGCTATGCAAGCAGTACGCAGCCGCTTGGAGCGCAAGGAAGCGAATGAGCGCAAAGCTGCAATGGAACAAGCGAAAAAAACGCCAATGGAAAAGCCACCTGGACAGGCTGCGGCTGAGAAACGAGCTGGAAGTCAAGCTTCGGCAGACAAGCCTCCTGTTGTTCCGCTTGCTCCTCCACCTGCTGCATCGGCTCAACCCAAGAAAGATGCTGGGAAGTCCGTCCCAACAGCTGCCAAGCAGGAAACTAAAAAGCAGCTGTCTGGAACATCTGCTACAGGTGGCCGCATAGACAAGCCAGCTGTTCAGCCAAGGAAACCAGTGCAAGCACCTCATGTGCAGAAAAAAGAAGACTTGTCCATGAGTATGGGAATAACGTCGGGACAGCTGAAGAGCTCTGATCCGGCCGCTGGAAAATCAGTACAGAGTAAGGATAAAGCAGGGCTTGTCAAGCCGGAGTCACGGAAGACGGTAACTTCATCAGCTTCTTCCGCTCCTGCGGCTGCAACGCCTCCAGTAACAGCACCTACAGCTCCAGCTGCACCACAGGGATTGTCACTTAAAAAAGGTGTGCATACGTCCAGCTTTCGAAAACTGGTGGCGGTCGGATGTTCTACTGGCGGACCACGGGCTCTTAAGACCCTGTTGGAGCGCATTCCTGGGGATTTTCCAGCTCCAATCGTTATCGTTCAGCATATGCCACCAAACTTTACTCGTTCGCTAGCACAACGTTTGAACACGTTGAGTCCACTACGCGTTGTGGAGGCTGAGCAGGGGATGACGCTGGAGACGGGAACAGCCTACATCGCACCAGGGGGATATCAGCTAAGAATTGTGCCTGGAGCCGGTGGTAAATACACGGTGTCACTGAAGATGGAGGAGGCTCGCAATGGTCACCGTCCTTCTGTAGATACGATGTTCGAATCGCTGCTCTCTTTAACCGCGCTGGAAAGACATCTAGTATTGCTTACTGGAATGGGTAGCGACGGGGCTAAAATGATGAAAAAGCTTTATGACGCTGGGGTTCAATCCACATTTGCTGAAAATGAGGAGACTTGTGTAGTGTACGGAATGCCCCGCTCAGCAGTTGAATTAAAATGTGTGCGCCACCTTCTGCCAATGCAGGAGATCGCCCCCAAGCTTGTACAAGTTGTGAAATAATCGGAGTGTAACTCATGGAGGAGGTGTCTCACAATGGACATGAACCAATATTTAAACATGTTTATTGATGAGTCGAATGATCATCTGCAATCTCTTAACGAAAATATGCTTCAACTGGAAAGCAACCCAACCGATCTAGGCATCGTTCAGGTGATTTTCCGTTCTGCCCATACCCTCAAAGGAATGGCTGCTACGATGGGGTTTGAAGACCTGGCATCGCTCACTCACCAAATGGAAAACGTTCTTGATCTGGTACGTAACAACAAGCTGGCGATGCATGAATTTATATTCGATACCTTATTTAAAGGTTTGGATGCCCTGGAATCCATGGTGCAGCACATTACAGAGGGAGGCGATGGAAAAGCGGATGTCTCCTCTATTGTATCTTCATTGCAATCTATCGTGAGCGGGGATTTCCTAAAGTCCGGCTCAAATGCTGCCACTGAAGAGTCTCCTTCTACAAAAGCAGGCACTAACGATAGTGCTGGATTGGTTTTGGACCAATTCCAGTATTCTGTACTGGAGCAATCGATTTCTGAAGGGCATCGTGTTCACTATATACAGGTAACAATCAGTTCAGAGAGCCAGCTGAAGGCGGCACGTGCCTTTATGGTATTCAACACACTGGAAAACTCTGGTGAAATCGTCAAGGCCTATCCGTCCGTACAGGATATCGAGCAGGAAAAATTCGAACAAAGCTTCTCGTTATATTACATAACGCAGAAAGAAGCTGGGGAGCTGGAAAAGGAAATCACGGGTATCTCTGAAATTGACACGGTTTCAGTGGTACAACTGGATCAGGAATCGCTTAAACAAATGAGCGAAGTTACTGCTGGACTCGCTGAGACAGCGGCGGTACAGGAAGCAGCTGTTGCCGTGCAGCCACCCGCTCCATCTCAGCCGCAGTCTCCAGCTGCGGCCTCTGTTGCCAAGCCAGCTGCAGGTAAAGCGCCAGCAGCCAAGGCGGCTGCTCCTACGCACAACCGTACGATTCGCGTAGATATTGAACGTCTGGATGTACTTATGAATTTATTCAGCGAGTTGCTCATTGACCGTGTGCGCTTAGAACAGTTAGCCAGTGAGGCTTCCAATCCAGCACTGACGGAAACGGTTGAGCATATGAGTCGTGTGAGCAGTGATTTGCAAAATGTTGTTCTCAAATTGCGGATGGTACCTGTAGATACTGTTTTCAACCGTTTCCCGCGTATGGTTCGCGATCTGGCCAAGTCGCTGGATAAAAAACTGGAATTGGTTATTACTGGAGCAGAGACTGAAATGGATCGGACGGTTATCGACGAGATTGGTGATCCTCTGGTGCATTTGCTACGTAACTCCGTGGATCATGGCATCGAGTCGGTAGCCGACCGGATTGCAGCTGGTAAACCAGAAACTGGAACCGTTCAACTGCGTGCTTTTCATAGCGGTAATAACGTATTTATCGAGATTGAGGATGATGGGAACGGGATTAACCGTGAAAAGGTACTAAACAGTGCTATTTCCAAAGGGATTTTGACAGCAGAACAAGCAGCTTCCATGACCGACGAGGAAGCTTATCAAGTATTGTTTGCTCCGGGCTTTAGTACAGCTGCAGTCATTTCAGACGTATCAGGACGCGGTGTCGGTCTGGATGTTGTTAAATCTAAAATTACCGCTTTGGGTGGTAATGTTACGGTTCACTCCACATTGGGCCAGGGCACTAATTTCTCTGTACAATTACCGTTGACTCTATCCATTATTGCAGCCATGATGATACAGATCGGTTCTGAAAAATATGCGATTCCTTTGTCTTCCATTGTGGAAACTGCGATCGTCAAGCGTAAGCAAATCCGTTCTGTGCATGGCAATAAGATGATTGCTTTCCGCGATTCTCATATCCCGCTTATCTCCTTGAGTCAGCTGTTTGAGGTACCGGACTTCAACGAAGATGAAGAAGAAGAGACAGAGGTCGTGGTCATCCGTAAGGGAGACCGTCTGGCAGCTCTTTCCGTACAGGACTTTTTGGGACAAAGTGAAATCGTCCTTAAAAATCTGGGCAAGTATCTTCCAAACATCCAAGGAATTTCAGGTGCCACGATTCTGGGTGACGGTCAGGTTGCTTTGATCATTGACCCGAATGTTTTCATTAAATAATGTCTTCATTAAAAATGAAAGAAATATGAGATTGCGGACATCAATAAGGAGGGTTTTTAAACATGGGAGAAGAAATTAAAGTTATCGTATTTAAGCTTGGTGAAGAGGAATACGGTGTTGAAGTAGAAAAAGTCCAATCTATTGAACGCATGGTGCCGATTACACGGGTTCCGAGAACTTACGATTTTGTTAAAGGTGTATTCAACATGAGAGGCGTGGTTATTCCGGTTATTGATCTTCGTGGCCGTTTTGGATTACCAGAAGCTGAATATACCGATCAAACACGTATTATTATCGTTGCTGTGGGCGAGATGCAAGTCGGCTTTATCGTGGATTCAGCGAATGATGTTATTGACCTGAATACTGACAACATTGAGACACCACCGGAAGTGGTTGGCGGTGTTAAGGCTAAATATCTTCGCGGAGTTGCTAAAATTGGTGAAGAGCGTCTGTTGATTATGCTGAACTTGTCCGAAGTTTTGAACCGTAGCGAAATGAACCAACTGGAAGGTTTAGAGGATTAATATATGGAGAATCTGGGAAATCTCGAAGACTTCAAGTTGGATGTATTGAAAGAAGTCGGCAACATTGGCTCGGGGAACGCTGCTACAGCGCTCTCCCGGCTTCTCAATAAACCAGTCGATATGGGTGTGCCCAAAGTGCAAATGCTGCCCTTTGAGGAAATTGCGGACAAAGTCGGCGGAAATGAACAACTTGTTGTTGCAATATTTTTTAGAGTCGAAGGGGAAGCCCCTGGTAATCTATTCTTCATATTGCAACCTCAGGCGGCGAAAAGCTTACTTTCCCGTTTGGCGAATATTCCTTCGGATGACGAGGATTGCTTTAACGAAATGGAGCATTCAGCTCTGTCGGAGATCGGTAACATTTTAGCAGGCTCCTACCTTTCTTCGTTGGCGGATTTCACACGTTTATCCATGTATCCAACAGTCCCTGCGCTGGCACTGGATATGGCAGGAGCTATTCTCAGCTACGGACTGCTGCAGTTTGGGCAGATGGGGGATGCTGCTTTATTGATTGACACATCGTTTCTGGAAGGGCAGAATCAGATTGAGGGTCAATTTTTCCTGATTCCTGATCCAGAATCGTTCGGGAAAATCTTTAGGTCGTTAGGAGTCCCGATGAACGATGATTGAGGATAAAAGCATCATTAAAGTCGGCATGGCAGATTTAAATGTTACCAGCAACCCGAACTCGATTCGCACGACAGGGCTTGGCTCCTGCGTCGGATTGACCCTCTATGATCCTCATTTGAAACTGGCAGGCATGGCACATGTGATGTTACCGTCCTCGGATATTGCGCGTGAAGGGCAGTTGAATATTGCCAAATATGCGGATACAGCACTGCCAGAGTTATTTGAACGAATGTTGAAACTGGGTGCTGAACGGCGCAGACTGATTGCCAAAATGGCAGGAGGAGCGCAGATGTTTGCCTTTGCAGGTAGTGGAGACACCATGCGGATTGGCCCGCGCAATGTAGAATCGTGCAAGGAAATGCTTGTAGATCTGGGCATTCCTTTAATTGCGGAAGATACGGGTGGCAATTATGGACGAACGATTGAGTTGGACTCTGAAACTGGCGTTTTGAATATTCGAAGCGTACAAAAAGGTGTAAAGGAATTATAAACATGTTATTTGGTAGCTTACGCATTAATCTTTGGTCTGGAGTAGTCGGATTTATTCTGACTTTTGTGTTGTCCGTTGGCAGCAATCTGCTGACCACGAGCTTAATTCGTGGCTTAATCGCCTTCGTTTTTTGGTTCCTACTTGCATTTGTGCTGCGCTGGACACTGGGTGTGGTAGCGCGGCCAGATCTGGGTAATGCCCAAGACCGGGCAAGCTCTCAGGTAGATGGCGTAGGGGGAAATCTGGACCTGACGACACCAGACGAAAATGAAAACCTGAATGAATTGCTGAAACCGAAACCAGAGCAGACGGACGAGGGGAATAATGGTTTTGCACCTTTAAACCCACCCAAGCTGGTTTCCAACAAGGACCCTGAAGAATTGGCCAAGGCCGTTCGTCACCTGACAGACAAATAAGGAGGGTGAAGCCGATGAACGAGCGAAAAGCCGCTCATTTGAACCATTCCGAGCTGTGGGAACAATGGAAAGAACACGGTGACAAGGAAGCAAAAAAGCAGTTAATTGAAAAGTATCTCCATATTGTGGAATATGTGTCGGGTCGTCTTGCAGTAGGCTTACCTAAAAATGTATCCAAGGATGATCTGGCGAGCAACGGTGTTATGGGTTTGATTGATGCTTTAGAGAAATTTGATTATGAGCGTGGTTTGCAGTTTGAGACTTATGCTTCTTGGCGTGTTCGCGGAGCAATTTTGGATGGTCTTCGTCAAGGAGATTGGGTTCCTCGTTCAGTTAGGGAAAAAGCGAAAAAAATCGAAGACGCCTACCAGCATTTAGAACAAAGGTATTTACGCACAGTAAGCGACGAAGAGATGAGTCATTATTTGGACGTCTCCGAGAAAGAGTTTCAAAGTATGATCCAAGAGGTCGCTGTAATGTCGATTGTCTCACTGGAGGACCCAATCCGCGAAGAAGAGTCGGAAACACGGCTTTCCCTGTTGGTAGATGAAAAGGCGAAAAATCCAGATCATAAGGTCAATGAATTCACACTGCGTGATGCCTTGGCACAAGGCATTGATAAATTAACTGAAAAAGAGCGTATCGTTGTTTCTTTATTGTATTACGAGGATTTGTCACTCAGCGAAATTGCTGAGGTCATGTCACTTTCTCCTTCGCGAATTTCTCAGTTGCATTCCAAAGCAATATTACGTCTGAGAGCGACACTGGACAAACAACGGGATTTGCTAATGCGTAAAGATTAACGTACGGGAGGTTACAGTAACAGTTAGACGGAAGGAGCACCCATGTGGAGAAGCAGTATGCTTTGGATCAGTTTTTAAAAGTGGTTGTCTCACCTGACAAACAATCCGCCTACTTGGAGTTTGCCAAACGTGAAGAAGGCTTTGCCTGTTCTGTGGAAGAATTAGAACGTTTTCTAAGCAACCAAAAAATATCCTACGGTGTAATTACCGATGCAATCCGCACATTTGCGGCAAATCCGGAAGATCATTTCTTCGGGAAATTACTGATTGCTCAGGGAAAGCAGCCGATCCACGGTACAGACGGAAAAATTAATCTGGCCGATATTGTGACCGGTGAAGATGCACATAAGCCACTTGAAACTGTGGATGGACGGGTAGATTATAAAGAATTAACTCGTCTAAGAAATGTAAAACGTGGACAACTGATTGCCGAACGAGTGGATCCTCTGCCAGGTGTACCAGGGATTGCTGTAACCGGAGAGGAAATCCCTTTTCTTCCAGGTAAAGAGGCACGCTTTAAAGTTGGAAAAAATGTAGTGATCCATCCGGAAGGCGTTGCGATGTATGCGGCTATTGATGGTTTAGTGACTACAACTGAAAAGGGCAAGCTTAATGTGTTCCCTGTGTATGAAGTGAATGGGGATGTCGATTATAGCGTCGGTAACATTGATTTTGTTGGAACCGTCGTCATTCGCGGGAATGTCTTGACCGGTTTTCGCGTTCGGGCGGCTGGTGACATTCGTGTCATTGGCGGTGTGGAAGGCGCTGAAATTGAGGCAGATGGTTCAGTGGAAATCAGCGGCGGTATTATCGGATACCATAAAGGATTTGTGAAAGCTGCACAAAATGTGAAATGCTCGTTTATACAAGATGGTAACGTGATCGCGGGAGCCGATGTGCTTGTATCCCAGAGCATCATGCATTCCCAGATCAAAGCGAGTAATAATGTAATCTGCGAAGGCACAAAAGGGCTTATCGTAGGTGGCAGTGTACAAGCTGGTAAAAAGGTAGTGGCTCGTACCGTCGGTAATACGATGTCCACAGCTACTAATATTGAAGTGGGTGTGCTTCCTGAACTGCGTGATGAACTGACAGAACTTCGCGCACGGTTGAAGCAGCAGACAGACAGCCAGGATAAAACGAACAAAGCTCTCACAATATTGGATCAGCTAGCGGCTGCTGGACAGCTTGCACCTGACAGAATGGCTATGCGAATCAAGCTGACATCTACTAAAAAATCTAATGAACAGGAACTTTTGGAAACTAAGTCCAGAATGCTTGAAATAGAACGAACATTAGAAGATACGAGCCGCGCCCGGGTAGAAGTGAAAAATGTGATTTACGGTGGCTCTAAGATAGTTATCGGCAGATATACAAAATTTATTAAAGATTCTGTGGAAAGAATGGCGTTTTATTATCATGAGGGAGATATCAGCATGTCCTCCTACATGTAATTCATTACACTGATAATAATTCAATTTATTATATTTCTCGGTAGTCTGATACGGATGCCCAATCGGAAAGGGTGTGGTCCCATGAGCTTGAAGGCTGTTGAATTGCAAATTGCTGTACCTCGCACCAGTGAAGCAGGCAAATACCATAGTGAGTCCCAGCAGCGGCCAATGAATGACCAGGCATTACTTGGACAAAAGACTGCGCTGGAGACGGAGAACATGCGTCAGCGAAGCAGTGCCATAGATCAGTCTGCGGAAACATTCGTCGGTGAGAGGCAAACAGGTGAGCAGAGCAGAGATTCTTCCCAGCAGAGCCGCTCTCGCTCAGATGAGACTGAGCTACCTAAGGAGCATCCGGCAGAGCATCCGTATAAGGGACATCATATTGATTTTTCGCTCTGATCCAATGGGTGGAGAAGCGTTATAAAAGGAGACGATGGGCAGTGGATCAACCATGGATTTATATTGTTCTGCTGGGAGCCGCAGCTGTTGTCTACGCCTGGCTTCTGCCAAAGCGCCAGCCAAGCCGGGGAACTGAAGAGGCCGTCGTTCAAAAGGTTGAGGCTACATTGGAGCAATATCTGGCCGATATTGAAAACGATAATGACGAGCTGATTGAACTCGTATCTGGTATGAAGCAGGAGCATGCGGTTAAGCAGGCAGCATTACAGGAGCAAGTAGCTGAGCTTCGGAATCGTATTGTGGAGCTTGAGCGTCAGGCAATGCTTGCTACCGTCTCTATGCCAATCTCAGATTCAGAAGCTTCTTTTGTAACTTTAGAGGAGCAAACGGCATTGCAAGAGCCTCAAACTGAGCAGGAACAAGAGTCCATCCGAGATCGTTATCAAGAGTTATTCGCGATGCATGAGCAAGGCAAGTCGGTGGATTATATAGCTAAGCAATCAGGCATCCAGCGGGGCGAAGTACAGCTCATATTACAACTCGCGGAACGGGAGGATGTGATATGATCAAAAACCGCTCATTTATGTTAGGCATGGGTACTGGTCTTATCATGGGGCATTGCTGCTGCAGCTGGCAATAATTGGTCAGGGGCAGTCGCAGCAATCTTCGGCAGACCCGAAAAACATGACGCGAGAACAACTAGAAGAGGCAGCAGCCGAGTTAAATCTTCAGATCAGTGACAGTTCTGATCCGAAAATGACAGAAGAGGAATGGCGGAATAAGCTGATCAAGGAAGGCAACAAGACTCCAGTTGCACCTCAAAAGGCTAAACCAGCTCAAACGCCTTCAACACCTAAGGTACCTGCAAACAGCACATCCTCGGCTGCTTCTAAGCCTTCGACCAGCACGTCGGTACCACAAAGTCCGAACAAGCCGGAAACTCAAAGAACTGGCACTACAGCCACTCCCAATATTCCCAAGCAGCCTGCCACTCCACAAGTGCAATATAGCATTGCATCAGGGAGCAATTTAAGAAGTGTGGCATCTGGATTGGAACGGGCAGGAGTCGTATCGGATGCTAGTGCATTTGAGGCAGCAGCTAAGGCTCAAAAAATCAATACCAAAATTCGTACAGGCACCTATCAGTTTGCTAAAGGTGAGGATTTCAGTTCTATTATTACTAAAATAACGAAAAAGCCGTCCAACTGACCTAATCGGGAAGAGGACGGCTTTTTATTTTTTTCGATGCGAACAAAAGTGATTTTTTATTGTTTAGTTCAAAGTGGGTATGAAGCGCCCACAATAGCTTACAGCATAGCCTATTGCAATTCAGAGCTAGTTGGACATAAAAAGACCCCTGAAGGATTCAAAGGTCATCTCCTAGCGGATTACACCACGGTGTATTGTTAAAACTATCCTCAATTTGGATCAATATTCAGATATATCGGAGAGAGATATAAAATAAATTGAACACAAATTAACGCTATGAAATAATCGATAGCGGCATTGATGAATAAAAAAACAATAAAACAATTCTATTCCTAATTTTCTCTATTCATCTTGTCCCGTATATCGGTGGATTCTCCGTTCTGGGTTATTATCCTATGCATCAGCACCATGGGTCTCGGAATGGGTTTCTCCATGATGCCGCTCAACACGCATGTTCTGAACTCTGCGCCTCGCCGCCTGGTGAGCCGAGTCACACCATTGACAACAGCGGCTCAGCAAGTTGTCCTCTCGTTCGCGGTCGCAGGCCTGACGGGTTATCTGACGTCGCAAATCGCTTCCCACACCGCAAATGCGGGAGCGGACGCGAATCCGTTGAATGCTGTCGTCGCGGGTTACGGCGATACGTTCTTCCTGTCCGCGTGCCTGCTCTGTCGCTCCTTCTGCGTAAACCGCAGCAGCAGGAAGAAGAAGGTACCGTCGGCGGGGACAGCTAGGACCCAGCGATGATGGGGCACTAATCGGGAATTGGTACCGATTTCGATCGTGTATAAAAAGCCTTGGCCGTTAGTCAGTCATGGCTTTTTAATGTACGCCCAGCATGGCGCCATCTATATAAGAAAGACTTGAACAGATGCGGCTAACAGGGCACATATTGGAACGATCTGTCCGTTCAATGTAGTGCGAGAGTCTAACACTTTATTTTCACAAACATTTTTCTAAGAAGCCAGGCAGATGGAAGTGTGCGGGTTGCTTTTTACACCGTTTCAATTATTGTCGAAAAGCTGGTTGCAACGCTGCAAGTGTTATGGTATATTAATTGACGGTGTTAAAAACGCACGTCGGTTAATTTTATAAAGGGTGCTTCCAATAGGAAGTCTTTATAAAAAATGATGTCGGCGGAGGACACACAAAAAAACCAAACTTAGGAGGTGCGTGAAGATGGCAGTAATCTCCATGAAACAGCTTTTGGAAGCTGGGGTTCACTTTGGTCACCAAACACGTCGCTGGAACCCGAAAATGGATCGTTATATCTTCACTGAAAGAAACGGTATTTACATCATTGACTTGCAAAAGACAGTGAAAAAGGTTGAGGAAGCTTACAACTTCGTAAAAAGCATTGCAGCTGAGAATGGTACAATTCTGTTCGTAGGCACGAAGAAACAAGCGCAAGATTCTGTTAAAGAAGAAGCAGCACGCGCTGGTCAATTCTACATCAACCAACGTTGGTTGGGTGGTACACTGACTAACTTCCAAACCATTCAAAAACGTATTGATCGTTTGAAACAATTGGAAGCTTGGGAAGAAGATGGTACATTTGCTGTTCTTCCTAAAAAAGAAGTTATCATTCTTCGCAAAGAAAAAGATCGTCTTGAAAAATTCTTGGGCGGTATCAAGAACATGAAGGGCCTTCCAAGTGCTCTGTTCATCATTGATCCGCGCAAAGAACGTATCGCGGTTGCTGAAGCTCGCAAATTGGGTATCCCAATCGTGGGTATCGTTGATACAAACTGCGATCCAGACGAAATCGACTATGTTATCCCAGGTAATGACGACGCGATCCGCGCTGTTAAATTGCTGACAGGTAAAATGGCTGATGCAGTTATGGAAGCTAACCAAGGCGAAGAAACTACAGCATAATATTTCCAATCGGAAATACCTATACGAATTAAATGAAAAGGGTGGTTGGTAGGTGGAAAACCTCTCACTACCCTTTTTTTAAGGAATAAAGCTCGCATATACCACTGAAAATCAAATTTGGAGGGAAATAATATGGCAGTTAATGCTAGCGCAGTAAAAGAGCTTCGTGAAAAAACAGGCGCAGGAATGCTGGATTGTAAAAAAGCGCTTGAAGAAGCAAATGGTGATTTGACAAAAGCGGTTGAAGTTCTACGTGAAAAAGGACTTGCAGCTGCAGCCAACAAAGCAGGCCGTATTGCTACTGAAGGCGTTGTTGAATCCTACATCCATGCTGGCGGCCGTATCGGCGTACTGGTAGAAGTAAACTGCGAAACAGACTTCGTGGCGAAAACTGACCAGTTCAAAGATTTTGTTCGTGACATTGCAATGCATATTGCTGCATCGAACCCTCGTTATGTTCGTCGCGAAGAAGTGCCACAGGAAGAGATTGAAAAAGAAAAAGAAATCCTGAAAGCACAAGCTTTGAACGAAGGAAAACCAGAAAAAATCGTTGAAAAAATGGTTGAAGGCCGCATCGGTAAATTCTACGAAGAGTTCTGCTTGCTGGAGCAATCTTTCATTAAAGATCCAGACAAAACAATCTCCACACTGATCAACGAGAAAATCAGCACGATTGGTGAAAACATCTCCGTACGTCGCTTTGTTCGTTTCGAACTGGGTGAAGGTCTGGAGAAAAAAGAAGACAACTTCTACGAAGAAGTTATGTCTCAAGTGAAACAATAATTACCAACGATCGGTAATTGCATATGAATAAACAGAAATGGAACACATCAGTGTTCCTTTTCTTGCAACAGGACACCTATCCTGTTACATAAAGAATATATGAAATTGGAGGGTGATCATTTGGAAAAACCTGTGTTTAAACGTGTTGTTCTGAAAGTTAGTGGGGAGTCGCTGTCAGGTCCTAACGGTTACGGTATTGATGCGGATACTATTGCGTCGATTGCTGAGCAAGTCAAGGACGTGGTGGAACTAGGAGTAGAAGTTGCTATTGTGTGCGGAGGCGGTAATATCTGGCGTGGTATTGCTGGAAGTGCCAATGGGATTGACCGGGCAACGGCAGATTACATGGGTATGCTCGCAACCGTGATGAACTCACTGGCTTTACAGGATGCTTTGGAACAAATTGAAGTGCCTACGCGTGTACAAACATCCATAGCGATGCAACAGATTGCAGAACCTTACATCCGCCGTAGAGCTATCCGTCATCTGGAAAAAGGTCGGGTCGTAATTTTTGCTGCAGGTACGGGTAATCCGTTCTTCTCGACTGATACTACAGCTGCTCTACGTGCCGCTGAGATCGAAGCAGAAGTGATTCTGATGGCTAAAAATAAAGTAGATGGTGTGTACTCCGCCGATCCGTTTAAAGATAGCACAGCTGAAAAATATGAGCAGCTTACGTATTTGGATGTGCTTAACAAAAATCTCGGTGTCATGGATTCTACAGCTTCCTCGCTGTGCATGGATAACAATATTCCGTTGATTGTCTTTGCTATTACAGAGCAAGGTAACATTAAACGTGTCGTACTGGGTGAAAAAATTGGTACGATCGTCAAAGGGAGTGTAAATTAATGCCACAATCTGTGAAAAAGAGCGCTGAAGAGCGCATGCAAAAAGCAATCCAGGCATTGCAACGTGATCTTGCATCTTTGCGTGCAGGACGGGCAACACCAGCATTACTGGACCGTGTGCAGGTTGAATATTACGGCGCAATGACTCCAGTCAATCAGCTGGCGAATATCAATACACCTGACAGTCGGACCTTGATGATTCAGCCTTGGGACAAATCTTCTTTGGCTGATATCGAGCGTGCTATCCAAAAATCCGATTTAGGTTTGACGCCTTCGAATGATGGTAACACCATTCGTCTGAGTATTCCTGCTTTAACGGAGGAGCGCAGAACTGATTTGGTGAAGCTGACGAAAAAGAGCGGTGAAGAAGCAAAAATCGCTATTCGTAACATTCGTCGTGATGCAAATGATGATATCAAAAAAATGGAGAAAAGTGATATTTCCGAGGACGAATCTCGTAAGCATCAGGAAGATATCCAGAAGACGACTGACAAGTTTATCGCTGAAGTAGATAAAGTTTTAGCTGCAAAAGAAAAAGAAATTATGGAAGTTTAAAAAGATTGGCAGCCCCTCCCTTACGGTGGGGTTTGTCTCTTTTCAAGCCTGAGGCACATTTTCAGAGAATGCTGGAGGAACTGGAATGATCAAACGGGTTCGGTCTTGGTGGAACGGGGAACAAAAACAGCAAACACCGGCCATTTCAAAAGACAATATTCCGCAGCATGTTGCTGTCATCATGGATGGGAACGGCAGATGGGCCAAACGGATTGGAATGCCGCGGATTGTAGGGCATCAAAATGGAATGAAGGCAGTGAAACGCACAGCAATTGCAGCGGATGAACTGGGTATTAAGTATTTAACTTTATTTGCTTTTTCAACTGAGAATTGGACGCGTCCAAAGGACGAAGTTGATTTTCTAATGAAACTGCCTCAAGAATTTTTGGCAATTGAGCTGGATGAGCTAGTTGAAAAAAATGTGCAAGTGCGTATGATGGGAAACAAGGAGCATTTACCTTCTCATACCGTTGAAGCGCTGACTGAAGCGACTCGACGTACCGAAAATAATACCGGACTTGTACTTAATTTTGCATTAAATTATGGCAGTCGGTTGGAGATCACAGAATGCATGCAAGCATTGGGCCGTCAAATTGAGGATGGAAAGCTGAAGCCGGAAGATATAACATCTGAGCTAATTGGCAACACGTTGCTTTCTACGGGTATGCCAGATCCTGATTTATTGATTCGAACAAGCGGGGAGCTTAGACTCAGTAATTTTATGCTTTGGCAGCTTGCTTATAGTGAACTGTGGTTTACTGATATTTATTGGCCCGAGTTTAAGAAAGAGCACTTATACGAAGCAGTGATCGAATATCAAAAAAGATCACGACGGTATGGCGGACTGAAGTAAATGGAGGATGAAAGCCGTTGAGACAGAGATTAATTACCGGTATTCTGGCAGGCATATTCTTTTTGGCAATGGTCCTGTGGGGCGGCTTGGCCTACCATTTGCTTATATTGGTGATGGCCCTAATCGGATTTTATGAGTTCGCTCGAATGACGCAGGTATCTCCTTTTGGAGGTACAGCAATACTTGGCTACGTAAGCATATTAGCATTTGTATTCCCATATCAACCTTTGGGTTTGCATTCACCGCTACCCTTTGCCAGTTTGCTCTGGTTGGTAATGGTAGTGTTTATGATGATCACAGTAGGAACGAAAAATAAAATCCCGATTCAAACGGTAGCTATACTATTTCTTGGTACTGTATATATAGGATTTGGATTTTCGTATATTGCGGAATCACGTCATATGGAACATGGACTGTTATGGACTTTTTTGTTGTTGTCTTGTATTTGGGCAAGTGATGCAGGGGCATATTTTGTAGGCAAAATGGCAGGGAAGACGAAGCTATGGCCTGCGATTAGTCCAAATAAAACGGTCGAAGGGTCCATTGGCGGAGTTGTTTTAGCGCTGGTTATAGCTCTGGTATTCGCTGGTTTGTCAGGTGGACTGTTACCCTGGGGTAAAGCCTTCGGCATCGGTTTGTCATGTGCTGTTGTGGGACAACTGGGCGATTTGGTACAATCTGCATACAAACGAGTGTACGGCATCAAAGATTCTGGTAATCTGCTGCCAGGGCACGGTGGTATACTAGACCGCTGCGACAGCTGGATTGTCGTTTTTCCATTTGTACATATGCTGATGCTGCTTCCATAAGCCTGGTGATTACAACTTATGCTGAGGATCAACCTTTATACTGTTAGCCTTGCGCTATTAGAAGGATAGAATCAGCTCCATAGTTGCCTGGATAACAAACAATGAGCTCCTGATAAAAGTGATTTTCAGGATAGGAAGGTGCATCATGAAAAGAATTACGGTACTTGGTTCAACCGGATCTATTGGAACTCAAACGTTGGATGTGGTGTCCATGCACCCAGATCAGTTCACTGTTGAGGCTTTAGCAGGTGGCTCCAATATAAAGTTGCTTGCTGAGCAAGCGCGTCTCTATCATCCCAAAAAAGTGTCTGTCGGTACTCAGCAGTTAGCGGATGAAATTCGTCCTTTACTGCCTTCTGGAATCGAACTACACTGGGGAAATGAAGGACTCGTTGAGCTGGCCGCGAACACAGAGGCGGATATGGTTGTGACAGCTGTAATGGGCAGTGTCGGATTGCACTCCACGCTGGCCGCGATTGAGGCTGGAAAACAGATCGGTTTGGCCAATAAGGAAACACTGGTTACGGCTGGTCATCTGGTCACAGCGCGGGCTCGGGCGAAAGGAGTGCCGTTGCTGCCGATTGACAGTGAGCATTCAGCTATTTTCCAATGCTTGAATGGTGAGCGTATGAAAGATGTGGCACATATTACCCTCACAGCATCAGGCGGTTCTTTTCGAGATTTGACAAGAGAACAGCTGCGTGAAGTTACCGTGGAAGATGCACTTAAGCATCCTAATTGGTCAATGGGGGCCAAAATTACAATTGATTCAGCAACGATGGTAAACAAAGGGCTGGAAGTCATCGAGGCACATTGGTTGTTCGGGCTTAGCTATGAGCAGATCCATGTGCTGCTTCATCCGGAAAGCATTATTCACTCCTACGTCGAGTTTCAAGATACAAGCATTGTTGCTCAACTTGGGAACCCTGACATGAGAGTACCCATTCAATATGCATTAACTTATCCTGAGCGGATGAAGTCTCCGGCAAAGCCTCTGTCATTGGCTGAAGTGGGCAAACTCCACTTTAAGGAAATGGATTTAAATCGTTTTCCTTGTTTAAGGCTTGCCTTCGAATGTGGTAAAATGGGTGGTACAGCACCGACCGCTTTTAATGCTGCTAATGAGATTGCTGTTGCTCGTTTCTTACGTGGAGAAATTTCTTTTCTGCATATTGAAGCGATTATTGAACAGGTGCTAGAACAGCATGTCAATATGGCTGATCCTGATTTGTCTGCGATTGAAACTTGTGACCGCGAGACTCGTAGTATAGCTTCGAAGTTGTAGGTTAATGTTGGGGTCAAGAAACGAATTGTGATTCTCTTGTGCGGGTTCGGAGAATAATGATAATCTAGGAAGACAAACTCGATCTCATTGAAAGGGGAACGGAAACGATTGGAAACGATTCAAATAGTGTTGATGACGGTGCTCATGTTTTTCGTCATAGTGACGGTGCATGAATGGGGGCATTATTATTTTGCCAAACGCGCCGGGATTCTGGTACGGGAGTTTGCGATCGGTTTCGGTCCGAAACTGTTCTCTTATAAAAGAAACGAGACACGATTTACGCTACGGTTGCTGCCGTTCGGTGGTTTTGCACGTATGGCGGGAGAAGATCCGGAGGTCAATGAAATTGAAACCGGACAAACGATTGCTGTGCGCGTGACAGATGGCGTCGTTAAGACCATCTATTTGGACCAACTGGATAACCGCAAGAATGTAGTGCGCGGTGAAGTGTTGGAGATTGATCTGGAACAAGCGTTAACTGTAAAATTGGATGTGGATGGCGAAGATCAGCAATACACTGTACACCCACAAGCGATGATGGTAACCAAAGGACAATCCATTCAAATTGCACCGAAGGATCGACAGTATGGGAGTAAAACAGTAGGACAGCGTGCGATGGCTATATTTGCTGGACCCCTGATGAATTTTATTCTTGCCTTTATTCTGTTTGGTTTGCACATCCAGATGGTCGGCATACAAGTGGACAACCCGACGTATGTCCAAATTAGTGAAATTACAGCAGGTATGCCAGCTGCTGAAGCTGATTTGCATAAGGGAGATATCATCGAATCGGTGAACGGAGTTGCAATTGGTGCGAATGTTGAAAACATGATCAAACTGATTGCGGATTCTCAAGACAAGCCGATGAAGTGGACAGTTCGCCGTGATGATAAAACCTTTGATCTTACGATAACACCTCGTGCAATGGAAGGACAAAAGGGTGGCAAGGTGGGCATTGTGCCTGAACTTCCAAAACGCCAAGCTGGTGTAGGGGAAACATTCAAATTTGCGGGACAATCTATGGTCAGAACGACAGATATTATTTTTCAAGGATTTAGCCAGCTTATCCAACGCTTTTCTATCAATGACCTGGGAGGCCCCGTACGTACTTTTGAAGTGACGGGACAAATAGCTAAGCAAGGCATTGAGCAGTTGACATATTGGACTGCGATCATGAGTCTTTATCTGGGGATATTCAATCTACTACCTATTCCGGCGTTGGATGGAAGTAGACTTGTTTTCCTTGGTGTTGAGGCGGTAAGAGGACGTCCTGTTGATCCGAGCAGGGAGGGAATGGTCCATTTCGTTGGTTTTGCTATGCTATTCCTGCTAATGATTGCGGTCACGTATAACGATATTTTACGCTTAATTAATGGTTAATTAGAGACGGTCATTATAAAAATGGTCTGTATGGGAGGACATGCATTTCTATGTCGAACGATAAACAGTTTGTCGAGGAAATCACGCCGCAGAGCGAAGATTTTTCCCGATGGTATATTGATGTTATTAAAAAAGCAGAACTGATGGATTACTCGCCAGTTCGCGGGTGTATTGTATTCCGTCCCGATGGTTTTGAGATTTGGGAGCACATTAAGGAAGCTATGGATGTGCGTTTCAGAGAAACGGGACATCGCAATGCTTATTTTCCAATGTTTATCCCAGAAAGCTTTTTCCAAAAAGAAAAAGAGCATGTGGAAGGATTTAATCCTGAATTGCCATGGGTGACTGAGGCTGGTGGGGAAAAGCTGGAAGAGCGTCTTGCAATCCGTCCAACTTCGGAAACCATGATCGGTCATATGTACTCGAAATGGATTCAATCCTATCGTGACCTGCCTGTGCTAATTAACCAATGGGCTAATGTGGTGCGTTGGGAAAAACGTACGTTGCCTTTCTTGCGCACAAGTGAATTTTTGTGGCAAGAAGGTCACACAGCACATGAAACAGAAGAAGAAGCACGTGAAGAAACGATGAAAATGCTGGAAGTTTATCGTGAGGTCATCGAGGAAGTTCTAGCTATTCCGGTTATTACTGGACAGAAAACACCTTCTGAAAAGTTTGCAGGTGCGAAGGATACATTTTCACTGGAAGCGATGATGAAAGATGGACGAGCGGTACAAGCTGGAACGTCCCACTACATGGGAACTAACTTTGCCGTTGCGTTTGACATTAAATATTTGAGTCGCGAAAACAACCTGGAATTCGCGCATACGACTTCATGGGGAACAAGTACACGTTTGATCGGTGCATTGATTATGGTCCATGGAGATGACCGTGGTCTTGCACTGCCTCCTAAGGTGGCACCTACGCAGGTTATTATGGTTCCTATTGGACCACCTAAGAAACGTGATGCAGTTATCGCTCGTGCAGATGAATTGTTTGCCGAGTTGAAACAAGCGGGTGTCCGTGTTAAAATGGACGACCGCAGCGATGTAAGTCCAGGCTGGAAGTTTAATGAATATGAAATGCGCGGTGTACCGGTTCGTCTGGAAATCGGCCCTCGTGATATGGAAAACGGTGTCTGTGTGCTCGTATCCCGTATCAGCGGCGAGAAAAAGATTGTCCAACAGGACAATCTGCTTGAAGAAGTACACGCGATGCTCGCACAGGTACAACAAGAGATGTTTGACCGTGCAAAGAACTTCATGGAAGAAAACTTCTATTCCGTCGATACATTGGATGAGATGAGGACTCTCATGGAAGAGAAACGTGGCTTTACTTTGGCTGGTTGGTGCGGATCTGAAGAATGTGAAGACAAAGTTAAAGAAGTGACAGGCGCTACAAGCCGTAACATACCGTTTAAAACAACCGAGCAAAAGACAACATGTTTGTGCTGTGGCAAACCAGCCAAGCATACAGTAGTGTTCGCACGGGCGTACTAATAAAGAAGAGCAATACCCTATACTCACTTCATTCTCTTCGCCAACAGGAATAGCTGTTACGGATTAATATTCCGGACTACTATCTATATTATTGTGATGAGGGTTGAAGAAGGCTACGAAAAGCTTTTGCGGTCGGAGATGTTTTAGACGCAGAAGCTTTTCATGTTTTCAGAAAGGTAGATTGGAAATCGGGGGGAGAGCCATGGGCGGAGCTGAAGAAAAGAGAAAGCGGCTGGAGCTGCTAATGAAGCAGGTTGTAATGCCGGCGGGAGTGGTGGATCCTTATTTTTTGGACGGTTGGATCGATCAGGTTGAGATTAGCCGTACCAACAAGGATTGGAATATCACTATTGCCAAGGAGACACTGGTCCCCGCTCAGGTGTATCGTACGTTCTGTATTCAAGTACAGGAAAAAATGAGTCATATCGCTAAAATCACATTCCGCTTTCAGTACAGTGAGCAGGTTCAACCTGGTGATATTATCGGTGAATACTGGAAGCTTTTTTTAGAGTGGGTGCACCGTGAAATTCCATCTGTTAACGGTTGGATGAACCGGGCTGTGCATGAGTGGGAAGACGGTCTATTATTACTAACAATGAGCGATAGTATGTCATTGGAACTAGCGCGCAAAAAGCAGATAGATCAAGCTATTATTAAGTTTTACGATAAATATTTCGGGCTCTCTTTGCGTATTAAAGTTCAGGTGGGTGAAAGTAACCAGGAGGCATTACAGGAATTTCAGGAAAAGAAAATGCAGGAAGAACGCGAAGTTATTCAGCAGATGATGGAAAGTATGGAAGCTGAAATGCCACCTTTGGAAGAAGAAGAAGGGGACGTGCGGCTTCAATTTGGTTATGACATCAAAGAACCGGCTATTCCGATGCAAGAGATTCAGGACGAAGAGAAGAAAGTCACCCTACAAGGAACAATCTTCGGTTTGGACAGTAAAGAATTGCGCAATGGCAGTACGTTGTTTACGTATTATTTGACAGACTTTAGTGATTCCTTGCAAATGAAAATGTTTGCTAAAACTAAAGAAGATCTAAAAATTCTCAGTCTGTTGGCTAACGGTAAATGGGTCAAAGTGCGGGGACGAGTTGAATATGACCGTTTTATGCAAATTCCTGAGTTGGTTATGATTCCTTCCGATCTAGTTGAAGTACAGGCCCCACCCGGACGTAAGGATAATGCAGCGGAAAAACGGGTTGAGTTTCATCTACACACAAAGATGAGCGCCATGGATGCTGTCGCCTCGATTGATCAATATGTCAAAACAGCCGCCAAATGGGGGCACAAAGCGATTGCGGTCACAGATCATGGCGGTGTGCAATGCTACCCTGATGCTGCTAAGGCTGCAAAGAAGAACGGCATTAAAATGATCTACGGCATTGAGGCCAATGTAGTTAATGATGCTGTCGAGGTTGTAATGCAGGCACAGCCTTTAAATTTGAAAACAGCGACTTATGTCGTTTTTGATATTGAAACCACCGGTTTGTCAGTTACACAAAATAAAATCATTGAGATTGCTGCTGTTAAAATGCATGAGGGCAAGGAAATTGATCGTTATGCAACCTTTGTCAATCCGCATGAACGTATACCCTACAACATTCAGCAACTGACCAACATTAACGATGAAATGGTCAAGGATGCGCCGGATGTCGAACCTGTTATGAAGGAGTTCGTAGCTTTTGCTGGTGATGCTGTATTGGTTGCTCATAATGCGCGGTTTGATGTCGGCTTTATCCAGGCCACTCTTCGAAAGATGGGTTTGCCCGAAATGACCAATCCGGTGCTGGATACGCTGGAACTGGCCCGTTTGCTGTTTCCTACGTTGAAAAATCACCGTCTGAACACACTGACTACTAAATATAAAGTCGCGTTGGAAAGCCATCACCGGGCTATTGATGATACAGTTGCGTTGGCAGAAGTGTTAAACGGACTACTAAACGATGCAGAGCAAATTAAGGGTTTTAGAATGCTCGACCGCTTGAATGATTATGTGGGAAAGGACCTATCGACTGTTCGTCCTTTCCACTGCTGCATTTATGCTCTCAATCCGGTTGGTAAAAAAAATCTGTACAAGCTGGTTTCTATGTCTCATACCGAATATTTCAAGCGTGTGCCTTGTATTCCTAAATCGAAATTGTCTGAGATGAGAGACGGATTGCTTATTATTTCTGGCTGCGAAAAAGGAGAATTCTTCGAGGCCGTGTTGAACAAGTCCGAGGAAGAAGCCGAGGAGATTGCACAGTTTTATGATGTGTTGGAGATTCAACCTTTGACGATGTATATGCATCTGGTGGAAAAGCAACTGGTAAGCGGGCCTGATGCACTAAAAACGGCCATACGTAAAGTATGCGAAATAGGAAAACGTCTTGATAAGCCCGTGATTGCTACAGGCAATGTTCACTATTTGGAAACTCGCGATAAGCTGTACCGTGATATTACCATTCACGGCATTACTGGATTTAGCCCGCTAAAGGATATCCGAAAGCCAGATGCTCATTTACGAACAACGGATGAAATGCTGGCAGAGTTCGAGTTTTTGGGCGAGGAAAAAGCGTATGAAGTTGTTGTGACAAATACTAGCGAGCTGGCAGAGCGTTTTGAAGAACTGGAACTGTTCCCTGACAAGCTTTTTACGCCCTTACTGGACGGAGCAGATGAGGAAATTCGCAATACATGCTATGAGACGGCTCGATCCATTTATGGTGAATCCTTACCTGAGGTTGTTGTAGCTCGCCTTGAAAAAGAATTGGAACCTATTATTAAATACGGTTTCTCCGCTAACTATCTCATTTCTGAACGTCTGGTTAAAAAATCTAACCAGGATGGATACTTGGTAGGTTCACGGGGGTCTGTTGGTTCTTCTGTAGTTGCTACTTTTCTCGGTATTTCTGAGGTAAATCCGCTGCCCGCCCATTACATTTGCGGTAATTCTGACTGTAAACACAGCGAATGGTTTTTGGATGGAAGTGTTCCAAGCGGTTTTGACTTGCCAGATAAAAACTGTCCAAATTGCGGTGGCAAGCTCAAGGGTGAGGGGCAAGATATACCTTTTGAAACGTTCCTCGGTTTTAAAGGAGATAAAGTTCCCGATATTGACTTGAACTTCTCTGGTGAATATCAACCTGTTGCCCATAATTATACGAAAGTATTGTTTGGTGAAAAAAGCGTTTTCCGTGCAGGAACCATTGGTACAGTTGCTGAGAAAACGGCGTTTGGTTTTGCCAAAAAATATGAAGAGGCACATCATAAAAAATGGCGTGGAGCCGAGCTGAACAGGCTGGCTTCTGGTTGTACGGGTGTAAAACGTAGTACCGGACAGCATCCGGGCGGGATCGTTGTTGTTCCCGATTATATTGAGGTCGAGGACATTACACCGGTGCAGTATCCGGCTGATGATACGAGCTCGGAATGGAAAACGACGCATTTTGATTATCACGCTTTTGATGCGAACTTACTCAAGCTCGATATTCTGGGCCATGATGATCCGACCATGATGAGAATGCTTCAGGATTTGACCGGGGTTGACCCTACGACCATTCCAATGAATGACCCCAAGGTGATGAGCATGTTCAACTCCACGGAGGCACTCGGTGTAACACCGCAGCAAATCCGCACGCCTGTTGCCACCTATGGTGTACCAGAGATGGGGACCAAATTTGTACGCCAGATGCTGGTAGAGTCGCAGCCGAGTTCTTTTGCCGATTTACTGCAAATATCCGGTTTGTCTCACGGTACGGGTGTATGGCTGGGGAACGCACAAGAGTTGATTAAAAATAATACATGTAACATCAAGACCGTAATTGGTTGTCGGGATGATATTATGCTGTTTTTGATTTACAAGGCGGGGATGGATGCAGGTCTGGCCTTTAAAATTACGGAGAGCGTACGTAAAGGTAAAGGGCTTAGTGCCGAATGGATTGAAGAAATGAAAAAATGCAAGGTGCCGCAGTGGTACATTGATTCCTGTCTTAAAATCCAGTACATGTTTCCGAAGGCGCATGCTGCAGCCTATGTTATTTCAGCAGTGCGTACAGCGTATTTCAAGCTGTATCATCCGATCGAGTATTATGCAACTTACTTCTCAGTACGTGCAGCCGATTTTGATATTGACCTGTGCTGTCAAGGGTATGATGCGATTGCACGGAAGATTGTCGAAATTGAGCAGCTTGGTTTTCAGGCTCCACCTAAAGAAAAAGGGATGCTTCCAATTCTGGAGATGGCTTTGGAAATGACGGCTCGCGGGTTTAGTTTTAAATCTATTGATTTGTACCGTTCCGAAGCTACTCGTTTCAAAGTGGACGGGGACTCGCTCATTCCTCCGTTCGGAGCTCTTCAGGGGATTGGAGATAATGCAGCACGTAACATCGCAGCGGCCCGTGAACAGGGTGAATTTCTGTCCGTTGAGGATTTTCAACAGAAATCGAAGGCTAGTAAAACCATTGTCGAAATGCTGTCCCAAATGGGTTGCTTTCGAGGTCTGCCAGAGAGTAATCAGCTGTCTCTGTTTTAATCTGAACCACAGTAGTCAAGCTCTGGCACTTGTCACATAACTACGGTTATGTTATAATTTTTTTGGTAATCATGGAGATAAAACCGTTGCTAAAAGAGTGGGGAAACCCACTCTTTACTGTTTGATATACAGGTACAACGTGAAAAAAGGTTATTTTTGGGCAGGCAACCGGTACGCCGGTTTATTTGCAGTGAGCCCAAAATGAACATTACATCAAATGAAAATGAAAATGCCGGTGATGGAGAAGCATTGCCCACAGTAAGAGGGTATCTCTTTTTCACCACAGGAAAGTTCACTTTTGGAGGTTATAATCTTTGAGCACACCAAAGATCAAATCAGTAGTAGAAGAAATGGCCCAACCTTACCTCGATGAGCATGGTTTTGAACTGGTCGATGTCGAGTATGTCAAAGAGGGTAGCAATTGGTTTCTTCGCGTTTTTGTAGATAAAGACGGAGGAATTGATCTGGACGACTGTAGTATGATCAGTGAATATTTGGGTCAAAAGCTGGATGAAAATGACCCTGTTTCTACAGCATATTTTCTGGAAGTGTCTTCACCAGGCGCCGAAAGACCGCTGAAAAAAGCGGAGGATGTCACTAAAGCGGTAGGCAAAAACGTATTCGTTACTACATACGAGCCGATTAACGGTCTGAAGGAATTCGAAGGCCGTTTGCTTTCTTTTGAAGATGGGGAACTTACCGTCCAAAGCGGACAAAAGAAGCATACCATACCTTATGACAAGGTAGCTGGTGCAAGGCTCGCGATCATATTTTAATTCAGATTTGATTGTTGCTGTTTGACATGTACTACATGTTTTTTGCCTCGTGTGCCGACCAGTACGCAGGTGCCATCATTTGAAAGGGGGAGCAGTAATCCATGAGTATGGATTTTATTGAAGCAATGAACGAGTTGGAAAGAGAAAAGGGGATCAGTAAGGACGTGCTGTTTGAGGCCATTGAAGCAGCCCTGATTTCCAGCTACAAACGGAATTTCAATACCGCACAAAACGTGCGTGTTGATATGAACCGCAACTCGGGAGTCATTAAGGTATATGCCCGCAAGCTAATTGTTGAGGAGGTATTGGACCCTCGCACCGAGATTTCGTTGCCAGCAGCCCGTGAGATCAACCCACATTTTCAGTTGGAGGATATCGCTGAAATTGAAGTCACACCACGTGATTTTGGACGGATTGCTGCACAAACAGCGAAGCAGGTTGTGACTCAGCGCATTCGCGAAGCGGAACGGGGATTGATCTACAACAAGTTTGTGGACAAGGAAGAGGATATTGTAACAGGAACTGTACAGCGCCAAGACCCACGTAATATTTATATTGATCTTGGCAAGGTGGAAGCAGTTCTTCCGTTGAGCGAACTGATGCCTAATGAGAAATTTAACCATTTGGATCGGATTAAGGCTTATATTACCAAGGTGGAGAACACAACCAAAGGACCGCAAATTATGCTGTCCCGATCACATCCGGGTCTGCTTAAGCGTTTGTTCGAACTCGAAGTACCTGAAATTTTTGACGGTGTTGTAGAGATTCGTTCCGTAGCGCGTGAAGCAGGCTTCCGTTCTAAGATCGCAGTTCATTCTCGTAACGCCGAGGTTGATCCGGTAGGTTCTTGTGTGGGACCAAGAGGAACGCGGGTGCAGACCATTGTAAACGAGCTGCGTGGCGAAAAAATCGACATTGTACGCTATTCTGATAATGTTGATGAATACGTGGCTAATGCTTTGAGTCCGTCCAAGGTGCTTGAAGTACAGGTATTTGAAGAAGAGAAAATGGCTCGCGTTATAGTACCTGATTATCAACTTTCTCTAGCTATTGGTATCAAAGGGCAAAATGCTCGCCTTGCTGCTAAGCTTACTGGCTGGAAAATTGATATTAAGAGTGAAACACAGGCGGAGGAAGAGCTCGGCAGACCGAGAACATCCACCGATGAAATGCATCAGGATTCCGTTTCTGTAGATTAAGCGGAGTGTAGGGGGGGTAATGCATGAAACAGAGAAAGATACCTTTGCGCAAATGTGTCGCCTGTCATGAAATGATGCCAAAGAAACAGTTAATCCGTGTCGTCAAAACCCCTGAAGACGAAGTGTTGATTGACTTGACTGGCAAAAAGTCGGGACGCGGCGCTTACTTGTGCGGCAAAGCCGCCTGCTTCAAGCTGGCTCAAAAGAGCAAGGCACTGGATCGAGCATTGAAGCACTCGGTCCATCCTGATATTTATGAGCAGCTAAGTCGTGATTTTGCTGCCGTCGAGGAAGAATTCCTGGCGGCACAAGGCAGCGTGCAGGATGAATAAGGCGCTGTCTGGATTGGGGCTTGCCATGAGAGCTGGCAAGCTGCTAACAGGTGATGAGATCGTTTATAAAGCGATCAGGTCTTCAGAAGCCAAGCTGGTCATTCTTGCGAAAGATGCTTCAATGAATACTCAAAAGAAATTCCGCGACAAATGCGGGACGTACAAAATCCCCTTATTGATAGGATTTGACCGGGAAAGCTTGGGAAGCAGCATCGGCAAACCTGAACGGGTCGTGCTGGCTGTGACGGATCAAGGATTCGCGAAATTGATCATGAAACATGCGGGGATAATGTCGGAGGTGGAGTATATTGAGTAAACAAGAAAGCAAAGACAAAGTGCGGGTATACGAATACGCCAAATCGTTGAACATGAGCAGCAAAGAAATTATCACCATTCTTAAACGGCTGGATATTCCCGTAAACAACCATATGAGCGTCATGGAACATGATGCCGTAGGTAAAGTGGAAAACTTTTTTAAGAATATTAAATCCAATGCTGCGGTCAAGCAAGGCGAAGCAGGCACGGCGCAAGTAAGCTCGAATCAGACCGGTTCAAGCCAGAATAGTAATCATTCAACGGAGCAAACCAAAAATCAACAGGAAAAGCAGGTAAGTATGAATAGGACAAACAACAACCAAAACAGTAACCGAAGTAGCGCTCCAAAAGCGCAAAGCAGTCAGCAGGGCGGTCAAAACCGCAGTCAACAAGGTTCTAGTAGACCAAGCGGCCAGCAAGGCACTCAGAACCGCAGTAATGGTCAACAGCAGGGAGGACAACAGCGTACCGGTAGCAATAACACAGGTTCGCGTCCTCAGGGAAGCAGCCAGGGTGGTGCGGCAGTAAGAACTTCTTCTTCCGCAGGAAGCAACAATTCCAACCGCAGTGGTGGCAACCGTACAGGTGGTAACTCCAACAACAGCGGTAACCGTTTCGGTCAAGGACGTTTTGACGATAACCGTCAAGGCGGAGGACGGGGTGGTAACGGTGGCCGTGGAGGAAACAACCGCGGTGGAAACAATCGTGGCGGCAAATTCAACAACCGTGGTAAAGGTCAACAACAGGAGCGTCGCGAGAAAATCGACAACACGCCTAAGAAAATTATTGTGCGTGGTGAGATGACTGTAGGTGAAACAGCCAAGCTTCTTCATAAGGATGCGTCAGAAGTCATCAAGAAGCTGATTATGCTCGGAACAATGGCGACCATCAACCAAGAACTGGATATGGATACCATTCTCTTGCTTGCTGGTGACTTTGGCGTCGAGGTAGAAGTGAAAATCCCAGTGGAAGAAGATCGTTTTGAAACTGTGGAAGAAAATGATGATCCAGCGGATTTGAGAACACGTCCACCGGTTGTAACCATTATGGGTCACGTCGATCATGGTAAAACAACTTTGCTGGATGCCATTCGCTCCACAAATGTAACAGGTGGCGAAGCTGGTGGTATTACACAGCACATTGGTGCATACCAAGTTGAAATTAACAGCAAAAAAATCACTTTCTTAGATACACCGGGTCATGAAGCCTTTACCGCTATGCGTGCACGTGGTGCTCAAGTAACAGATATGACGATTATTGTGGTTGCAGCTGATGACGGTGTTATGCCACAAACGGTTGAAGCCATTAGCCATGCAAAAGCAGCAGGTCTACCAATAATCGTTGCTGTAAACAAGATCGACAAACCGGATGCCAACCCGGACAAAGTAAAGCAGGAACTTACAGAATATGAATTGGTGCCCGAAGAGTGGGGCGGCGATACAATTTTCGTCAACGTTTCCGCTAAACAAAGAATGGGTCTGGAAGACTTGCTCGAAATGATCCTGCTCGTAGCTGAAGTGAATGAGTACAAAGCGAACCCTGATAAACGGGCACGTGGTACTATTATTGAGGCTGAGCTGGATAAAGGTCGCGGTTCTGTAGCCCGTATTCTCGTTCAAAACGGTACACTGAAAGTCGGCGACGCATTCGTAGCAGGTAACTGCTTCGGACGTGTACGTGCCATGGTCAACGATAAAGGCCGTCGTCTTAAGGAAGCAGGTCCTTCCACACCAGTTGAAATTACTGGTTTGACTGAAGTTCCACTTGCAGGTGATCCGTTCATGGTGTTCGAGGATGAGCGTAAAGCTCGTGCTATCGCTGATAAACGTGCGATTACACAACGTCAATCCGATCTAGGCAGTAATACCCGCGTAACGCTGGATGACCTGTTCCAACACATCAAGGATGGCGAGATGAAGGATCTGAATGTCATTATTAAGGGTGACGTACAAGGTTCTGTCGAAGCGCTGAAAGGCTCCTTGAACAAGATTGAAGTTGAAGGTGTACGCGTCAAAATCCTTCACAGTGGTGCAGGTGCAATCACCGAATCCGATATTATTTTGGCTGCGGCATCCAATGCCATTGTTATTGGCTTTAACGTTCGTCCTGATAATCAGGCGAAGTCTACAGCAGAAGCTGAAAAAGTGGACATTCGTCTACATCGCGTCATTTACAATGTCATTGAAGAAATCGAGCAGGCTATGAAAGGCATGCTGGACCCTGAATATAAAGAAAATGTGATTGGTCACGCTGAAGTTCGTAACGTGTTTAAAGTTACTAAAGTCGGTACGATTGCTGGTTGTATGGTAACGTCTGGTAAAATTACTCGTTCAGCAGAAGCACGTCTGATCCGTGACGGTATCGTTATTTTTGAAGGTAAAATCGACTCACTGAAACGCTTTAAGGACGACGCAAAAGAAGTTGCCCAAGGTTACGAATGTGGTATCACCCTTGATGGTTATAATGATGTTAAGGAATCCGACATTATTGAAGCGTTCGTCATGGAAACAGTGGAGCGCTAACGGCAGAGAGGTGAGCACCCATGGCTAAAATACGTACAGGTCGAGTTGGCGAACAGATTAAGAAAGAACTAAGCCTACTCATACAGACCGAATTAAAAGACCCACGTATCGGTTTTATTACGGTGACTGGTGTCGATGTCACAAACGATTTGTCCCAAGCGAAAGTATACTTGAGCGTACTTGGAGATGAAGAACAAAAAACTTCTTCTCTAAAGGCGCTGGACAAAGCGAACGGTTATCTTCGTTCTGAACTTGGCAAACGGATACGGCTTCGCCATATTCCTGAGCTGATTTTCAAAATTGACGAATCTATTGCTTATGGCAGCCGAATTGAAAAGCTGTTGAGTGATATCGACAAGGATGAGAAATAGGGATTTTTGTTAGTCTGAAGAACCATGAACTGAATGTAAAGGAGACGGCAATGCATACCTATGAACAGGCGCTTCAACAAGCGAAGGAATTTATTCTGGAGCATGATGATTACCTGATCGTATCGCATGTACAGCCGGACGGAGACGCAGTCAGCTCCACCGTAACGGTGGGCTGGCTTCTCTCATGTCTGGGGAAGAAATTTACCATGCTGAATGAGGGACCTATTCCTAAACGCATGGATTTTTTATGGCATGCCGATGAGATTATGGATATGAGTCAACAACCGCCAGAACGGAAATACAACCGAATCATTTGTGTAGATTGTGCGGATTACCGTCGTGTTGGTTTGACAGAGCAGTTTTTTACGGAAGATGCCATTATTCTGAATATTGATCATCATCCAACGAACGACGCTTATGGTGCAATTAATGTGATTAAGTCAGATGCTGCGGCAACAGCGGAAATTCTTTTTGATTTATTGGAAAAGTTTGCAGTAACTTGGGATGTAGAAGTAGCAACAGCTGTATATACAGGGTTGTTAACGGATACGGGAGGCTTCCGCTACTCCAACACTTCACCGAAAGTGATGTCTACGGTATCGCAACTACTTGCTTATGGTGTTGATGGCCCATTTTTGTCCGAGAAATTGCTCGAGGAAATGACATTTCCCCAAATGAAAGTGCTGACCAAAGCATTGCAAACGCTCACGATGTCAGAGGATGGTAAAGTTGCTTGGGTCGTTGTAACACCTGATGATATGACGGAATGCGGTGCTGTAAATGAGGACTTGGAAGGTATCGTGAATTATCCAAGAAATATTCGTGGGGTTGAAGTAGGCATTTTCTTTAAAGTTATTAATGATCAAGCGACCAAGGCAAGTTTGAGATCGGCAGGGAACGTTGATGTAGCTGCGCTCGCTCAATCGTTCGGGGGCGGTGGTCATGTACGTGCGGCTGGCTGTCGGCTAGAGGGTAAGCTGGAAGATATCATTGAGACCGTTGTAGGGCGGGTGAAGTCTGAGCTATGAACCCAATAAAGAAGGGACAGGCAACTTGGGAAGGTGTTCTACCTGTCTATAAACCTGCTGGATTTACCTCTCACGATGTCGTGGCCAAGGCTCGCCGTTTATTGGGGATGAAGCGAATCGGACATACTGGGACGCTAGATCCGCAGGTAACTGGTGTTCTGCCCTTGTGTCTGGGACGCGCCACCCGAGTGGTGGAGTATATGCAAGAGCGGCCCAAGGAATACCGGGCTACACTGCGCTTAGGCATTGCCACTGATACCGAAGACCTGACTGGGACAATTACAGAAGAGAGCGAACGTCCGGTTGAGGTTACCGAAATGGAAGCCAAAGCGGTTCTGGAACGTTTCGTTGGTACGATCTCCCAAGTCCCACCCATGTACTCTGCTCTCAAAATAGATGGAAAACGTCTATACGAGCTGGCTCGAGAAGGCAAAACTGTGGAGCGTAAAAGCCGTGAAGTGAGCATTTATGAGCTGGAAATGACAGGATTTGCGAAGATGGGGCCGCATGTGGATATTTCTTTTCGTGCTTTGTGCTCCAAAGGTACTTATATCCGTACACTATGTGTTGATATTGGCCGTGAATTGGGATATCCTTCAACAATGGTTAAGCTGGAGCGAACGATGTCTGCGGGAATTTCTGCGGAACATTGTTTAACATTCGAAGAAATTGAGCGCTATGTAGCCGATGGTAGCCTGGGTGAGCGGCTTATCGCAACCGATAAAGCGATTGACTATATGCCTGAGCATACAGTGGCTGAAGCTAAGGCAGCTGCAGCTCTGCAAGGCCAACGCCTGTCGCTGAGTATGATTACACCACCAGTGACAGACAACCAACCTTTCCGATTATATAAAGAGGATAAAACGTTTTTAGGCATATATGGACGGGATGAATCAGGTGCAATCGCCCCAATTAAAGTTTTTTTAAGTTTATAGAATTTATAAAATTACAGTGGAGCTGAACCATTCTATAAACGCCAGAAATTTTTCCCAAGGCACGGCCTGGCTTCCGTGAAATTATGCTGATAGACGTTTTTCACCTTGAATTGTGCTATAATTTTTGACGAAGTTAGTCAAATGATGTGAAATGCAGGTGAATGAATATGATTACCGTATCGTTATCTTATCCTTTGAGTGATGAGTTATTGCAGCAATGGGGACGTCCACAAGTCACGGCGATCGGCCAGTTCGACGGCCTTCATCTGGGACATGCAAGCGTAATACGTAAGGCTGTCGCGCTCGCTCATGAACAGAATGTGCCAGTATCTGTCATGACATTTCACCCTCATCCGAAGGAAGTCATGAAAAAAGGCGATTATGAAGGTTATTTAACACCGCTTGCGGATAAGCAGACTATTCTGTCCGATATGGGTGTGGATGTACTTTATATTTTAAGTTTTAACGAAGAGTTTTCCAAGGTTAGCCCGGAGGCTTTTATAACAGACGTGCTGCTTCCATTACAAATTCGAACGGCGGTAGTAGGTTTTGATTTTAGGTTTGGCCACCGGGGAGCCGGGCATGAGGATACGCTTCGGAAGCTGGGAGGGGAGCTGATGTCTGTTTACACTGTACCACCGTTCGAACTGGATGGGGATAAGGTAAGCAGCTCCGGCATTCGCCGTGCTTTACAGACGGGGGATTTAGCACATGCGTCGCGCTGGTTGGGACGCCCTTATCGTATCCAGGGTACTGTGATGGATGGAGAGAAGCGCGGACGCACAATTGGTTTTCCGACAGCTAATCTCAAGCTGGATGATTCATATGTCATTCCAGTTAAGGGTGTGTACGCTGTACGGGCGCTCGTGGGCGATCATTGGATAAATGGTGTAATGAATGTAGGAGTTAAGCCTACGTTTCATGAAGGTGTGCTGAATCCGTCGTTTGAGGTACATCTTTTTGATTTTAATCAACAAATTTATGGGGAGCCTGTGCTTGTTGAGCTTCACCATTACATCCGTCCTGAACGCAAATTCTCTTCAGTGGATGAGCTGATCAGCCAAATTGGCAATGACGCACAAACGGCTAAAAAGCTGTTGGGCTAATTTATTTACATAAGACAGGCGCTGTGTTATACTGACTTATGTTGTGTAAACAACGATGAACCTTAGCTTGGTTGTCCGCTTTCACCGGCGGTTACGAGGCTAATGGCGATTATAATGAAGGAGGTGAACAGGATGGCATTGACTCAAGAGCGTAAACAGCAATTGATCGAGGAGTACAAAACTCATGAATCCGATACAGGATCACCTGAGGTACAAATCGCTATCCTTACTGAAAACATCGTCAACTTGCAAAGTCACTTTCGTTCGCACAAGAAAGACCATCACTCCCGCCGCGGGTTGTTGAAAATGGTCGGTCAGCGTCGTAAACTTTTGGCTTACCTGAAGAAGACTGATGTTAAACGTTACAGTGCGTTGATCGAGCGTCTCGGACTGCGTCGTTAATTTTCAGACATGTAATGAGAAAAGAAGCCTGGTTGTTCACCGCTTGTCCCTGCTAAGGCGACGGCGGACAGCAGCCGGGTTCTTTTTTGAAATGAGGAATCTTTTTTTGAATTACATATCCTATTTTGTCTGTGAGCTTCTTATGAATAAGACCTGCGCAGGAAATACTGGATGTGTATAGAACTTTTACAATGAAATGAAATGGAGGGATACCATGGAGCAACGCGTAGAAATGCAACTCGGCGGAAGAAAGCTGGTGCTTGAAACAGGACGTCTTGCAAAACAAGCCAATGCGGCAGTTAAGGTGAGTTACGGAGAAACAGTTGTGCTGTGTACTGTGACCGCTTCCCGTGAACCGAAAGATTTGGACTTTTTTCCGCTGACCGTGAACTATGAGGAAAGATTGTATGCTGTGGGGAAAATTCCTGGCGGATTTATTAAGCGTGAAGGACGCCCGAGTCAAAAGGCGATTTTATCCAGTCGTTTGACAGACCGTCCAATTCGCCCATTGTTCCCTGAAGGTTTCCGTAATGATGTGCAGGTGTTAAACCTAGTCATGAGTGTTGATCAGGATTGTGAACCTGAAATTGCAGCCATGATTGGAACCTCGGCAGCACTCAGTATTTCGGATGTTCCTTTTAACGGTCCAATTGGCGGGGTTGCTGTAGGTCGTGTAAACGGACAATTTGTAATTAATCCAGATATTGCACAGCAGAACGCGAGCGATCTGTATCTCGTTGTAGCTGGAACAAAAGATGCCATTATGATGGTAGAAGCAGAAGGCGATGAGATTCCAGAGGAAGTTATGCTCGAAGCTATTATGTTCGGACATGATGAAATTAAGAACATTGTGGCAGTTATTGAACAATTGGTGCAAGTAGCAGGTAAAGAGAAAATGCAGGTTAAGCTGCATGCTGTTGATGAAAAAGTGAACAGTGAAGTACGTGCTTATGCAGCTGATCGTTTGGTGGAAGCTGTTAAAATTGCAGAAAAACATGCCCGTCAAGAGGCGATTGATGCCGTTAATGAAGAGACCGTTGCCCATTTTGAAGCACAATACATAGAGACACCTGAGCTTTTGAGTGATGTGAGCGAAGTTCTCTATGATATCGTTAAGGAAGAAGTCCGTCGTCTGATTACGCATGATAAAGTGCGTCCTGATGGTCGTAAGCTTGACGAAATTCGTCCAATTGAAAGTGACACTAGCATTTTGCCGCGTACGCACGGTTCAGGCTTATTTACACGCGGGCAAACGCAGGCGCTTAGCGTTTGTACTCTTGGTGCTCTAGGGGATGTACAAATTCTAGACGGTATTGATCTGGAAGAAACCAAACGCTTCATGCATCATTACAATTTCCCTCCATTCAGCGTAGGTGAGGCTCGTCCTTTGCGCGCGCCAGGTCGTCGTGAAATCGGACATGGTGCTCTTGGTGAGCGTGCGCTTTCCAAAGTAATTCCTTCCGAAACTGAATTTCCGTACACGATCCGTCTGGTTTCCGAAGTACTGGAATCGAATGGATCGACCTCACAAGCTAGTATTTGTGCAAGCACACTGGCTATGATGGATGCAGGTGTACCGATTAAAGCTCCAGTTGCAGGTGTGGCCATGGGATTGATTAAGGATGGAGATCATGTTTCCGTACTGACAGATATCCAAGGTATGGAAGATCATCTGGGCGATATGGACTTTAAAGTTGCTGGTACAGCGGAAGGCGTAACTGCCATTCAAATGGATATTAAAATTGACGGTATTGACCGCAATATTTTACAGGATGCGCTCAAGCAAGCCAGAGAAGGACGTTTGTTCATTCTTGGCAAAATGATGGAAGCGATCCAGAAGCCACGTGAGCAATTGTCTCCGTACGCTCCAAAAATTATGACAATGCACATTAACCCGGACAAAATCCGTGATGTTATTGGAGCTGGTGGTAAAATCATCAACAAGATCATCGAAGAAACCGGCGTGAAAATCGATATTGAACAAGATGGTCGTGTGTTCATCGCTTCTACAAATCAAGAGATGAATGAGAAGGCGCGTTCCATTATTGAAGGTATCGTAAAAGAAGTCGTGGTCGGCGAGATTTACATCGGTACAGTCAAACGAATTGAAAAATTCGGCGCATTTGTTGAAATTTTACCGGGTAAAGATGGTCTGGTTCATATTTCTCAACTGTCTACTGAGCGTGTAGCCAAAGTTGAAGATGTCATTGCTATTGGTGATACGATTACGGTGAAAGTAACTGAAATCGATCAGCAAGGTCGCGTCAATTTGTCCCGTAAGGCAGTACTGACGGCTGAAGCTCCTGCTAAGCCCTAGGTTGTGAGACCGCGAACTACTGTAATAGGGAGTCTATACGTTTGTACAGAATAAGGGATTTGAATAGCATAAATTAAGCTTTTGGAAAGAGGCAGAGCTACGTTTCTGGCTCTTTTTTCATACATATGCACAAGCTGCACCCAAGTGGGCTTCTATAGCTTACTACGTCATAGTTCTTGTCCTCCCCGCATACAATGTGGACAAACGAGCGGGAGGATGAAGGAATGATGAGTAGGGTGAAACGAGCGGTGTGGGTGGTAGCCACTTTAGCCGTCACACTGGTAATCGGGCAGTTTAGCGGGGTTCGTGACTACGCTAGTCAATTACGCAATGGAAACGCTACAGGAGCCGAAGAGCTTGAAGCTACACCCACGATGGCGGTGGCAGCTTTGCCTGATAATGCGCTTATGCAGCGACTAAGGACAGAAGCAGCACGTCAGCGGAGAGAACCAGTTGATGCCAAGGTCGACAGGGTATGGAAGGCTATTCCAGGTTATAACGGACTGGAGGTCGATTTGGATGCTACCTATCGCAAAGCCATTGCAGCTCCAGATCGGCCTATTCAATATGTATATCGCCAATTGGCACCCAAAATACATTTAAATCAACTGGGGAATGTCCCAATTTACAGGGGCAATTCTGAAAAACCGATGGTATCCTTCATGATCAATGTAGCATGGGGGAATGAGTTTATCGTGCCTATACTGAATACATTGGATCAGGAGAAGGTTAAGGCTACATTTTTTCTTGATGGAAGTTGGCTGAAGAAAAATCCTGAACTTGCCAAGGAAATTCAAAGAAGAGGGCATGAGCTTTCGAATCATGCTTATTCTCATCCCAATATGAGTCGTTTGAGCCGAGCCAGAGCCGTACAAGAAATCGAAAAGACGGAAATGCTTCTTCAAGAAACTCTGGGTGTCAAAAATAATTGGTTTGCCCCTCCATCGGGGGATTTTAATCAACAAACAGTGGATATAGCCGCAGAGCATGGACTCAAAACTGTGTTGTGGACATTGGACACCGTAGATTGGAAACATCCGTCACCGGAATCGGTGGTTCATAAAATCAACAGCAAGGTTGAGTCAGGCTCCCTGATATTGATGCACCCAACAGATTCTTCGGCTGCTGCTCTCAAAGGTATGATTCATGCCATTCGTAGTAAAGGACTTGTGCTTGGAACTGTCAGTCAGACGCTTTCCCCTGATCGGCAGCTACCAGCTCCGGTTGAGTGAACGTCTTTTTTCTGTTAGGATTGAACATTATGGCAAAGTATGCAATTCAGTTTAGGAGGGCCAAGCGTGGAAAGAATTCAACTCAAAAACGGCCTAAGAGTGGTCATCGAAAAAATTCCAACCGTGCGTTCTGTTTCTTTCGGCATCTGGGTTAAAACCGGTTCCCGGAACGAAACACCGGACAATAGCGGTATTTCTCATTTTATTGAACACATGCTTTTCAAAGGAACAGAGCGTTTTAGTGCTAAGGAAATCGCTGAGCAATTCGATGCCATCGGAGGAAATGTTAATGCTTTCACTTCGAAGGAATATACGTGCTATTATGCGAAAGTGCTAGATGAGCATCTACCGATCGCAGTCGATGTACTGTCTGATATGTTCTTTAATTCCAAATTGGATCAGGAAGAGCTCGCAAGAGAGAAAAATGTGATTTTGGAGGAAATCTCCATGTACGAGGACACACCGGATGATATGGTGCACGATCTTGTATCTCGGGCGGCCTATGGCGAACACCCACTGGCTTATCCGATTCTCGGAACCGAAGATCACCTGCTAGCTATGGATAGCTCACATCTCAGCCATTATATGAAGGAGCACTATACAATCGACACTACAGTTATCAGTGTAGCTGGTAATGTTGACGATCGTCTTGTAGAATTGCTGGAGCAACATTTTGGGCATTTCGATAATCACGGAACCGTTTCGCCACTGACAGTACCTGCGTTTAACGGTCAGCTCTTGTACCATGAGAAAGCAACGGAGCAGAATCATATTTGTCTATCTCTGCCTGGATTTGCAATAGGCGACGATCTCCAGTATGCTATGGTTTTGCTGAATAACGCTATCGGCGGGGGCATGAGCTCACGTTTATTTCAGGAAATTCGTGAAAAACGCGGACTGGCTTATTCGGTCTATTCCTATCATAGCTCCCATGCCGATAGTGGAATGTTCACAATCTATGCAGGTACCGCTCCTAAGCAAACAAAGGATGTGCTCGATTTGACGCTGGAGCTGTTACGAGATGTGGCTATCTATAGTTTGGACGATAATGAGCTTCGTAAAGGCAAGGAGCAGCTAAAAGGAAGTCTGATCTTAAGCCTTGAGAGTACGGGTAGCCGGATGAACCGTCTTGGAAAAAATGAGTTAATGTTGGGTCAGCATTATACGCTGGATCAAATGATCGAACACATCGAACAAGTGACGGCTGATGATGTGAACAAAGTGCTGGATCGGATGTTTTCGGAGCCGTTTGCTCTGTCAATGGTCGGAGCGAGCGATTCAGCGGTTAAGGATATGAGGAGGGACTATTTTGTTAACTTACGTTGAAATTAACAGACTCGGGGGCAATGAAGATATTGAGCTCCCCCGCAAAATGTCAGAGCTTGCATCGGGATTTGACTTGTATGCAGCAGTACAGGAGGATTTGGTTCTGGAACCTGGCAAACGTTGTCTCATTCCAACTGGATTTGCAATAGCTATGCCAGCAGGATTAGAGGCACAAATCCGTCCGCGTAGTGGACTGGCTCTCAAGCATGGTATTACTTGTCTTAACACGCCTGGAACGATTGATGCAGATTATCGTGGAGAGATTAAGGTGCTTCTTATCAATTTAGGCGAGGAACCGTTCACCATTACGCGCAATGAGCGAATTGCACAAATGGTATTTCAGGTTGTGCCTGAGGTGAAGTTAAAACAAGTAGACCATTTGTCTGAAACTGTACGCGGTGCTGGAGGCTTTGGTCATACAGGACGCTGAGTCTACGGTTCACTTGCATGCAGTGTAATACAATTGTCCATTTTGTAGGAAGCTTCAATATTACTCGCTTAAGAGTAAGCATACACATAAAAGTCGTTCCGTAGAGGGGCGGCTTTTTTTGTGTTTTTTCACCCCTTCCCGGGCATCTGCATAGAATAAAAGCATATCGTGTCTCGGAAAGGAGTGATCCGGATGCTAACAGGAATGCGCATCGTTGTTTTGGGTGGCGATGCGAGGCAGCTTGAGGTAATCCGCAAATGTGTCGACATGGATGCTACTGTCACTGTGGTCGGCTTTGACAAGCTCGAAGTACCACTCAAAGGAGTCACATTAGAGCCATTGTCTGTCAAGCTGCTGGAATCGTCAGATGCACTGATTCTGCCAGTGGTGGGATGCGATGAGGAAGGCAACGTGAATGCACTTTTCGGAGCACAAAAGCTCCAGTTTCTGAATGAGCATGCTGCTGCTCTTCCACCGCATTGCGTTGTATATACAGGGATGGCGCGAGCGTACTTAAAAGAAATTTGTACCAGGCATGAATTGAAGCTGGTTGAGCTGCTGGAGAGAGATGATGTGGCCATATACAATTCTATACCTACGGCTGAAGGCGCACTGATGATGGCAATTCAGCATACTGATTTTACGATCCATGGTGCAGATTGTATGGTTCTAGGCATGGGACGGACTGGATTTACCATGGCAAGGGCACTACAGGGGTTGGGAGCCAAAGTGAAAGTTGGAGTACGGCGGGCGGAGGATGCAGCGAGAGCCGTGGAGATGGGTTGGAAGCCTTTTATGACAAGGGATTTAGCGAATGAGACAAAGGGAGTTGACTTGATTTTTAATACGATACCCTCTATGATTATCACAGCGCAAATTCTGTCTAAATTGCCACTGAGTACCGTGATTATAGATCTTGCTTCCGCCCCAGGCGGTTGTGATTTCCGGTATGCGGAAAAGCGTGGAATTACGGCTATGCTTGCCCCCGGTCTTCCCGGTATTGTTGCTCCCAAAACTGCTGGTACCATTATAGCGAATACGCTGGTGCAGTTGTTAATGGAAGATAATCCTGATCGGGGGGATGCACAATGAGTTGGCAAGGGAAAACGGTAGGTTATGCTATTACAGGCTCACATTGCACATTTGAAGAGGTAATGCCTGTTATACAGCGCTTTGTTGATGAGGGTGCGAAGGTCGTTCCCATTATATCCAATACCGTACTAACAACGGATACTCGCTTCGGTACTTCGCAAAGTTGGCAAAAACAGTTGAAAGATATAACAGGGAATGATATCATTTCTACAATTGTGGAGGCTGAGCCACTGGGACCCTCCCAAATGCTCGATGTGCTGGTGATTGCACCTTTGACGGGGAATTCGATGAGCAAGTTAGCAAATGCGATGACGGACAGTCCGGTTTTGATGGCTGCCAAGGCGCAATTACGCAACGGCCGTCCACTTCTTTTAGCCATATCTACTAATGATGGACTTGGTCTAAATGCTGCCAATATCGCCAAGTTACTAGTAGCCAAGAACATCTTTTTTGTGCCGTTCGGACAGGATAATCCAGTTAAAAAGCCGAACTCGCTTGTAGCCAATATGGAATTGATTCCGGAGGCTGCCTATGAAGCATTGCAGGGCAGGCAGATTCAGCCGATGATTGTGGAACGCAAGACCCCATGAAGTACTATAATTAACTGCTGAGCATCCCTCGCCTAGAAGATGATTCGATAATCCATCGGGTCTAATTTCTTGTTGGCGGTGGATGCTTTCAGAATAAAAAATGGTTTTTTAGTCGAGAAGGGGAGATACACCAGATGAGCAATAGAAAGTTTAATGTAGCTGTCGTTGGAGCGACAGGCGCTGTAGGGGAACAGATCGTAAATCTGCTGGAAAAACGCGATTTTCCTGTGGACAAAATCAAATTTCTTTCTTCGCCTCGTTCTGCCGGCACGTTAATTAGCTTTAAAGGTCAGCAGATTCCAGTAGAGATTGCTACCCCCGACAGCTTTGAAGGAATCGACATTGCTTTGTTTAGTGCAGGCGGAGACGTGAGTAAGGAACTGGCGCCGCATGCTGTTCGTCATGGGGCAGTTTGCATTGACAACACCAACGCATTCCGAATGGAACCGACAGCTCCTCTTGTAGTACCTGAGGTGAACAGCGACAAAATTGCCGAGCATCAGGGAATTATCGCGAACCCGAACTGCTCCACCATTCAGATGGTAGCTGCTTTGAAACCATTATATGATCAGTATGGCATTTCTCGTATCATAGTATCCACGTACCAGGCCGTTTCCGGCGCTGGAAGCCGTGCTATTGATGAATTGAATCGTCAAAGCGCAGCCATTCTTAACGGTGATGAAGTTCAGCCAGATCTGCTGCCGGTAGGTTCGTTGCCAGTAAAGCATCAGATTGCTTTCAATGCTATTCCGCAAATTGATAAATTCCAGGATAATGGTTATACACTGGAAGAAATGAAAATGGTACGCGAAACGAAAAAAATACTAGGTGACGATTCTGTAGACGTAACGGCAACGTGCGTTCGTATTCCTGTTGTATATGGTCACTCGGAATCTGTCTATGTAGAGCTTAAAAATGATTATGATCTAGAAGAAGTTCGTAATCTGCTGGCTTCCGCACCTGGAGTGTCGCTGGTAGACGATCCTACTGCCCAGCTTTATCCGTTGGCATCCGAAGCTGCAGGAAAACCTGACGTATTCGTAGGGCGTGTACGTCGTGATTTGGGCAATAGCCGTGGATTGAATTTGTGGGTCGTATCCGACAATCTGCTCAAGGGAGCGGCATGGAACGCGGTGCAAATCGCGGAAATTATTGCTGCAAAGGCGGAGTAACGTTCCTAAAGCAGGGAGTAATATGGGGGAAAAATAATGGGTATTTTGGTGCAAAAATTTGGGGGAACCTCGCTGTCCACACCTGAAGCGCGTCAACTTGTGCTGGCACATGTGAAGCGGGAGCTGGAGCAAAATCTTCGATTGGTTGTTGTTGTGTCGGCCATGGGGAGAAAAGGAGAGCCCTATGCAACGGACACGCTGCTGGATTGGGCGGCTTCTAACGGTGACAGTCTTCCTAAGCGCGAGCGGGATTTACTGCTGTGCTGTGGTGAAATCATTTCTGCCGCTACGTTATGCAGCCTGATGGAGAAGGAAGGTATTCCTGCTACGGTGCTAACTGGAGCACAGGCAGGCTTTATTACGGATGATCAATATGGCAATGCTCGCATTTTGGATATCAAGCCAGACCGGATTGTGGAAGAGCTGAACCAAGGCAGAGTTGTCATTGTGACAGGTTTTCAGGGACAAACTGCTGATGGTGATATGACTACCCTTGGTCGGGGAGGCAGCGATACGTCAGCTACGGCGCTGGGGGCTGCTCTACATGCAGATATGGTGGATATTTATACAGATGTGAATGGTATATTAACCGCTGATCCGCGTATTGTGGAAAATGCGAAGCCGCTTGCACATGTTAGCTATACAGAAATTTGTAATATGGCTCATCAGGGAGCCAAGGTGATCCATCCTCGTGCTGTTGAAATCGCCATGCAGGCGAATATTCCGGTACGGGTTCGCTCAACCTTCTCCGAAGGAGAGGGGACGTTGGTTACCCACCCAGAAGGCTTTAAAGACGTGCAGGCAGATATCGTAGACCGTTTCGTGACCGGTATTGCGTATGTCGGCAATGTTACTCAAATTACTGTTGAATTAAAGTCAGGTTTGGAGCACTTGCAATTACAAGTGTTCAAATCTATGGCTGAACATGGAATCAGCGTTGATTTTATTAACGTAACTCCATCAGGGGCGGTTTATACCGTATTTGATAATGATGGAAGCAAAGCGGTTGAAGTACTTAACGGTTTAGGACTAGAGCCTAAGATACTGGCCGGATGTGCTAAAGTTTCGGTCATAGGCGGTGGTATCAACGGGGTACCAGGTATTATGGCGACAATTGTGGAGGCATTGACAGAATCAGACGTACAGATCCTTCAATCGGCAGATTCCAACACCACGATCTGGGTACTTGTTAAAAAGGAAGATATGGTGCAGGCTGTACGCGCATTGCATAATAAATTTGAACTCCATCAATAGGCGCATTGTCCGTGCTCGGACTTGCAAAAAAAGGAGGCAGCATGGTGAACTTCGGCAGATTGATTACCGCAATGGTGACACCTTTTGATCAGCAAGGAGAGATTGACTGGACTGCATTGTCCTCGTTGATTGATTACTTAATAGAAGAACAGCATTCAGAGTCACTTGTTGTATCTGGAACAACAGGGGAGTCTCCTACCCTGAGCGATGATGAAAAAATTAAGTTGTTTGCATTTGTTGTAGAAAAAGCAGCTGGGCGATGTAAAATTATTGCCGGGACGGGAAGCAATAATACACGTCATTCCATCCATCTCACCCGTGCTGCGGAGCAGGCGGGAGCAGACGGTGTGCTGCTGGTAGTGCCATATTATAATAAACCGAATCAGGAAGGGATGTATCAGCATTTCAAAAGTATTGCAAACTCCACATCCCTTCCAGCTATACTGTATAATGTTCCAAGCCGTACCGGAGCCAGCCTAACAGCTGAAACGACACTGCGACTTGCACAAATTCCGAACATTGTAGGAACCAAAGAATGTGCATCACTTGCACAGGTCACACAGATTGCAGCGTCAGCACCAGAAGGCTTTCTGGTTTATTCCGGGGATGATGCATCCGGACTGCCAGCCATGGCTGTAGGTGCTTATGGCATTATCAGCGTAGCGAGCCACGTGGTAGGTGCAGAAATGAAGCGGATGTTGGATTCATTTGTAGGGGGACGCGCGCAGGAGGCAGCCAAACTGCATCAGCAGTTGTTCCCAATTTTTAAGGGCATGTTCGGCTGTCCTCATCCTCTACCTAATCCGGTGGCTGTAAAGTATGCATTAGAATTACGAGGGATTAAGGTAGGTTCAGTTCGGTTGCCGCTTATTCCTCCTACCGAAGATGAAGCGAAGTTTATTAAGAATTTATTTACCCGCTAAAAAGAAATAGCTGTAAGATGTTTACAAATATAAGGAGTACCCTTGTTAAGGGCAGTCGGTAGGTGCAACACCGACTCGGTTATTGTCTGACAAGGTCCTCTGGCATGAAGGGCGTTCTTATAGAACGTCCTTTTTGCTATGCTGTTAATCAGGTATGTAGATAAAATGACACTTACTTATGGTTTGGGAAGGCAATGGGAAACCTAGCGTAACGAACAGGATGACTTGTTTTTTCGTATTTTAATCATGTATAATGGGGTCAAGTGACTGGGTGCGGTATTTTTTTGAAAATTAAATAACAAATCAAGGTACGACGTCCAACTACCATAGGAGGTTTAGATTCATTTGTCTAAAAAAACAAACAACGATAAATTGATGATTTTCGCTTTGGGCGGCGTCGGTGAAATCGGGAAAAATATGTATGTCGTTCAATACGGCAATGACATTGTCGTGGTGGATTCCGGTCTGAAATTTCCGGAAGAGGACATGCTTGGCATCGATATCGTTATTCCTGATATTTCCTACCTTACAGAGAACCGCGACAAAGTAAGAGGCATTGTGCTGACTCATGGTCACGAGGACCATATTGGCGGTTTGCCTTACGTGCTGAAACATTTGAATGTACCTGTATATGGTACCAAATTGACGCTGGGACTGGTGGAAAACAAGCTGAAGGAAGCGAATCTGCTTGGTGAAACCAAACGTATTTTGATCAATGCTGATTCCGAAATCAAACTGGGCTCCACATTGAAAGTAACATTCTTCAAAACCAACCATAGTATTCCTGATTCAGTAGGTGTTTGCATTGATACTCCTGAAGGCGCTGTTGTTCATACAGGAGACTTCAAATTTGATCATACTCCGGTGAACGGACAATATGCAGATTTGCAGCGTATGGCTGAGATTGGCACACGTGGCGTATTGGCTTTATTGTCAGACAGTACCAATGCCGAAAAACCGGGCTTTACACCTTCGGAAAAGAGCGTTGGCATTGTGTTGGAAGATATTTTCCGCAAGTCGAGACAGCGTGTGGTCGTAGCCACTTTTGCTTCGAACGTACATCGCATTCAGCAGGTCATTAATGCTGCTGAGGCAACCGGACGCAAAGTAACGGTGATTGGTCGCAGCATGGTTAATGTCGTAGGTATTGCTTCTGATTTGGGCTACTTGGAAATTCCAGATGGAATGCTGATTGAGCCTGAAGAAGTGGGCAAAATGTCAGCGGATCGCGTAGTTATTCTCTGCACAGGTAGTCAAGGTGAACCGATGTCCGCTTTGACAAGAATGGCTCGTTCTACGCATCGTAAGGTAGATATTCTTCCAGGGGACTCAGTGATCATCGCAGCTACTCCGGTACCAGGTAATGAAAAATATGTTGGACGCACTATTGATGAGCTGTTCCGTCTGGGTGCCAATGTATACTACAGCGCAGCTAATCCTGGTATCCACGTTTCTGGACACGGCAGCCAGGAAGAACTCAAGCTGATGCTGAATCTGATGAAGCCAAAATTCTTCTTGCCAATTCACGGTGAGTTCAGAATGCAACGTCGTCACGCTCTTCTTGCCGAAGGAGTAGGTATCGAGCCTGAAAATATCTTTATCACGGATATCGGTGAAGTCATTGAAATTCAGAATGGCGGAGCACGCAGAGCGGGTAAAGTTACAGCAGGTAACGTACTGATCGATGGACTAGGTGTAGGAGATGTAGGAAATATCGTGTTGCGCGACCGCAAATTGTTGTCACAGGACGGTATTTTGGTAGTGGTTGTCACACTGAGCAAGCAAGATGGCACGATTAAGTCAGGCCCAGATATCATTTCCCGTGGTTTCGTGTATGTTCGTGAATCAGAAGGTTTGCTAGATGAAGCAAATCGTATTGTTTCAAGTACACTGCATAAGCTCATGAGTGAAAATGTAAATGAATGGGCTTCCCTGAAGACAAATGTCAAGGATGCACTGGGTCGCTTCTTGTATGAGCAAACTCGTCGCAGACCGATGATTCTGCCAATTATAATGGAAGTGTGATTCGATTGAAATATGTTCAAAAACTTGAATTAAAAACTTAAGTCACAGGCACACAGTCGCCTCTCTTCCCGCAGGAAATATTGGACGGTTTCCGCGGGAAGAGAGGCTTTTTTTGATTTTAGGGTCGAGGAAAGGCATGGAGGTGGGTATAAAATATTCCATTTCCATCCCATACTATAGGGTGAAGACGGGGCACATAGATCCGTATAGCGAAAGGAAGATCACCCATATGGAACATTACAGCAATTTATCTTCTGGCAACGAGGAAACGGAAGCGCCAGAACAACCAGAGGTTGGACAAAGACCCGTTTTACCTGCTATGGAGGCTTTACAGCAGCTGGGTCAAACCTCCATGCCCGGAAGCGAGTCCAATATTTTTTGTATGACGATTATCGGTCAGATTGAAGGACACCTCATCTTACCGCCTCAAAACAAAACAACAAAATATGAGCATATTATTCCGCAGTTGGTAGCGGCAGAGCAAAACCCACGTATCGAAGGATTAATGATTTTGCTGAATACAGTTGGTGGTGATGTAGAGGCAGGACTGGCTATTGCAGAAATGATCGCATCGATGAGTAAACCAACAGTGACCATTGTTATAGGAGGTGGACATAGCATCGGTGTGCCGATTGCTGTATCTTCTACGTATTCTTATATTGCCGAGAGTGCGACGATGACCATTCATCCAATTCGTATGAGCGGTCTGGTCATCGGAGTCCCACAGACTTTTGAATATATGGAAAAAATGCAGGAGCGTGTCGTCCGCTTCGTCGTTTCTCATTCTCGCATTACAGAAGAGCGGTTTAAGGAACTGATGTTCAAAACTGGTGAATTAAACCGCGACATTGGTACAGCGGTCGGAGGAATTGATGCAGTAAAATACGGTTTGATGGATGCGGTTGGTGGTATAGGAGAGGCGCTGAAACAGTTGAATACCATCATTGAGACACGCCGTCAGCAGAACGGCATGACAGGGACTCCACAGCAGCCCCCTTATGCACCTTTTTCGCCCAATGCCACAGGCACCCCTACAGGAACCCTTTCAAGTGAGCACAGCAAGGAGCTGCCCCAATGACACTATATACTGTAATGCCAATGGAATTGGTGTGGGAAGGTATGTGGAAGGAGGCAGAGGAGCTTGTAGAGGTCCGGGTAGATGGTCTGCTTATGCAGGTACAGCCGCTTGAAAGTCGTCGGGGGATCATAGTAAGGCTCTTGGACTGTCCATTGGATGCCTACCTCAATCCTCGTTATGGACCAGGTCAGATCATTGAGTGGTCATAGAAGCTGTCGAATAGTACAGAAATAGGTCATTTGCTGCTGAAAAAGAACATATGTGCGGATAGCGAGTGACGTGGTATAATATTCTTCTGGGGGGTGACCTTGTATGTCCAGAAGAAGAAAAAGAAAAAAGAAAGCCATATTTGGCGGAGTTTTAAAATATGAAATTTACGGCATTGTGCTGATTACATTGGCGGTCATTGCGTTATCGGGTGAAGCGGCAGTTGGTCGGTCGCTATCCAAGATGTTTGGGCTTGTACTGGGGAAATTTTATTTTGTGATTCCCCTGATTGGCATTTATTATGGTCTGATGGTGATGATTCACCGCAAGTGGCCGAACCAGTGGAACTCACGGAAGACGGGTTTGCTGTTGTTGGTATTTGCCTTTACACTTATGAGTTCTATTTCATCTATGGAGCAGCGTTTGGGACCGATTAACGCGCTTCAGCCGGGCGGAGTGATGAGCCAGATACATATAGATATGCGTGAGCAGTTGCTGTCGCCTGATCAGCAAGGCCATACCTCGATGCTGAATAAGGATATTAGCGGGGGCTACGTTGGCGCATTACAGCTTACCGTTCTGTTGTGGCTGTTTGGTCTCACAGGAGCTAAGCTGATCATGATTGTCATGTTCGTCATTTGTTTTATGCTGATGACCCAGCTGTCTTATGTGGATTTAGTGCGGATTGTAAAGACCAAGCTACTGACAGCCGGGGGAAGCGTGCGGAAAAAATGGACTGGTAAAGCCACTCCGCTTTCTGCATCTAGCAAAGGCAGTGGAAATAGAAAACCCAAATCTGAGCCTATTCCTGCCTATGAAGAGGATATGGATGATGATTTTGATGAAATGCAGCCTCCAGCACGCAAGCAGCCAATTTTCTTTCAGTTGTTTGGCCTTAAAAATACAGATAAGGCGGACAAGGAAGAGCAAACTGCACATGCGGATGAAGATGAACATGATCTTCTATATGAGGCTGGTGACGTGCAGCCTCAGTGGAGAAATGGCAATCAGGGAGAAGAGCTGTCTGACGTAATCGAACACGCTGAGCAGGAAGCCTCAATTCCGGTAAAAAGATCGCCAATCATTAGGGACTTCTTCGAACAAGTGAAAAATGAGGAAAAAAGATCAGAGGCTGAACTTGAAGACTCCCTGACAGGTGGAGTGCGGAACGATTCCATTGATGAACCTCTGGATAGTAATTTTATGGATGCCGATGCGAATACGAATATAAATATAAATGATTCGGCAACGATCCATGGGACATCAGAAGAAGCCCAGAAACTGGCTCAGACGATTGCTAATGGATTGACAGGCGAAGAAGCTGAAGGGAACAATGTAGCTATTCCAGCTCCACCACCGCCTAAGCCGTACAAGCTTCCATCGTTCCGTTTGCTTGCCAAACCGCAAAATGCAGGCAAAGGTATGGGACAAAAGGATTACATGCAAACAGCACGCAAGCTGGAGGCCACGCTGGAAAGCTTCGGTGTTCGGGCGAAAGTGCTGGAGGTTGTACGTGGCCCAGCCGTCACACGCTATGAAATCCAACCGGACATTGGCGTGAAGGTTAGCCGGATTGTAAGTCTGACGGATGACATTGCACTTGCGCTTGCTGCAAAGGATATCCGTATGGAGGCACCTATTCCCGGCAAGTCCGCCATAGGAATAGAAGTTCCGAATAATGAAGTTTCTATCGTAACCATGCGTGAGGTAATGGAAACGACAGTTTTCCAGGAATCAGTTTCCAATTTGTCGATTGCATTTGGCCGTGATATTGCAGGACAAACGATTGTTGGTAATTTAGCTAAGATGCCCCATCTGCTTGTAGCTGGAGCTACGGGTTCGGGTAAATCGGTGTGTATCAATGGGATTATCACGAGTATTTTGTACAAAGCGAAGCCAGATGAGGTAAAATTTCTGATGGTTGATCCCAAGATGGTGGAGTTGAACGTGTACAACGGAATCCCCCATTTATTGGCTCCGGTCGTGACTGATCCCAAGCGTGCCTCACTGGCATTGAAGAAAATCGTAGTTGAAATGGAAAAAAGGTATGAGTTGTTTTCCAAATCAGGCACCCGTAATATTGAGGGCTACAACAATTTGATGAAGGATAACCCGGATGCATTTCTGCCTTACATTGTCGTTATTGTGGACGAGCTGGCAGATTTAATGATGGTTGCTGCAGGAGATGTGGAGGATGCGATTGCGCGTCTTGCCCAAATGGCGCGTGCAGCAGGCATCCATCTGATTATTGCAACACAAAGACCTTCGGTTGATGTAATTACAGGGGTTATTAAAGCCAATATTCCTTCACGTATTGCCTTCGGCGTTTCTTCGCAGGTGGATTCCCGCACCATACTGGATATGGGCGGTGCTGAGAAACTGCTCGGACGTGGTGACATGCTGTTCATGCCGATGGGGGCTTCCAAACCAGTCCGCGTTCAGGGAGCGTTTATGAGTGATCAGGAAGTGGAAAACATTGTTAACTATGTGCGTGAACAGGGTGAAGCTCAGTATGATGAAACGCTTGTGCCTGAGGTGGAAGAGGTATCCACTGATGCGGATGAAATGCTGGATGAGCTGTATGATCAGGCTGTCAACATCATTTTGGAGGCTAAACAAGCTTCCGTTTCGCTCCTTCAGCGCCGTATGCGGATCGGTTATACACGTGCTGCCCGACTGATTGACTCCATGGAAGCCCGCGGTGTCATCGGTCCTTACGAGGGAAGTAAGCCCCGTGAGGTACTTATCTCAATGGAACAATATCAGCAAAATAAAGTTAGCTCCTGAGCATTATCTTTTATCAGCATTCCATTTAAACGCTGTTTGTACGCATGATGAGTTGTTAAATATGACAACTCCATGCACGCAAATAGCGTTTTTTTGTGATGTTTTTTTGAGGTGTGGAACTGCCTGCTCAAAGAAGATTAAAAGGGTGAATAGCTTCTAGCGGAGCTTGTCATAATAAACGTAGCCATCCTGTTAATCCCACAAAAGAAAGGTAGAGCGCAGCATATGAAAAAAACAATGGTCTGGATTTGCACGGGTATCCTCGCAGCCTCGGCTATTACGTACACAGGACTTTTTAAAAACGACTCTGTACAGCAGCGAGTAGAGTCGCCAAGCACGCAGCAGAAAGTAACAGCGGCGCAGCCTGTTCAGCCGACATTCAGTTCAGAAGCGGTTGATTTTGGCTCTTATGGCCAGGATGTATATGAACTGCAATCACGATTGAAGCTGCTGGGTTTTTTTGGCGGAAAAGTGGACAGCCATTTTGGCAGCAGTACACTAAAGGCTGTAAAGGGTTTTCAAAAGGAGTTTGGTATCAGACCCGATGGAGTGGTTGGTGCGAAAACCAAATTAAAGCTGGTGAATGCTACTCCACACTGGAAGCCGACGGAAACGCCTATGCATCGTAATAATCAAGGTTCTGATCAGGGACAGGCAGCGAACAAAAACGATAAATCTGATCAAAATGAGGAAACGATGGGATCAGCCAACACCATGGGACTGTCTGAAAACGATCTTAAAATCATGGCCAATGCGGTCTATGGTGAATCCCGCGGTGAGCCGTTTGAAGGACAAGTTGCCGTGGCGGCTGTTATTTTGAACAGGGTCAAGTCGCCAAGTTTTCCGAATACACCGTCTGGGGTAATCTTTCAGCCGGGGGCTTTCACTGCTGTAGCAGACGGCCAAATCTGGCTCACGCCGAATGAGACTGCACAAAAGGCGGTACGTCAAGCCCTGAACGGCTGGGACCCAAGCGGAGGATGTCTATATTATTTTAACCCTAAAACAGCTACCTCCAAATGGATTTGGAGCCGTCCGCAGGTGAAAACCATCGGGGAACATATTTTCTGCATGTAAAAAGCCGAAGCAGCCGGGAGCTTGTCTCCGGTTGCTTCTTGGCTTTTGCATGGTTAGAATAAAGATTGGTACACTTTACCTCTTTACAGGAAAAAGATGTACAGTAGCTATTGCTAATCAAAGGCTAGACGCAAATTGACGTCACAAAGGAGTTTTGGACTTGAACAAAACAGGTTTCGAGCGTGGCACACGCAGACAACTAAGGATTCATGTACTGCCCACCAAGCGCTTTAAGACGTTCGCCATATCGTTGTATGTAGGTACTCCGCTACGTGAGGAAACTGTAACTCGTGTGGGGCTGGTACCTTTCGTTCTGCGACGGGGTACAGAATCGTATCCGCAGACTACACAATTTAGAGAGCAGTTAGAACAATTGTATGGTGCGGGTTTTGGATTCGATGTATATAAACGTGGAGATTATCAGATCGTGCAATTTCGCATGGATACAATTAATGACAACTTTGTAAGCAGTCCGGATAGTTTGCTGGATCGTTCGTTTTCTTTCCTTGGAGAGGTTCTGACGAAGCCTGCATTGGAAAACGGTGCATTTCAAACGGGATATGTACAGCAGGAACGAGAAAATGTTCGTAAGAAGCTGGAATCTATAGTTAACGATAAAATACGTTATGCTGGGGAGCGCTGTATGGAGGAGATGTGCAAAGATGAGCCTTATCGTCTGCATCCTCTTGGTCAACGATCAGATCTGGACAGCATAAATGCACAAAATTTGTATGAGGCTTATGGAGACTGGCTGAATAATGCCAGCATGGATTTATACGTCGTGGGAGATACCACGCTGGAAGAAGTTGAAAAGTTTGTGGATCGCTATTTTCAATTAAACCGCTCGACGGAAACGGGATATGTACCTGAACAGCCCAAATCGGTAGAACGTGATGTTCAAACTATAGTAGAGCGTCTTGATGTAAACCAAGGCAAGCTCAACATGGGGCTACGAACCCCTATTACGTATGGCGATAAACGTTATGCTTCTGCATTAATGTACAATGGCGTTCTGGGTGGGTATCCGCATTCAAAGCTGTTTGTCAATGTGAGGGAGAAGGAGAGTTTGGCGTACTATGCTTCGTCACGCTATGACGGGCATAAAGGCATTGGCACAATACAATCCGGTATCGAAATTCCTAATTATGAAAAAGCGGTTACTATTATCCGCAAGCAACTGGAAGATACACAAAATGGAGCAATTACCGAGCTGGAAATGACCCAAACGCAGGCAATGATACGCAACTTGCTAAAGGAAATGCAGGACTCCGCTTTTGAGATGATTGCCTATGATTTTAACAGACAGCTTTCCGGCAAAGAGCGGACGGTCGAGGAGCTGCTGAGCCAGGTGGAGGCAGTCAAGGTGCAGGATGTTCAGGATGCCGCCCGGACGTTCCGACTGGACACTATTTATTTCTTGAGAGACCAGAAGGGGGAATAGCGTTGGAGCATATATCGTATGAGCACTTGCAGGAGACGCTGTACTATGAAGTAATGGATAATGGCTTGCACGTTTATGTGTTGCCCAAACCGGGCTTTCAGAAGACGTATGCCACATTTGCAACTAAATATGGCTCGGTTGATAATCATTTCCGGGTAGAAGGTCAACAGTCCGTCAAGGTGCCGGATGGCATAGCTCATTTTTTGGAGCATAAAATGTTTGAAGAGCCCGAAGGCGATATTTTTGCTACCTTTTCCTCTAATGGAGCATCGGCGAACGCATTTACGAGCTTTGATCAGACCGTATATCTGTTTTCGGCAACCGAACGCATTCAAGAGAATTTGACCACACTAGTCAACTTTGTTCAGCATCCTTACTTTACAGATGAAAATGTGGAGAAGGAAAAAGGCATTATAGGCCAGGAAATCAATATGTATGAAGATAACCCCGACTGGCGGAGTTACTTTGGTCTGATTGAGGCATTGTACAAGGTCCATCCGGTGCATATTGATATAGCAGGTACTATTCAATCCATCAGTACGATTACGAAGGAAACATTGTACAGTTGCTATGAAGCTTTTTACCATCCAAGTAATATGATTCTTTTTGTAGTAGGTGGAGTGGATCCAGCCGAAGTAATCGAATTGGTACGTAATAATCAGGCGAAAAAAGACTATAAGCCGCAGGGGGAGATCGAGCGGATTTTCGATGATGAACCCACAACGGTTGCAGAGCCGCGTCATGAGGTAAAGCTGGCTGTTTCTTTGCCAAAGTTGCTGTTTGGATTCAAGGAGGCTGAAGTAGGTCTAACGGGAGAAGCTTTGCTACGTCATGATCTGGAAACCAAGCTGATGCTTGATCTCTTGTTTGGTTCCAGTACACAGCTATATCAGAAGCTCTACGATGAGGACCTGATTTCGGACAGTTTTGGCCATGAGTACAATAGTACGCAACAGTATGCATTTTCTGCGATCGGCGGGGATACCAAAGACCCTGATCGGCTGTTGGCTAGGATACGAGAAGAGGTAGAGTCTATTCAGAAGCAGGGGTTTGCAGCAGAACATTTTGAACGAGCGCGCAAAAAGAAGATCGGCGGTTATCTACGCACTCTCAATTCTCCCGAAAATATTGCGCATGAGTTTACAAGACATCGCTTCCGGGGCAGTGATTTTTTTCAATTGCTTCCGGTTTATGAAAGTATCACGCTTGAGGATGTAAACCGTCGTCTGAAAGATCATATAAAGTGGGATCAAATGGCAATATCGCTGGTGGTGAGTCCGTAATGTCCAGGGAGAGGGAACCGATGACCACCGAGGGCGGAGAGTTAAAGGCTATTGGCGATACGACTGTGCTGATTACAGGAGCAAGTGGTGGAATTGGTGCGGCTATTGCCGAGCGTTTTGCAGCAGTAGGGATGAATGTGGTCATTCACTACATGAAGTCCCATGAAAAAGCAAATGAAGTTGCTCGTCGTTGCATGACTTATTCAGGCAAGGTAATGACTGTTTCAGCCGATCTGCGGAGTAAGGAGCAGATTGAACGTATGCGGGAAAAGCTGGATAATCACGGATTGAAGCCAGATATTCTAGTGAATAATGCTGGATTATCTCATTATGGGCTGCTTTCAGATGTATCGGAAGAGGAATGGGACGAAGTGATGGCCGTGAATGTTAAGGGAACTTTTTTGTGTACGCAGGTTTTTATGCCGCATATGATTTCCCAACGCTATGGCCGTATTGTGAATGTTTCGTCTGTGTGGGGCATATGTGGAGCTTCGTGCGAGGTATTGTACTCCACTACCAAGGGAGGCATTAACGCTTTCACTAAAGCACTGGCTCAAGAGGTTGCGCCTTCTGGCGTAACCGTGAATGCTGTGGCTCCAGGGGCGGTAGACACGTCGATGTTGGATCATTTGGATGCAGGCGAAATTAACAGTTTGGAAGAAGAAATCCCTGCTGGACGATTGGCACGGCCTGATGAAATATCGTCCCTGGTTTATTTTCTTGCGCTTCCTGAGTCAGGTTATATTAATGGCCAGGTCATAAGTCCTAACGGAGGATGGGTGACGTAAGGAAAACAGCGCTTGGAGGAATCCACCAGTATAGTAAGCGTCTGTGAAGAGCATATTACAACTGTTGATTTTAAATCTGAATCATCTAAGGAGGATTTAAGTATGTCAACAGTTGTTCAGAATTTTGATGTTTGGAAAAAGTTCCTTGGTCAGCGTGTAGAGCAAGCAGAGAAGCTGGGAATCAGTCAAGATACCATTGCGGAGCTTGCTTACGAAATCGGTGATTTTCTGGATGAGAAGGTCGATCCAGCTAACCATTCCAACCGCGCACTGAAAGAACTGTGGGGAGTTGCCGATGAGGACGAACGTCACACCATCGCCCGGCTAATGGTTAAATTAGCTAAGAGCAACGCATAAGTAGGAACCAACATGAAAAGCTCCCTTTTGGGGGGCTTTTCTGTAATGGTTACAGAGCTGTTCTTGTAATTCCATTGTAATTTATATATCATAAACGTGATTGAGGCTTACAACACACTGTAGCCTATCGAATTTCAATAATTGGGTTTTGTCGAATGATGCTATCTTATGATACAATAAGGCTTTGATTTGGCATTGTTGACGGTTTGAATGTGAATGAGGTGCTAACGTGACGGAAGAGACAAAACAGTGGTACATGGAATACAAGATACATAAAAATCGACCCGGACTGCTGGGGGACATTGCTTCCATGCTTGGTATTCTGGGGGTTAATATACTGACGATTAACGGTGTTGAAGGCGAAAGACGGGGGATGCTTCTCGAAACAGACGATGACGAGAAAATACGCATTCTCGGAGATACGTTGAAAAAAGCCAGCAACATTACAGTCACGGCCTTACGTGCTCCGAGACTGGTCGATATATTGGCAGTAAGACACGGCCGTTACATCGATCGGGATTCGGATGATCGTAAAACTTTCCGTTTTACACGTGATGAGCTTGGGTTGCTGGTCGATTTTTTGGGTGAAGTATTAAAGAGGGATGGCAATCAGGTAATCGGTCTTCGCGGAATGCCGCGTGTTGGTAAAACGGAATCCATTATTGCCAGTAGTGTATGTGCAATGAAGCGTTGGACTTTTGTGTCGTCGACGTTATTACGACAGACGGTACGCAGTCAGCTTTCTGAGGAAGAAATGAATCCCAACAATGTGTTTATTATTGACGGCATTGTGAGTACCATTCGATCCAATGAAAGACATTATCACCTGCTTCAGGAAATTATGAGCATGCCAAGTACCAAAGTGATTGAGCATCCTGATGTATTTGTGCGTGAATCGGGATACAGCTTTGACGATTTCAATATCATTATTGAACTTCGCAATAATCCGGCTGAGGAAATTATTTATGATACCTTTACAGCCAGTTATACAGAAGATCTTTAAATAAGTGTAATTACACAAGGAGATGATGACATGTCAGAACTGGGTCAGCAATTAAAGGAGGCCCGGCTGCAAAAAGGATTGAGCCTTGACGATGTTCAGGAAATGACGAAGATACGCAAACGTTATCTGGAAGCCATTGAGACGGGCGATTACAAAGTGCTGCCGGGAAGCTTTTATGTCAGAGCTTTTATTAAAACATACGCCGAAACGGTTGGGTTGAATCCCGATGAGCTTCTGGAAGGGCACCAAAGCAATGTGCCTGAACCTGAACCGGAAGCAGTCATGGAGCCTGTTACACAAAAACGCTCCAGCCGTCCCGCGACGATTGGCAATCTTAAATGGTTGCCTACAGCGTTAATGTGGCTTTTTCTAGTTCTCATTGTTGGGGTTATTTATGCTTATTGGGTGAGTAACAACCATTCCACTCCAAAAACAGCAGAAAATACAACGCCGATTACAACACCAAGTACACCAAGTACACCAAGTACACCAAGTACAACACCTAACACAACGCCAAGTACGACACCAAACACGTCTACTCCAAATACAACTACGACACCGAATAATGGTCAGACAACGGCACCAAATGGTGCTGGCGGGCAGACCCCTGATACGGGAAAAACCGGGGAAACCCAGCCAGGTGGTACGGGAACTACAGATGCGACTACTCCAAATCCTGGTCAGCAGCCGGATACGACTACGCCAGCGCAGGGAGTAACTGTGGCTCAGGATGGTAAGCAAGGCAAGACGACGATCTTCAAAGTCTCCAGTGCAACGGGGGCCACGGTCAAGGTTGATATTAAAGCAACGGGCGAAAGCTGGCTTGAGGTGTACAAGGGACAAAATTCCCGTGGAGAAAAGCTGAGCTATGGTATGACTAAAAGTGGAGATGCCATGTCTTTCGATATCGGTCCTGAAGGCTTATATATCAAATCAGGACGGTCTTCTGCCACGGATATTTCCGTCGCCGGCCAACCGATAACCGATAATAAATCGACGACCCGGGTGTTGATACAGCAAGGGGAAGCTTCTTCCACTGGAGCGAGTACTGGGGTGACGGGTTCAACGGATACGACGACAAATGGTAGTACGGATACTACACAAAGTGGGACAGATTCTAGTACAACTACTGATGGTGAATAAACGCCTTGTTGCGGGGAAATACTAATGACTGTAATTCTTGGAAAGTCAGTCATTTCATTTTCCGCAAAGTGAGGTGTATACGTTATGACCGTCAGCTGGATTGTGACTGGGCTCGGGATTATTGTCAGTTTACTGGGCTATTATCTAACACCGAATGCATGGGGCTATGGCATATTAGGCTTTGGTCTTGCTCACATTGTGCTTGGAATTTTGGATATGTTTAGAAATCCAACACGAAGTCACTATTAGAAATGTTAAACTGCAATTGTAAATAAAGGCGTTTTTGTCGGGGAACTGGCAAGAACGCCTTTTTAGTGAACGGATTATTGGATTTTTGTAAATGACTAGCCTATAATTAGATATTGAACTTTGTTGTGGAAAGGAAAGTGAAACGATGGCTTCAGAAAATTCATTTGATATCGTCTCCAAAATGGATATGCAGGAGTTAACAAATGCGGTTCATCAGACGGAGCGTGAAATTGAAACGAGATTTGATTTCAAGGGGAGCAAAAGTAGCCTCAAGCTTGAGAAAGATGCTCTTACGATTGCATCGGAAGATGAATACAAGCTGAATGCGGTGATTGATATTTTGCAATCTAAAATGGTCAAACGAGGTCTATCCCTTAAAAATGTGGAATTTGGAAAATTGGAACCAGCCTCTTTAGGTTCAGTGCGTCAGCGTCTTTCTCTTAAGCAGGGAATTGATCAGGATAACGCAAAAAAAATTAATATCCTTATTCGGGATTCCAAGCTAAAAGTGAAAAGTCAGATTCAAGGTGATCAAATTCGAGTAACTGGAAAAAATAGGGATGACCTACAGGCCATTATTCAATTGCTGCGGAAAGCTGATCTGCCGTTGGAGCTTCAATTTACAAACATGAAATAAGCCGTTTTCTCTCATAGATTTTGTAGGACTAAACGTTGCTTGATGTGCAGCAGGTTATTTTGACATGCGTTTTGCGCCATATTATACTTGTAACGAAAATGCAGACATTAAGGTGTATAACGCTCGTCGAAAGCGATTTTACATAGGATTGATTTCAATCCGAAAGCTGCCATTTGTAATCAAGTACGATAATCAGGGGAGAGTGTGTTGTGAATTTACCCAACAGAATTACAATAACGCGGATTTGCCTTATCCCGGTGATGATGCTGGCTTTGCTGGTGGATTTTGATTTTTATCCGCCACCGATTGAGATCGGTGCTTTCAAGCTGCCGTATAATCAGCTGATTGCGGCTATTATTTTCCTTGTAGCAGCCAGCACAGACGGCCTTGACGGATATTTGGCTCGTAAAAATAATATGGTCACCAATTTGGGCAAGCTGTTGGACCCCCTTGCTGATAAGCTGTTGGTAACTGCTATTTTGGTTTCTTTGGTAGAAATGGGAAAAATTGATTCATGGGTTGTCGTTGTGATTGTCAGTCGTGAGTTTGCGGTTACGGGTCTAAGACAGATCGCTTTATTGGATGGCTCTGTGGTTGCTGCAAGCAATTGGGGGAAATTAAAGACGATCATCCAGATCGTTGCTATTGTAGCACTGCTCATTAATAATTTCCCGTTTGTTTTTCTGGGTATTCCGTTTGATTTAATAGCGATATGGGCAGCTGTGTTAATCACCATTTATTCGGGTATTGATTACTTTGTAAAGAATATCCATTTGCTGAGCTCCTCTAAAGTGTAACAGGATAAATCTTATGGAAACAGCAATAGGGACTTAACTTATTGCTGTTTCTTTACATAATTCCCACAATATACGCATCATAGGAGGACGAATTGATGAAAGCTGAAATTATTGCAGTAGGAACAGAGTTATTACTTGGACAAATAGTAAATACAAATGCCCAATATTTATCACAAGAGCTAGCTACAATCGGCATTGATGTATATTTTCAGACTGTAGTTGGCGATAACATGGATCGACTTCAGGAAGCGGTACGACTTGCTCAGAAGCGTGCGGATATTATTTTGTTTTCTGGTGGGCTGGGACCAACTCAGGACGATTTGACAAAAGATGCGATAGCGGCTGTATTGGGGCGGAAATTGCAGATAGATCGTCTTGCCATGGACAAGCTTGATCAGTTTTTCCGGAACCGCGGGGTCGAAATGACCGAGAATAACCGCCGGCAGGCGCTTTCTATTGAAGGAGCCACTCCGCTTGAAAATGAGACAGGTTTAGCTATAGGGGATGCGATTGCACAGGACGGTAAATTTTATGTTGTTTTGCCCGGACCGCCTAAGGAACTTAAACCTATGTTTGCAAATCATGCCAAACCTTGGTTGCTTCAGCAGGCATTGAGCGGTGAGGAGATGCCGATTTATTCGAAAATGCTAAAATTCGCAGGGATCGGTGAGTCAGCTCTTGAAACTCGCTTGCTAGATCTGATCCAATCCCAGACGGACCCCACGATTGCTCCTTATGCCAAGGAAGGGGAAGTTACGATCCGTATATCCACCAAGGCGGCCAGTGAGAGTGAAGCTTTAATTAAGCTGACTGCCACGGAAGTACAAATTCAGCAACGTCTTTCCGAATATATGTATGCAAGTGAAGATGTTACGCTGGAGAAGGTGATTGTAGATTTAATGGCCAAACGCGGACTCACTGTGAGTGCGGCGGAAAGCTGTACAGGCGGTATGCTGATGGAACACATCACTTCTATACCTGGCAGTGCTGTTATGTTTCAAGGTGGAATCGTGTGTTATTCCAATGAAATGAAGATGAAATTGCTCAATGTGCCCTATGATTATTTGGAAGGCGACCATGCGCCAGGCGCAGTGAGTAAGGAAGTAGCCCTTGTGCTTGCAGAGCAGGCAAGAATGATTATGGACAGTGATTTCGGACTTTCCGTTACTGGTGTAGCTGGGCCCGGATATTCCGAGCGGAAGCCAGTTGGTCTGGTGTATATTGGTATTGCTCAGCGTGACAAGGAAACGGAGGTATATGAGCTAAATTTAAGCGGTAACCGTGAGACCATCCGTTTGCGATCCGTCAAAGCTATCTTGTACAGATTGTGGCGTCGATTGGTAGAGAACGAGAAACTCTCTTAATTATCGATGAGTTGTTTTAGATAGATATTCATGATATAATCTTCTTATCGGAAGAACCGTTGCAAAGCTTTTTGCCAGCGGTTCTTTTTTCGTTTTATGAGAAAGGTTTAATTATAGAAGAGAGTTGTGGGAAATAAAAAAACGAATGTATGTTCGAAAAAATGCTTGGCAAGCGTGTCAAAACAAGGTATTATTAAAGTACAAACAATGAAGGATGTGAGTTTATTGTCAGATCGTCGTGCTGCGCTGGATATGGCGCTCCGTCAAATAGAAAAGCAATTTGGTAAAGGTTCCATTATGAAGTTGGGTGAGTCTACTCACATGCAAGTGGAAACAATCCCCAGTGGTTCGATTGCTTTGGATATTGCGTTAGGAACGGGCGGCTTTCCAAGAGGCCGGATTATTGAAGTATATGGACCGGAATCATCCGGTAAAACGACAGTAGCTCTTCATGCTATCGCAGAGGTGCAAAAAACAGGCGGACAAGCCGCCTTTATCGATGCCGAGCATGCGCTTGATCCGTCGTATGCGAGCAAGCTGGGTGTCAATATTGATGAGTTGTTACTATCGCAACCAGATACAGGTGAGCAGGCATTGGAGATTGCCGAAGCTCTTGTGCGTAGTGGGGCAGTGGATATTATCGTCATAGACTCTGTAGCGGCACTTGTACCGAAGGCAGAGATTGAAGGCGAAATGGGAGATTCCCATGTCGGTCTTCAAGCGCGTTTGATGTCACAGGCATTACGTAAGCTGTCTGGAGCCATTAATAAATCGAAAACCATTGCTATCTTTATCAACCAGCTCCGTGAAAAAGTAGGTGTTATGTTCGGTAACCCTGAAACTACACCAGGTGGACGTGCTTTGAAGTTTTACTCTACGGTACGTTTGGATGTTCGTCGTATCGAAAGCTTGAAAATGGGTAACGACATCGTGGGTAACCGCACACGTATTAAAGTCGTGAAGAACAAAGTTGCGCCTCCTTTCCGTCAGGCCGAAGTGGATATTATGTACGGTGAGGGTATTTCCAAAGAAGGAAGCTTGATTGACATCGGTACGGAGCATGACATTGTCGACAAGAGCGGAGCTTGGTATTCCTACGAAGGCGAGCGCCTTGGTCAGGGACGTGAGAATGCAAAGCAATTTTTGAAGGAAAATCCGAACATTGCTAGTACGATTGAGCAAAAAATCCGGGTGGCCAGTAATTTGATTACAACAATTGCTCCACCGACAGAAGAAGAGTTGGCGCAGGAGGCCAAGGAAGAACAGGAATTGCTGGAGCTTGAATAAGCTTGCCTGAGACTTCGCTTTTGATCTGTCATGTGAACTGTAGCCAGGGATTATGGTACAGTCCGTTTGAATAGCATAATTCTGATGCCCTGCACAGGTGTGCAGGGCATTTTTGCATCAAATAAAGTCTGCTTTGTCAGCAGAATCTAACTTTTGCGTAGCAGGTGATCATAGGCTGCTTTCGTGAATTTCAAAGTGAGGGAAACTAGTGCAGTTGGACGATAAAGATGAATACACTTCGGAAGAAGATAAACAGCAAGGGATTTCTCTTTTTCCAGATCATGTGGAATTGATGATTACTAGAGTGGAGCAGGGGCAGAGACGCAACCGTGGAAGATACATCATTCATTTTGGTCCATATTCACTGTCTGTATTGGAAGATGTAATGATCAAGTACAACATGTTCAAAGGAACGTCATTCGTCAAAAAAGAACTAGAAGATATCGTTCTGGCAGATGAAAAACAACAGGCTTATGTACATGCGCTGCGCTATTTGGGGCAAAAGCCTCGTACACGTCAGGAAATTGCCCAGCGTTTAGCGCAAAAGGAAGTGGATCAGACTGTTATTGATGAGATATTGGTGCGATTGCAACGGGAGAAGCTTGTAGATGATGATTTATACGCCCGTCAGTGGGCAAGACAGCGTATAACAAGCCAACGTAAGGGTAAGATGTGGATCAGACAAGAACTTCGTCAGAAGGGCATCTCTAAAGCCTCTATCGGGGAAGCATTAGGTGAGATCACTGACAATGAGGAGTGGGAGAGTGCATTGTCGATTGGACGTAAAAAATGGAATCAGGTACGTGGTGATATAATGGATAAAAAAAGGAAAACATTTCCGTTTCTTATGAGACGCGGATATTCGGGGGATATGACACGCCGCGTGGTCAATCATCTCAGTGCGGCTGAGCAAGACGGAGCTTTCGATGACGAGGAATTACTGCATTGGGAGGAATAAGTTGCAAAACGGTAGCTGAACTTCTGGCTAGATGAGCTGATTATGATATGGACAGCTGCACGGTAGTCTACTAATGTTTGCATTCCCTTGACAATGCCATTTGTCAAATAATAAAATATATATGAAACGATATTTGTGGAGTGCCCTTTTTCCTTCCAAAAAAGCGGAATCCACGGTAAAGTTCTCATCGCCAAATAACAAGTGATGCCGCTATGCCAGGCGGAATTGTACGTGTGAAAGCATGTGCATATGAAATGAAGCGACCTTGAGTCGTTATCTTAGTTTGACGATCAAAGTAAATGTGACAATTTCAAAAAGTCCCAAGGAATGCCTTGGAGGAACCAACGGGGAGGTGAACAGTATGATGACTGCGATCTGGTTCGTTCTCGTTGCTGTAGCCGCGTTATTCTTTGGGTTCGGGATTGGTTATTTTATTCGCAAATCTATTGCAGAAGCTAAGATCTCCAGTGCGGAAGAAGCTGCCGCGCAAATCGTGGAGAACGCGAAAAAAGAGGCAGAAGCGCTGAAGAAGGAAACGGTATTGGAAGCGAAAGATGAAATTCATCGCATCCGTGCCGAAGCTGAAAAAGAAACTCGTGAACGTCGCAATGAAATTCAACGACAGGAACGAAGATTGCTGCAAAAAGAAGAATCGCTGGATAAAAAATTGGAATCGCTGGAACGCAAAGAAGAACAAGTGGCCAACAAAGAGAAACGAATCGATGAAACCCAGCAGCAAATTGATTTGATTTACAAGAGCCAGGTAACTGAGTTGGAGCGTATTTCTAATCTTACGATGGAGGATGCAAGAAGTATTATTCTGACCAACGTAGAGCAGGAAGTTCGTCATGAAACAGCTCAGATGATTAAGGAAATTGAACAGCAGGCCAAAGAAGAAGCGGACAAAAAGTCCCGTGAAATCATCACACTGGCCATCCAACGCTGTGCGGCAGATCATGTAGCAGAAACGACGGTTTCTGTTGTGACATTGCCGAACGAAGAAATGAAAGGCCGGATTATCGGACGCGAAGGCCGTAACATTCGTGCACTTGAAACCCTTACTGGAATCGACCTCATTATTGATGATACGCCGGAAGCTGTTATATTGTCCGGATTTGATCCGATTCGTAGAGAGATTGCGCGTACTGCTCTTGAGAAGCTCGTAGCGGACGGACGGATACATCCGGCTCGTATTGAAGAGATGGTGGAAAAATCCCGTAAAGAGGTGGACGAACGAATCCGTGAGTATGGTGAACAGGCCACCTTTGAAGTGGGTGTGCATAGCTTGCATCCGGATTTGATCAAGATCTTGGGACGTCTCAAGTTCCGTACGAGTTACGGACAGAACGTATTGAAGCACTCGATGGAAGTTGCATACTTGACAGGTCTAATGGCCGGGGAACTGGGCGAGGACGTTGTACTGGCAAGACGGGCAGGCTTGCTGCATGACATCGGGAAGGCGCTGGATCACGAAGTGGAAGGATCACACGTTGAAATTGGCGTGGAACTGGCGAAGAAGTACAAGGAACACCCGGTCGTTATCAACAGCATTGCTTCACATCACGGCGACTGCGAAGCGACTTCAGTGATCGCCATGCTGGTTGGAGCGGCAGATGCTCTGTCAGCAGCAAGACCGGGAGCGCGGCGTGAAACGCTAGAGACGTACATCCGTCGTCTAGAGAAGCTCGAACGCATCTCCGAATCTTTTGAAGGCGTTGAGAAATCATACGCAATTCAAGCCGGACGCGAAGTTCGTGTCATGGTACAGCCAGAGAAAATTGATGATGCGGAAGCATTCCGATTGGCCCGCGATATTACGAAAACGATTGAGAATGAACTGGATTATCCAGGGCATATTAAGGTTACCGTTATTCGCGAGACCCGTGCGGTAGAATACGCAAAATAAAAGCATTTCAATGAAAAGTGGCCGCTGCTTGTAGGGCCACTTTTCATTATGTAAGGCAGACTAGGGAGGGTTTTCTATCAACGTATTATTTATTGGAGACATCGTCGGCAGTGTAGGCAGAAAGGCACTGAGGGAGAATCTCCCTTCGCTAAAATCAAAATACAACCCGCATGTTATTATTGTGAACGGAGAAAATGCAGCTTCGGGAAGAGGAATTACTCAAGCCATCGCCAGAGAGTTTTTTGATTGGGGCGTTCATGGGATTACGATGGGCAATCATACATGGGACAATAAGGAAATATTTGATTTTATAGATGATGAGCCGCGGATCATCCGTCCGGCTAACTTTCCGCCAGGGACACCAGGTCGGGGTTACACTGTTGTAAAAGGTGGAGGTAAGGAACTAGCCATTGTTAACCTGCAAGGTAGAACCTTTTTGCCAGCTATTGACTGTCCATTTCGGGCAGCAGATGAAATTGTAGACGAGCTGCGCAAAAAACATAAACATATTCTAGTAGATTTTCACGCTGAAGCCACTTCCGAAAAAATTGCCATGGGCTGGCATCTGGATGGACGTGCATCAATCGTGGTAGGAACACATACACACGTACAAAGTAATGACGATACGATTTTGCCACAAGGAACTGCGTATCAGACAGATGCGGGAATGGTAGGTCCTTATGAGGGCGTGCTTGGTATGCAGAAAGAGGCTGTATTACAGAAATTTCAGACCCAGCTTCCGGTACGCTTTCAAGTGGACATGGGCAAATGGCACTTTCATGCCATCAGCGTAGAGCTCAATGATGACGATGGGAAAGCCCGTAAAATTCAGAAAATCAGGCTTAAAGAAGACGAATGGCGGATGGATTAACTTTGTTGTGAGCTACTTAAGGAAAGAATAAGGAAAACTGTCACCAAAAAGCAGGAATTTTTTGCTGACCCTCGAATAACATCTAATAGTGGAATCAAACCATCATCATTCCCAGGGGAGGTACTTACTATGGATGTATTAAAAGTATCAGCAAAATCCAATCCCAATTCAGTTGCAGGCGCACTCGCAGGAGTACTGCGTGAACGCGGAAATGCAGAATTACAGGCGATTGGAGCGGGTGCACTAAACCAAGCCATTAAAGCGGTAGCCATTGCCCGGGGATTTGTCGCACCAAGCGGAGTGGATTTGATTTGTATTCCTGCTTTTACAGACATTGTTATTGATGGAGAAGATCGGACTGCGATCAAATTGATTGTAGAGCCAAGATAATAAATGGAAGTTGCCTGAGCCTGTTTACGTTTTGTAAACGGGCTTTTTTGCTTTGTGGTTTAATTACTATGGTTTTCAAAATAAATTTGTGGGCTTTAATCCAATGGGGGTATAGTGCATGAATGATAAGTTTGAAGCGAATTGGCCAGTTGTTGACCTTCACTGCGACGTGTTATGTAAGATGCAACTCGATTCGCAGGTAGATTTCAGTCATTCATCGCTTGATGTCACAAAAGAGCGTTTGCTAGAAGGCAATGTAAGATTGCAAACATTCGCTATATATATTTCACAGGTATTGGGTACACCGAAATTTGAGCATGTGGTTCGTCAAATTGAGCTGTTCAGGCAGCATGTAACTTCTACCTCAGGTGGGTTAAAACCTTTGCTGTGGAAAGAAGACTTGGCAGCATTTAAAAATACGTCCGCTATACGTCAAGTGGAGCAAGCAAAGCAGACAGACATAGAGAAGCAAGCAGGAGAGATAACGAATTGGGATGGTAATGGGACGAATCATACAGAGTCACCTTGGGCGTTACTCTCACTCGAAGGGGTAGATGCGCTGGAAGGAAATCCGTTTTATGCGGATGTGTGCTATGCATTGGGAATACGGTTGATCGGGCTGACGTGGAATTATGCAAATTGGGCAGCTGATGGTATTATGGAGCTTAGAGGTGGGGGTCTAACCCGCAAGGGACGTGATTTGGTCAATCGCTGTAATAGTCTGGGACTACTGCTAGATGTATCGCATTTGTCCTTACAAGGCTTTTGGGAAGTGATGGAGGAGGCGGCCTTACCGCCCATCGCTTCGCATTCGAACGCCTTTGCGAGATGTGCTCATCCCCGTAACTTGCGGGACGAACAGATTCGGGCGCTGATCGCCCGCAACGGACGAATTGGGTTGACCTTTGTCACGATGTTTCTGAAAGAGCAGGGTACAGTACACGCTGAGGATCTGTTACCGCACATTGAGCACATTTGTTCATTGGGTGGCGAAAGACATTTGATGTTCGGCTCTGATTTTGACGGTATCGAGGCCCATGTGCGAGGACTGGAGCACGCGGGGAAATATCCGGCTTTTGCAGAACTACTGCTGAAACATTACTCTGAGGAGCTGGTCAAGGGATGGCTTGGAGAACATGCACTGGACTATTTAATAACAAATCTGCCATCTAAAATGTTGTCCTAAATAGCTTAATATCGCAGTTGTTTTCGGCTGAGCATTTTCTTGACAAAGCGAGAACGATTACGAAATAATTGGAGCATCCGAGGATTGCATGGTGCTAAAATAACGCTTTCCGAAATTGGGCATACGTAGAAGCGAGCCTGAAAGCACCATGCTATACCGCCATACTAGAGGGGAGCTCCGTTACATAATGCTGATAAAAAAGGTTACCTGGCTTGAACTCTTTTATGATTTATTGTTTGTAGCAGCTGTCTCCAAGGCGACTCATGTTTTACTACATGTTGAGCATGGTAGTGTTGGTTGGCATAATTTAGAGAAGTTTATTTTGATTTTTATTCCGATCTGGTGGGCATGGGTGGGGCAAACAGTCTATAACAATCGTTTTGGTCAAGACAGTATAATGCATCGAATTTTTATGATTTTGCAATTATTTTTTGTGTTAATCATGACTGCTAGTCTTAATATAGATTTTGATGCGTATTATGTATCTTTTTTTGTTGGCTATATTGGCTTAAGAGGTTTGACTGTCGTTCAATATTTGCTTTTGGCCCCCAAGGAAACGGCTCATAAACAGGAAACAGCTCGTTTTTTTGGAACCTATCTTTGGGTTGGGATCGTTATCTCTAGCTTCTCCCTTTTCTTCGACTCGTGGGTTCGATATTTAATTTTGTATATTGGCATTGCGGTTGATATCCTCGTTCCATTAATCGGTCGTAAAAAATTGGTGATCACACCTATCCATACAGAGCATCTTTTGGAGCGTTTTGCACAGTTCACCTTAATCCTGCTTGGAGAATCAGTGATAAGTATACTTTCTGTTTTACAATCCGATCATTTCACGATCTCTTCCATTGTATTTGCTGCTTTGACATTTGTATTGGTCATCGCAATCTGGTGGCAATATTTTGAGAATATAGAGAAGCGCGTAGACAAATCCAAACAAACAGCAGGACAGACTATTATCTATGGTCATTTGTTTATTTATCTTTCTCTTAGCATGCTTGCGGCTTCCATACAGCTCTTGTTTTTAGGGCAAGCAGCCTATACTTTTGTGCTTTGCTTTACTTTTGCTTCTGTTTTTATTTATTTTTTGTCAGTTTTGCTGGTATTCCATCAGTACAGATTGAGTCATCTTAAACCTCGTCTCAGAGTCATTCTTTTCTTAACTGGAATCCTCTGTGCGCTGTTTATTCTGAATATATTTATTGTAGTTCCTCATCTCATCGTAGCTGAGATCATGCTTTTCTTTCTTCTGTTTGCAAAAATGACGGTTTGATCCCAGTTTTATATGGACGATATGTATGGCTGGTTAGGGCGAAAAAGGGAACTTTATGCGCTATCCTTTTCTTTCTTGTCGAAATAGGAGTATAATAGCATAGATGTGTAAAGTATTGTATAGAGAAAAAGGAGTGACCACACGATGACTAAAATCGTACCTGTCGGCGTTTCCGCCCGTCATATTCACCTGACTCAAGAGCATATTGAAATCTTGTTCGGAGCAGGCTATCAATTGACTGAATTTAAACCTTTGTCCCAACCAGGACAATTTGCCGCAAATGAAACGGTAGCTGTAATTGGTCCTAAAGGCCAATTTGATAAGGTTCGCATTTTGGGACCAGCTCGTCCAGCTTCCCAACTGGAAATCTCTCGCACAGATTCCTTTGCTATTGGTGTAAAGGCACCTGTACGCGAATCCGGTAGCATTGATGGTACACCAGGAATTACAGTGAAAGGACCAGCCGGAGAAGTGGAACTGCAAGAAGGCGTTATCGTAGCAGCCCGCCATATCCATTTCCATACATCCGATGCAGCTAAATGGGACATTAAGGACAAGCAGTTGCTGAAAGTACGTGTTGGCGGCGAACGTGGCCTTGTATTTGAAAATGTTCTTGCACGTGTGTCCGATTCTTTTGCTTTGGATATGCATATTGACACGGATGAAGCGAACGGAGCCGGTGTGAAAAACGGTGACACTGCTGAAATCGTAGACTAATACACGTATTGAATACACAAGTTGTAAAGTCCGATTCTTGCAAAAGAGTCGGGCTTTTTTTATATACTATAAATACACCAATGCTCACCTATATACATAAAAAACTTTGTGCATCACACTGCATCTGATTCGTATCCGGGGATGATCTATGGCTATGACCTATAAATCATGCTATAATTTAGTGTAATGCCTTTTTCAAAGGTTTTTTTGGAGCATAAAATAAAATAACCAACTGCCTAAAGATACAGTAAATCACAAATTAGCTCGTGAAATAGATGGTGTAAGGAGTGACCAGCGAATGGCTAAGGAAACAAAAGATTACTCCAAATATTTTGATTTCTCGGATGCGAAGATTATTTCTGAAGATGAGCATAGCAAAAAGATTCGTATTCGCGGACGTGAAATCAACATTATGGCGGAGCCGAACCATAGAAAAGAAAAGCAGCGTGGTAAAGAGGACGTACAGGTATTGTATGATAACGCAGTCCCGGATGAGCTAAAGCATATCGGTGAGGGCAAGCATTATATCGTATATACATTCGGTTGCCAGATGAATGAGCATGATTCCGAAACAATCAAAGGTTTGCTGGAGCAAATGGGCTACCAGGCAACCGAGGATCGGAAGGAAGCAGACATCATTTTACTGAACACATGCGCTATCCGTGAAAATGCGGAAGATAAAGTGTTTGGTGAGCTGGGTCACCTCAAGCATCTCAAAACAGAAAAGCCAGGACTTTTGCTTGGTGTGTGTGGCTGCATGTCGCAGGAAGAGAATGTCGTGAACCGCATTATGCAAAAACACGGTTTTGTCGATATGATCTTTGGTACCCATAATATTCACCGTTTGCCTCAGCTCGTTAAGGAAGCACTCTTTAGCAAAGAAATGGTAGTCGAAGTGTGGTCCAAGGAGGGCGACATTATCGAAAACCTGCCGAAGAAGCGCGAGGGTATGCGGGCTTGGGTAAACATCATGTACGGCTGTGATAAGTTTTGCACCTATTGTATCGTTCCCTTCACACGTGGTAAGGAAAGAAGTCGCCGACCAGAGGATGTTATTGCTGAGGTACGGGATTTGGCCCGTCAAGGATTTAAAGAGATTACCTTGTTGGGTCAGAATGTCAATGCCTATGGCAAGGATTTGAAGGATATGAATTACAGATTCGGAGATCTGATGGATGATATGCGCAAAATCAATATTCCGCGTGTACGTTTTACGACCTCTCATCCGCGTGACTTTGACGACCATTTGGTTGAAGTGCTTGGTAAGGGTGGCAATCTGGTGGAGCATATTCATTTGCCTGTACAATCCGGTAATACGGATATATTGAAGAAAATGAACCGAAAATATACTCGTGAGCGTGTTCTGGAACTGGCCGCGAAGATAAAAGCAGCTGTTCCGCATGCTTCTCTGACAACGGATATTATCGTCGGTTTCCCGGGTGAAACAGACGAACAGTTCGAAGATACTCTATCTTTGGTGCGTGAAGTGGGCTATGACTTTGCCTACACATTTATTTATTCACCACGTGAAGGCACACCAGCGGCTTCGATGGAAGATAATGTGCCTATGTCGGTAAAAAAAGAGCGTCTCCGGCGTCTGAACATTGCTGTGAATCAAAACAGCCTTCGCTTTAATAGTCGATTGCGTGGCGAAGTGGTGGAAGTGCTGGTGGAAGGCGAGAGCAAAAATGACAGCAACGTGCTTGCTGGTCGGACTCGTTCCAATAAGCTTGTTCATTTTGAAGGATCGAAGGACCTGATTGGTTCCTTTGTCCAAGTTAAAATTACAGAACCTATGACCTTCTACATTAAAGGTGACTTGGTTCAAACGCCAGTAGCGGTTAACGGATAAAAAGAATAGTCTAGCGGGCTGCATGCGGTTTGAATAAAAGGCTGCGTGCAAGACCATCTAAGTGAGAAAAGGAGCGATGGACAATGACAGAGGAGCGGTTGCAACAAACAGAACTTCAATCGGCGGCGCGCCAGCATGATCATTTGGTCAATCGCGATATGATATTGGCAAAGGCCAAAGAGTTGGCGGGTATTCTGGGCAGCAGTGAGGAAGTACAGGTGTTCCGGAAAGCAGAAGAAAAGATTCAGGACCATGAGCGCATCCAGCAACTGATTGCAACGATGAAGAAGAAGCAAAAGGAAATTGTAGCATTTGAATCTTTAAAGAATCAAAAAATGATTGCTAAAATAGAGGCTGAACTTCAGGAGCTACAGGAAGAGCTTGACGGTATTCCAATTGTAACAGAGTTTCAGCAGAGCCAGGTGGAAATTAATGAGCTACTGCAAATGGTGATCACGGCCATCCGTGATACGGTTGCTGAAAAGGTGAACGTAGAAGAGGGGAAGGTCACTTCCTCCTCTAATTGCAGTGACTAGAATAAGATTTGTGGTGTGGAGGCTTAGCTTCCACGCCTTTTTTTCGGAAGCAATTAGTCATCGTATATGTTCATGGGACATCAAGAGAATTGCGACAGCATAGAAGGGATGGAAGAGAGGGAATGGATAAGTTGCGTAAGATGCTAGAGGGTGAAGATAATACCTTTTGGGAGTATTTAGGATGTGAGCTGATCACAGCTGACGCTAACGAGGCACATATCGCTTTGGAGGCCAAACAACATCATACCAATGTGATGGGGATTGTACATGGGGGGGTGCTCACTTCATTGATGGATCAGGCGATGGGGATGGTCAGTATGGCTTCAAGAAATATGGATCCATGTGTAACAACGAACCTGAATGTTCATTTCTTGTCAGCCATGGGACAAGGACGACTGGAGGTTAAAGCACGGATTATTCATCAGGGAGGCCGCACTATAACCACCGAGGCAGAAGTAAGGGATAGCGAAGGTACACTCGGTTGTACAGCTACAGCAACGTTCCGAGTGTTGCGTCAACAAGCAAGTGACTCAGGCAAGGCCTAACGCTTGACAAAAATTTTTATTATGTCATAATGAATTTATCAAAACGATATAATATGGTGATGCCAATGGATAGCAATCGTATAAACGAAGAGGCGCAGAAGGCGTCTTATAACATTAAGAAATACCGTACCCCGGATGGTGCTCCGGCGGATATCGTAATGTTTACTTTAACGAAGCGTGAGCGCAAGACGGTAACAAAGACATTGCCGATTCGTGAGCTGAAAGTGATGCTCATCAAGCGCCGGAGTTGGCCGTTTGCGGGACGCTGGGCGTTGCCTGGAGGGTTTTGTCAAGAAGATGAATCCATATATGGAGCGGCCAAGCGGGAACTGTTAGAGGAAACCGGTGTAGACGGCGGGCATCTGGAGTATTTGGGCGTATATAGTGGACCAGGCCGTGATCCGCGCGGGTGGATCATATCGCATGCATTTTTTGCGTTGGTAGAGGAATGGATGCTAGAGCAGCGGCAGGCGGCTGATGATGCTTCTGAGGTCGGGTTATTTACGATCAGAGAAGCGTTGGAGGAGTTGGAGCTGGCGTTCGATCACCGGGATATCATAGTCGATGCTTATCGCAAGATTCAGTTGCAGATGCTTCAGACAACGATAGCCAAGCAGTTTTTACCGCCACATTTTACACTGGGTGAATTGTATCAGGTGATTCAGAGCGTCGTACCGGATTTCGAAGAGCCGAATTTTATTCGCAAAATAACATCGACTCGTAGCAGACAGGGAATACTGGAAGAGGTTCGGGATGAGAACGGTAAACCGCTGAGTTCCAATCAATATTCACAAAGACCGGCCCAGTTGTATCGCTTTAGTGATAGAGTACCACGTTTATCTATCTATACGTAACGTTTAATGGTATAGATTACGCATAGAGCGTGCAATCTCACTTTGATGATAAGGGGCTGACTGTACGATGAAAGCACTGATTGTTATTGATTACACGAAGGATTTTGTGGACGGTAGTCTGCCTGTGGGACAACCTGCGATTGAGCTGGATGAACGGATCACAGCCATCACGCAGGCCTATGTAGAGCAAGGGGACTTTGTTGTCATGGCTGTTGATTTACATGAGGAGAATGACCCTTATCACCCGGAGAGTAAGCTGTTTCCTCCACATAATATACGTGGAACCGATGGACGACAATTGTATGGTAAGCTTCATCGCCTATATGAGCAACAAAGTGATCGTATCTACTGGTTGGATAAAACACGGTACAGTGCTTTTGCTGGTACAGATCTGGAACTCAGGTTGCGCGAACGCGGGATTCTGGAAGTACATCTGATTGGTGTGTGTACAGATATTTGTGTGCTGCATACGGCTGTGGATGCTTATAACAAAGGTTTTGCTATTACCGTATATAAGGACGCTGTGGCGAGCTTTAATCAGGCGGGACATGACTGGGCTTTGGGCCATTTTGAGGGAAGTCTTGGAGCCACGGTGTGGTCGGCTGAAGATACGTTTTTGGGCCAGAAGAAGTAAAATAACTGAATGATTGTGCACCAATGTCCGATAACAAAATGGAGTCGGATATTGCTGAATCTGGGCAGATAAGACGGTATGCCGTCACCAAGCCAGGGACCAGGGACAGTCAGAGAGGATGATACGATGAAATCAACGAGCCTCGCATTACATACAGATAAATATCAGATTAATATGATGTACGCCCATTGGGTGAACGGAAGTCACCAACGTAAAGCTGTGTTCGAGGCGTATTTTCGTAAGCTCCCTTTCGGTAATGGATATGCCGTGTTCGCTGGTCTGGAACGCATTGTGAATTACATCTCAAATTTGCGGTTTACAGAAGAGGACATTCGCTATCTGTCAGAGCAGGAGGAAAAGTACGATCCCATGTTCATGGAGGCATTGCGCCAGTTTAAGTTTGGCGGAACGGTCCATTCGATGAAAGAAGGGGCGCTTGTTTTTCCAAATGAGCCTCTGGTCCGTGTTGAAGGAACAATTATGGAAACGCAGCTTGTCGAGACGGCGTTGTTGAATTTTATGAATTACCAGACACTCATTGCGACAAAAGCATCGCGTATCAAGCAGGTGGCCAGTGACGATACACTGCTCGAATTTGGCACACGGCGTGCGCAGGAGGCAGATGCAGCCATTTGGGGAGCGCGTGCTGCTTATGTTGCAGGTTTCGATGCGACTTCTAATATGCTCGCAGGCGAACATTTTGGGATTCCGACAAAAGGAACACATGCCCATTCATGGGTACAAACCTTTATGACGGAGCAAGAGGCGTTTGACGTGTATGCGAAGGTTTTGCCAGATCAGGTTACATTGCTGGTAGATACCTTTGACACGCTGGAGAGCGGTGTTCCTCATGCGATTCGGACAGCAAAGATGCTGGAGAGTCAAGGCAAGCGTATGAATGCCATCCGTTTGGATAGCGGTGATTTGGCTTATCTATCTATTCAGGCCCGGGAAATGCTGGATGCCGAAGGTTTGGATTACGTACAAATTGTTGCTTCCAACGATTTGGATGAAAATACGATTTTTAATCTAAAAGCCCAAGGTGCACGTATTGATGTATGGGGTGTAGGAACACAGCTGATTACGGCTTCAGATCAACCTTCATTAGGCGGAGTGTACAAGCTGGTTGAGCGGGAAGTAGACGGTGAAATGCTGCCGACAATTAAGATCTCGGGTAACCCGGAAAAAGTATCTACACCAGGTAAAAAGGATGTATACCGCATTGTAGACAAGAAGAAAGGGAGAGCTGTAGCTGATTACATTTCTTTCCCGGATGAAGAACGTCCGCGCAATGGTAAGCGCCTGAAGCTGTTTAACCCTTTGCATCCATATATGAAGAAGTATGTTGAAAATTACGAAGCTGTACCGATGCTTGAACCTATTTTTATAAATGGACAGAAGGTATACGAGCTTCCCGAACTGGATGAAATTCGTGCCTATCATGCTTCACAGTTGAAACTGTTTTGGCCAGAATATTTGCGGAAGCTAAATCCTGAAATTTATCGCGTAAATCTTAGCGAGAAGGTGTGGGAGCTAAAGCAAAAGCTGATTGATAGCTACATGCAGCCTGAAGTTGAAGAAAAAGAATAATGTGAAAAGGCACCTCATTCATATATGGGGTGCCTTTTTGTGTCGGCGCATGTGTGGAATAAGAGCTTATTTATAAATTTCTCTCATCACATGTCGCAGTTCAGGGACAATAATGCGTTCCATTGCCAAACGAACGGCTCCGCGGGAGCCAGGCATAGAAAACACAGCTGTCTGGCCCACAGTACCCGCTACAGCCCGGCTTAATATAGCTGCTGATCCAATGTCCTCAGCAAAGCTTAAGTAACGGAAGATTTCACCAAAGCCAGGTAGTTCCTTATCCAGTAAAGAGGAGATGGCTTCATATGTAGTATCACGCGGAGAAATGCCAGTACCACCTGTTAAAAGTACAGCCTCGATGTCCTCATGTGCTGCAGCTTCGGTTACCAACTGTCGGATACCCTCATAGTCGTCTTTGACGATAACATATCGAACAACCCTATACCCATTCGTTTCTAGTAGTTCCTTGAGCAGTCGTCCCCCAGTATCGGTTTCCATGGTTCGTGTATCAGAGACGGTCACGACCATGCAGTTAACCTGCTGCGGAGACTCCCGTCGGTGCTCCTCTACAGATGTTATGTTCATTACAATCTTCACTCCTTGATTCATGGTTAAGCATATTCTTTTTTTACAATAGAGGAATGACCGACTGGATGCAAGTCAGAAACGAGGGATAAAAAGTTATGTGATTAATATCCTTGCGCTTGCACCTTGGAATATAGTACACTTCCTTACATAAGTCGGGATTTTCTGGGTTTATTTTGTTGAAAGCGCGAACATCAATTGATTAATTTCAAGGCTCAGCGGGTAATAGTACAGCAGGATCAACAACTGGGAGGTAATGTATTATGAATCATTCATACCAAAAATGCGTGGATGCTTGCCTGGAATGTATGAACGCTTGCAATGTATGCTATGTAGCAAGTTTGAAGGAATATGATTTAGCTATGCTGCGTGAATGTATTCGAGTGAGTAGGGAATGCGCAGAGATATGTGGGTTTGCTGCTCAAATGTTGCAGCGCGGAACGGATTTTGCCGAGGAAATCTGTGAGCTATGCGCCAAAGCCTGTGAGGTATGTGCTGCTGAATGTAGCAAGCATTCCCATAATCATTGCAAACATTGTGCAGAGGCCTGCCGTCATTGTGTTGAGGCTTGTCGCCAATTGGTGGCAGTGTAATTACATATACAGAACTAGTCCCTAAAGAGGGAATAAAAGGTTGCTTTCTACTAAATAGGTTTGTATAATGGTGGGAATTAACGTCAAGGAACGGGAGAGTAGCAACGGAACCGTATCATTACAGCGAGCCGGAAGAGGTGGAAGCCGGTATGAAATCCGATGTGAAGCGCACCCGGGAGACGGTTGATCCAACGATAAGAACTTCTAGTAGATCAACCCGGCTGACACCGTTATTTGTCAATGGAGTGAAATCGCGATTTGTGTAAGCTAGCTTTATCTACACAACCGATTTACGAAGAGTGGTACCGCGGGGATATCGAAGTTCTCGTCTCTTGATTATATCAAGAGACGAGGGCTTTTTTTGTTAGATCCTATAAAAAGAAGGAGAGAGGAACATGTTGTTGATGATTGCTACCCAAGCTATTTTAGCTCATACGGGCTTGGAGGAGAAAGAAGTTTTATCTTTATTCGAGGTGCCTCCGCAGCCTGAATGGGGAGATGTGGCGTTTCCCTGTTTTGTGCTGGCTAAGAAATTTCGAAAGTCTCCACAGCATATTGCAATGGAATTGGCAGAGCTAGTAAGCCATGAAGCGGGTCTAACCGCTACAGCATCGGGTGCCTATGTAAATATTACATTGGATCGATCTGTTCATATTCCACCGATGCTAGCTGAATTGAGCAAGACTGAGTTTCTCAAGCCCAATATTGGGCATGGACAGCGAGTAGTAATTGATATGTCCTCGCCCAATATTGCCAAACCATTTGGTATCGGTCATCTTCGCTCTACTGTTATCGGTGCCGCCTTGTATCGCATACTTAGTGAAACCGGATATGTACCGATTAGTGTGAATCATCTAGGGGATTGGGGGACACAATTTGGCAAGCAAATTGCGGCCTATAAAAGATGGGGCAATGAAGAGCAGCTACAACAGGATCCGATCGGGGAATCATTGAAGTTATATGTCCGTTTTCATCAGGAGGCTGAGCATGACCCGTCTTTGGAGGATGAAGGCCGCGAGTGGTTCCGACGTTTGGAGCACGGGGATACTGAGGCTCAACAACTATGGGAGTTTTTTGTTGAAGTCAGTCTGGGTGAATTTGATCGTATGTACCAACGTCTTAACATTTCGTTTGACCATGTGTTGGGGGAAAGCTTTTACAATGATAAAATGCAGGCAGTTGTTGCCCAATTAAGAGCAAAAGGATTGCTGGAGGAAAGTGATGGAGCACTTGTGGTTCGTCTGGAAGACGAGCAGCTACCGCCGTGTCTTATTTTGAAGAAGGATGGGACTACCATTTATCCCACCCGTGATCTGGCCACAGCGATTTATCGTCATGAAGTGATGAAGGCTGATCGGCTGTTGTATGTCGTTGGCGGGGAACAGAAGTTACATTTCCAACAGGTATTTGCGGTGCTCAAGCATGCAGGGGAGGCATGGGCAGAGCAATGTGAGCATGTACCGTTTGGTTTAATGCGGTTTGCAGGCAAAAAAATGTCCACAAGACGTGGCAAGGTGGTGAAACTGGAGGAAGTGCTGGATGAAGCTGTAGCGCGTGCTCAAGCCATTATTACGGAGAAGAATCCCAATTTGCTGGAACAAGAGGCAATAGCTGAAGACGTCGGCATCGGCGCGGTTATTTTTGGCGATTTAAAAAATAACCGTCTGAATGAAGTGGATTTTTCGTTGGAGGAGGCATTGACCTTCGAAGGTGAGACTGGCCCTTATGTGCAGTATACCCATGCGCGTATACGCAGCCTTCTGGAGAAAGCTCGCGCACGCGCTGATGTTGATTCTAATTCCAGTGACAACGTCCTTGGTCAAGAAGGGCATTCTCCTGATTTGAATATCGTTTCGGATGAAATGCTGGGTGACGCAGGTTGGGCCTTGCTTAAGCAGTTGGATCGTTATCACGGGCAGCTGATACGTGCTGCTCAGCAACTGGAACCTTCGGTTATTGCTAGATTTGCATTGGATACAGCACAGGCGTTCAACCGTTTTTACGCTAAGGAAAGGATTGTCGATGGTGGACAGTGGCGCATTCAGTTGGCGGAACAGACTGCAGATATGCTGGCAAGTACACTGCGACTTCTTGGACTGAAAGCCCCTAACCGGATGTAAGCTACCACAAGTGGGTATTTTTGTTAGGTACACTGCTGCTTTTGCTAGCTAAAATTACTGCGAATCAGCTCTTTTCTCTAAAAGGCGCTGCAAAAGGAAAACTATCATAGACACTTTTGGGTTTGCATGGAGATGGTGAGCAGAAAAGAGCAAGACGGGTTACACTAATCGCAGGGTATTCCATTGTTTTGCAACCAATTTGTGCATATTTGAAACATTTGATGGTTTTATTGCGTCCGTAAGTATAGAAGCAAAGTAAACATGGAGGTGTATCTCATGATCAAAAATAAAAGCGTGGCAGCTGCGCTGCTTGTCGTCTGTTCATTGGCTGTGGCTACGTCGGCTTCTGCCTTTCGTGATATAAAGGGAGCTGAGCAGGAGAAGATCGTAAGTTCACTTCAGAACAAAGGAATTATTCAAGGGATAACCAAGGATAAGTTTGCACCGGATCAAACGCTCACGTATGCACAAGGAGTACACTTGGTTGTTCGGGCGATGGATCTTCAGGTTATGCCTGATTTTACAACGGGCTCCTTTGCAAACATTCCGGCTTCCGCATGGTATGCCGATTCCTATCGGATTGCAGTCCAGCACCAAATCCCTCTATCACCGGATATTGATCCAAGCACCCGCATGACTAGGGAGCAATTCGCGAATATTCTGTATAAAGCAGTGAGTGCAACGGGGGAATATCCAACGGTCCGTATGCTTATTAACGTAGCAGATGGCAAAAAATTAGACCAAGAGTCGAACGAAGCAGTTCAATTTCTTTTGTTGACCAAAATTGCAACATTGGATGAAAAGAATAACTTTAACCCGGATCGTAAAGTAACGCGGATGGAGGCAGCAGAAATGGTCTATCATGCATCCGAGTTTGTACAAAATCATAAACCGGTGCAAGCCACTCCGGAAAATCCAGCTGAGCCTGTAGATTCAGATCAACAAACCAATATTAGCATGAGCATAGAGAAGGCGAATGACCAGCAGAACAAAGTAACCATCACTCGTCTTCAGGCACCTAATCCAGGTTACGGTATTGAAGTGGATCACATCGACTACGTAGATGATACGAATGCGGTCATTTACTACAAGCTGACGAGTCCAAAACCAGGGGAAATGAACATTCAAGTCATTACAGATACCCACACCAGTACATTGATAGATAGTAAGTATAAGGTTACGCTCAAAGCAGCCGATGGAACAATGCTTCCTCCCACAGGTACAGGCACGTCTGTAGCTAAATAAAACGACAAGATATGTCATATATAAAATAAAGCCAGCGAGTCCCCAATATGAATGGAGACCGCTGGCTTTTTCATGCTAAATATTAATTGTTAGCCCCAGGCTCTAGTATTATTTAAGCTTTAAATGCGACTTTACCTGTAAGCAAGTCATTTTGCGCAGAAGGTGTAGCTGAGGAAGACGCAGATTCTGCTGCAACCGTTCCTGACTGAAGTTGATACATTTGGAAGTAACGTCCACCTTGGGCCATAAGCTCGTCATGGCTACCCCGTTCAACAATTTCACCCCGATGCAGCACTAAAATTTGGTCTGCACTACGAATGGTGGACAAACGGTGGGCAATGATAAAGGTCGTACGTCCCTTTTTGAGCACTTCAAGAGCAGATTGGATGAGCGCTTCCGTTTCGGTATCAATATTGGCGGTAGCTTCATCCAGAATTAAAATGGCCGGATCAAAGGCTAACGCGCGAGCGAAAGAAATAAGCTGACGTTGCCCGGCGGATAAGGTGCTGCCTTTTTCAACAACAGGCTCATCAAATCCTTGGGGCAAATGGGCTAGCAGTTTGTCGGCGCCAACGTCATGCAGCGCTTTATTCACCTGCTCTCTCGTGATTCTACTATCTCCGAGACTGACATTAGAGGCTACCGTACCTGTGAACAAATATGGATCTTGAAGAACAATACCCATATGATGGCGAAGCCATTGCTTAGGAATACTTTTGACAGGCGTTCCGTCAATGGTGATCGTTCCTTTTTGCGGATCATAGAACCGGAATAGCAGGTTGATAATCGAGCTCTTACCTGATCCGGTATGCCCGACAAGAGCAACCGTTTGGCCGGGCTGTGCTGTAAAGGAAATATGCTTAAGCACATCATCCTTTTTGTAGGCAAAGGAAACATCATTAAATTCTACCTGGCCTTTGTAACGCGGCATCGTACCATCTGTCACCGGCTCTCCAGTTTCGTCCATCAATTCAAATACGCGTCCTGAGGATACGATGGAAGTATCCAGTACGGCGAGCTGGTTGACCATCCCCGTTATAGGTTGGAACAATCGACCCAGCACATCGACGAAGGCATACAATACCCCTAGTGATATCGCACTACCTGTAGTACCAAGCGCCGCAGATCCAAAATACCACAACACGACAGCGAAGGCGAGGTTTCTCAACACGTTGACCAAATTGTGCGAAGTAAAAGCGTTCAAATTCAGCATTTTATTCTGATGCTTCATATAGTCATCATTTAACTCTTCAAACTCTTGCTGTGTTTGTTTCTGATGCCTGAATACACGAATAATGGACATCCCCTGAATGGATTCATTAATAATCGCATTAATCTCGCTGAGCCTGGATCGGATGATCGTGTTATAGCGGGTTGCAACCTTGCGGTACAATACAATCCATAAGATCAGCAACGGTACAATAAATAGAGAGATAAGACCCAGTCTGAAATCCAGTAGAAAGAGTGCCACATATACCCCTGCCATCGTTACAATCCCTGAAGTGAAGTTTGAGAGTACAGCCACAAACAAATCTTTGACTGCCTCCGTGTCATTCGTAACACGGGATACGACCTTGCCTGCGGGTAAGTTATCAAAAAAGTAAACTGGCAAGCGCTGAATGTGTGCATAGAGATCAAGCCGAAGCTTCTGAATGACTTTGTTCGCCGAGGATTGCAGCCAGTATGTTTTGCCGAACTCGGCAAAAATCGAAACGACTAAAAAGAAGCAATACCACCCAATCAGCTGAAAAATGCCGGGCATTTCCGGTTTGTAAAAGCTATACAGCTCATCAGCCGTTAGAGCCTTAGCTTTATAATGAAAGGTGTCGGAGCCGCGTGTCACGGTCAGCGTACCGTTCGTAAAGGATCGGTTACCATCCGCTACCTGGACGGAACCATCGACAAATACAAAAGATCTGCCGACTTGTAAAATCCTCGCTTCGCGCCCTTTGGTCTCCCCGGCCTCAAAGCGATCTTCACGTTTAAAATGGGTTCCAGCATAACTTACAGTGCCGTCCACACTAGTCGTTTCATAAAATGGTTTTTCAATAGCGAGCATGTGGTCGTCAATCATCGTTTTGGCGATGAAGGGACCAGCCAGCTCAGCGGCTACTCCAATAGCCAGGGCGATGAGAGCGGCAATAAAACCCGCTTTGCTCGTCAGTGCATACTGGAACAGCCTTTTGCCGATATTGGGTTTCATTAGGATACCTCCCCTGAGGTCAGATCAGATTCCACTTGTTGCCGTTCATATTGTTGTCGGTACCATCCGTCAGCTTGAAGCAGCTCATTGTGGGTTCCTTCCTCAATAATACGTCCTTGCTCCAGCACGACGATCCGATCTGCATGCTCTACAGCCGATAGACGGTGGGTGGAGATCAAGGTTGTTTTACCCGAGCGTTTATGACGGATATTGTCAATAATACGTGCTTCCGTGCGGGCATCTACTGCTGATAGTGCATCGTCGAGTACTAGAATATCCGGATCACCAATAAAGGCGCGCGCAAGCGAAACACGCTGCTTCTGACCGCCGGACAGGGCGATGCCTTTTTCTCCGACCAATGTATCCAGTCCATCGGACAGAGTTCCCAGATCCTGATCAAAGGCGGCCGTACGAATCGCTTCCATGATGTAAACATCATCGGCACCAGGCTTTCCGAACTGAATGTTCTCGCGCACCGATTTGGAGAACAAAATTTGTTCTTGCGGCACGTAGCCAATCCAGCTGTGTAATTGTTCCGCTGCAATGTCCTCCAGCCGAGTGCCGGAGATTAAAATATCACCACTGCCAGTCGGATATTCATGCAATAGCTGTTTGAGCAAAGTGGATTTTCCACTGCCTGTTCGACCGACGACACCTAGTGTTTCTCCACGTTTGAGCTCCAGATTCACATGTGACAGATTGTCAACCGTGGAGGTAGGATAACGAAAAGTCACGTCTTTCATAGTGATGGATTCGGGATGATCCACTGGAACAGGTTGGGCTACATCCTGAACGTCTGGCTGGACATCGAGAGTTTCATTGACCCGGTCCAGGGAAGCGCTACCGCGCTGCATAATGTTAATCAGTTCGCCAATGGCAAACATCGGCCAAATCATCATTCCTAGATACATGTTAAAAGATACCAGTTCGCCTAGCGTGATATCGTTATGAAATACCAGATAAATACCATACCCGAGTCCGATAACGTAACTAAGTCCTACACATAAACGGATCGTCGGTTCAAAGAGAGCATCCATCCGGGCAACTGCCAAGTTTTTACGAAACACATCCTCAGTAATATCGGCAAAACGTTTTTCGTCCATTCGTTCTTGCACATAAGCTCGAATGACACGGATACCTGCCACCGACTCCAGCACCTGGTCGTTCATATCGCCAAATGCATCCTGTGCCAGTGTGTAACGCTCATGTACGGCTTTACCGTAAATACTCATGGCCAGCGCAATAAAAGGAAGGGGCAGAATGGCCGCCAGTGTTAGCTTCCAGCTAATCAGGGTGCCCATGGCAACCAATACAACGGTAAGGTAGACAGTGGAGTCTGTTAATGTCAACATACCGAAGCCTGCTGTACTTGCTACAGAGCGAAGATCGTTCGTGGCACGAGCCATCAGATCACCTGTACGATTGCGTTCAAAAAATGGAGGGGTCATCCGCAGCAAATGATTCATAAAACGTGTACGCAATAGGCGCTCCACCAGATTAGCACCACCAAACAGCTTGTGCATCCATATGTACGTAATGTAGTAGATGACGGCAAGAATCCCTATGATGTACAAAATATAACGCCAAAGCGAGGACCAGGAAATCGAACCACGTACAATCTCATCAATGGCGCTGCCTAGCAGCCGAGGTGGAGCGAGCTCCAAAACGCCAACCGCAATCAGCAAAAACAATCCAATGGAGTATCGGCTTCGTTCTCTTTTAAAAAACCAGCCTAAATTTTTGAGTACTGAAAACAAGAGGAATCCCATCCTTTCATGTCAAGTTCATTCGAGAGTTGTGTACCATTTTGAAGAAACAACAGCGGCTTGCTGCCACAAGTATGATTCGGCAACAGGCGCAAAAAAGGCATACCGTCCGCAGACGATATGCCTTAAATCTCAATATCATATGGCGCGCAGGTATTCTCAGCATACTCGCCACTGAAAAACTGCTTAAACGCAGGCAGCCACTCGTATTAAACCATACAACAGGAATGGCCCAATTCTGAAGGATGCGACAGGGGAGATGCTCCGGTATGAAGTTGTTGTGTTTGTAGATGTGGGTGAAATACAATCATAAATTTTAGCACCGGAAACACTCCTTTCTTCCTCAAAATGGGTTCATTCTTACATGAGTTATCGTTCAAATTGGTAATAAATTTCAAAATGGATCTCGTATGGTTGAATCTTAACACCCTCTTTTGCGAATTGTCAAACCTTTTTCAAAAAAATGTATATGACTTGTCCAGGAAGACGCATGGGGAGAGACGGTTGGTCGTTATTCCAAAAGATGCTATGATATAGTTGGCAAGACGTCATTTGTACAAGGAGATGAGCATAACGCATGAGCATACAGGTAACTGAACCTGCGGCACAGTGGTACATTAAGGAGCTTGGTTTGAATCGTGGAGATTCCATCCGTTTTTTTGTTCGCTATAGTTCCGGCGGTGGGTTGCATCCAGGCTTTTCTCTGGGAATTGCCGTAGAGCCTCCGCAGCACCCCGCATTACAGCATGAAGCGGCTGGCATTACGTTTTATATGGAGGATCAGGATTACTGGTATCTGAAAGGCCATCATCTGGAAGTGAAGTATTTGGAGGAACATGACGACATTATTTACACCTATGAAAAAGATGAACAAGCTTAATGCCTCCACGTTAAAAATAGCGTGCCAGTAATGGTTTATGGACATGAAAAGCGGCGGAGTATCGTGTGGCAGGAGATGAACCTGCACATGATACTCCGCCGCTTTATTGTGGTTAGGGCAGGATGTTGTATGTTAAGGGTTGTTAAACATCGGACCATCGACTGCAAAATCAAAATCATCAATATCGTACACATGTACAGGTACGGAAGCTTCGATAATGCGGTGGATCCAGTCCAGTTGATCAGTCAGGATGGGTAATGCTTCACGCTGAGCTGTCAACACCAGTTCGGTTTCAATCGGATCAAAATATTCTCCGTAATGCGCCGTATCAACAGCATTAATGACAATGAGTGATGTATTGGCATCGAATAGGATTGGCAAGCTTTTCGCCCAAGGCATCTGAAGGGCACGCCGAATTTTTTTCTGATTCAACGGTTCTTCAAAATAACTGATCAGCTCACTTACTTTTCGCTTCACATGTTGATCATCCATAGGGTTATCCATGAGAGGCTCTGTACTGTCCTGGAATTCGTACAGCTCTAGAAGTGATGTGTAAGGCACTATATATTCCACAGGGGCGGGAGATGTAAGCAGCTGGCCGTATATAGCCACCATTACAGCTTCCGTTACAAATTGTCGAGACATCGGTCAAGCCTCCTGCATTTACCAAATTATGCGATTTGAGTATAACACAAAGCGGGACTGAATTCAGCCAGATATGCAGATTGCCATCATTCATTTGTATATTTGTTGAACGGCTCTTTTCAATCCTGTGTCTAGAAATTTAGGAGCGACCGATTAATAAGGAGAGCAGCCCGGCAGCAATCAGAGGTCCAACAGGAACCCCTTTAAAGAAGGCAACGCCAATGACGGTCCCGATCAGTAGACCTGTCACAATAATAGGCTGTCCGGACATCAAAGTTACTCCGCGGCCGCCAAGGTAGGCTACCAGAATTCCGATACCAATCGCGAGCAGGGACTTCCAGTGCAGGAAGGACTCTGTCACCTGATTGATGCTGATTTTACCGCTGGCTAGCGGGGTCATGACCCCAATCGTCAAAATAATAATTCCGATCGTCAAGCCATACTTTTCAAGCCAGGGGAAAGCAGTATGAAAGCTGGTTACCCGCAGCAGTAGTAGTACTACCATAGCAATCGTCACGGTTGAGTTGCCACTGATAATTCCAAGGCCAGCCAGTACCAGTAGGATAAGTGAGCTGTAATCCATTCAGTTGTTCTCCTTCGATTGTTTAACTTTGGATATGTTCGGCGATTTGACGCCCGTGCCAGCGACCTGTTTCGATAAACACTTCATTGGCATTGCTGCCTGAAGCGATAACTCCGGAGACATATATACCTGGGATGTTAGTTTCCATCGTGGCAGGATTAAATTCGGGTTTGTCCAGATCTTCAGCCATGTGGACTCCGACAGACTCCAGTAGTTTTCGTTCTGGGTGAAATCCAGTCAGTGCCAGTACAAAATCATTTTCGAGCTGGAATGCTTCTGTGTTCATCGGAGTGACGATAACATGGTCTGGATGAATTTCAGTAATGCGTGCGCCTAAGTGCAGTGTGATCTTCCCTTTTTGTACCATACTGTCGAACAATGGACGAACCCACGGTTTGATATATGGAGACAACTCATTACGACGATAAACCATATCAATCGTAGCCCCGACCCGCACCAATTCCATTGCAGCATCTACCGCAGAGTTACTACCGCCGATGACTGCGACCCGGGTTCCTGTATAGGGGTGGGCTTCGCTGAAATAGTGAGTGACTTTATCCAATTGTTCCCCGGGAATGCCCAGATAGTTCGGATGATCAAAATATCCCGTAGCCACGACGACATAGCGTGAAGAATAGCTCTTGGTTATTTCCCGTTTGCTTAGAGTATGTACGGTAAATGTACCGTCTTCCTGCCGCTGAATGGATTGAGCCTCCTCATAATGCTGAATGTCCAGGTTATAATGTGAGGCTACTTTGCGATAGTACGCAAGTGCTTCATGACGAAAAGGCTTGTCATTGGGAGTGCTGAACGGAACATCACCGATTTCCAATAGTTCAGCGGTGCTAAAAAACTGCATATTTGTTGGATACAGAAAAATGGAGTGAACGATGTTGCTTTTTTCAATAATGATCGTACGCAAACCTCTGCGGCTGCATTCGATTGCAGCGGATAGTCCGCAAGGTCCGCCACCGATAATGATTACGTCGTGCATTTGGATGAACCTCCAGTTGTATTAGTTTATTTCGTCAAACGGATCTCAGAATTGATGCAAATAGCTCAGTGTGTGAGAAGTTTTCAAATAATAATCCTACCGTAATGTGTGCACAATATCCAGCCGTTTTCAGAAAGAGATGATGGAAGAGAGAATTGACAGAAACATTTGACAAACATATAATTAGATAATTATCTATTTAGGTTAAGCGAATTTGCTTGCATAGCAAATCTGTAGTAGTGAAAAGAGGTGCAGTTACGGTGCAACTAGATAAAATGGTCAATTATCATAAAGCACTTGCGGACCCAACGCGTATGCGAATATTACTCCTTTTATCCCGTGGTGAGATGCATGGTCAAGCTTTGGCGAAAAAGCTAAATCTGTCACAGCCTACGGTTACGCATCATGCTTCCAAACTCCGAGAGGTCGGGTTGATTAAGGAACGCCGTGATAAAAACACAGTGTATTTTACACTGAACCCAGAGCTGATTCGGCAGCATGCCGAGGCGACAGTGCGTTTTATTTTTGAAAAAGGAGAGGAAGAGGAAGATATGTCCGAATTGAATGAAACGCTGGAAGCAACGGTTTTACGCAATTTTTTTGCCAAGGACGGCAAGTTGCGTCAAATTCCTGCCCAGTATAAGAAAAAATTGATCGTACTACAGATGCTCGCCGAAAAACTGGAGCCAGGGCGCATCTATCCTGAACGTGAACTAAACGAGTGGATCAAGCAATACCATGAGGATTTTGCGACGATTCGGCGTGAACTGATCATGCATCAGTTTATGTACAGGGAGCGAGAAATGTACGAATTGAACCCGCGTGAAATGTGGACACGATGGGATCAGGTACGTTAAACAAAACTTGAAATAGTTTAAAATGTTTAGAATCAGCCTTGACAGACAATTGATGGACTTGTATGATAAAGGAAATTTTAGGAGGAGGCGATGTTATATGCGTACGAACATGAGTGAATGGGTTCAGCAGCAGAATGACTTGTCTCCCGCACGGACGATGCACGGCTAAAGACTGTTAGATCTATAGTCTTAGCTCAGCAGTTGGTTGGACAGTAGAACCAACGAAATCCGCAGGGAGTGATTCCCTGCGGATTTTTTTATGGTCAAGTGTTTTGTTATCCGGTTGTTGGTTTCGAAAGTAGTCCGTGTAAGACTGCTTGCATAAGTGAACGAACGGATCACATCGCTTGAGCTGTATACCTTCCGCAGGGGTTTCCCTGCGGATTTTTTGCGTTGTTTGCTTGCGGAGAGAAAAATGTACACCTATTGAGTAACACCAAAAAAAATTAAACATGATCTCAGGAGGAAAATAATGAGTATACATGAATACAGTTGGTCTGATTACTGGAACGGTTTGTGGGACCAATGGAAGCAAAGCTATGAGGAACGAGCAGGAAGCACGCAGATACGTCCTGCCCGCTTGATTGCCGATTATGGACAAAAGGTGAAGCTTATTACGATGGATGGGGAACGCTGGGGAGCCGCTTCAGGTAAGCTAAGACATGCTATTGTTGACCCGGCGGAAATGCCGGCTGTAGGGGATTGGGTGGCCATCACCACGTCGGACGAAGTATCGGATGCAGTAATCCATGCTGTCTTGCCACGCAAAAGCCAAATATCTAGACAGGCCGCAGGCTTTGAGACGAAGGAGCAACTGATCGCGACCAATGTAGATACGCTTTTCCTTGTTAATGCGCTGAATCATGATTTTAATATGCGCAGATTAGAACGGTACTTAATCATGGCCTGGAATAGCGGAGTAAACCCGGTTGTCGTGTTGAGTAAGAGTGACCTTTGTGAAGATGTCGAACAGCGGGTTGCAGAAGCGGAAGGAGTTGCTCCTGGAGTACCCGTTATCGTGATTTCTGCTTTGCAGAACGAAGGCAGAGAGCAGCTGGAGGCGTTCCTTGAGCCTGGGTGTACGGTTGCTTTAACTGGCTCTTCCGGTAGTGGCAAATCCACAATAGTGAACTGGCTATCCGGGGCTGAAGTTCAATTGACACAGGATGTGAGGGAGGAAGACAGCCGAGGCAGGCATACAACCACACACCGACAGCTTTTTCCCATTGCAAAGCAAGCCGTTCTACTCGATACACCCGGTATGCGCGAGCTTAATCTATGGGATGATTCCACGGGTGTAGCTCATACCTTTGCTGATATTATGGAAACAGCTCAGCAATGCCGTTTTGCCGATTGCAAGCATAAGGGAGAAGCTGGATGTGCGGTGGAGGAAGCTATCCAAAGAGGGGAATTATCTGAATCCAGAGTGAACAATTATCGCAAGATGCAGCGGGAACTGGAATATCAGGCACGCAAGGAAGCAGACCGACGTAGAAAAGATAGCCGTCCAAGTACAACTCCGGGCCGCAGGGATCAGCGAGGTGGTTGGCGACGTGATGTGGAGTGGTAAGGCGAGCTGTCATGAAACATCATTTGTAGAAATTTAAGAAAATCTATGTGGTAGTCGGCATATGGTGTAGAGGGGTGAACATATGCCGAACTACAGTATTGTGGTGGATTTATCGGATCGTCGTCTATATTTAAAAGATGGAAGTCAGATCGTTCTTAGTTATCCAGTCGGTATTGGGAAGGTGGCTACACAAACACCGCATGGGCAATTTACGATTATTAACAAACAGCCCAATCCGGGCGGTCCTTTCGGAGCGTTCTGGATGGGGCTGTCCAAGCCGCATTATGGCATTCACGGCACCAATGAGCCATGGTCCATTGGCAAGTTGGTGTCACATGGCTGCATTCGAATGCATAATAAGGATGTACTGGAGCTTCAAGAGAAGGTAAGTATAGGGACGCCGGTCACGATACAGCCATAACAGCTAGATGATATAGGATTCCTTTGGCTGCCTAGTACGATTTGGGTTGAATTTGGACACGGGCTTCAATCCGTTTGGAGCCCTTTTTGTCGTCTGCGGATTTAACTAATGATCCCGCAAGACGCTCTCCTTTTGTACCGTAAGCCTGTTTGGCGTTGATCCACATATCTTCGTTCGGCTCGAAACTTATGACCAGGGTGTAGCGGTTGGCAAGGCTCGGCTTTTTGACCCTCATGCTGAAGGAACCATCAGGCATGACCTTGGTTTGATCATCGTAGCCAAACTGCCATCGTCCCGGAAAATCAATTGTGAGCTTGACGTCCGAACCCTCGAGCAAATTGCTGCGCGCATATACGTGATAATAATTTCCTTTTTGCCTCACATCGGGCTTAATCCACACTTGAGGATTACCGTAGTCCTTTGGTTTGTTCCAGACAGGCTTAATTAGAGGGACATGGCGGTCTTGTTCAGGATCAAACTCAGCACCTATCCGAATTTCTTGCAAAAGTTGTTCGTTTTCTTCGTATTGATATACATAAGGGCCTTCTAATTTGTTGCCACCACTACCATACAGATTTCGTATTTCTTTGTCTTGGTCATCTGGACGGAACAGAACAGTCAGATCCATACTGCCCTGTATACCAGGTCGGTGCACTTGGAGTACAAAACTTCCGTCCTTTTGAATAGTTGTCTCGTCCGTATATCCGGTTAACAGAGAGTTTTTGACTGCAAGATTCCCTTTGATCCGTGCTCCAGCCGGCAGATTGGAATGCCCTGTAACCTTCACTGTATTTTTATTTATACTTACGTCACCTGATATTTCGACATAGCTGCTGCCTTGCTGGTGGACAGGTGCATCGTTGGCAGCTCGTTCATCAAGGGATGATGCAGCTTGGTTCGGATTACCTGTCACGGTATAGGCACGTGCTTCAGCTTCGTGTTGGGCCATACTTCGAGTTGAGGCTTTCTCCCTGCTGCATGCAGCCAGCATAGTTAGGATGAAGAACATACATAAAAGGTTCCAGCTTATTTTGGTCATTATGTGCTTACTCATGGTTTTTGCTCGCTCCTTGTCCGTAGCTTCCAGGCTAAACTGATAAAACTTTCGAAACTTTATGTATTTACCCTATTTAAAGGGTATGTAATCCCGCCTGCTTTATCCTAATCAAATCGTACGTGTTTAAACAACAGGTGGAATGGTTAAAAATGGATAGCCGGATCATCCCCTTGAAAAGCAGGGGCAGCTTGCTGTAAAGGAGCCTGAGTCATATGTCCATTGACCGTTTTATCTTAAAAAAGCTGGACAACTGCCGGGAAGAACATACACGCGCTAATTTACTAGAACTGTTTAGAATACGAATTGAGAAGGCGCAGAAAAAGGAACGAGGCGGTAAAAAAGGTTATCGCAGAATACTATAAATAGAGTCTGATCAAATGCATAGGCTGCGGTAAGTCACATGTAGCATGTTTCATAACCGCTGATATGGAGAGGGTGCTGAAATGCCCCTCTCTTTTTTGTGTCTAATGCAAACAAAAAAAAGTCCCTCTTAATAGAGGGACAATGCCAATGAATCATTTTCACTAACGCTATGCAGGATGGCTTCACAACCGACAATCTCTATACTGATCAAAGAGTTAAGACATTTTTGAAGGGCACGCTTGCCACTGGAGATTTTGTTCTCCAAAGTATTACTTAGAAGTTTTAAGGTTTTTTGTACCGGTTGCTTATTTTCTTGATTGAAGTATACGGGAATACGTTTGTTTTGAAATGTAATTAATGTTCTCACAAAAATCACCTCACCTGAGTTATTTCATGGCTTTATTGTAGTGCCCGTTTCTTAAAATTACCTTAAAAACACCTTATAAAAACATAAAGGTCTGAAAAATTTACAAAGTGTTCACAACAATTTGGGTAACAATCGAATTTAGTTCTACCTAATCGACAAAATGACGTAAGCACGCAAATGAAATTTGTAAATCTCTATTTTTGATTCATATGACTCTACTATTAATTTTAAGCATGACTATAGTCACCGTTTTGTTTTGAGTGTGGGCATTTTGTAACAAATTGACAGTCTAATAGGCGGATGCTACAGTTACGATAGCCATATTTCCGTAGAAATAGGCTTTTTGCGTGAGTATTGCTGTATAAATTAAGGATCGGGAGGGATGACAGATGATCCTGACCGTGCTTTCAGGACGACAGGAAACAGAGTGGTTTGATATTGAGGTGGCAGATGAATACTCGGTAGAACATTTAAAATTGATGCTGGGTGTGCGTATTTTTGGTGAGCCTCCGGCTGAAGGCATGCAATATATTATGGAAGCAAAGTTCCCGGAAGGGCTTTGGTTCAGAGTGGAGGATAACCAGCTACTCACAGGAGCAGGCTTACGGGAAGGCTGCACCGTGCGCATTCAGCGAGCTTTTTCGACAACTCAGGACGAGGCGCCTGTATATGGAAGGCGTTCTTTGTTTCAAACTGAAAAAAATGGGTAAATACACACATGAAATAATATGAAACCTTGGTAAAATGAAATAGTAAGCGAAAAGGGGGACTTTTGTCTTGAATGTATTATACCAGCGATCCCCGAGATTAAGACCGGCCCTCCGAGAGGAGAAGCTAGAGATTTTACGGCCTCCGGCTGAGCCGAGCAAGCCGTCTTTTTCTATTATATCTATACTTATTCCGTTAATGATGACGTTGGTGACTATAGGCTTTTATGTATATATGAGCAGAACAGGCAAGATGGGCAACAGTAACTATTTGATGTTCCAGATGGTCACGGTGGTCATGATGCTTACATCTTATACGATTCCTTTTTTCGTCTATTTAAATAATAAGAAGGAATATAAGCTCAAGTTGGAGGAACGGGACCGCATGTACCGGGAGCAGCTCCAAAAGCATCGTGAAGAACTCAAAATGAAACGCGAAGAACAAGTTCGCACGCTATATGAAATTCACGGTGACCCGCAAATATGCACTCAAATCGTAAAAAACCGCAACAGTTCTCTTTGGGAAAGATCACCGGAGGATGAAGATTTCTTGCAGGTACGTATCGGGACTGGACAAGTTCCCTTTCATATTAAACTGCAAATCCCACGACCTGACGGTTATGACCGAGATCCTTTGTTGGGAGCTGCAGATGAACTGGAAGAAGAATTTCGTTTGGTGGACGCTGCTTCCATTACATTGCCACTGTTTCAATCCAAAGTGATCGGATTGGTCGGCGAGCGGGAGCATACTCTGGCTGCGTTAAGAGTCATCTTGGCACAAGTAACGGTTCGTCATTCGCCAGATGAAGTGAAAATCGCCTCCTTCTATGATGAGCGAGAAGAAAGTGAATGGACTTGGATGCGCTGGCTCCCACATGTATGGGATGATGACCGAATCCAGAGAATGATGTCAGACCGCAGTAGTAGCGCCCATCAATTAGCTGACTTTCTGTTTGCTAGATTGAACCGTCGAAAAAATAATCGCAATGAACGTCAGGGCAAAGGGATGGAAGCCCCGTGTTATGTGATTGTTTTATCTGACACCCAACTGATTGAGGAAGAACCTTTGTTGCCGTTGTTGCTGGAGGACGGCCGAGCCATAGATGCGTGTACAATTGTGCTGGCTTCTCGTAAAGAAGCTTTGCCAATGCAGTGTCAGCTGATCGTGGAAGCTTCCAAGGAACAGGGTGTATACGCCCTTAAATCAGAATCGGCGGAGGTTGAACAGCAAAGTTTTAAACCGGATCATTTGTCCAAAGAGGAAGCCGATGCACTGGCGCGGTACATGGCGCCTATTCGCTTGAAGCGTTCTTCGGCTTCTGATATTCCCGCTGTTCTGCCTCTTTTTGATATGATGAGTGTAGCAAGTGTGGAAGAACTGGATGTGGCAGACCGGTGGCGACGTAACCGCCATCCTGATACATTACCTGTGCCGATGGGCGTGCGGGCAGGCGGCAAAAAGATTATGATTAACTTGCATGATAAAATAGAGCGTCAAGGGCATGGGCCCCATGGCTTGATCGCTGGTACGACAGGTTCAGGGAAAAGTGAGGTTATCCAGTCTATCGTAGCCTCGCTCGCTGCTGAGTTTCACCCACATGATCTTGCTTTTATGCTGATCGATTACAAGGGTGGAGGCATGTCCAACACGTTCGTTAACTTGCCGCATGTTGTGGGTACAATCACGAACCTGGACAATAATTTGATTGAACGTGCTAAAATATCTCTTAAAGCAGAACTGGTTCGTCGACAAAAGATATTGAACGATGCAGGCAATTTACAGCATATTGATGAATATTACAGACTACTCCGGCAGCGGCAGGAACAACCGCTGCCTCATCTGGTTATTATTATTGATGAATTTGCACAGTTAAAGCGGGATCAGCCAGAGTTTATGGACGAGCTAATCAGCATTGCCGCGATTGGGCGGACATTAGGTGTCCATCTGATTTTGGCGACTCAAAAGCCGGCAGGTGTTGTCGATGATAAGATTTGGAGTAACTCCAGGTTCCGCATCTGCTTGCGGGTGCAAAGCGAAGGTGATAGCCGTGATATGTTGAAAATACCGAATGCCGCGTGGATAACGAAGCCGGGACGAGGATATTTTCAAGTGGGTAGCGACGAAGTGTTTGAAGAAATGCAATTTGCTTGGAGCGGTGCGCCGTATATAGGCAACAGAGACATTTCTTCTGCCTTACCTGTTCATGAAGTGAGACTGAACGGCAAACGTGAAGCGCTATTGACGGGCGGAGAACGGGCAAGCTCAGGCTTAAAAGGAGAAGAAGCTCCTAAACAGCTTCAAGTATTTATTGATTATATTGCAAAAGAAGCAGCTAAGGCAGGAATCGAACGTCTTCAGGGACCGTGGCTTCCGCCGCTGCCAGAAATGTTGGATTTAACTAATCTACCGCAATGTACCGAAATAGATAGTACATCATCATCGTTGGAGCTGAAGTCTCTTATTGGGCTGGTCGATGATTTGCCGAATCAACGGCAGGAGCCGATGTATGCGTCGCTGGATCATGGTCATTGGGCTGTGTATGGCATGCCGGGCATGGGAAAAACGACCTTTTTGCATACGTTGCTGATGTCCACGGCACAGCGTTACGCTGTGAATCATTGGAACGGTTATATCATTGACATGGGTCGAACCATGCGCGACTTTGGAGAGCTTCCACAAATCGGTGCTGTTATGATGGCAGAGGAGGATGACCGGATTAAACGGTTGTTCCGCTATTTGTTCAAGATGGTGGCCCTACGCAAGGAAATGCTTTCTGAGGCTGGCGTCAAAACAATAAGTTCTTTTCGACGTTCTGCTGTTGAAGATGTGCCGCAAATTGTCGTAGTTATTGATGGATATCTTAATTTTCGTAATGCGTATCCGGATGAAAATGAACTGCTGGAATCACTCTTGCGTGAAGGAGGCAGTCTAGGCATCACCTTCATCATTACAGCGAACCGGATTACCGATGTGTTTGAGAAGTTCCGCAGTAACATACCTAATGCTGTTTCTTTCGAATTGGCTGATCCTAGTGACTACTATTATGCGGTAGGACGACCGGCCAAAACACCAGGACCTTTAATTCCGGGCCGGGCTCTGGTTAAAGGGCATGTTCCTCCGCTGGAGTTCCAGACGGCACTGCCTTCACCAGGAGAAGATGAAGCGGAACGATCAGCACAACTACGTCGCAATATCGCTGGTATTGCGCAGGGATGGAAGGGTAAGCACGCACCGGCCATTCTCCCATTGCCTGAGCGGATTCCGTTGCTGGAACTGCTTCAGCAGTGGGATCGGACGAGTGGACCATCAGGTGCGCTTCCTTACGAAGTACCTGTAGGCCTACAGAGTGACGATCTTGAGCCTTTTCTCCTAAATTTAAAAGAAGGGCCTAATTTTATCGTAGGTAGTCCAATGGAGGGTGGAAAAACCTCCTTCCTGATGAGTTGGATTATATCGCTCGCTTATTACACCTCGCCGGATCAAATGCAAGTCTATACGATCGATACACGCTATGGAGGTGGGGGACTATCCCGATTACGGCATCTTCCTCATGTCAAGGCTGCTGCCGAAAGCGAGGAAGAAATGGGACCTCTGGTACAACAGGTGCATGATATCGTTCAACAACGGAGCAAGGATGGGAATGATCCCGAACTGCTCCTGGTCATTGATGATGCGGATATGTTAAGCAAGCAACTGAACGATTTTATGATAAAGGATCAGCTTTCCGCCATTGTACGGTTGGGACGTGATCGCAATGTGCATGTCGTGCTATCGGGTGTGCCAGCTGATTTTCCTACCTTTGGTGTGGACTGGTTTAATGATGTCAAAGCAAGCCAAAGCGGTGTGCTTTTTGGAACACTGGATTCGAATGATTTATCGTTCTTTCGTATCCCTTATTCAGAAGCGAATGCCGCTGCTGGTGGCCTAAAAGTCCTGCCTCCTGGGCAGGGATACTACGTACGACGCAAATTTACCAGGATAAAAGCGGCGATTCCCTTCTCAGAGCAAATGAGCTGTGAGGATTGGATAACGAAAATTCGTGACCGATGGCATGTTGTAGTTTGAAGGGAGGTGGCTCATAATGTTAACGTTTCAAGCTTCCAAGCAGAAGTTAATAACCCTCAAGGCAAAGGAACTGTTTTTTCTGGCAGGCGTATTGGGTTCTGACAGACTGCTTGGGGTGGAAGATCCGTTTAAGGGCTATCTAGCAGAGGAGTTGGCGGAAGAGTGGGAGCAGGTCAAAGCTGCTCTTCTGGAAAAAGGTTATCTGAAGCAGGCCGATAAGGGTAAAGAGCTGGCTATGCCTCCTACCGTTTTTTCAAGAGTTGCTATCGCGGGATTATCCAACAGGGCTTGCCGTATACGCTATGTAAGGGGAGGTAAGCAGTTTGAAGGCTATCTTCATTGCACGAATGAGCGTGTGGTGGAGCTTGTGAAATCTGTTGACGAACCCGATGAATATCGTTTGTACGATCTGGGTAATGTGGAAAAGGCTTGCGAAACATTGATTGATAAAATGGGCTGGGTTGATCGGCTTGTACCTGAATCTCCCGCGCTTATGTTTTCCAAGCAGGCCTTTAATAAAATTTACGAGCAATCTGCAGGAGAAAGTTTGTCTCAAATCAGCAGTAAGCTAACTGAGGCTAGCGGAGATGAAGAGGGAGCAATGAGACTGGCTCAGTCTTTGAGTTCCCGTGTAGCTGAGGGAGAATTGCAATTGCTGGTCTGGAACGGCAGAGAGTGGGAGTCACAACGGGCAGCTTTTGTCCTTTGTCCTGCAATGAACTGGATATTTCGGATGAGCTCTGCGGGTAACGGAGACTGGTTAATTGCAGCTATGGCTTCGAGAGATCAGTTTGTGGACTTATTATTGAATTGGTTGAAACAGTCGGCAGTGACTGAAGAAGTGACAGAAGAAGGGTGATGGATATGCGCATTCGAGTTGAACCGGATGTGCTTCGGGGGCTTAGCGGGCAGCTACAGCATGCGGCGGAGCAAATTCAACAGTTAACAGCAGGTTTGGAGCAGGCGTTACAATCGCTGGATTGGGATGTATCTGCGCGTGAGGCGATCTTGAATCAGTGGATGCAAGCCAAGCGGATGTCAGAACAGATTCATGCTTATCTCCATACATCAGGTACACAACTGAACCGAAAGGCAGAGCAGTTTCAGTCTGTTGACCACAACTATCAAACGATTCTGCCATTTGCCAGCCAACCATTGGGACGACCCGTCACGATGCTCGATTGGTCGAATCAACAATCACCGTCTATTCTGCCTGGGCAAGCTTCGGAAGGAAGCAGTCTAATTTCCAACCCGCAGTCTGTCGTACATGCTATTGCAGGTGTACAGCCTTCGGATGTGGGCACCTTGCATCAGGATATTCTGAAGCAGGCGTCTTCTAGCAGTCCGCAGGATTGGTATTTTACTGATCCGTCTATAGCAAGAGATCAGCCTGTCGCTTAGTTCGGATCGTTCCGGGATGATCTGGATCGGCCTGTAATCCATATGAATTTGTTATACCATTCCCGGTTTTATAGGACTAATATGGGACTTATTAGGTGGTTGCTTTATTAAGATTGTACTGTTATATGCTGTTTTATAGTTAAAAAGTGGGATTGTTGCAATTAGGTCCTTTGCCTTTTGTAGGGAATTAAATAGCCATAGTACAATTTAAACCAGCTAAACAAAAACATTTTTTATCATCAAGGAGGACGCAAAAAATGGCAGGACGCATTTTAATTACCCCAGAACAGGTTGATCAGGTAGCTAACCAATTTAAACAAAGTGGTGAGCAAAGCCAGCAGATCGTTTCCAGCTTGACTCAGTCCATCTCCGGTATGGAAGGTCAATGGGAAGGTATGACTAAGCAACGCTTTTTCCAAGAGTTCCAAGAAGCAAGCAAACAAATGCAAGCTTTCGTAACGACTTTGAATAGCATCAGCCAAGAATTGACAGCTATCGCTAACAAATTCCGTACGGTTGACCAAGCGAAATAAGTTGTCGTGCCTGATCGGCATTAACTTATCATATATCACTCTATAATGAAGCAATATGTGAACCTATTCCTCACGGTTTGGCACAGATTGTATAGGAAAAACCGGGCGATCTTCGGATACCCGGTTTTCTTGCCATCCATAGACGTATATAATAAGGTGAGGAAAACTAGCATACTGAATGATATAAGGAGAGGGATGTTTCATGTCTTTTCAACCGAATCCGGGAGACGAATTGATCATAAACGGCACAGCTTATGTGGTTGGACGACATCCCGCTGCACCCGGTTTAGCCTATGCACAAGCAGGGAGGCAGGGAATTGTATACCAGCTGATTGCCAAAAACGGAGCACCGCATGAGGCGAAAGCCCTCAAAGTGTTTTTTCCGAAGTTCCGCATCCCGGCTATGGTTTATCAATCTGAGCATATGGAAACATACGGGGATATTCCCGGTTTGCAGGTATGCAAGCGTGATGTGCTCACTCCAGAAAGAAACGGAAGTCTGATCGCTGAGCAGCCTGATTTGCTGTATGCGGTGCTGATGCCATGGGTTCATGGTATGACATGGTTCGATTGTCTCACAGATCAGCGTCAGCTTGAGGCTTCCGATAGTCTGGCTTTAGCCAGAGCACTGGCAGGGATCGGTTCAGCGATGGAGCAAAAAGGATTGGCGCATTGTGATTTATCAGCGCCCAATGTTATGCTTCCGTTTTTTTCTGAAGTGGAACTGCCTGAAGGCACGTCAGCTGTGGAATTGGTAGACGTGGAGCAAATGTATAGCACCAAAATGGATCGTCCAGATGCACTATTGGCAGGATCGCCGGGGTATGCTGCACATCGTACTGTTCACAGCGGATTATGGAGCGCGTATGCCGACCGTTTTGCAGGGGCTATCATTATTGGAGAAATGTTAGGCTGGTCTGACCGTGTGGTGGTCGATAAAGCTTGGGGCGAAAGTTATTTTGATCAACATGAAATGCAGACGCCTTGCGAACGTTATTTTATTTTGCGGAAATCGCTTGAAGCCCGCTGGGGCAGCAAGGTGGTAGAACTATTCAGCCGTGCTTGGGATAGTCAGGATCTAAGCAGTTGTCCTACCTTTGGCGAATGGCTGGTTGTACTTAATGCCGTTACTGAGCAGGAAATTCTGGTGGAGGATACAGAAACGGAGCCAGCTGGGACAGATACAGGAGATCTGGCTGCTATGAGCGGCACTTCCAGTGAAGCGGTACCCTCGTTGGCAACACCTGCTCCGCTCAAGGCTGAACAGGCTGAAATGTTAAATCAGGCTGCCCTAGAGCAGGGAGAGCGTGGAGTAACGGATAAGCTGTTTCGACAGGCGCGTGAACTAGAGCAGCAGAACAAACCTGCTGCAGCGCTGGAAGTATATCGTTCGTTGTATCACTTTGTAGAAGATGGCAGTCCTCTGCATGTAGAAGTGTCGGCTGCGATCACAGGACTGGAGGAGCAGCTGAACCCCAAGATGCCAGAGCAACCTGAGAAATCGAAAGCCTGGTATCGCTCCAAAATGTTTATCGTGACAGCATCGGCCGCAGTCGTTCTTTTGGCAGCGGGAATCCCAACTGTAAGTATTCTTGCGGATCAGTCTAATCAGCGACAAATCGAGGCTGCAAAGCAAGAAGAGGCATTGAAGGCTGCAAAAGCAGCCGAGGAAAAGTTGGCTGCTGAGCAGGAGGCCGCTCAAAAATCGCTAACGGAGAAACAACGGCAGGAAGCTGAACAGCAGGCCAAACAACAGGCTCTTGCTGCTCAAAAGCAACAGGAAGAGCAGAAGAAACAACAAGCCCTGATCGCTCAACAGGTTAAATATGAAGCTTATCTGGCCCAAAAGGAACAAAACAAGCAGGCTGCTGCCAAGTTGGCGAAGCAAAAAGCATATGATCAACAGGAAAAATATGAAAAATACCTGGCCTTGAAAAAGGAGCAGGAAGCTCGTGCCGCCAAGGAAGAAGCAGCTCGTAAAGCAGCAGCTGAGTCGGAACAAAAGCGAAAAGATGCTGTACAGGCACGTAACAAGGAGAATGTTCTCCAGCTTATTTCCCTCTATAACAAGGCGTATGCTTCTCAGGAAGGTGGAAGCACCGCGAAGGCCAAGAGCTTTGCCAAACGTTTTAGAGCATTATATGATAGCAATCCTTCTTATTATCGTTCAGTAGGTGAAGTGGGCTATCGGGCTTCCTCTATTTATAACTTTTTAGGAGATACGAATTTTAGACTGCCTAAAATTTGATGTTTCATATGTTTATATAATGGCGGAATGATAGATTAGGAAACAGATACAGATCGAAGGTAACTGAGGGGAGCATGTACAAACCATGAATTATACAATACAGGCTTCACAACGTACTCCCGCCCTGATCATTTACCTGATTGACATCAGCGCATCGATGAATATGCTGATGGAAGGGCGGCGGCGTATTGACGTTGTATACGAAGCTATATCACTGGCGATCCGACAGATGGTTTTCCGATCGACCAAGGGAAATCGGTTGACTGCGCGCTATCGGATTGCAATTTTGGCTTATAGTGACGACGTATATGACCTGCTGAATGGTGTCAAGGGAATTGATGAAATCGCGGCTATTGGTTCGTTGCCTGATTTGACACCCAAACGATTCTCAGATTCAGCAAAGGCCTTCTTGCAAGCTGAACGTATTTTGCAGGCGGAATTACCAGGGATGCAGGATTGTCCTGCACCTTTGGTCTGCCATATGACAGATGGTGTTTCCACAGGCGATGATCCGGAACCGATTGCGAAGCGCATTATGAACATGAGTGTACCAGATGGCAATGTACTGGTGGAAAATATATTTTTATCCGACAGGTTGCTGGAAACGCCTATTCAGGACCCCCGTCGCTGGAAAGGTCTGACGCATAATACGCCTTTGCAGGATGAACATGCTGTGAAATTACGTAATATGTCTTCTGTGCTTCCTGAAAGCTATCGGGAAATGCTGTTTGAGGCAGATTATCAGTTAGGTGAAGGAGCCATAATGATGCTGCCTGGAACCTGTGCGGAACTGGTGTCCATTGGTTTTCAAATGTCAGCTGCAACGCCTGTACGGTAAGGAGGTAAAAGCATGAATCCACTGCTGTCCCTGCTCCCCACGAGCAAAAAAAAGGGATTGAATGCAAGGCTGACTCAGCAATTTGCTTACATAAGCTCTCAGACAGGCGATCAGCCTTTATCATCTCATCACAGTCGTTTTATGTGTCGTTATGGCTATGGAAGGTCTGCTGAATCTGCCAGTATGGGAGAAAGCGGACAGGATTTTGCCGCAGTACGTATTCATAAATCTGTCTGTTGTTTTGTCTTGTGTGATGGTGTCGGGCTCAGTTACCGAGGAGATTTTGCAGCTCGCTATCTGGGTTCTTCTTTACTGGATTGGATGGAACAGAGACAGGATCTGTCTGCTAATCAATTAAGGGAGTATCTTGAGCGTCTGGCAGGTGCAGCTACTGAGGAACTGGATCGGCAGCCTCTGGATCACGAATCAGGCTTAATGCGTTCAGTATTGGAAGATAAACGTCGACAGGGAAGCCAGTCCATGTATATTTGCGGTAAAATCGAACTGCCGAAACGAGGTACCCGTGGTCGTCTCCGACTTGCCTGGCAAGGGGATTCACGTTTGCGATTGTGGAAGGGTACGGAAGAAATCAGCGAACTATTTGATCATACCTTCTCTACTGCGGAACGCTGGTCTACAAGCCGTGGACCGATTGGAGGGAAGCCGCATTGGTACGAAAGAAGCATACCCGCAGATATGCCAATGAGATTACAGGTATACACGGACGGTTTGTCCGATTTAGATCCTATTCGCGAGCCTGTCCCTGATGAGCAGATACAGGTATTACTTGATGCGTCTCATACCGGGGGACTTGATGATGATGCGGCATTTATTGAGCTGCAGTGGTAAACGAATAATCCAAAGGACGTATGCATCCATATCGATGGTTGTAGAACGTCCTTTTTTGATGGATACATAGAAAACTGAGAATAGGCAAGATATTTACGGAATGTAACGAGAGAGAAGAAGAAAAGATGCACTAATGCACGAAATATTCGATCTTTTCCTGAATATCGTAAAGGAACAGCAAAAAATGCGCAAAAATGGTGATTATAAAGTATACCCTTTTGGGTAATCTTGTGATTATACAGATTATTGAAAGGGAGCGATACGTATGAGCTATACATATGCAGGAGGCGCGCGCTTTGAAGGCAAAACTGCTCTAATTACGGGTGCAGGTTCTGGTATTGGCAAGGCAACGGCCATTCAAATGGCTAGAGAAGGAGCAAATGTCGCTCTTTTTGACGTAAGTAATGATCGCATTTTGGAGACGGAAAGAGAAATTAATGCCATACGTGAAGGGTCAGCCCGGGCTTTTGACGTGGACATTGCCGATCCGGTGCGTGTTGAAAAAGCAGTGTTGGAAGCGGTTGAATTGTTTGGCGGGCTGCATATCATTTTTGCCAATGCGGGGATTAACGGGGTCGTCGGACCAATCGAGGAGCTGAGTATTGAGGATTGGCGGCAAACCTTGTCAACAAATCTGGATGGCACCTTCCTGACGGTGAAGTATACAATACCACATTTGAAAAAGAACGGTGGCGGCAGCATTATCATTACCAGCTCGATTAATGGAAATCAGCGCTTTACCAGCTTTGGGATGTCAGCCTATAGCACATCGAAGGCAGGTCAAACCGGTTTTGCAAAAATGGCAGCCCTAGAGCTGGCCAAGTTCCGTATTCGTGTCAATGTCATTTATCCAGGGGCCATTTCGACAAATATTGATGAAACCACGGAGAAATCAGAAGCGTTAAAGCAGATTACCATCCCTGTGCAATTTCCTGAAGGAGATCAGCCGTTGGCAGATGGACCGGGGCAACCCGAGCAAGTTGCTGATTTGGTGACATTCTTGGCATCTGATCATTCACGTCACATCACTGGCGCACAAATTGTGATTGACGGGGCAGAGTCGTTATTGTTTTAGAACAAAACCTTATAGTGTTTTTTTATATTGCAGCCTATTGATATTTTTTTGATCAATGGGCTATATTTACACAGTTGCCTTATATATATACTGGATAAATCTCTGGAATGGATTTACTTTATTTTATTTGATAGAAAAATAAGGGTTAGTAGAATAAACATATACAATGAACAGTGGATTTTTTTGAATACGACTTAAGTGCATGAGCACTAAATAGTTAGATTGCTCAGCATCTAAATTCCTGATTTTTTACAGATAAAGCAAATAGCACAACCGAAGAAAATGAATCCTTGCTTTACGTAAGAAAAAGCTAGTTTGTAGTCGCGTCATCAGACGATGGTAGTTTTTCACCTAATTAAAGCAACACTCGACCCAATAAAGCTCTTTATAGAGCTCTAGAGTCCAAAATCATAACTGGGGAGGATAACGTATTATGCAACTTCAATCCTATTGAAGAGGAGTGAGAACTAAAGTCCTCAAACTATCTTCCTGGTTTTTATCCAGACCTAGGAAGGCCGTAGCATAATAAACATTATTTTGCTTCCAAAAGTAGTAGGTTTGACTTTTGAGCTTTGATTTGTCGTTGCTGGAATAGAGGGGTCCAAAGTAGACGTGGTTGTTGTCGGCGTAAGCCGATATTTCAACCCCACTAATCTCCAGCTTACGAATGAACGAGAGCTTAGTCGTTTCAAAAAGCGGCACTTTACTTTGATAGAACAAAAGTTCGTCATTCGGCCATCATAAATTGTGGAATTGTACGGTGCACGATAGGTGTTCCACAGAGCATCTGCAGTTTGTCTAAACGAGTAACTAGTATTCTGATCCTCCGCCCTCAACAAGATCGAGTCATTCAGCGTAAGGTGAGTGTTCAGCAAGCTGCCCGGAAATTTCACTTTAAAGCCTAGAATATTCTTCGCTGCAAGTAAATCCGTCTCATCGTACAGAGGAAATGAATTCCCTTCTCCGTCGTAACGAACACGTTGGACTTGCTGTGGGAAAGTGAAGGATTGTACAACCTTTTCAATTTCTTTTTGCGTGAGCTTCTCCCAATTGATTACATACGATACACCGTTATCCTGCCAGACAAAGCTGTTGGCTGCTTTTCGATTATGCTGAGAGCCTAGCTTTTTCGTGAATAACACGCCTTTTACATTTCCCAGTGTAACCTCACTTTGTTGGAAAAACTGAGTTTGTGCTAACTTTTGTGAGTTTGGGGCACCCCACAGTAAATTATGTTCCAACATATTTTCTTTCCCTTTGGAAGCCAGCATCTCTATAAATTGCTCATTTTTGCTGCCAAATTTCGATACGAACATTATGGATACGATATTAAGAAGATCAGCTTGGTTGGCATCAGAAAAGAGCGTACTCAAATCTACAATTTCAAGCTGATAACCCTCGGGCAGATGATCAGGAACTTTAAAATCAAATTTTTTAAATTGGATTGCCCGATCCAGACTATGAAACCATTGAAACGAGCTGTTCAGCCTGTCAATTTTGAACGAGGAAGTGTCTCCTGCTTTAAGGACTGTGCGAGCATTCATATCAGGATCGGCGATCTCTTCTGTATGCGTCAAATTGGTGAGCAGGATAGCACTCAAGAAGAGCAACAAGAGAAATACCACGGCAAATAGCTTGTACAAGCGTCTTTTGTTTTTGAAGATCAATGTAAGTCTCCTTTTCATTTTTGTTACCATAGAAAAATTTGATAGGATCCCCGGTAGGAAGTAGTATCTCAATTGCCAGTAAGGAATTAGCTCTGTGCTTTATAGTATGATTATAGAAAAGTATACCATATAAAGGTTATTTATGGTAAAATAGATTAGCTTCTTTGAGGGATGAAGGAAATTTGGATGTGAAGAAAGGGGAATCTAGCCACGATAGTCATTCAGCGTTAAAAATAAGGAATCAGTCTATAACAAAATTTAAAAAGAACGAGAGCCAAGGCCAAGTGATTTGGAAAGAAAAGAATATTACGTTAACAGCGAAAAAAACGGAATTGAAAAATGCACCAAGCACTGAAAAAAATCTTATTACATCAATAACGATCAAAAAAGGAGAAAAGATTTACACAATTCATACAGATAAATTTGACGATAAGCTGCGTGATATATCGAGTGTTTCAATATGCCCTTCAAGTAATTGGCTAGCTATACAAACACGACGTAGCGCAGGGGAGACGGTGTTGCTTGTCGATATGAAAAATGGAAAACATCAAGTATTAAATGACCAGTTAAGCGCTGCTGGCAAGAAAAATATTGAAACGATAAATTCCTATAATTGGTCACCAAAAGCAGACCAAATTGCTTTCTCATATGGGGATACTTCCACAAGCTCCATAGCTATATATAATCCCCAAAAAGGTGAGTTTACTTTTTTACCTAGAGAAACGGATTACATTAGTACAGGTCTGATTTTATGGCATAAAAATGGAAAATCATTAGACTATATAAGTGAGTATCCATCTGACCAAAAAAAACTATATAGATACTCTTTGGAAAGCAAAAAAGTAAAAACCATTAAAAAAATTAGTCAAAGTGAATTTCAAAAATGGTTCAAACTTGATAAATACAAAACAAATTAATGCAAAAAAGGGCGGAGGTAAATTCCGCCCTTTAAATTTTTAGTTTTCGCTTATTGTGATTTTACCGGAGCTTCCGTTTGCCTCAAGCACTTTAATTAACTCTCTTTGGTCACTGTTAGTAAGTCTGATGCAACCGCAGGGATGAGTTTTCGGATTCCTGATGCATTTTCTTCACGCCGGGCATGCGCCGGCCTTTTTCGCTTGCTTCATGCCATCCCCCACGAGGACGACCCGGTCACCCGCCATCATGAGCTGAGCCATCTTCCGGATGATTTGAAGCCAGGTCAGCCGCAACGATTCCAACGACCACGCCGAGGATCGAAAGAAGTGGATCAGGGTTTCATAGTAGAGCGGATGTATTGCCAGATCACGAACAATGGAAGTCACGCCCAGCGTGTCGGAGCGCAGCATAAGGCCGGTGACCACAATAACAAAGTGGCTTGTCGGGAGAAACAGGAGCGAAATTCCGATAAAAGGGTATTCATATATGGGAGCATAGGTCTGGGCGAGCGCTTTGAAATCGGGTATACTGGTTCTTGTAACCCTTTCAGCGATGCTATCCTTTCTAGAGTGGAATCTTAAGGAGACCATAAAATCGCTAGAGTGGGTTATTTTTTCGACAGGAACTTTTCACTGTCGAGTAAAGGCGGAATAGTTACAAAAAAATTTAATAAGGAGTGCTTGATCATGAATCTTAAGTCCGTATTCAAAGGAGTAGTATCATCTGCTCTGGTAGTTTGTCTAATTGCTGGAGTTGGTACTTTACCGACTTTTGCGCAGTCGACTGAAAGTTCGTCGAAAGATTATGCAGTTAAAAGTGGCAGTTATTCAGGAACTGAATTTCAGGCTGCATACCCATTAAAAAAGAGTAATGGGGTAAAAGTGAATTTCTGGATTAAAAATACTGGGAATGTAAGCGTAATGATCAAAATTAATGGAGATCAGAAAAGAACTCTCGCACCAGGTAAGAGTGGCCATATTAGTGCTCCAGTTGGTTCCTTAAGTAGCGAATATAAATTTAAAGCAGTACCAACGCCTAATGGTGGTGATATTAGTATAGACTATGGTATTGCTCAAAGAGATTAAATTTGATGCTTAAGATATTTTTAGTATTTTATAAGGCTCCTGAATCCGAGATGGTAATTTGGTAATTCAGTGCAGACACAGAGTAAAAAAAGAGCCGTACTAGACTTGAGGACCTTATGCAAAATGGATGAAAGCTGGGAAAATAAATACCTATAATAAAAGCCGATTTCCCTTAACCTGAACTGTGACCCCAATTGAGGACACTTTGAATAAAGCCCGCTTAAGCAGCCAATAGATGGCTTCTGAATTCGTCAGGAGTCATCTTTTTTAACGCCCATTGGTAGCGGCCTGAGTTGTAGTAAGCAATGTAGTTATCGATGCATGCCCGTAATTCTTGAATGGTTGCGCACGATTTGTATTCCAGATCATCCTTCATATGACCGAAGAATGTTTCCATAGAGGCATTGTCCCAACAATTTCCCTTCCGAGACATAGACTGCCTGAAGCCTGCTTTACGGACCAGAAGGCGAATTTTGGGGTGGGTATAGTGCATGCCTTGGTCAGAGTGCAAGATGGCCTCAGGATGAACATTGCCATCGAACCGTTCAATTAACAACTGCAGCGTCCGCTCCACCAAGACGAGCTCCAGAGAAGATGACAGATAGTGAGCAAGTATCTGCTTGGTTGCCCCATCCTTCACACAAGACAAGTAGGCACACTGCCCGTGACCATAGTGCAAATAGGTGATATCTGTGAGCAATACTTTTTCTGGTTCCCCTTGGTCAAGCTGACGTTTTAGCAGGTTGGGGCATGTCTGGTGTTCCTGAGTCGCCTTGGCCATTTTACGGTATGGATTAGCTTGCCGAATCGTGGCGACAAGTTTGTACGTTCGCATGATCCGTCGGATCTTTTTGTGGTTCATAGTAACACCATTTTCCCGTTCAAGCCTCATTTTAATCACCAATGCTCCTGCTTTGCCATGTAGGGCATCAAAATGCATCTTGATGAGCGCTAAGTCATGTTCATCTGCGCGAGCTTGCAACTGGCGTCTCTCCTCGGCATGAAGCCAGCGGTAATAGCCGCTTGCACTGATGTGAGACAGTTCGCACAGGTAGCGTGTCATGCGCTTTAGGCTATGTTGTCGGATCGTGAGGTTGATTATCTGATAGCGCTCGGAGGGTGTCAACGTTTCCTCTGCATCTTCTGCTTTTCGAGCGCTTCGAGCTTTTTTAGGAAGTCATTCTCCGCTTCAAGCAACTTGATGCGCGCTTCGGCACGCTTCAGTTTTTCTTCTGTGGACAAGTTGTTTGTTTGCGGTCTGCCCACACTTCCTTTCCCTCGTTGCTCCTCTAAAAGAGAGGCCTCTCCATGGGCAGCATAGATATTTCGCCAACATATAAGCTTTTCTTTGGCTTTTCGTGTCCAATGGTGTCGATGTCAAAACCCGCCCTAAGAAAAATATCCATCGGCGTCTGTCCGGCTTCATAAGCTTTTACCGCTTCCACCTTAAACTCTGGGGCGTAAGTGATGGTTTTGTCCGTCACTTTTTGCACATTTGGATTAGCCTCGAGCTGTTTAATCTCTTGTTCGCTAAAGATTTTGGAAGCACCTCTCTTATTGCTCATGAATCTTACCTCACAATCCTCTTTATGGTTTGATTAAAACACAAATGACCCGTAAGTGGGTCACTTTTTTCAAAGTGTCCATCTTACGGGTCACAGTTCAACCTTACAGGAAATCGGCTCTTCTATTTAAGGGATTTCCTCAGTCTCTTTGAGCAATCTTATAGTCTATACTAATATCACCACCATTAGGCGTTGCTACTGCTTTAAATTTATATTCGCTAGCGAAGTAACCAACTGAAGCACTAATGTGGCCACTCTCACCTTTCTTGAGAGTTTTTTCGTGATCTCCATTAATTGTAATTTTAACGCTTACTTTTCCAGTATTTTGAACCCAAAAATTTACGTTTTTCCCATTAGAACTTGTTAATTTGTATGAAGTCGAAAATCCTGTTCCTGAATAAGAGCCATCTGAAACATTCATGTCAAAAGGTGTAATTACTCTACTTCCATTTACATAATTTTCCGGCGAACTTTCAGTCGACTGCGCAAAAGTCGGTAAAGTACCAACTCCAGTAATTAGACCAACTGCAAGAGTAGATGACACTACTCCTTTGAAAACGGACTTAAGATTCATGATATATCATCCTCCAATAATATGATTAACATCCAAACTTTAGATGTATGATTAATAGGATACCATAGAATAATATTCCTGTAAACGCTTTATATACTATATTATTGACTTTTTTGTTAATAGAGAGGAAAGATGGAGTTGTATTACAATTTCTGAGATAAAGGGGCATAAAAAATTGAAAAATTGTTTTATGCTCACCTTTCTATAAGGATAATACAATAACTAAATTCGTACTGGCCGCTGCTCTGACTGATCCTGCAGGTCCTCTGATCACTTCAGCAAGTGCCATAGACAGTAACACAACGGTTAGAATTCCTTTAGTCGGATGTGATACAGAAATATTGGAGTTTTTCACAGAGGCAGAAGCTCATGAAAAAGCTGTAGAATTGACTAAACAAGGCAAAACTACGAAGGTCGGTTTTCCCTGTCCAGAATGCTATGAGAATTACATAAACGGTTGAATCTGAGCTGGACAAGACGTAAAAAGGGCTATAACCGCTCGCAATGGTTATAGCCCCTAAATCAAAACCCTAAAAAGTTTCAACCTCTACTGAAGGTTGGGTAGGAGGGATGCTTTCTCGACTCTTACGGAAATAATTTTTATGCAACTTAAAATTCCAGGTGGGACATTTGAAGCTGGCATATGGCCGAGTTTCTGCAAAAGATCAAAATCCAGAACGGCAACTCGTAAAGTTTCGAGAGCTGGGCGTTGATGAACGGTATATATTTGTCGATAAGATGAGTGGCAAGGATTTTGAGCGTCCTAAGTATCAGGCTATTAGATTGCTGATTCGTGAAGGCGACCTTGTTTATATGGATGCGTTGGATCGGCTTGGCCGGGATTATCGCGGAGTGGAAATATATCACCCGTGAAATAAACGCAGACATTGTATGTCTTGACAACGAAGCTTTGTTTGATTCAAGGAAGTTTAAAATGATGGGTGACTTAGGGAAACTACTTGAAAACCAATTTTTGAGTATGCTGGCTTACGTGGCTGAGCAGGAGCGGAAAAAGAACATGCAGCGGCAGGCGGAAGGGATTGAAGTTGCACGAACAGCTGGAGTGACATTCGGCAGGCCCAAGAAAAAAATTGATGAAACGTTTATTCAAGCTTATAAGGAATGGAAGGCTGGCCAGATAACGGCAACGGCGGCTATCCAGCAATCCGGATTAACAAAACCCACCTTTTATCGCCGTGTAAAGGAATACGAAGCAACTGAATACATGTAAATGAATGTTACAGAGCGATAAAAATCGCTCTTTTTTACGTGTTTATGTATTTTACTATGTTGCTGATTGATTATCTTCTTTTGAAAAATCTTTCGTATATATCACTAAAGCGACGACTATGGTAAACACCTGGATTAAGAACTGTGGTACCAAGATTAAAAAATCCATATAATTTCCCCCTTATTAAGATTTATTCTTAGCAATGCTGGACATAAACTACGATCCTAAACGATGTATAACAGTTTTCCTGAATTTCAAACTTAACAAAAATAGTATTATATGATCACTTAATAGTTATTTACTATAAAATGATTGAAAGTGCTAGAATATATTTGTACGGGGCCATTTTCTTGTTGTTAGGGATTTTGCTTATTTTGTCTCCTTTACTATTTAAAAAGTCCCTTATAGCCAAGAAGAGCGTCTAACTGCAAGGATATCTGAAGCTTTGTTCTTCAGGACTTCTTGCTACTTTGTTTTCTATGGAGGTTACATATGGTTTTGCTAAAAGATAGTTCTACTAAAGAAGCAATTCGTGTGCAATATGAACAAATTTGGAGTGAACTTTTAAATAAAGATGAGGAAAAAGCAGAACATGTTTTAATGAAATTGGAATATGAGTTATTGCCTACTCGTCAGAAAATCCAAAGACGATGGGGAAAAATCCTATCTCCATTAAAAAACGTTTTATCTGGATTATCCTTCTTAGTGTGATTGGGTTCTTCCTTTTAGCTTACGTATTATTTATATACGTATCGTTGTGGGTTGAAGATTATTAAAGACGTTTCTGGGAAACCGGAAGCGTCTTTTTTTATGAGCTTGAAATCCTAAAGGCTGGTTTTAACCAGCCGGGGTATCGGTAGCAAATAGGCTCGCTGATCGGCAAGTAAGGGAGCGAGCAGGTCAAGAGCAGAGGAAGCAGGCTCATGCTTACTGGCTCTAAGGAGGGAAGAACGCCCAACTAAGAGCCAGTACGCACCGCTGGGCGCTACTCACGCCGATAACAAGAGCGTCTACGCCGGCAAGAGCACCCCGGACAAGGCGCTCTACGTTCCTGTCGTTCGTTTTACGCTGCCCACGGAGCGTAAGAGCTGACGGTCAAAATAAAGATGGCAGCGTATTTTTAAAAAATCCAATAATTTACGTTTTGCATTAGAATATGACACAGAGGGGGAATCATGCTGATGAATCCAGGTGTGACTTTACTTCGTGTCGAACGGGCCAGAAAAAGACTGTACCAAGTGCAGAAAAAGTACGGCTTTTTAACGCATCCTAAAGTAATTGAACAATCCATGAAACTGGATGAACTATTGAATCAATACCAAACCTGCAAAATGAAATCTTAGCTAATGTGTGTGCATGATGCACTTTAAAGGAAGACGAACTCCAATCTCCAAACTCCAATTATACTATGAAGAGGTGGTAACGCTGTTGAATAAACGAAATCCTGTAACCCCTTTCGGCTGGAAAATCAAACAAAAGCTAGTTGAAATTCAAATGGATCAGAGAACTTTTTGTGACACCTATCATATTCCTGCTAGCCGCTTGTCCAATCTCATTCACGGAACACGCAAGGCCAAAAAATATAGAAAACAAGTATGTCAGTTGCTTAGAATCGAAGAATAACCATCACTCTCCGACAGAAATACAGGACAACCTCATTATATGTAAGCTACAGTGGCAAAGGACTCCCGGTTTATTTAATATAGATTGTACATAGGACGCTTATTACAAGGAGTGAATGAGAATGTTCTCTAGAATGGCAGAGCGGAAGATTGCCGAGGCGATGGCCAAAGGTGAGTTTGATCATTTGCCGGGAGAGGGCAAGCCACTGGTGATTGAGGATTTGTCACATGTTCCAGAAGAGCTGCGGATGTCGTACAAGCTGTTGAAAAATGCAGGTATTTTACCGGAAGAGCTACAGCTGCAAAAGGAATGTGTTCAGCTACATGATTTGCTTCACGCTTGCCATGAGGCAGGAGAGCAACAGCGCATCAGTCGCAGGCTGACTGAGAAATCACTTCGTCTTCGTATGCTGCTGGAGGAAAGAGGGCTGAATATGTCGTCTGTATTTTATGAATATGAGTCTGCTGTGCGTCAGCGACTGGAGGAATAACAGCGAGAGGAGCAAAGGGCAGAATGCCCTTGTCCATCCACTTTGCTTTCTGTGTTTAATCTCATTACCGTTGCAGTGCAGATAATTTCGTGAGGCATTGCTTGGTCAGGATGACTGGCTCCCGAGGCAGCTTGTCCAAATGAAAGCCATCGATTAAATCCATAGCCTTCACAGGCTCAGGAGAATCCAGCAGTCCGGAAAAGTAGGCGAGCCAGCCAATGACGGCTTCCGGTGTAATTCCTTGCCGACGCATGGCTCGGAGTGCTACGCCACCATGTCGTTTGGCCAGTCTACGTCCATCCGGACCCAGGACAAGGGGGACGTGTGCGAAACGTGGCGGCACTAAGCCCAGTGCTTGGTATAACAATAGCTGACGGGGAGTCGAATCGAGAAGATCATATCCGCGCAGCACATCGGTCATATGCATGTCCGCATCATCGATGACGACGGCAAGCTGATAGGAAAACATGCCGTCTGCCCGTTTGATGATAAAATCGCCCCCCTCCGACGCACGGAAGGATACATGACCAGCTACCTGATCATGAAAAGAAATAACAGTATCTGAATGCTGCGGTACTTTAAAACGAAGTGAAGGGAGTTTATGCTGTGCTTTAGCTAGAGCTTCTGAAGAGCTAAGGTTACGACATGCCCCTGAATATGCAGGTCCTTCACCCGACAGTCCGTGCGGAGCATGGGCGGCAGCCATAATGTCTGCCCGACTGCAAAAACAAGGATACAGTAAATCTTGCCCCTGGAGTTTCTCCAATGCAGATTGGAAGCGTTCCAGTCGCTGGCTCTGACTGTAAGGACCATAGGGACCGCCAATGTCGGGTCCTTCGTCCCAATCCAGCCCGATCCATCGCAAATCCTCCATAATTCCTTGCGCCAATGCGCTGCGAGCTCGTGTCATATCAATATCTTCTATGCGCAAAATATAGGTTCCGCCTAGGGAACGAACATGCAGCCAGGATAATAAGGCGGTGCGAGCGTTTCCTAAGTGTATCCATCCCGATGGTGTTGGGGCGAATCGTCCTCTAATGGGTTGGGTTTGTAATTCCATACGAAGTTACCTCGATTCTGTATTCCGTGTTTCTACAATCCGTCCTTTAGCAATCCATATCAACTATATTATAAAACGATCTTGCCGCGAGTGCATCCCGACAAGTATAGGAACTGGCACGGGAAAGTGTGCATACCTGCGAGGACCAGACGGCAAATTTAAATATCTGTATAATAGATTTAGAAGAATCATGCACGACAGATGAGATGAAATCCCTTTGCTGTGGACCAGTTTAACATTTTTTATTCGATTTTCAATAATTACAGGTAGTGAAAAATTCACAATAGCAAAAGAATTCAAACTTAGATTCTACGCCTCAAGCGTATCATTGGAGAGATTTCATTGACAGATAAACAATTGCCTATTACGCAAGTCATCCCCGAGCTTAAGCATGCCTTGCTATCCCATTCAGCGGCGGTCCTGATTGCACAGCCGGGAGCGGGGAAAACAACAGTAACACCATTAGAACTGCTGCATGAGCCGTGGCTGGCGGAGCAAAAGATAATTATGCTGGAGCCGCGACGCTTGGCAGCACGTGCGGCAGCAGCGCAAATGGCAAGGGCGCTAGGCGAGTCAACTGGGAAGACCGTAGGTTACCGCGTTCGTATGGATACAAAGGTAGGACCAAGCACGCGGATTGAAGTGGTTACGGAGGGCGTACTGACCCGGATGTTGCAACATGATCAGGCTTTGGAGGGAGTCGGGCTGATTATTTTTGATGAGTTTCACGAACGCAGCTTGCATGCAGACTTGGGCTTGGCACTTGCCCTGCAAAGCCAGGCGCTGCTGCGACCGGATTTGAAAATATTAATCATGTCTGCCACCCTAGAGGCAGAGCCTGTATGCAGACTGCTAGGGGATGCACCCTTACTGGAGTGCCCAGGCACCGTATTTCCGGTAGAAACCTTGCATATGTCCAAGCCTTCGTCAACCTCATTAGAGTCCTTTGCAGCAGAGACGGTAGAGAAGGCGATTCATGCTCATGAAGGCGATCTGCTGGTGTTTTTACCAGGGGCTAGAGAAATTCATAGAACAGAACGAGAGCTGACTTCCAGAAATTTACCAGACTACGTCAAAATCATTCCGCTGTACGGCAGCATGAAGCTGGAGCAGCAAGATGAGGCAATACGCCCGTCGGCTCCGGACAGCCGTAAAGTGGTATTAGCCACCTCGATTGCCGAGTCCAGCTTGACCATCGCGGGGATTACGGTGGTGATCGATAGCGGACTGTCACGCGAATCGGTGTTTTCCGCGCGAACCGGCATGAGCCGTTTGACCACCGTTAAGGTGTCCAAGGCCTCCGCCGATCAGCGGCGCGGGCGGGCGGGCCGTCTCCAGCCGGGCGTGTGCTACCGGCTGTGGAGCGCGCAGGAGCATGCCGCGCTCCCTGATGCCAGCCGCCCGGAAATCGCGGCGGCGGATCTGGCCCCGCTCGCGCTGGAGCTGGCGGCCTGGGGCGTGCGCGAGCCCGCCGAGCTGGGCTGGCTGGATGCCCCGCCTGATGCGGCGTACCGCCAGGCCACAGGTCTGTTGCGCCAGCTTGGATGCCTAGATGCCGCAGCCGATGGTACAGCAGGCGGCATCACCGCGCATGGGCGCGAGGTATCCGCCTTGGGTACGCACCCGCGCTTAGGACACATGCTGCTGCGCGCAGCAGCTCTCGGCCTGGCCCCAACCGCCAGCCGTCTGGCGGCGCTGCTGCAAGAGCGGGACCCGTTCCGTGCTCATGGCGGAACGGATTTGCGCCCGCGGCTGGATGCCTTGCGCGAGGCGGCTCATGCCCGCAGTACGCACAGCCTGCTGGGAGCGGCAGACGATACGGTGATTCGTCGTATCGTGCAGGAGAGTCGGCAGCTGCTAGCCACGCTGCCGACCACAGCCGCATTGCAGGACGAGCCTGACGGCTCCGCGGCCTGCGGGCTACTGCTGGCCTTCGCGTATCCGGATCGGATCGCGCAGGGTCGAGGGGATGGCCGCTTTTTGCTTAGCGGCGGCCGGGGAGCACGACTCCGACAAGTGGAGTGGATGTCGCGTTCGTCCTATCTCGTCGCCGCCGAAGTGGACGACGAGGGAGCAGATGGCGCCATTCAGTTGGCGGCACCGATTGAACTGCAAGAGCTGATCCAGCATTGCAGCGATTTGCTGATGGAAGAAGCCAACGTGTACTGGGATAGCTCCGCTTCAGCCGTGAGAGCCCGCAAGGTACTTCGGCTGGGCTCGCTCATCTTAAAGGAAACATCCTATGAGCGACCTCCGGCTGAGGAAATCGCGACTGCTTTAATACAGGGTGTGCGGGAACGTGGTCTCAAACTGCTGTCCTGGAATCGGCAAACCCTTCAGTTGCAGGCGCGTCTGATTTTTATGCACTTCTCTGCGCCCGAGGATTGGCCTGACAGCTCGGAATCCGCGCTGCTGGATTCACTGGAATCGTGGCTGCTGCCATTTGCAGTTGGTGCCAAAAATTTAGCTGATCTGCAACGACTGGACGGTAGTGAATTGCTGCTTGGCAGATTGAATTGGGAACAGCGACAGCAGCTCGAACAGGAAGCACCGACGCATATACGTGTACCCAGTGGTTCTCGTATTCCTGTCGATTATTCGCAACCGGAGGCACCTTCACTGGCCGTGAGACTACAAGAACTGTTCGGCATGAAGGATACGCCCCGTATTGGACGCGGACGAGTTCCGATTGTGCTGCACCTCCTGTCACCAGCCCAGCGACCTGTGCAAGTGACATCCGACCTGTCCAGCTTCTGGAGCGAGGCATATTTTGAAGTCAAAAAGGACCTAAAAGGAAGATACCCCAAGCATTATTGGCCAGATGATCCACTAGAAGCTGTGGCGACTAACAGAGCAAAGCCCAAGCGATAATCGGCAGCCGAACCTGGAATAGACATCATCGCGAATTTTGTAAAATCGTTTAAACGTCAGGATAGTGGGGTAATAAAAAAACGAACCACTCAACAACAACATATTGGGAGGTAACTATCATGGCTAATAACTTAAACGATTATAATGAAAAGAAAATTGTTGGTGTTTTTGATACCGAGCAGGAAGCATCTCGTGCAATTGGACAATTGCAGAGCAAAGGAATCCCAAGCAGTGAAATTTCTGTGATCACACGTGACCGTGACGACTTAAGGACGATTAGTGAAGAGACAGGCACCAAAGCACCGGAGGGTGTGGCTACAGGAGCGGCTACTGGTGGTGTTGTAGGCGGTGTCGCTGGATTGCTGGCAGGCATTGGTGCCTTGGCGATTCCAGGTATCGGACCTATTCTTGCGGCTGGACCTATCGCGGCTACCCTTACCGGGGCAGCTGTCGGAGCGGGAGCAGGTGGCTTGGTCGGTGGGCTGGTCGGACTAGGTATTCCAGAAGATGATGCTCGTCAATACGAGACATACGTCGATCAGGGCAAGATTTTAGTGCTGGTGGATTCCGCTGATCATCACAGGGATGTTTATGATATTTTCCGCACCAATCGTTCTCTGAATGCGGATCGTTACAGAACATATGATGATACGGTGGCGGATTCGCGGACAGGTTCGTACACAGATACTAGAAGGAACCTGTAAACACCGAACGGCTACTTGAAGACGTGATTTAACAGGCTTTTCTATCTCCTTTGTATACAGATTATTTCTACAGCAGCAGTCTCCCCGAGAGGGAAGACTGCTGCTTTTATGTGTTACCTACTTATTGAAACCACTTAAGTCAGATGATGCTTGGCTTGCATTGGCACGTTTATCCTCCTATATATTTTTATAGAATTGTCGTTATAATAGATTTGGGGATTTTACAAAAATCCTGGATTATAAATTGCTAGATGCAACAGGAGAGTGACATGAGTCAAAAAGAGAGAATTTCCGAAGTTGCTTTGCTGAGAGGACTGTCTTTTGCAGCCGTTGTTCTTCAGCATTCCGTCGCACACTATGCGGTTGCGCAGGGGGCGCGTATCCAGGACGGAGTTGTGATGACACTATTACTACTGTGTGCCAAATTTGCAGTGCCTGTGTTTGTGTTTATTACTGGAATTGTGCTATTTTACAATTATGATGGAGCCTTAAAGTATGGGACGTTTTTACGTAAACGATTCATGGACATCATTGTTCCTTATATTATATGGTCTCTTTTATACGAGCTGGGGAATCAGCTTGCGCAAGGTGGAGGGTTAATTCACCCGTTAGATTTTGTCCAGAAGCTGTTTAACGGGAAAAGCAGCTATCATCTGTGGTATATCGTTATGATTATTCAATGTTATGTGCTATTTCCCGTGTTTCGTTATGCTGTACGTCGTTTGTCTGCGCTACTGCCTTCAACATGGCGACCCACCGCATTGGCTGGATTCGGCGTACTCTATATTTTGCTTATGTTCGCGGTTGGACCCGTATATCAAGTGATGGATCAGCTCCAGCTTCCCGTCATTTCTTCTTGGTTTACCATATATGCTGACCGGAATGTGATCTATTTTTTCTTTTATTTTATATTAGGAGCGGCAGCCGGGATGAACATCAAGCGTTGGAATGCTTGGGTCATCAAGGCACAGTTGGTATACTGGCCGTTGTTTATCGTGATTACAGGGTACTTGCTGTATGAGATGATTGGTCAGTTTCAGACACCGCGAGGTACGATTCTTTCCTTTAATTACTTGTCTCTGCTACGTCCGGTCATGGCTGTATATTGCATCACGTCTATTTTTGTAGCTTATCGGATAGCAACGTGGATTGCTCACAAGGGAGGGCGTGCGGCGAGGGTGCTAACGGCCATCGGAACATTGTCCTATGGAGCGTATCTGATGCATGCCTTTATGTTGCGCGCAACCTACTATTTTGATAGTGCGTTGTTTGCCGATTGGAGTCACGTTCTTCGTACATTGGCTTCATTCGTTCTTTGTATGATCTTTTCCATTGCTGGAACATGGGTGCTGGCACATTTGCCTTTGGGTAAATGGATTGTGGGGCTTCGGATTCGTCCTCGTCCGGGAGGAAGTCCGCCAGCCATACAAAAGCAAGCTTGAATTAGCGATCAAGTTACATTATTTCACAAAAAGTATCCCGAAGCCCTCAGAAGAAGGCCAAGGGATACTTTTTTAAGTGGTATTATGATATTTCAATGCATGAAAAATTCACAATAAAAAATCATAAAATCACCCCTCAGCGCTACTCACACTACTCTAGAATGCTTCATTCCATAGTTCTCGTCATCTTAACACCAGTCACAAGGGAGGGAGAATTCTCGTAAGCTCTCATATTTATGAAAGGAAATAGTCTATGGACGCAGAGTGGTTTATAATGGAAGATAAGAGACTTGAATAAGGTGTAGAGGAGGTTGTGAAATGGCGTTTATGATATCCCAGCGGGCTTTTATCAAAATTTATCTGATCACAATGGTAGAGAGGCATCGCGGATATGGATATCAGATGCTCGAATCGATGAAAGATGAGTTTAGTGGTTTCGGATATGTTCCGCCTCAAAGCGAGGTCTACCGGGCACTGCATGAACTGGTTCAGGAAGGCGTTTTTTACCGTACCAAACGATTAAAAGGAACAGACCCGCGTGTAGATTTCCAGGAGATTGTGCTCTATCATTTCACAGACGATGGAGAGGAGAAAGCTCGGCTGTACAAAAAGCAGGTCAAAGCCGACCTGGACCGTTGCTTAGGTATGCTGCATAAAGCGGAACAAGACAACTATTCCTGACGACGAAAGGATGAGAATGATGGGTAGAAAGCTGAAATGGGGAATTTTAGGCACGGCGGAGATCGCCAAAATCGCTGTAATTCCGGCGATTCAGCAATCCGAACGCGGAGAAGTACTTGGAATTGCTAGTCGTAATGCGGATAAAGCCACTGAGGCCGCCCGGGAGTTCGATATTCCGAGAAGTTATGGAAGCTATGACGAGCTGTTGGCCGATCCCGAAATCGGAGCAGTGTATATACCGTTGCCGAACCATCTGCATGAAGAATGGACCATAAAAGCAGCGGAGGCCGGCAAGCATGTTTTGTGTGAAAAACCATCTTCTCTTAGCTCGGCCGGGACAAGCCGTATGATTGAAGCATGTCGCCGTGCAGGAGTGACTTTTGCAGAAGCTTTTATGTATCGCTATCATCCCAAACATCGAAGAATTAAGGAAATCATCAATAGTGGGGAAATTGGTGACATTCGCGGCATTCATTGCACGTTTACATTTAACAATACCGATCAGGCAGATAATGTGCGCTTTAATAAAAGCATGGGCGGTGGCTCGTTGTATGATGTGGGCGTATATCCGATATCAGCCGCTCGTATGTATTTGGATCGGGAGCCGGAGGCAGTGACGGTACATGCTTTATTTTCCCCGGAGCATGACAACGTTGATATGATGGCCTCCGGTCTGCTGGAATTTCCGGGTGGAGTCAACCTTACTTTCGATTGTGGCATGTGGGCAGCCAACCGTTCCAACATGGAAATTCTCGGCAGCAAGGGTACGATTGCGATGCCCAAAATGTTCGGTTGGGAAAGAACGTCTGTCGTACCGCAAATTTTCGTTCACGTTGGTTCGGTTACGCGTGAGGAACGTCTAAAGGGTTTTAATTCTTTTGAACTGCAAGCTGATGCTTTTGCCAAAGCCGTGCTTGACGGTATTCCTTTGCCATATGAGCCAGAAGATGCGGTTAGTAATATGAAAGTGATCGACGCCTGTATTGAATCAGCTCGCAGTCGTAAACGGATAGAGATTGGATAAGCAGGATTACCGTATTCCCAGAAGGCATAAAAAGGCAGCCTGTCCCAAGGACAAGCTGCTTTTTTAGATGAACCAATACATAGGTATTTTTAATGAGTCTTTGCACATTCGAGCATTACATATTTTCATCATAATCTGTAACATCACGCTTGGCGGCTGTCGCAGGCGAATTCGATGTGCCGTATTTTTCTACTGCGTCCCATGCGCCCGCATCGTCAAATCGTCCAGCATTCCGTTGGCGAACCTCACCTGCACCTTTGGGCGGCGGAGTCATAACCTGTTCCTCGATTGGACGGTCATTCGATAATTCCCGTGTTGGCGTGTGCTCGACGGTATAGGCTGTATATGGAATGGCTTGTAACCGTTCAAAAGGAATTTCTTCGCCGCTCTCCACACATATTCCATACGTCCCATCTTCCATCCGTTGCAGGGCTGCATTAACCTGCTCCAGCTCGTTTTCCAGCGACTCATTAATCGCCAGATCACGGGATCGTTCAAAGGTTTCCGTCCCTATATCAGCAGGGTGGTTATCATAGGATGAGAGTTCCCCTGTGGAATCTGTCAGTGTTTCTCCCAATTTCGTATTTTCCTGACCATTTTGTTTAAAATGTTTTTCTAAATCCTTTTTCTGCTCCAATAACATATGTTTCAGCTCTGCAAGCTGCGAATCGTTCAAATGGTTCATGATCATCTCTCCCCTTCATGGTCTGTATGAGTGGCGTGTATGCTCTTTTATACCCGTTCATAAAGCCTAGCAATCACAGAGACTTTTATTCCCAGCCTAGAATGTGATATAAAAAGAATAGTGTGTTAAGGAGGGAAAACCGATGGATGAACATATGAAGCGTCGTCTGGATAAGCAAAAGCAGTTGTTTAAACAACTGGGCATTCAGCTGGACGCGCTCTCCATTCATGAGAAACAGTTCAAAAATAAAATGCGCGGCTATGATCCGGATGAGGTAGATGCCTTTCTGGATGAAGTAATCAAGGATTATGAACGCTTTTATGCGAATATAGCCGACCTGATGGACAAGTGGCAGGAGCAGCAGGCAACCATACGTGATTTGAAAAGTGCACCCAAGCCTGCCACCGACTTTAATGCACTTGACCGACGTCAACTGGAGGATATCATTAAACAGTTGGAATATAGTGTGCGCCAATTAAAAGTGAGAGTACGCCCTGAAAATGACTATTTTCCGGAGTAAGGAATAGTTAGCACTGTGTCGTTGCCTCTATTGTGGTATGATGGAAACATGCATTTTACCAAACATTTAATGAGGCACACATATAAAGGTGGTTAACATGAGTACCCATTTTTCCGTTAGTATCCATTGTCTGCTTCTTCTGGCTGAAGGGGCACCCGAGCGAATGACTTCGTCACTTATTGCTTCCAGCATCAATACCAACCCGGTAGTTGTAAGAAGAATTATGAGCCGACTTAAGCAAGCGGGTCTGGTGGATTCGTCACCAGGAGCGCGCGGCTTTCGTCTAAGCATGTCGAGTTCAAACATTAATCTGAAAATGATCTATGAAGCGACCAAGGATGAAGGTCCGTTGTTTGCCATTCATACCGACAGCAATCACAATTGCGAGGTTGGCAGGAACATAGACGCTTTGTTGGATGGTTTATACACCGTGGCAGAGCAGAAAATCCAGGCGTTTTTCGAGACCGTTACGTTGCGAGATCTGGAGCAGGCGCTCCAGCAGCGGGTTGGGCAACAAAGTTCATCCGTGTGAAGACGCTGGTAAGGAGAAATTGATATGAAAATCATCGTACTTTCAGACACTCATATGCCACACAGAAGCAAAACGCTGCCTAGTCGGCTTGTGCAGGAGTTAAAAGGCAGTGACCTCATTCTCCATGCCGGAGACTGGACGGATTGGTTCGTCTATGAACGTCTAGCTGAATTTGCGCCTGTGAAGGGCATTGCCGGAAACAATGATGGAACCGACATCGTGGAGCGTCTAGGCTATCAACGAATCGTTGAAGTCCAAGGCAAGCGGATCGGCATGGTTCATGGTCACGGCTGGCGCGGCTCGACAGAGAATATCGCACTGAATACATTTAAGGGAGAAACATTGGATTGCCTGATTTATGGACATTCGCATATTCCTGTGGTCAAAAAGATAGATGATCTGCTTGTCCTTAATCCGGGGTCTCCGACGGACAAGCGCGGTGAAGACGAATACTCATTTATCGTGCTGACGATTGAAGACGGGCAGATGGAAGCACGGCTTGTTCTTTATCCAGATAAACATTGATATAAAACCAACAACTGTTGATTAAAGGGGAAGCTATGGCTATTTTTGATTTAGAACCGATGAAGCATCATGTGTTGATCTGCAATGGAGGCACATGTATGCGACATGAAGGCGAAGAAGTTACACAAGCAATTCGGGATGAAATTCGTAAACAGCATGCAGAAGCCTATATTCACACGACCAGAACTCGTTGTAATGGGCGCTGTCATGATGCTGCGGTTGTGATCGTATATCCGCAAGGGGACTGGTATGGTCAAATGACCCCCGCCTCAGGTACAAAGCTGGTGCAGAAGCTCGTAGCGGGAGAGAAGCTGGAACCTCATCTTTTTCATGAGTGTACACGTAAATCCAGCTCGGAATAACCCAGTCAACGATCTATAAGAGCATGAGTAGAGAAAATCTTTCGAAGATTTTCTCTTTTTTGCGTTTAATCCCCAACCTGAAAGGTAAAAGTATACTGTGGATACCAATCCGATAGGGAGGGAAGAAAGATGAACCCATTTGAAGATAAGCTACACGGTGAGAATGAGCAAAAAAGCCGGACGGGGAAAGAGACAACGGAATCTAAACATCAGGAACAGCCGATTAATCGTGATCATGCAGAGCAGTATCCGACAGATCAGGAAAGCTTGTTCGACCGTTTTGAAATCGAGCAGACGGTAGATGCCATTCCCGTAGAGGATTTAAAGATGGAAAGACAAGAGGAGAGAGACAAGGATGTAACCAAGCACACCTCTTCTAGTGAGAAAAAATATAATGGCGGCGTATAATTTTCGACTAACTGGTAATATTTAAAAAGAAATCTCTTGACTTTAAGATATATGCGATGTATATTAAGTTACGAAAAGTAATTAATTTTTCTCAGGAGGTAACAAAATGACTAAAGACTTCTTCACAGCTCTGAAAGACAGACGCTCCTATTATGGCATTAGCAAAGAACAAGTAATTTCTGACCAACGGATTCAAGAGATCGTAGAGGAAGCTGTGAAGTACACACCTACCTCTTTCAATTCCCAAACTTCACGCGCTGTAGTGTTGCTCGGAGAGCATCATGACAAACTGTGGAATATTACAGAAGATATTTTGCGGGAAGTGGTAGGCAATGAAGAACAATTCAAATCTACTGCTGAGAAAATGAACGGTTTCCGCAGCGGTTACGGAACGGTCTTGTTCTTTGAAGACAACAACGTGGTAGCTGGTCTGCAACAACAATTTGAAGCGTATGCGGACAATTTCCCAATCTGGGCCAATCAATCTAACGGTATGCTGCAACTGGTTGTATGGACGGCTCTGGAGCAAGAAGGATTGGGCGCATCTCTTCAGCACTATAATCCTTTGATCGACGAAAAAGTGAAAAATGAATGGAACATTCCTGAGCATTGGAAACTGATTGCTGAAATGCCATTTGGTAAACCGACATTCCAACCAGGTGATAAGGAATTCCAACCAATTGAGGAACGCGTAAAAACATTTAAATAATGATCATATTAGTATGATGATTCAGGTTTGACATGAAAACCTGAAAACAGCACTGTGGATAATCCGCAGTGCTGTTTGTGATTTCAATTTTTATAGGTTAATTCATCCGTAAGTGGGTGATATTATGTTTGAAATTGGATGAGAAGTTTACATAAGTGTGATTGCTTTTTTTGCAGATGTTTAGCATTTGCGCGTATTTGAAGGAGGAATTAGGACATGAACTACGATTGCATTATTGTCGGTGGGGGAATTGCCGGATTGCAAGCAGCCATTCAATTGGGTAGATACAGCAGTCATCGGGTGCTGGTGATCGATTCGGGCTATGGTCGATCTACGCTGTGCCATCAGTATCATAATATTTTGGGCTTTCCTGATGGGATTTCTGGTGAAGAGCTACGACGGCTTGGACGTAGTGAAGCCACGAGGCTAGGCACTGAATTTGTTGATGGTAAGGCGATAAAAGCGACCAAGAGAGATGAGCTTTTTGATATTGAAGTGGAGGCAGGGTCAGTTTATACGTCAAAAACGCTGTTATTGGCCACAGGGCTGACGGACCGTTTTCCAAAGCTGGAAGGGCTACAAGCCTGCTTGGGCAACAGTGTATATGTGTGCCCGGACTGTGACGGGTATGAGGTCCAGGATCGCAGTACAGTCGTCATGGGGGCGGGCAAAGCGGGAGCTTCCATGGCCTTGATTTTGTCGGCACGTACCGATCACCTTGTCTATGTCAATCATGAGCGTTCAGAAGTACCGGACGAGCTGTTCGTGAAGCTGCGGGAAAAAGGGATTGAATATAAGGAAGCAACCATTTCTGAGATTATCACGGGACAACCGGGCTGTTTTGAAGGAGTGCGGCTGGCTGATGGACAAGTGGTTCGAGCAGAGCGGGGCTTCTTAGCCTTTGGAAGCAACCATGTTCATTCAGAGCTGGCGGAGCAACTGGGTGTGCATCTGCTGCATAACAAGCATATTGAGACGCATCCCCGCAGCAAAATGACAAACGTGGAAAATGTTTGGGTGGCCGGAGACTTAGGGGCTCATGCCGAGCAAGCGACGGTTGCAATGGGAGAAGGAGCTATGTCAGCGATCTGGATACACAAGGTATTATCTGGTATGAAAACAAAAATACCGCAACTCTGAGAGCTGCGGTCTAGAACGATGGGCATGTACTTGGTTGAAGATGAGACTCGAAGCGTCTTAGTTGATCGCTCATGCCATACTTGCGTAAAATTTCCGTCTGTTTGTTACCGATGAGATCAAAATGAGGATAGGGCTGACGCTGATGTATATACTGGGGGTCCAATCCGTTGAGCTTGCACCATGAGCGTAGCTTATCCAAGTCAGAGCACCCCACCTTGGTGACAGTTGTAATGCTTGGAAAGCGGTCATCCAGCCAATAATGCGTTAGAAAAGCAATCTCGCCACGGCTGACCTCTCTTTTCCAGGTCAGTAGTTCCTGTCGGGTGATGCCAAATGCCATCGGTCTCATCCTTTCCTGGCTCATTACTGAAATCATGAGCTATTGCGTGGTTGTCCCATTATTTTCGTCCTATTGCTTGTATTATGATCCACATGGAGTAACACAATAACAGGAGAGCGTGTTTGGCGATCTCCTGTTAGCGGTCAGAGCCATCTTTCGGCCCAGCTCTCCACACCATTCAATGCATCACCTAGCTCTTTACCCTTACGTGTCAGCGAATATTCGGTACGCACAGGCCGCTCTGTGATGACATTGCGAAGGATTAGGCCGGAAAGCTCTAGTTCCTTGATGCGCTCGTTGAGCATGCGTTTGCTAAGATCAGGTATGGAGACTTGAATTTCACTAAATCGTTTGGGATGTTCCATCAAAGTATGAATGATGAGAGCGGTCCATTTTTTGCTGATGATCTGAAAGGACTGTTCCACCTTACCGCACAAAAGCTTAGGCTGCCTGTCGTCGCTCATCTGAATCCCCTCAATTTCATTGTTGTTTTAAACAGTATACTAAAAGTAACTCTGTATACCAATAGTAACTATAATGCATTGTATCAACTGTGACAATTTTAACAGTTTTTTCTCTTTCCTAACGTCAATCATACCACAGAAAACGTTATCATTACAGGATATATCGAATGTTCACGATTTCGCTAAAATTTGATTGACTTGCCCCTTATTTTGGGTGTATTATGGGTTACGTTAATTCCTCAGGTAACTTTTAATAACCTCATCTTTTATAATGGGAAGAAGGAATATTTCATGGATTCAATGACATTTGTCTTATTTGGAGCGACAGGGGATTTGGCCAAACGCAAAATTTACCCTGCCTTGTATAATTTGTTTGTAGAAGGTAAAATTCCGGCTTCCTTTTCTGTAATTGGGATGGGGCGTCGTGAAGTGGCAGACGAGCAATTTCAAAGTAATGTAGAGCAATCCATTAAGGATTTTTCCAGACATGTGAATGAAGACCGTGCACAGATGGATCAGTTCTTAAGTGCTTTCCGTTACAGCGCATTGAACGTTAACCACCCGGAAGATTATAAAAAGCTGCTACAGCTTGCTGAGCAACGTGAAAATGACTTGGGAATTCCGGGGAACCGCATGTTTTATTTATCGGTGGCACCGGAATTTTTTGATGTGATTGCCCACAATATTCGGGAAAGTGGTTTAGCTGAAACAAAGGGTTGGAAACGACTCATTATTGAAAAACCATTTGGACATGATTTGGAATCGGCACGTGAGCTGAATGATCGCCTGAGCAGAACCTTTGCTGAGGATGAGATTTATCGTATTGACCATTACTTAGGTAAGCCCATGGTTCAAAACCTGGAAGCCTTGAAATTTGCTAATCCATTGCTTCAAGGGATATGGAACAACCAGTACATTGCCAATGTGCAAATTACCGCATCTGAGACTGTAGGTGTAGAGGAGCGAGCAGGATACTACGATCACTCCGGTGCTATTCGTGATATGGTACAAAATCACATGCTGCAGGTGCTGATGATGACGGCGATGGACAAACCGGGACATATCACAGCTGACCAGGTGCGGGACGAGAAAAGTAAGGTGATGGACGCGCTTCGTGCCCTCGATCCTTCCGATATTAAATCCAACGTAGTTAGAGGACAATATACCGAAGGTGAAATCAACGGAAAAGCAGTTCCATCCTATAAAGAAGAGCCGGATATCGGACCTGATTCGCAAAATGATACGTTCATTTCAGCTCGTCTTTGGATTGATAATGAACAATGGTCGGGTGTGCCGTTCTATATTCGTACTGGCAAACGCATGAAAGAAAAATCCACTCGTATCGTCGTGGAATTTAAAAAGGACAACACAGATCCTTATGCTGCTCAAGGGCAGCCTACAGACCCGAACTTGCTGATCATCCATGTTAACCCGGATGAAAAGGTAACGCTACGTCTGAACAGTAGAGATCCGCTGAACAATGGCCAGCTGGAGACGGTTCTGATGAATTATCATTCTGAGGCCAAGGATGTTCCAGAAGCCTATGAACGCCTCATCTATGATGCGCTGCGCGGCGATTCCACCTTTTTTGCTCATTGGAACGAAGTGGAGCTGTCTTGGGTGTGGGTTCAACCTGTACTTGAAGCCTTTGCTCGTGGTGAAGTTCCGCTTCACACGTATGCGGCAGGCTCTTACGGTCCAGAAGCTTCAGATCAATTGTTGGAAGAGCAAGGCTTTACATGGTGGTTGGACGAAAAGTCCGAAAGCTCTGAAAAAGCAGTCGTTCGTGCTTAACCCAACATAAAAAAGTGTATACAAAATATATATTTGCTACGGCAGGAGGCCTTTATAATGCAAGTAGGATTAATTGGTTTGGGAAAAATGGGCTTGAATCTTGGAAAAAACCTGATCGATCATAAGCATGAAGTTGTGGCTTATGACGTCAACGCAGCTGCAATCCAAGAAATGAAGGAATATGGAGCTAAGGGTGCTTCTACTTTGGAAGAGCTTGTGCAAGCAACTCAATCCCCTAGAGTGCTGTGGATTATGGTTCCTCACCAAATTGTTGATTCTGTACTGGATCAGCTTCAACCGATGTTGTCCAAAGGAGATATCATTATCGAAGGCGGAAACTCTCATTACAAAGAGTCCATTGCTCGCCATGCCCGTCTGAAAGAATATGGTATTAGCTTCATGGATGCAGGAACTTCTGGCGGTATGGAAGGCGCGCGCAACGGTGCTTGTTATATGATCGGTGGCGATCCAGAAGCTTGGGCAGTTGTTGAGCCTATTTTCCGCGATACAGCGGTGGAAAATGGATATCTGTATGCAGGTAAATCCGGTAGCGGACATTTTCTGAAAATGGTTCACAATGGTGTGGAATACGGCATGATGGCATCCATCGGTGAAGGCTTTGAAGTGCTGGAGAAAAGTAACTTTGACTTTGATTACGAACAAGTAGCGCGTGTGTGGAACAACGGTTCCGTTATCCGCTCTTGGCTGATGGGCTTGACAGAACGCGCATTTTCCAAAGATGCAAACCTGGACGAAATCCGTGGGGTTATGCACTCTTCCGGCGAAGGTAAATGGACAGTTGAGGAAGCACTGGATCTTCAGGCAGCAACTCCGGTCATTGCCTTGTCCTTGCTGATGCGCTACCGTTCGCTGGATGCCGATACATTCAACGGAAAAGTAGTTGCTGCACTGCGCAATGAATTTGGCGGCCACGCTGTAGAGAAGAAGTAATAACGATATAAGTTAGTATCTATCCCCGTAGCTTCATGACTGCGGGGATATTGCTATATGTTTTTGAGTATCAGATTTTTGTAAAATTCTTCCTTATGCATATTTTTCCTTGTATATCCGCACAATAGGTAAAAAAAGGCGGAGGGATGAATTGCATATGTGCAAAAGATTTTCGTTATCGGCAGATTTGGATGAGGTCAGGGATCATTTTGGTATACAACGTGTCATGTATTATTATAAAACACGTTATAACATGAGTCCCACCCAGCATGTTCCAATCGTGCTGCATCAGGATGGAGAACGGGTGCTTGATGAATTTCGCTGGGGATTTATTCCCTATTGGGGCAAGGATTGTGTCAATGCAGACCTGAATACCGTTCGGGTAAATCCCAGTTATCGCAAGATGGCGGAAACCCGTCGCTGTATTATTCCGTGCAATGGATTTTATTATTGGCGAAAATTAGGAAAACGCATGTGTGCCGTCCGAGTGGTATTGCCGGAACAGAAAATGTTTGCGGTCGCGGGGCTATATGAGATATGGCAGGATAGCCGAAAGGAACCGTTACGCACCTGTACGATGATGACGGTTCAAGCTAATACGGATATACGTGAATTTGACAGCCGTATGCCCGCTATTTTGGAAGTAGACCAAATAGATTCATGGCTAGATCCGTCGCTTCAGAACATTGATGAGCTGCTGCCTTTATTGCGCACGTATGAGCAAGGTGATATGAGCATCTATCCGGTGACCCCGCTGGTGGCCAATGATGAACATGATAGTCGTGAATGCATTCAGGAAATGGATTTGCAGTGGTCCTGGATTAAACCTTAAATGTATGTTTGAAGATTTGTGTCTAATATTGATCATAAGCTTCCCGCCACCTGCATAGGTATGTAGTGGGGAACAAGCGTCATAATCCGGGGAGAGGGGAAACTGCCGAAGGAGTATCTCATATGGGATGGAGGCGATTGGAATGAGTAACGATACACTCATCCAGCTGCTGGTGCTCATGGTGACGATCATCGGTCTGGTCCAAAACCGGTAAGTGGCAGGTTCCAGAAGGCGGGAGAATTGCCGTAGGCAATCTTCCGTTTTTTTTGTATTATAAAGCTCGCAGATTCAGGAAGCTTGCGGTACAATAGATGCTGGGCTACAGGTGACAAGACACCTGAATATACGTCTACATACGATGCATTTTTAAGGGAGAGCGGATCATGAGTGAATTAACTTCATTACCACCAGCCAAAAAAAGGAAATTGCTGTTTAGCGCAGGACTTAGCTGGCTGTTTGATGCTATGGATGTGGGGCTGCTCTCATTTATAGTCGCAGCATTAGCTAAGGAGTGGCATCTCGGATCAGAGCAGATTGGTCTGCTGACTGCAATGAATTCGATAGGAATGGTATTTGGGGCTGCTTTGGCAGGGATTTTGGCAGATCGTTACGGCAGACGCGCTATATTAGTGTGGACCCTGTTGATCTTTTCCATTGCCAGTGGCTTGTCTGCTTTGGCTACAGGTCTCGGTATGCTGCTGGTGCTGCGTTTTATTGCTGGCGCAGGCTTAGGTGGAGAATTGCCTGTTGCTTCGACACTGGTGTCAGAATCAGTGCCTGTGAAAGAACGAGGGAGAGCGGTTGTGCTGCTGGAAAGCTTCTGGGCGGCAGGTTGGATACTTTCGGCTCTTATTGCCTATTTTGTTATTCCGAAATATGGTTGGCAGCTTGCCTTTATTCTCGGCGCAGTACCTGCCCTGTACGCTCTTTATTTGCGCAGAGCTATTGAGGATTCACCGCGATACAAACAGCAAAGCGTCAAACTTCCGTTACGTGCACGCTTGGCTGCGATTTGGTCCGGACCCCATCGCAAGTCTACGCTAATGCTGTGGATTTTATGGTTTACAGTTGTATTTTCATACTATGGCATGTTCCTGTGGCTGCCAAGCATAATGTTTATGAAAGGGTTTGAGCTGGTTAAAAGCTTTGAGTATGTCCTAATCATGACACTTGCACAATTACCAGGTTATTTTACCGCTGCCTATCTGATTGAAAAGCTGGGTCGCAAATTTGTACTAATTATCTACTTGTTGCTCACAGCAGTGTCCGCTATTTGGTTTGGAACTTCGGAAACGGCGGGGATGTTGCTGGCTGCTGGTATCTGCTTGTCCTTCTTTAATCTCGGTGCATGGGGCGCCATGTATGCTTATACCCCGGAGCTATACCCAACGTCTGCCCGTTCTACCGGTGTGGGTATGGCAGCTGCATTTGGCCGTATTGGGGGCGTAATCGGGCCTTTTGTGGTTGGTATACTCGTAGGACAAGGCATAGCGTTACCATCTATCTTTGCGATTTTCTTCGTAGCGATCCTGATCGGAGCAGCTGCTGTATGGTTGCTGGGTACCGAAACTAAAAATCAGGAGATTGACTAACCTTTACATTCACCTGTGTAAAGATTCATAATACAAGAGAGAGGAGTGACCTGAAATGGAGCATACCTTTCTGCTCAAGGCAGACTGGAACGGGGGGCGCAACAGCGACGGGCGTATTGAGGCCGGACAGTTGCGAACAGCGATTTCGATTCCAGCTGAGATGGGAGGCCCTGGTGTGGGCACCAATCCGGATGAAATGCTGCTCGGTGCAGCTGCTACCTGCTATCTGATTACTTTGGCGGCGATGATGGAGCGTGCCAGTCTCCCGGTGGTATCACTGGCACTGGAATCGGAAGGGATCGTCGATGTAACGAACAACATTTTTACATATCGCCGAATCGTGCATCGTCCACGAGTTCTATTGTCCGTCGATGCAGCAGAATCACAAATCGAACAAGCATTGCGCCTTGCAGAGCAGGCTGAAACCTCATGCATGATCTCGCGTGCCGTAGCAGGAAATGTAGCATTGTCTACAGAGCCTGTGGTGGAGCGCGCCTCTTAAAGCAATATCTGTAACAGGAGCAATCATTCCAATTGCCCATCATTTTTTTAATCCAAGGAGGACACAACCATGACAGCACAACAAAAATTGCTCGTATTCGCAGGCTCTTACGCCGAATTGGAAGGTAACGGAGTTTATTCGTATACTTTTAATGAACAGACAGGAGCCCTGACACTACAGGATGAGTTCTCCGGCTTAAAAAATCCTACATTCCTAAATGTGGACGTTAAAAATCGGAAGCTGTATTCCATTGGCGAGACAACTTCCGCTGCAGGAGCGAAGGTAGGCGAAGCCTCTGCTTTTGAAATTGACCCGGTTAAAGGCACATTTACATTGCTAAATCGTGCGGAAAACATAGGCTCCACAACTTGCCACATTCAGCGTGATCCATCCGATCGTTACCTGATTGTGGTCAGCTACCACGGAGGTATGGTAGGGCTGGTGTCTCTGACTGAGGACGGACGTATCGGTGAGTTGCTGGATGTTAAACAGCACGAGGGCAAAGGAGCGCATCCTGAGCGTCAGGATCGTCCACATCCACATTCCAGCTTCTTTAGCCCGGACGGCCGCTTCCTGTTCGTACAAGATCTTGGACTGGATCTGATCCGTATTTATACCATTGATGACAGCAAAGGGCAACTGGTGCTGCACGGTGAAACAAAAACCCATGCAGGTGCAGGTCCACGTCACTTGACGTTCCACCCGAACAGTAAATTTGCTTTTGTTATTAACGAAGTGGATTCTTCCATTACTTCTTTCGCATATGATGCAGAAGCTGGTAAGCTTACTGAGCTGGAGAGTGTACCGACATTGCCGTCTGACTTTACTGGCGAAAACACAACTGCAGAAATTGCGATCTCACAGGATGGAGCTTATCTTTACGGTTCCAACCGTGGACATGATAGCATCGTAGTGTACGCTGTAGACGCTGCAACAGGCAAGCTGAGTCTAGTGGAGCATGTATCTGCTGAAGGCGAGCATCCGCGTCATTTTGCTTTGACACCTAATGGTGATTATATGCTCGTGGCTAACCGCGACACCAACAATATTGTTACCTTCAAAGTGGACAAGGCAAGCGGCCGCTTGACCTATAACGGACAACAAGTAACTGTGTCCAAGCCTGTATGCGTACAGCCTCTTTACTTTTCCGTGTAAAAATAGGGCAAAAACATCAGAATTATTGAAGTAACGGTATGCGGCTCGTGACCGCTACGAGAACGGACCAAACATAAAAATTTATTAGTAGAAACGGCTTGTAGGATAACTGCAGCCGTTTTTATTTTATACCCAGTCGTTCCAAATAGATCATTACCCACGGAAGTAATATAAAGTTTTAAGATCATAAATAAAATACGAATAATCTCGGTGGGAAAAGGGTACATATGTTATAAGCGGAACAGTTATCCCTTTTGCAATTTAGGACAAGCACTGTGGCTCCCATATATAAGGGTTGGAGCTTTGAAACGAAAAGATATATTTTAGTCTGAGTATTGGTATCAGTTTGTTAGATCGTTGTTGTTTTGGACAAATTCATGAAAGATGATAATGGCAAGGATAAGCTGAGTAACGAAGCGGGCAGTTGGATTTGGAGTAGCGATCGGAGAAACCATCTGTTTGCGCAGTGGGCTACACATTGCACGCATTCTTGAGGAGGATGGGATTCATATGAAAATAATCATTACACAAAAGGAAGCCGCCGACAAAGGAATCTGGACAGAGATTATGGGGATGTTTGCTGTAACCAAAGAGGACGAGGTATGGCATAATGAAGAGTTTATTCTCACCGAGGAACAGGCACGTCAGGTGGGATTACTAAAATAACAAAGGTAAATTAGGACATGTCATCAAGTTTTAAGACCAAGTCTTAAAAAATCGTAACTTATTTTTTATGTATCTGATACACTTTTTAACCGTTCAAAGTTTATGATAGGTACACAAGGGTAATGAAGCTTACAGACACCGTGTACATACCCAAACGGCAAGGAGAGATCAGACATGATGAAATTAGCTTCGAAATGGACCGTATTGACTTTGATGATGATGCTGATTACGACGGCAGGGGCAACAGCGCAAGGCTACACACCTGTAGCAGCTGCTGAAAATCAGGAGACCGTATATATAAACCAAATGGACATTCGCGATGGACAAATTTATTTGTCAGCAGACCCGATTGAATGGTACGAAGGCGCAGCAGCAGACAAAGCATTTGTGGAGCATGAAGGAAATACAGGATTGGATGGAGCGCCGGATGGCTACTACATCGTAAACAATTCCGTACAAAATGACGTGTATCAGGTTGCACCAGATGCTACGGTAGAGGTGCAGATTTATGACCACACAGGGAATATAGAAGACACAGACGTGCAATGGAACGAATCCATTCCTTTGGCACAGTTTGAGAAGGATTTTGCTAAAAAGGATGTTCTGGACCTCAGCCAATTTCCATACCATGTTACGCTTCGTGACGGTAGGGTTGTAAAAATCGTGCAGCAGTTCATTCCTTAAATAGAGGTAAGCTCATACAGACACGTGCTTCTTACTTGATCACAGATCAGGGGAGCACGTGTTTTTGTATTTTGTAGCAAAAAAAAAGAGGATTTCCATCCCGTAAAGGGTGCGGACATCCTCTTTTTTCATATATATAATTAGAACGATTTTGCTGCGTCTACTGCACGTTGTACGGCAGAAGCAACGATCTCTTGTGCTTGGTCAGGAGCTTGGTTATGTCCTTCCAGTACAACCTTCACAATGTCTTTAACACCGAAGAAGGTTAAGATGTTGCTCATGAAGTTCAAAGACATCTCAGCAGCAGCAGCAGGCCCTTCGGAATAAACGCCGCCTCTTGCATTCAACAGGGCTACTTTAGTGTCAGTTACAAGACCTACAGGACCTTCAGCAGTGTATTTGAATGTTTTACCAGCTTGGTTCAGGTAGTCAATGTATGTGTGCAGTACAGCTGGAATCGTCATATTCCAGAGCGGGAAAGCAAATACGACTTTGTCTGCTGCCAAGAATTGATCCAGATAACCATTAGCGATGTTTGCCAGGCGAGCTTCTTCTGCGTTCAGCTCCATGCCTCTTGCGGATTTGAACGTGCCGTTGATCATGTTAGCGTTCAGATAAGGAAGCTCGACGGAGAACAGGTCCAGCTCAGTGATTTCATCAGATGGGTGGGAAAACTTGTAGCTTTCCACGAATGCGTTATACAATTTAACTGTTGCAGATTCTTCAGCTGTACGATCATTAGCTTTGACAAATAATACTTTAGACATGATTTATTTCCCCCTAAGTAAGTTGAATAAGTAAGTTTAGTTAGTAAGTTACCACGTAATATTACAATATAAAGATAATATCTGTCAACACTTCTATATTAAATTTACTTTGAAAAGCTGCTTTATTTTTTACACTGTGAAATTTACGTGTTTCTTTTGCAAAATATCAGTTTTGCGGTAAAATTTAAATGTAAAGTCTAATTAAGAGTATGCTTGGATAGGCGAGGAAGGAAATGAACATGGTGCCATCAAGATTTAACACCATAGTTGAACGAAAAAAGGTGAGTAGCTTGAAGATAGGTTTTTTTGATTCGGGATTGGGTGGAATTACAGTATTGTCTGAGGCGCTAAGACGTTTGCCAAACGAAAATTTTGTTTACATGGCGGATACGCTTCATGTTCCTTATGGAACGAAAACACCCCAAGAGGTGCTTGGTTATGTCAAGGCTTCGGTGCAAACGATTCTAAAAGAGGATATTAAGGCATTGGTGATTGCCTGCAATACGGCTACAAGTATCGCGGTGGCGGAGCTAAGGAAGGAATATAAATTTCCGATTATCGGAATGGAACCAGCCGTGAAGCCAGCGGTCGAGATGAACCGAGCCAATGGTAAAAGAGTTCTGGTGCTGGCGACACCGTTGACATTAAAACAATCTGGTTATGCAGCACTGGTATCCAGAGTTGACGATCACGGAAGTGTGGATTCATTGCCTTTGCCGGAGCTCGTACAATATTGCGAACAGTTGAATTTTGACCGTACGGAATTGTTCAATTATTTTAACCATAAGCTGTCTTCGTTTAACTTAGACGTCTATGGTACGGTCGTATTGGGATGTACACATTATCCATTCTATAAGGAAATTTTGAGAGAACTGCTGCCTTCTCATATTCAGCTTATTGACGGGAGCCAGGGAACGGTCAAACGCTTGAAACAGGTGCTGTCCGAGCGTAATTTACTGGCAGCTCCGTTGACAACGGGCCAATTGCAGGAGGGACATGTCACTTTTCTATGTACCAGTCAGGATAAGGCCTATGTCCATAAGATGGAGCGGGCGCTTGAAATCTATGCGGAGCGTGAAAAAATATATTTGTAAGAAAAGAATGGCTGGCGAACAGGTGGGCTAGATTAGCAATCCGAAGCGCCAGCCGCATTATTTGTCGTATTATTTATGGATCAGATGCATAGGGAGGTTTTACATGGACATTCAATTTATCCTGAATGAGCTGTATGAAGCAGGCGTGCTTGAAAGCCATATGCAAAATCTCAAACCGCTGACTGGCGGAACTTCGAGTGAAGTGGTTGTTGTCATGGACGGTACCAGACCACGATATGTCATTAAGCAAAATGATCCCGCGATTGTAAAAGCCGAGGCAGAATTTTTGCTTACCTATGCACAGATTGAGAAGCTATCTCGAGTGATTTATGTAGATTCCCTGCATCGTTATTTGGTATATGCGTTCAAGCCAGGGTTCACTAGGCAATATAGTGAAAGAAATAAGGGTGATTTGCTGCTCAGTCTGGCGACAGAGGTCATTGCACACTACAAATCCCTTCGAGAGGAACACAAGTATGGTTATTCGGATCATCCGTTTGTGGAATGGAGAGATTTTTTGCTCCACAGAACGAAAGAATCCGAAAAGATTATACAAGACGTCTTACCCTTAGAAAATCATCGGTTCATCCACACTCTTGTGGCCGGATCACCGCAACGGAATATTAAATATTTGCTTCATGGCGATTTCGGAGTACATAATTTTGTGTTTGCCGAAAATGGTACATTGACAGGTATTATTGACCCTGATCCAGTGGTGGGAGAACCTCTGTATGATTTGATATATGCCTTTTGTTCTTCACCGGATAGGCTGACCATCGATACCATTTTGCCGGCAGTAGATAAGCTTAGTCCAGAGATGACAGGGGAATATGAGCTGAACAGGGAAGTGCTACAGGGATTATACTTTCGTATAGCTACCTGCATTCGCCATCATCCGGAAGATCTAGACCAATATACAGAAGCATGGAATTACTGGCTGAACAGGGTTCGTTGAAAGGAATAGGAAGCATGAGCATACAAGGATGGAATCACATTTGCTTTTCGGTGTCTAATTTGGAGAAGTCTATACAATTCTATCAAAATGTACTAGATGGAAAACTGCTCGTTAAAGGACGCAAGCTGGCTTATCTGGATTGCCTGGGAATGTGGTTGGCTCTCAATGTGGAAGAGGATATTCCTAGAAATGAAATTCATCATTCCTACACGCATATTGCATTTTCAGTAGCGGAAGCGGATTTTGAAAGTATGCTTAACAAGCTGAAAACTCTTAATGTCCCTATTCTGCCCGGACGGGAGCGAAATGAACAGGATAAAAGATCAGTCTATTTTACAGATCCAGACGGACACAAGTTCGAATTCCACACAGGACAATTGCAGGACCGCTTGGAATATTATAAAAATGATAAAAAACATATGATTTTTTACCAATAAGTAAGCGTTATCAAAAAATGTATGGGTAAATTTGGATTTACATACGGAAGCGGGAGGAATACAGAAGTATGTCATTGTCGCAGGAAAGTGGCTCCAAGCAAGCGCAGGCCGTTAAAACGATGACGGTTTTCGCGATTACTTGGCCGATCTTCATAGAAATGCTATTTCATATTTTGATGGGTAGCGTGGATACGTTCATGCTTAGCCATGTTTCAGATGAGGTTGTATCGGCTGTCGGTGTATCCAGACAGTTAATTGAATTTACGATTATACTCTTCAATCTGCTTGGTCTTGGAGTAGGTGTGATCATTGCTCAGTTATTAGGTGCGCAAAAGCATGTGGACGCAAGCCGTGTTACCGCATCGGCACTAACCTTTAATCTGGTATTTGGCCTGGCGCTGAGTTTGATGTTTATCGTGAGCCGGGATTTTTTACTATCCTTCTATCATATTACTCCGACCATTAAGGAAAATGCAGAAATCTATATGATGCTGGCAGGGGGTTCGCTTTTTTTGGAAGCCCTTATGCTAACCGCAGGGCCGGTCATTCGCTCGCATGGTTTTACCAAAGATACGATGATCGTAGGCATCGGCATGAATATATTGCATGTTGTGGGAAATGCATTGCTCATATACGGCTGGTTTGGTCTGCCGCAAATGGGAGTGGCGGGAGCAGCGATTTCAACGGTTATTAGCCGCGTCGTCGCATGTGTGTGGATTTTTATCCTGCTGTACAAACGTGTAAGTGCGCCGATTCGTATCCAATATTATGTACAGCTTCAATGGAGCAAGCTGGTGGCGATCCTTAAAATTGGGATTCCTGCTGGACTGGAATGGCTTTCTTATCAGCTTAGTCAAATGATGGTGACCCGATTTGTCAGCTTTATGGGTACAACAGCGATTGCAACTCATTTTTATACGAATACGATTGTGTACTTTTTTATGGTATTTGGAATGGCCGTTGGCGAGGGAACCGAAATTATTGTGGCTCGCCTGATTGGAGCTGGAGACAAGGAAAAAGCATATCATCAACTTTTGCGAAGCCTGAAATGGTCACTAGTCATTACGATTGCTGTGATCGTGGCTGTATCCTTTTTCCGATATGAAGTGATGGCGATCTTTACGGACGAGCCAGCGATCATTCAATTAGGGGCAGCGATTTTGTTGTTCTGTATATTGCTGGAGCCGGGCCGTGTGTTCAATCACGTGGTCATTAACTCCCTGCGAGCAGCAGGAGATGTTCAGTTCCCCTTAATGATGGCCATTATTTCAATGTGGGGGATCAAAATCCCGCTAGCATATGTGCTAGGCATTCATATGGGATATGGTGTTCTGGGTGTGTGGATAGCACATGCATGCGATGAATGGGTACGAGGTATTTTTCACTATTTACGCTGGAAAGGCCGGAAATGGCAGCACAAATCGTTGTTATCTAAGGCTGAGCTACAAGCGGAATCAATCTAAGGCTCATAGAGGGACTAGAGCAGACATTTCCCAATTGATTTGGTTGATGTCTGTTTTTTTTTTGCAAAAATAAGCAAATTGGGATGTTCAAACTTTTCAAAAATTGCTAGAATATAGTAACCTCGAATGCAGTAGAGGTTTTCAAAGTTTCAAAGACGGATGGTTTCCAATTGAATCCATGAAGGAGGGAATAAGATGGAACGTAAAGTGCATATCATTCCTTACCAAGTGATCAAGCAGGAGCAACAAGTGAATGAAATACCGCGAGGGGTGGAGATGATCCAGGCACCTGCGGTATGGAACCAGACTCGAGGCCGAGGAGTAAAGGTGGCGGTACTGGACACGGGCTGTGATGCGGACCATCCGGATCTGAAGGCACGCATTATTGGTGGCCGCAATTTCACGGATGATGACGAAGGTGATCCGGAAATTTTCAAGGATTACAACGGTCACGGTACACATGTGGCAGGAACCATTGCGGCAGCGGAAAATGAGAATGGTGTCGTAGGTGTCGCCCCAGAGGCAGATCTGCTCATCATCAAAGTGCTAAACAAGCAGGGCTCCGGTCAATATGACTGGATCATCCAAGGTATCTATTATGCGATTGAGCAAAAGGCAGACATCATCTCAATGTCGCTTGGTGGCCCTGAGGATGTGCCTGAGCTTCATGAAGCAGTAAAAAAGGCTGTAGCCAGCCAAATCCTGGTCATCTGTGCAGCTGGAAATGAGGGAGACGGTGACGACAGAACGGACGAGCTCGGCTACCCTGGCTGCTATAATGAAGTGATCAGCGTAGGTGCTATCAACTTTGACAGACACGCCTCAGAGTTCAGTAATTCTAATAATGAGGTGGATTTGGTTGCACCAGGAGAAGATATTTTGTCCACAGTTCCGGGCGGGAAATATGCGACCTTTAGCGGAACATCGATGGCTACTCCGCACGTAGCAGGTGCATTGGCGTTGATTAAGCAGTTGGCGAATGCGAGCTTTGAGCGTGATCTCACCGAACCGGAATTATACGCCCAACTCATCAAACGCACAATTCCACTCGGCAATTCTCCTAAGATGGAGGGCAACGGCCTGCTGTACTTGACAGCAGTGGAGGAGCTTTCCCGTATTTTCGACACGCAACGTGTAGCGGGAATATTGAGTACAGCATCGTTGAAGGTTAAATAAGTCGTAACAACGGACTATAACGACTCTCCTAAGCGGAGAGTCTTTTTGTGCGCTTCATTATATTTGAGAATCTCCATTTACATCGTATTCAAATGTCGGGTAACATGTATCTCAAGGAAATAGTCAAGAAAAAAGTGGGGAATTAGCATGGAACAAATGATTGCAAAAGTCAGCGATCTAAGACGTACAGGACAGGCAATGGAAGCACGTGAGCTTTTATTAGAGGCCCTTGAGCAGGAGCCGAAAGAAGCGGAGTTATGGTATCAGACAGCCTGGACGCACGACGTATTGGGCATGGAAAGGGAGGCGGTTCCCTTTTATGAAAAAAGCCTAGGTATGGCACTAGCCGCAGATTCCAGGAGAGGAGCCATCCTAGGATTAAGCAGTACATATCGTGTATTAGGGGATTACGCCAAGGCGAAAGCGTGGTTGGACACAGGAATGAATGAATTTCCGGATTACAGACCGTTTCGGGTATTCTACGCTATGGTGTTATATAATCTGGGGGAACACGGGAAGGCCATGGAGGGGCTGCTCATGGAGTTGGCTGAAACGACCGCAGACATAACATTACAGGAGTACTCCCGTGCCATTCAATATTATGCTGATAAGTTAGACCAGATCGAGGAATAAGTAGGCCGGAGTGAGAGCATAAGCGGCATTGTGTATATATATTGCCTACATAAAAAGATCACAGTCAGAGAGCAGTAGCCTCATTTTCTGACTGTGATCTTTTGCTTTTTTATTGTCTAGCTAAGAGACCGTACCTTGATGAGCTATATGCGTAATTATTGTGCACCTTCAGTAACAGCGATTTCTTTCTCCAAGTCTACTCTGGACAAATTAGCCTTCAAGTAATCTGGTGTATCGGGCAGCACAAGATGTAGATTGGATTTTTGACAAATACGGATTGTGCACTTGTCGACAACAAAATCAAAAACATGCCCGCCTCCAGTACGTTCATCATTAATAAAATGGAGATGAAATCCGGCTACTCCAATCCCTTGGGCATAAGCAGGTGTCCAAAAGCCTGTGATCACGCCGGAAGCGTCATTAAAAGTAAAGGTAGGCTGTGACTTGGTTGCTTCGATAAATGGTTTGTAAGGCTTCACTTGATGAGGCACAGTACGTGTCTTTACTTCACGAAAAGTGCCATCCATACGGAAGGCATAGAACAGATTACGGCTTGGAAACAGCTTTAGCAGCAAAGCTTCCAGCTCTTCACGATGCATGGGATGGTCAATAGTATATGTGAAATCTTCGCGGAAAAAGGTGACGGTGGAAAACGGAGTAGTTTCTTCCGGTTTTACGCGATGGGCCGTACCGTCTGGAAGCAAGTGATAAAATTCACCATCGAACGCGATCATCTCGCCATTCAGTTGATCAAAGGTACCAATTCCGAAATCCCCGTGCTTTTGCAGCTCCTCAAAGGCAACAACTCCATCATAAAGACCATCTAATAGAGCAAGCATAGTGGACGTTTGGTAAATATCATGATCAGTTTCTTGCTTGGTTTCCAGTCCTGCAACGGTCATGGTAATACACTTCCTTTTGTAATTGTATGCATTCATTTTCTTTCTTTTTCAATAATAAACGTAATGTTTCAGTAAATAACACAAATAGCTCAAAAAAATTATAAAAAATAACGTGTTGCTCTTTAATTGTCACGAAACCGTCACGAGAAAGTCTCGGTAAAAGTTAGTTTAATTGATTTGGTAGCAGTTTGCGTCCCAACTGGATATTATCTTGATAATCAATCGGAATATCAACGACCACAGGGCCATCCGTATGAAGAGCTTGCTGCAATACGTTTTCCAGTTCTTCAGGAGAGTGGACGCGTAATCCAGTGGCCCCAAAGCTTTCCGCATATTTCACGACATCGACATCTCCAAATTTTACGCCAGACGTTCTGCCGTATTTAATCTGTTGTTGAAAGGCGACCATGTCATAGGTACCATCTCTCCATACAATATGCACTAGCGGTGAGTTAAGACGTACAGCGGTTTCGAGCTCCATGGATGAAAACAGAAATCCTCCGTCTCCAGAAATAGACACGACTTTTTGACCGGGGTTGACGAGTGTAGCGGCAATCCCCCAAGGCAGTGCTACGCCCAACGTCTGCATTCCGTTGCTGAATAGCAGGCGTCGCGGTTCATACGAACGGAAATACCGTGCCATCCAAATGTAGTGTGAACCGACATCACAGGTGACTGTGATGTTATCATCAATCAGACTGCGAAGTGTGCGAATAAATTGTAATGGATGAATCAGAAAATCATGCTTGTGGGCTGGAACAGCTGCTTGCTCGTTCAGATCATGGCGTAGACGATTCAATTGGTCGCAGGAGGATTTAGGTAGCTTTAAGGTAGGCAACTCTTCTGCGAGGCCACTCACAATCAGACCTATGTTCCCGATTAACTCGTAGTCCGGTTGATAATCATGATCAATATCGGCTTGATGGTCATCCAGATGAATGAGTGTTCGATTTGCCGGGATGTTCCAGTTTTTTGGGTCGTATTCGATAGGATCATAGCCAATCGTCAGTACCAAATCTGCGGCTCCAAGCAGCATATCACCCGGTTGATTTTGGAACAGCCCCACTCTTCCAAAATAGTGGTCTTCCAGTTCACGGGAGATGGCTCCAGCGGCCTGGAAGGTTTCGACAACAGGCAGATCTGTATCTCGAATAAGAGCACGGATAGCTGCGGTGGCTTCAGGCGTGCTGGCTTTCATACCGAGAAGAAGTACGGGCAGTTTGGCTTTTCTGATTTGGTCTGCGACTTGTTTGATGAGCTCGGCGGGTGCAGTCCCAAGCTGGGGAAGGGAAACCTTCTCAATGACTGTTACTTCGGATGACGAAGTCAACACGTCCTGCGGCAGGCTGACGAATGTGGCTCCAGGCTGGGCTGAGGTCGCAATCCGAAATGCATTAGCAATGGCTTCCGGTACATTATCAGGGTGTTCTACTTCTACACTGTATTTAGTGATAGGTTCGAATAGTCCGGCATTATCCATAGATTGATGTGTGCGTTTCAGGCGTTCCGATCTTGGGACTGCACCTGCAATGGCGACGACAGGATCACTTTCTGCATTCGCGGTGACAAGTCCTGTCGCCAAGTTAGACGCGCCTGGACCCGAGGTAACAATGCATACACCCGGCTTACCAGTTAATCGACCGACCGCTGCTGCCATAAAGGCGGCATTTTGTTCATGGCGGCATACGATCAATTCTGGACCCCGATCTTGAAGAACATCAAAAACAGAATCGATTTTGGCACCTGGAATGCCAAAAATATGCGTAACCCCTTGCTTAATCAAACAGTCGACAACAAGGTCGGCTCCTTTTGTATCGGATTTGGTTTTAGTTTTAGTTTTAGTTTGAACAGCTTGCACTTTTGTACTCAATGCTACCACCTCTTCTTCCTCGTGTGTGAAATAAACTAATGAAATACTTTCAATGTAAATCAATGGATGTATATTGCAATTATAATACAATAACTGGTATTTTCAAGAAAGAAATTTTCAGAAAAAAAGAGAAAATCGTATAAAACGTTTTCAAAGTTTGATTTATCGCGGAAATTAAAATTTGTGGAATTTTCTTATGGTCTCAGTCATCGAGAAGGTTTAGAACAGTTCTCCTCAAATGGGGGCAGATCATTTTTATCCGCTCACATGATAAAAATCACTTTCCTCTACAAAGGATAGCGGTTACAATGTAATTGTTGTTAACGTAAACATTAAATTTAAGGTGAAGTAATCCAGCGTGATAGGATGTACAGAAATCATATTATAGCTTTTTCATCCTGTATAACCACGTGGATTTCTATGTTATGGAGAATGTAATTGTTAAAAGGTAAGTAGAGCTCGAATATTTTTGTTAACGTTAACAATTAATTAAGAAACACGATTATAGAAGGGATGAGAAAGTAATGACCAAAACGTTTTTAGACGAAAACTTTTTGTTGAGCAATCCAACGGCTGAAACCTTGTATCATCAATATGCCAAGGATATGCCGATTATTGACTATCATTGTCATTTAAGTCCACAAGAAATTTATGAAAATAAAAAATTCAAGAATATTACGGAAGCTTGGTTGTACGGTGATCATTACAAGTGGAGACTTATGCGGGCCAATGGGGTCGAGGAGCGATTGATCACGGGTGATGGTGAAGATTATGACAAGTTTCTGGCCTGGGCCAAAACTGTACCTACATTGATCGGCAACCCGTTGTACCATTGGACACATTTGGAGCTTCAACGCTTTTTTGGTGTCTACGAGTTGCTGAATGAACAGAACGCACCTGTGATTTGGGAAAAGGTAAACCAAAAGCTGCAGGGGCCGGGCTATGGGGCACGTGATCTGATTGTGAACTCGAAGGTAACTGTCGTGTGCACCACGGATGATCCGACCGACCATCTCGAATACCACAAACAAATCAGCAAGCTGACCGATTTCCCAGTAGCTGTGTTGCCAAGCTTCCGCCCCGACAAAGCTTTGGAAATTAATCGTGAAACCTTCCAGCCATGGGTGGCTCGATTGGGTGAAGTCAGCGGATTGGACGTTTCCGGGTTTGAAGGATTTTTGAATGCGCTGGCAAGCCGGGTGCGCCATTTTCATGCTGCCGGAGGTCGGGTATCTGATCATGCGCTGGATACTGTAGTTTTTGAAGAAACAACACCGGAGGAAGCAGCAGCCATATTCAGCAAGGGGCTGGAGGAAGGCCGTGTGACTCCTTTGGAAGAGGCGAAATATAAGTCGTACGTGCTGGTCTTCCTTGGCAAACAGTATGCAGAACACGGCTGGGCGATGCAGTACCATATTCACGCGCTGCGTAACAACAACACTGCGATGTTCCGTCGTTTGGGACCGGATACAGGCTACGATGCTGTAAATGATGGTTCCCTCGCTCGTCCACTGGCAGCATTGCTGGATGCACAGGAACTGGCAGGAGGATTGCCAAGAACCATTTTGTATTCGCTTAATTCGGTTGACTATCCAGTATTGGCAAGTCTCGCAGGCAGCTTCCAATCCGGTGGTACAGTAGGGAAAATCCAGTTTGGTACCGCTTGGTGGTTTAATGACCATATCGAAGGCATGCAGGAGCAGATGAAGCTGCTGGCTAATTACGGAGTGCTATCCCGCTTTATTGGCATGCTGACGGATTCACGCAGCTTTCTATCTTACACACGTCATGAATATTTCCGCCGTATCCTTTGCGATTTAATCGGAACGTGGGTTCAGCAGGGCAAGGCCCCTGAGGATCTGGAACTGCTCGGAGCCATGGTACAAAATATTTGCTACAATAACGCCGAGCAATATTTTAACTTCCCAACGGTTGTTCATAGTAAGTGACGCTACATTCTAAAGTGAGGACTCACTAACATCAGAGAAAAGGAGCTCTTGCTAGGAGCTTGTACCCAACTCCCGGCAAGAGCAATTAAAAACCAAAATAGATATCAATGAGTATGTGAAAATAATTACAAGTGTAGAGGAGTGTGTAGGTATGGGAGTGCCTATCGTGCAGGAGAGCGTCCAAACTGACAACAAGACAGGTGAGCATATTAGCCTGAAAGAAAAGATTTCGTATGGTATGGGTGACTTTGGAAACGGATTCATGTTTGATTTGGGGCAGTTGTATTTGCTGAAATTTTTTACGGATGTAGCAGGGGTTTCTGCAGGAGCCGCCGCAGGCATTTTCTTGGTCAGCAAGCTGTTTGCCGCCGTCTGTGATCCCATTGTAGGGTCCTTTGTTGATTATCGCAAACATATCGGTACACGTGGAAAATTTAGACCTTTTCTTGTCGTTGGAAGCGTTATCCTAGCAATTCTTACGGTTCTTACCTTTATTTCGCCGAATATTTCACCCACAGGCAAACTCATTTACGCCTACGCGTCCTATATGATCTGGGGGATTGGTTACTCTATTGTAAACATTCCATACGGCTCGTTGGGTGCTGCCATTACGCAGGATACTCAGCAACGTGCTTCGTTGTCATCTTTCCGTCAGGCGGGATCACTAGGTGCATTATTCGTAACCAGTGTCGTGGTCATGCCGCTTATTTTATTGTTTCCTAACCATCATGTTGGCTATCCGGTGGTCATGGGGATCATGTCATTCATTGGTGTGATCGCTTTCATCATATGTTACCGAGGAACGAAAGAACGTATTATTAGCCAGTCCGGGCCAAAAGAGAAGCTATCTTTAGGCGTGATTGTGCACACCTTTACGAATAATAAACCCTTGCTGGTGCTCGTTTTAATGACGATTTTCACCATTTCCGCTTACAATATCAAGTCCGCACTGTTGATCTATTTTGCCGAATATAATTTGGGACATGTAGAATTAATGGCGTATATGAATTTTATTATTATCGGTTCGTCACTGCTGGGTGTATTGTTCCTGCCCAAACTGGTACGGCGTTTTGGTAAACGTAAAACAGCAATCTTAGGGATGCTAGTTAGCGTTATTGCCGATTCGATTAACTTTTTGATGCCTTCCAACGTATATATTTTCACAATTCTGGCGAGTATTTCGTTCATTGGTATTAGTATTCCCAACGGGGTTACCTGGGCATTCGTGTCCGATATCATTGATTACGGCGAATGGTCATCCGGGGAGCGCAAGGAAGGGATTACCTACTCACTATTTAACTTTTCACGTAAATTGGCTCAATCCTTGTCCGGCTTTCTATCGGGTATTGGACTGGCGCTTGTAGGATATGTACCGAATGTGATTCAATCCTCTGGAACGCTGCTTGGAATCAAAGCCTTGCTTTGTCTTTATCCGGCTGTTGCCTTGGCATTGGCCATGCTAGTAATCGGTAAAATGTACAAACTGACGGACAGCAGACATGCAGAAATGGTTCAAGAATTACAGCGTCGACATGCGGACAACCGCGTATAATTTGTGAAGGTCTTCTTTTCCGGGCGGCTCCTGTGGTATGGTGAGTATATAATTTTTTAGAGCCTTACTAAGGAAAGGATACGTATATGGCAGCTACTATTAAAGACATTGCCAAACTGGCTAATGTTTCCCATACAACCGTCTCCCGGGCGCTCAATAACAGCCCGCTGATTAAAGAAGATACGAAACGCAAAATTATGGAGTTGGCAGAGCAGCTCAATTACATTCCAAATTACAATGCTAAAAGCCTGGTTCTCCAGCGCTCGCATACGATAGGCCTGTTTTTCACCAGTATTTCAGAAGGCACCAGCTCCAGTTTTTTTGCGGACACCATCCGTGGAGTTAACAACGTCATTGGGGTGGATTACAATCTGTTTGTGCGAGGAATTGACGATTACGCTGATTTTTCTGCTATTCATCGCAAGCGTTTTGATGGCATCATTCTGATGAGTCAAAGCGAAGCGGACAACCCTTTTATTTATCATGTGCTAGGTCAAGGCATTCCGCTAGTTGTACTGAACCGGCAGGTGTCTGGGGCTGGGATTGTAAATGTGATTTCTAATGATAAGGAAGGCTCCTATGAAGCTGTTTCCTTTCTCATTGAAAGCGGGCATGAACGCATTGCGATCATCGAGGGGGTAGAAGGCTTCAAGTCGACCCAGCAACGCCGCGAGGGTTTCATGAATGCATTAATTGATCGTGGTAAGCCGATCCGACACGAATATATTGTGCAGGGTCACTATGATACGGAAAGCGGAAGTCTGGCAATGAAGCAACTGCTTGCCTTGGAAGAACCACCGACAGCGGTGTTTTGCTCTAACGATGATATGGCTATTGGTGCGATGAATGCGGTATTTGAAAATGGCTTGAAAGTACCGGAGGATATCTCTATCATTGGGTTTGACGATATCGGCTTCTCAATGTATACGACTCCACCGTTAACGACGGTCAAAAGACCGATTGAGCAGATTAGCGAGCGCGGAGCCGCTTGCATTCTGGAACGAATTCAGTCACCGTCCAATGAGGGCGAGCTTATATTTATGGAAACCGCGCTCATGAAGCGGAAATCGACGGCAGACAGACTACGCTGAGTTTTGTTATGTAAAAGAGGCAAGCCCCAAAGGGGCAGGAACAATGCTCAAGCACTGTTCCTGCCCCTTTTTTGTTGAAATGAGCACTGCTTCGTCATGTATTTAACGAAAGAGATTGGTTTTAGCCAGTTCAACAATCTCGTCTCCGCGTCCGTTCAGCACGGCTTTCATCATCCACAGTGTAAATCCCTCTGCTTGCTTAAGATTAATTTTAGGTGGCATGGATAGTTCCTGACGGTTCACCACCACATCTACCACAACAGGGCCGTCATGAGCCAATGCTTGCTGAATGGCATCCTCCAGCATGGTCGGATCTTCAACCCGAATGCCCTTAATTCCCATGGCTTGTGCTACAGCACCAAAATCAGGGTTAACCAGTTCAGTCCCGTTTTCCAAGAATCCGGCTGCTTTCATTTCCAACTCGACAAAGCCGAGAGCGCCATTGTTGAAAACAATAACTTTTACAGGCAGTTGATGCTGTTTTAGGGTGAGCAGGTCGCCCATCAGCATCGTGAGTCCACCATCGCCTGAGAGGGCAATCACCTGTCGGTCAGGCTCAGTGGCTTGCGCACCGATCGCCTGCGGCAGTGCATTTGCCATCGTACCATGATTGAAGGAACCGAGAAGTCGGCGCTGACCGTTCATTTGCAAATAACGCGCTGCCCATACTGTGGGAGTACCGACATCACAAGTGAAAATAGCATTTTCCTGGGCGGCATCACTGATAACCTTGGCGAGATATTGCGGATGGATCGGCATATGGCCTGGCTTACCAACCGCCAGATCGTCCAGTTCCTGGCGTACCTTGGCATAATGGGAGACGGTTTTTTCCAGATGCTTGGTATCATGCTTCGACGTTAAATGAGGAAGCAGCATTTCCAACGTTGCCCTTACATCCCCGCATAAACCATACGTCAACGGAGTTCGTCTGCCGAGATGGGAAGGGTCTATATCTACCTGTAGGACAATCGCATCTTCAGGATAAAATTGTCTGTAAGGAAAGTCTGTTCCGAGCATGAGCAGGACGTCACAATCCATCAAGGCATGGTACCCGGAAGAATACCCGATCAGCCCCGTCAATCCAGCATAATAAGGGTTGTTATATTCCAGATATTCCTTGCCTCGCAGAGCGGATACCATGGGAGACTTTAGCTTGTCGCACAGCTGCATAAGCAAGTCGTGAGATTGAGCACAACCAGCGCCACATAGCAGCGTAATTCGTTTACCGTTATTTAAATATTCAGCCAGCCGTGAAATTTCAGAAGCGGACGGATGGACGACAGGTGCTGTGGGGTGATAGACATGTTCAGGAGTGGGCACCTTTTCCGCTTCCAAAGCTGCTACGTCACCGGGAAGAACAATGACGGAAACACCTGAACGTGAAACTGCCTCCTGAATAGCCATGGTCACTGTTCTTGGAATTTGACGCGGTGTCGTAATTACCTCACAAAAGTGACTGCATTCTCCAAAAAGATGCTCAGGGTGTGTAGCCTGAAAATATTCACTTCCGATTTCATCACTTGGAATATGAGCCGCAATAGCAAGTACAGGCACTCGATTGCGGTGGCAATCATATAAACCGTTAATCAGATGCAGATTCCCGGGGCCGCTACTACCGGCACATACGGCAATGCTGCCACTAAGATCAGCATCTGCTCCAGCTGCAAAGGCAGCCACTTCTTCGTGCCTTACATGAATCCATTCAATTTGACCATTGCTGCGAATGGAATCCACCATATTATTTAATGAATCTCCAACGATGCCATAGATCCGCTTGACCCCTGCATTAACTAAAACTTGTACAATAGTATCTGTGATTGTCTTCATAGATGCTCCTCCTGCCTAGTAAGTAGTGTTATCCTGCCCGTGCTTTCTTGCGTCTATTCTGCTGAAATGTATATATGAACAAGGTCTCGGGATAGGGTAATAGTTAGCCTTAACCGTCTTGGAACAGGTGCGAAACAACGCAAGAAGGACAATATACTTGCATATTTTTATATAAACGTATATGTTAACGTGTTCATATTATTGTCATTATTATTTTTTTAAACTAAAAATGTTGATAAAACTATTTTGTTAACGTGTGCATTGTGATAAAATAACGGTGAAATCATTATGGTACTAGTGGGAGGCTACTCCAGATGAAACATGTAGATGAATTAGACCAATTAAACAGAAAAAGCTTTATCATTACAGAACCACATCCCGAGAGGGTACTGCAATTCGGGGAAGGGAACTTCCTGCGTGCTTTTGTAGACTGGCAAATTGACAAAATGAATAAGCTGGCAGAATGGAATACAGGGGTTGTGATTGTACAACCGCAGCCAGGAGGCCTTGTGGAGAAGCTTAACGTACAGGATGGTCTCTATACGGTTATCCTTGAAGGAATTAAGGACGGGAAAGCCATGAAAGAGCATACCGTTGTGGAGTGCGTCACTCGTGGTATTAATCCATACGGCCCGGAATTCATGGAGTATGAAGCATTATCCCAAAAGCCAGAGCTGCGCTTTATTGTTTCAAACACAACGGAGGCAGGGATCGCTTATACACCTGAGGATCAATTGGAAGATCGCCCGCAAAAAAGCTTTCCAGGCAAGCTGACCGCCTTTCTGTACAAGCGCTTTCAATTTTTCAAGGGCGATCAAAGCAAGGGACTGGTCATTATTCCGTGCGAACTCATCGACCGTAATGGAGACGCTCTCAAGGAAATCGTGCTAAAATATGCGAACCAATGGGAGCTTGGGGCCGAATTTATTGCATGGCTAGAGAAAGCGAATACGTTCTGCAACAGTTTGGTGGATCGGATTGTACCTGGTTATCCCAAAGACCGGATTCATGAAATCCAAGCGGAATTGGGTTACAAGGACGATTTGGTTGTTGTGGGCGAGCAGTATCATTTATGGGTTATTGAAGGGCCACAGTGGCTTAAAGAAGAATTACCTGCTCATTTGGCTGGATTGAATGTACTGATTGTCGACGATATGGCGCCATATCGTACACGGAAGGTGCGCATTTTGAATGGAGCACATACGGCGCTTACCCCAGTAGCCTATCTATATGGCCTGGATACAGTGGGGCAAGCGGTCGAGCATAAGGTTATGGGCGAATATATCCAGTCGTTGATTCGAGAAGAAATTATTCCGACACTGGACTCGCCAGCAGCGGAATTGAATGTATATGCCGACGATGTGATTGAACGGTTCCGTAATCCCTATGTAAGTCATTATGTCATGAGCATCGCATTGAATTCGGTATCCAAGTTCAAGACACGGAACTTGCCATCCTTGCTACAGTATGTGGCACAGCGTAAGGCGTTGCCTGCCAAAATCGTATTTTCGCTAGCATCCTTACTCGTATTTTACCGGGGAGACAGAAATGGCGAGTCGATTGCATTGGCCGACGAAGCGGAAGTATTGAGCACGTTTGGCGAACTGTGGAGTACGTATGACGGATCTCTCGCTGGAGCGAAGCAATTGACCGAGCAGGTACTCAGCAAACAGACATGGTGGGGTCAAGATCTGAATCAGATCGAAGGGCTGGCTGAACAAACGGCGCAGCACGTGTATGAAATTACAAGCAGAGGAATGAAGGAGACGCTCGATTCTCTAACCGGGAACAGCGTACCCGGAGCATAAGCAAGGAGGAGACTGGAATGCTGGAATTCATTCAAATTCATGATCAAGATAACGTGGCTGTCGCTTTGCGTGATTACAAGCAGGGAGAGACGCTGGCATGGGGAGCACAACAAGAACAATGCGTGGAGCTGGCGGAGGATGTAGCGCGTGGGCACAAAATTGCGTTGCAGGACATCCCTGAAGGTGGGCATGTTCTGAAATACGGATATCCCATCGGTCATGCCATTCAGCCCATTCAGGCAGGTCAACATGTGCATACGCATAATACGAAAACGAATCTGACAGGTGTGGAGGAATATACTTACAAGCCTAAGCCAGCTCCTCATATTTATGAACAGGAGAGTCGGACGTTTCAAGGATTTCGGCGCAAGGATGGTCGTGTAGGGATTCGCAATGAGTTGTGGATTGTGCCGACGGTAGGCTGTGTGAACGGAATTGCCGAACTCATTTTAAACCGCTTCAAGCAGGAAGTGGGAGATATCTCACCTTTTGAAAATGCACTTGTGCTCAAGCATAACTATGGATGTTCTCAGTTGGGCGACGACCATGCACATACGCGCACGATTTTGATTGATGCAGTGAAACACGCGAATGCAGGTGGCGTACTAGTACTTGGTTTGGGCTGTGAGAACAATGAAATGAAAGAATTTAAAGAAGCCATCGGGGAATATGACGCGGAGCGGGTGAAATTTTTGCTTTCCCAGGAGGTGTCGGATGAAGTGGAGGAAGGGGTAAAGCTGCTCCATGAAATTTTTGCAGCTGTGCAAGAAGATCGACGGGAGCCTGTACCTTTGTCTGATCTGAACATCGGCTTGAAATGCGGTGGATCTGACGGTCTGTCGGGTATTACTGCCAATCCACTGCTTGGACGATTGTCGGATTATATGGCAGCACAGGGTGGAACGACCGTACTGACGGAGGTACCCGAAATGTTCGGCGCGGAGACGATTTTAATGGAGCGCGCTGCCGATGAGCAAGTATTTGATAAGATCGTACATTTGATTAACGATTTCAAACAATATTTTCTGGATTATAAGCAGCCAGTATACGAAAATCCGTCACCAGGCAATAAAGCAGGCGGCATCACGACACTGGAGGATAAATCACTGGGCTGTACGCAAAAATCCGGGTCCTCCACGGTCACCGATGTCATTCAGTACGGAGAGCGTCTCAAGACCAAGGGACTTAATCTGCTCAGTGCGCCGGGGAATGATCTGGTTGCTTCTTCCGCTCTTGCTGCAGCGGGCTGTCAGCTCGTCATATTCACAACCGGGCGTGGCACGCCTTTTGGCTCCTTCGTTCCGACGATGAAGGTGTCGACCAACTCGCCGTTATATAAGGCTAAACCTCACTGGATTGACTATAACGCTGGTTCACTGGTGGAGGATGTCAGTATGGAAGAGGCGCTACGCAACTTTGTCGATTACATTATTGATGTAGCCAGTGGAACCTGGGTGAATAATGAGAAAAACAATTTCAGGGAGCTTGCTATTTTCAAAAATGGCGTTACGTTGTAAAGGGGTTGTAACCTAAAGGAGGCGGAAGAATCCGCCTCCTTTTTGTGTTTGAATGCTGCTAAATACACATGTTAGACTTACTGCAAACCATACTATACGGATATTCGCATAAGGGGGAAATACAGTGCCACATGACATTATTGCTTATCGAGAAGAAAATCATGATCAACTCGTAGATATTTGGCTTCGGGCAGTACGCCAAACGCACACATTTTTGTCTGAAGAGGACATTCAATTTTACCATCACATCGTAAGTAACGGCGCTTTTAGAGAAATTGAGGTTTGGGTAGAATGTACTGAACTTCAGGAGCCGACGGGTTTTATCGGGCTGGACGGGCAGAAAATAGAGATGCTGTTTGTCGACCCAGAACGGCATGGACAGGGCACAGGCAGCCGACTTATCAAGCATGCTGAAAAAATAAAAGGGACGCACCTCAAAGTAGATGTGAATGAGCAAAACGAGAAGGCGCATGCTTTCTATAGACATTATGGCTTTAAACAAACAGGACGATCTGCGCTGGATGGATCAGGCCGGGCATTTCCGTTGCTTCATATGGAACTGAACAAATGAATGCTCTATAGGATCTACATTTTGAAAACTGGAATATTTTATAATTTTCCTTGTCATATGTTTGATTTCATGATATAACTTAATTACGTTATAAATACGTAATTAAGTTATTTTTGATTGAGATATAGATCATGGTTTGTTTGATGAGTACAAAAGTCGGACAAGGAGGTGGGGAGGGTGGATGATCTTGTTCACTCCGACATCACAGATCTAGACACACTTGTTAACATGATTAAGCTGTCCTTTTCGTTTATGGATGGTACCCATATGATCGCTTTATGCGATCAGCTGTATTACCACGTCAACCAGAAGTATCAAGAGTGGCAGCTCTACAAAGCATTCAAGAAACCTATACAACCGATACATACCAAACGGCCGTTAGTCTACTATTACGGCTACAGTCATCTTATGAAAGGCATGGCCTTCCAAAAACAGGGCAAGTATGAGGCCGCCCGAGACTGCATTGAAAAATATGCAGAGTTAGGCTGGTTTAATGGTCTCGATCCATATGGAGAAGCAGAAGTGGATTATTATCGCCATGCTGCGAGAGCTAATTTATATGCTCTTGATATTTTGTCAGGTCGTTCCGAAATGTTGCAGGAATACGTTCAATTTCTTCGTGACAATCCGGAAGAGCTGTTACCAGGACTTCTTTCCATTGTTGAGGGAGCGACCAGACACGACTATCCTTTGGAGCGCGTGCTTGAATCATTTGCCGAACAAATTGAGGATTTTAAATATTTTGAAGAGCCTGTGAATGTTTCATATTATTTTCGCTTCTGCTATCAGTTGGCTCTTTATTATATAAAACTGCGGCAGTTTAGGGTTGCGTTGGGCTATATCCTGCAATCTCTCAAGCTGTCCGATACTCTGGGTATGGAACATGAGCATGAGTTTAGGAAATGTACTGCTATATTTGAGATTTTCAGATCCCAAGCTACGGCAACACAGCAAGACCAATATATAACTATTCTAAAAGGAGTGTTAAAGGATGAAAAAATTGATTTCACGCCCGTTGTCGCTCAGTCTGTTTAGTTTGCTGGTGTTTGTAACTAGTCATGATCTCATCACCGTGTTTTATCATGGAGCCAATCATTAATAAGTGAGAATGGTAAAAAGTAGGATGTTTTGATTAACCAAATAGCAAGTAAGCTCATGAAGATCAGAGCTTGCTTGCTATTTAGCGTTTTTTATGAGGAATATTTAAGCGGTTGTAGGCTTGTGCAACAAACCTTGTTCTAATGGATGCAATGAAATCCTTGTCTGTTGGTAAGCGGGGAATGTTTCTTCTGTACTGTATGATCCAATTTTTAATGCTGCGTCCAGTGCTCGTAGCAAGCAGCCCACGAATTGCTCTGGCGAAAAGTAAATGCTTTTCCCGACCATATGAATGTGAAGCTCGTTATGGTCACGGTTGCTTACAGACAGTAATAAACCTTGACCCTGAAAACCCGTACCGATGGCGCGTACTTTGTTTATACCTGAAAGTAGTATTTCTGTTTTCAACGCACGTCCTTGTTCCTCTACAAACACAGATATCAGCCGTTTGTCAGTAACGATAACAATTTGGTTACCCTGAAACGTATGGCTAAGGTGTAGGAAATCTTTATACACTCCAATAGTTTGCTCATGCGGAGAGACAATCCCCATCCGTACAAACTCATCCAACTCTGTGACGTCGGGCTCCTGATGATTTTTAATTCGTTTTTTGATACTGAATTGAATGGTCAAGATCCCCAAGATAGCTATAAGAAAAGCACTAAGGCGGACGTGGTATATAAAGAACATCAAAACGATAAAGCCGCCGAGTAACCACTGTCCCCAAGTCAAATAACGCAGCTTTTGTTGTGCCGTACGGCGATAATAACCATAGCCCTTTCCTGGCTGATACTCTTTACTTAACTTTGTCATACCGCGTAGCATGGTCAATCCATAAATCGATAGGACTGTCATCCCGAGCCCCAGGAGGGTCATAAACCATTCCTGAGCTGCCACGCCGACTAAAGTACACAGGCCAAACATGAAGAACCCTGCCCAGCAGGCAAACCTTTTAATCCGAACCTGTTTCTGAATCGAACGAACTAATTCTTCCATTCTTAATCCTCCTGATCTAGGCCCATAGGTAATGATTGGAATTCTATATAGTCTTATCGTACCATCTGATAGTCTTTTTCGTAAATTAATAGAAATAGAAAATCCAAGGGCTGGAATAATTTTTTTGCGTATTGTCCTATCTTCACCTGAACTTTAGACACCAAAATCAAAAAATCCAGTACTACTCATTAAAAGCAGAAGCCCCTAAAATAATGGATGTAAGTGCTTACAAAAAAAGAAGGGAGGTCTTCTGCATGAGTACAGGATGGAAAAATCCACAGCCACAGCCGTCGGTTCGATCGAGGAAGGGGACATCACTAGCGCGCAGATGGGCTCAACAAAGACATTTGCAGACCATGGCACTGCTTGGAGTGGTATGGATGATTATTTTCCATTACATTCCGATGTACGGCATTTTGATTGCTTTCAAACATTTTGACATTATTGGTACTATATCAAGCGCACCATGGGCGGGGTTAGAACATTTTCGTGCCTTCTTAGAGGATGATAGCTTCTGGTATATTGTCAAAAATACACTGGGCATTAGCCTGCTCAAGCTGGCAATCGGGTTCCCGTTACCTATTGTGTTTGCTCTGTTTCTAAATGAAATCCGGTCTACGCGGTTTAAAAAATCCATTCAGACCATTTCGTACCTTCCTCACTTTCTATCATGGGTCATTCTTGGCGGAATTTTAACCACATGGCTGGCAGATACCGGGATGATCAATCAACTGTTGCTGGCTTGGGGCTGGATCGACCAGCCGATTAGTTATTTAGCGGAGCCAGGCTATTTTTGGACTATCGTCGTCAGCTCGGATATTTGGAAGGAGCTTGGATGGTCAGCTATTATTTATTTGGCAGCCATGGCGGGCGTATCTACGGACATGTACGAAGCAGCCACCATTGACGGAGCGGGACGGTTTCAGAAAATGTGGTACGTCACACTTCCTGCGATCAAGGGTACAATATCCATTTTGTTTATTTTAGCGGTTAGCGGCATATTGAACTCCAACTTTGATCAAATTCTTGTCCTGCGTAACTCGCTAAATGAAAGTGCAAGTAATGTAGTTGATATTTATGTATATCAAGTGGGCATTCAGCAGGGACGCTTCTCGTATTCTACTGCGGTGGGATTGCTAAAATCAGTTCTTGCTCTCATTTTGCTGCTGATAGCCAATTCGGTGACCAAACGGATGAATAATACCTCTCTATTTTGAAGGAGGACGGATGTATGCAGTTATTGCGACGCAGAACAGCAGGCGAAGCGATATTCGATTTCTTCAACAACATCTTCATGCTGGTTATTTGTTTTGTGACCTTATATCCCGTGTGGTATGTGCTGGTGAACTCCTTTAACGAAGGAGCTGACGCAATGCGAGGCGGCATTTACTGGTGGCCGAGACTCTTTAGTCTGGATAGCTATCAGGCTGTTTTTGCCAACAGCGGCATCATGACTGCGATGGGAGTAACGGTTGCCAAGACGCTAATTGGTACGATTGTACATGTGTTTTTTACCGCAATGATTGCATATGCATATTCCCGTAGAGAGCTGATCGGGCGTAAGCTGTATATGCTGATCGGCACCATTACCCTATTTTTCGGTGGAGGTTTGATTCCTACGTATTTGCTGATCCGTGATCTTGGGCTGCTGGACAGCTTTTGGGTGTACATCATTCCTGCAATGTTCAGCTTTTTTGACCTTATTATTTTTATGGCTTTTTTCCGGGAGCTGCCGGATGCGTTGGAGGAGGCGGCGAAAATAGACGGTGCTAACGACTTCAGCATCTTCTGCCGGATCGTACTTCCTGTATCGATGCCTGTAGTAGCGACCATTTCGTTGTTTCATGGGGTGTACCAGTGGAACGATTATTTTACAGGAATGATCTATATCAATAATACGGATCTTCAGCCGATTCAGACGTATTTGTACCGGGTTGTTGCCCAATCCAGCTCTAATCAAATGATGTCTGCCGCACCCGGGATTGTCGCCCAGTCCGTTACTTCGCAGTCCATCAAGCTGGCGACGATGGTCATAACAACGTTGCCGATTGTACTTGTATATCCATTTCTGCAAAAATATTTTGTCAAAGGGCTAATGATCGGCTCGGTTAAGGGCTAGCATATCATCCAAAGGGGAGATTTATGATGAACATTCGCAAATGGCAGAAGGGGCTGTTAGCTGTTGTTCTACTGGTAGGAACGCTCGTGGGATGTACATCCGGTGGAAGTGGCGCTGTCACGGAATTGAAGGACGAGAAGACTAAGGCTTCGGCAGATGCGCCAGGCTGGAAGGCCGATACAGAGCCGATTACGTTTGACTGGTATTTAAATTTTTCCTGGTTCCCGAACAAGTGGGGGACGGATATGACTTCGAAGTATGTGACGCAAAAGACTGGAGTCAGTGTCAATTTTATCGTACCTGCTGGGAATGAAAATGAAAAGCTGAATACCATGCTCGCCTCCGGTAAGCTGCCTGATTTTGTCACGCTTGGTTGGGGGGAAGATGCGGTCAAAAAAATGATCGAGGGCAAGATGGTTCTCCCGCTTAACAAGCTGGCCGAGAAATACGATCCGTATCTGATTAAAATGGCTGACCCGGCCAAAATGTCCTGGTATCGTCAAACAGACGGGAATGTATATGGGTATCCCAACGCGTCCTCTTCACCGCAGGACTACCAAAAATACGGCCAAAATTTTGTCTCCAATCAGACGTTTATGGTTCGGAAGGATATGTATGAGGCGATTGGCAAGCCGGATATGAGAACACCGGAAGGATTTTTGAAAGCGCTTCAAAAGGCGAAAGAGAAATTTCCGGAGGTGAACGGTCAGCCGCTGATCCCGATAGGGTTCCACGAATTTACGGATAACGGAAATTATTCTTTTGAAGACTATTTACTTAACTTTCTTGCCATTCCTCACGAGAAGGGCGGAAAACTGTATGACCGTCGTTCGGACGAAGAGTACATTCGCTGGCTCAAAACATTCCGCCAAGCCAATGAGCAGGGCCTGATCGCCAAGGACGTATTTATCGACAAACGTCCGCAAATGGAAGAAAAGGTGGCACAAGGACGGTATTTTGCCATGCTATATCAGCGGTCTGATTTTGCTACACAACAGGTGACATTGCATGCGAAAGATCCCAACTCCGTCTACATTGCAGTGGATGGACCTTCCAACAGTAAGCTGGACCCGCCGACGCTGGCCGGGCCAGGCATTTCCGGATGGACAGTGACACTTATTTCGAAGGATGTGAAAGACAAGGAGCGGGCTATTGAATTTCTGACTTATCTGATTAGTGAGGAAGGGAACCGTGATCTGTATCTGGGGGAGCAGGGAAAGTTGTGGGACACAGTTAACGGTAAGCCAGCCTTCAAGCCAGAGGTACTGGAGCTGCTGAACAAGGATCGCTCTGCTTTTGACAAAAAGTATGGCGCCTCCTCCACCTTCTGGATGCTGATGGATACAAATATGAGTTTGCAGTGGGCGCCGCCCAGCGTCGAGCCGTATAAGCAGCCGGAAGATTGGACGAAAGGCAAGACCCACAGCTTCTCCCAATATGAAAATATCAAACCGACCGGAACCTCGGCAGAAGGCATTGCTTCAGGCCAGATAGACAAAATTTGGGGAAAGGCATTACCGAAGCTGCTGCTAGCTTCCTCGGATGAGGAGTTCGATCAGCTGTTTGCCCGCTTTTTGGAAGACCGCAGAAAAGCAGGCTATGACAAAGTAATGGCTTATCAACAAAAAGCCTATGAGGAAAACCTCAAAAAAATGGAACAGTTCACAAAATGATCTCGCTCAATCATTTATCTATTGAATGTTAAGGATGTGATTTCATGTCAGGCCGTGTACGTTCACAGCTGAAGAGCCTGCTGCGCCGCCATATATGGCAGTGGCTGACGGATACGGCCGATCGGCTAGGCGGTTGCTCCCTTCAAGTCAAGCTCATTGTCGCTTATATCGGCGTCATTTTAATCCCGGTGGTATTGTTCTCGCTATATACCTTTCATCAATTGTACGAGAACACCATGCATGACATTACCGTACAAAATCAGTATGTACTGGATACAGAGCTGGCCCAGATTCACAGCAATATGGAAATTATGGAGCGGACCGCACAGCTTGCGATTTCAGATCGCAACGTACTTCGTTATCTAACCGAGGAACGTGAAATAAGTAGCGATGAATTGGTTCAATTCAACTTAAATGTGTTTCCCAATTTACAGCACTTGCTATACAGCAATCCCAACGTAGAGAATATCCGGCTGTATACGAGTAATCCCCAGGTACATGAAATATGGCCCATGATTTTCAATGAATCACGCCTGCCCAAAGCTTCCTGGCTGACAACAGCTCAACATCAGCAAGGAAAAATATGGTGGGATATATACAAGGGACCTAAGAGCTTATTGCTGGGGCAAGCAGGGCAGGAAAGTGAAGCGGTACGGTATATGGCATTACTGCGTGAAATTCAGGCTAGCGGGGGAAAACACGCAGGCTTAGTGGAAATCAACATGAGGCTGGAGCTCTTTTCACCTAGAGTATTCGGAACCGTACCACGTGATTATGCATGGCAAATGTTCATCCTGAACGGTGGAAAATCAGTGTCTTCTACCGATATAGCTACAGCTTCCTTTCAACCTGATCCCATTCCGATCCCTCTGTCCCATGTGCACCATCTGTTACAGTCCCGCGTTCAGGGACAGGGTGGTGCTTTTGACTTTACCTTTGGAAATAAGCCCTATCTTGGTTTGTACCGTTATATAGAAGGACTAGATGCCTATCTGCTAAATGTAGTGGCGCTGGACGGTCCGCTGGGTGACCTTCGTCAAAAACGCAATGCCATGCTGCTCATTATTTGTATATTGATATTGCTAATGTCCGTCATTTCTTATACCTTGCACGCCCTTATTCTCAAGCAGCTGCATACACTGCGTGAATCTATGAAAAAAGTACAGCAGGAGGGCGACTTTCAGCTTACAATCCCGGTATATGGGCGGGGAGAAGTTGCGGAGCTGGCACTATATTTTCGCAGTTTACTAAGTCGGATTAACGTGCTCATTGCTGAGGCTGTACAGAAGCAGGCCGCTGCTCAGGAGGCCGAGCTACAAGGACTCAAACATCAGATTGATTCCCATTTTCTCTATAATACATTGGAAAATCTAAAAATGATGGCGGAGATCGAGCGACAGTATCCGCTGTCGGATGCGCTCACCTCCCTTGGTTCGATGATGCGCTATAATCTCCAATGGTCTGGGCCGTGTGTTTCTTTGCGGGATGAAATTCGGCATATTCAGCATTATGTAGCCATTATGAACATCCGCCATGATAACCAAATTGCACTGGACATTCGCCTGTCGTCGACGTTTATGGAACTGGAAATACTGAAAATGTCGCTGCAGCCTGTAGTCGAAAATGCGATAAAGCACGGTTGGAGTGCATTACAAAGCCCGCTGCGCATCAACATTGAAGCCTTCTCCAAGCAAGATATCGTTGAACTGCGTATACAGGATAATGGAGTGGGGATGTCTGAAGAAAGAAAAAACGCCATCATGGCTGGTCTGGAACAGACGGATATGGGTTCCCACGAGCCCGGGATAAATAGGGGGATCGGTTTGTATAATGTGCATCGCCGTTTGAGTATGCAGTATGGCCTAGGGTTTGGCGTAAAACTGGCCAGCATTCCTGGACAATCGACGACAGTAACCCTGATTTTGCCTAGACGTCACATCACGAGGGGGGCGAACCATGACGACTAAGCTGTTGATTGCAGATGACGAGAAGAACATTCGAATGGGGCTTCAAGCTATGATCGAACGGGAGTATTCCGATCTCTATGAATACGTGCTGGTCAAGGACGGAGGCGAAGCCTGGCAGCATGTAAAGGAGTTTTCACCCGAGTTGGTGATAACGGATATCCGTATGCCTGTTATGGATGGAATTATGCTGATGCAGCATATTCGCAAGCTGGAGCCAAGAGACAGACCTTTAGTAATCATTCTCAGTGGATATGACGAGTTCCAGTATGCGCGCGAAGCGATTCGTTGCGGAGCGCGGGAGTATTTGCTGAAGCCGATTGTGCGAGAGGAACTGTTCAGTGCGTTGGCAGTTTTGAACGAAGAATTACAGCAAAGGAACTCTCTATTAAACGATTGTGTGAATAGCGGGGCGATAGATAAACTGACTGGAAGAATGGACGCTACTAGTGCGATTGCCGATAGAAGCGGCAGCTTGACGAGAGCAATCCAGTACATCCATGCTCATTTCAGCGAGGATTTGAACATGGCGGTAGTATCTAATGTAGTATCCTTGAATTATACGTATTTTAGTCAGGCGTTCAAAGCCTATACAGGTCTTAGTTTTGTTCAATATTTAAAAAGGCTGCGCATTGCAGAAGCCAAAAAGCTGCTAGGGCGTCAAGAGGGCAAGATTTATGAAATTGCGGCTACTGTGGGCTTTGACAATGCCAAGCATTTTAACAAGGTGTTCCGTGAACTGGAAGGAATGACTCCGCAGCAGTTTCGGCTGAAGAATCTAAGGGGTAATTGAAAGTAAGGATGGAGAAAACTTCACTGCCTTTTTACCCTTATCCTGATATAATGAATGAAGGTAAACATAACCATGGCCTTCGATCAGAAAGTTTGTACACATATCAGATAGACGCCTAACGGAAGGGGATAGCATATGGTTATTTATGAAACGGATCAAGCTTATATCATGACGACGCAGCATGACCATGCTCGTATTTCAGGTGAGTTGGCTTCACAGTGGGAAGACAGTGCCTTTAAAAATAGACGTCATAGACAGGATTTTATATATGCAGCGAGGGAGCATGACCGGGGTTGGATTAGGCTGGACGCTGCTCCTTTCTGGAATGATTATGTGTCAGCACCTTATACGTTTATCGATTTTCCGCTTAGTCCACGTTTTGTTTTTTATCGTCTCGGGATTGATGAAGTCGAGCAAGAGAATGCGTATGCGGCGTTGCTGTGCAGCTTGATGTACAAGGAGCTCGTCGGACGGACCGAGCATGAAAAAGCTCAGGACAAGCAGATTACGCATGCTTATCAAGAGGCAGAGGAACAGCGTCGCCAGAGGCTAAGACAGGAGTTGGCATGCGGTGTAACCTTCGAACATCAAGTGCGGACGGATGTACGGAGAATGTTATTTTGCGACGAATTGAGTCTGTTTTTATGCAGCCGAGAGCCGGGTACTCCTACAGCAGATTATGAATGGTTTGCTGAAGGTTTGAGCTTCCCGGCTGTTCGTCATGAAAGCGGACGGGTTCGGGCTGAGTGGTTATCGGACCAGACAGTAGGTCTGTCCTTTTTCCCTTTCAAGGGCAAAGTAGAGATTACTCATACCTTCAAGAAGGTGAGTAAAGAGAACATTCGTACCTCGGGTCTTCTAGAAGCGTACCGTTCCTCCGAATGCACGCATCGAACCTTTACCATCGAACATATCATGGAAGTAGAAGAGCAAAAAGAGAATGCCTGAACGTCTAATGATTCAGCCTCGAACCGATGTGTTGTGCATTGTTCGTGGTTGCTGAGTAGCGTCAGAGCAGAGCCTCCCTGAACAATTTTTCAGAGAGGCTCGTTTGTTTCTGGCTTTAAAATTTACGATTAAGATTTTGCAGATGTTTTTGCACGGTTGACCATCGTCTGTACCTTATTCAACACCTTATCACGTGCTCCTTTATTTTTCATCAGATACGTAACACCCATTCCCAATGCTGCTACTACCCATTTTTTATTCTTCATCAATAACGCCTCCTTATGATCATGTTGTCATACGCTAATGCCTAAAAAGCATCCAAAATGTGAAATGATGAACGGGATTTTACGATTTAGTGATTCCTTGCACTCGTTCCGCATAACTATGATTTACCCTTTCCATCACATCTTACCCGTTCCATTGGTAATGAAACGATTACGACTGTCTTTTCACGTTTAATGGATATTATCAAATATCCTGCCACAATTGCTTCAGACGCACATGACAGGGAGGTCTTTGTTATGAGAAAGAAGGAAGTGGTTGCCATGCTGCTCGCCGGCGGACAAGGCAAAAGACTCAAAGGACTAACCCGCACACTGGCCAAACCGGCAGTATTTTTTGGAGGAACTTATCGTATTATTGATTTCCCTCTCAGCAATTGCTCTCATTCGGGAATAGACACCGTGGGCGTATTGACCCAATATGAGCCGTTGGTGCTTCACTCCTATATCGGCGTAGGCAGCGACTGGGACTTGGATCGCCTGGATGGAGGAGTTTTCGTTTTACCACCGCACGAAAAAGAGAATGGAAACAATTGGTACCGTGGGACAGCGGATGCGATTTATCGGAACCTGCATTTCCTGGATCAGTATGACCCGGAGCATGTGCTCATTCTGTCAGGGGATCACATTTATAAAATGGATTACAGTCGAATGCTCCACTATCACAAGGAAAAGGGAGCCGATTGCACCATTTCTGTTATCAATGTCACGATTCAGGAGGCCCAACGATTTGGGATACTGAACGCCGATGAGGACCTGAAGATATACGACTTTGAGGAGAAGCCTGAACAGCCGAAAAGCACATTGGCCTCTATGGGTATTTATTTATTCAAATGGGATGTGTTGCGTCACTACTTACTGGAAAGCGCAAGTGATTCTGAATCTTCACATGATTTTGGTAAAGACATCATTCCGCTATTGCTTCAGCATGGCCGGTCGCTGTATGCATACCCGTTTGCTGGGTACTGGAAGGATGTGGGCACCATTCAGAGCTTGTGGGAGTCTAATATGGATCTTCTGGTTCAGGACCCGCCGCTAGATCTGAATGACCCGTTCTGGCGCATCTATACCCGCAGCCCCAATCAACCTGCCCAGTATATCACCCAGCGGGCGATCCTGAAAAACAGCATCGTAAATGAAGGCTGCATGGTGGATGGAGAAGTAAGACACTCCGTACTGTTTTATGGGGTTGAAGTCGGTGAGGGGAGCGTTATTACTGATTCTGTCATCATGCCGAATGTAAAAATCGGACGCAATGTACGTATTCACCGGGCCATCGTGAATGAGAACATGGTTATTGAAGACAACGCAGTCATTGGACCTGAAGATAGCCTGGACGAGATTATTTTGTTCGATCAGGAAAGCCAGCTTCACGCACGAATATAACTCGGATAAGGACGGTGTCCGCTATGAGCCGGCTCATTGGAGTGATCAACCTGGATCACGAATTGGATCAATTGAAGGAGTTGACTTATTTCCGGTGCGGGGCAGCAGTACCCTTTGCTAGTCGATATCGGCTCATTGATTTCACCTTATCCAATATGATGCATGCAGGGATGCAGGATATTGCACTGTTTATCCGCCGCAAATACCGTTCGCTGCTGGATCATTTGGGTGAAGGTCGGCCATGGGATTTAGACCGCAGAAGGGGTGGGTTGTTTATTTTGCCACCGGATTGGAACGATCCGACGGACACATCACGTGGGGACTTGCAGCATGTGCACAATAATCTGGATTTTTTCCATCGCTCATCGGGGCAAACCATTGTACATGCAGGAACTCAGCATATCAACAAGGTTAATTTAGAGGATGTATACCGATATCATCTGGAAAAGAATGCGGATGTCACCCTCGTATATAAACCCATTCACCAGCTCGAAACTGAGCATGCACCGTGTGTACGGCTGGAGATTGACGACAGCGGACGAGTGACCGGTATTCATCAGGAGCAGGATCATCATAATATTTATCTAGAAATGTTTGTGATGGACAAAAGCTTGTATCTGGATCAGGTAAAGCATTGCATTGCTCATCAGGATAATCATTTCTTTCGCGATGCGATTCAGAAAAATCCAAGTGGCCTGCGCATCTACGCGTATCGCTATGATGGTTATCATGCAGTTATTAATTCTATCGAGAGCTATTATAAAAATAGCATGAAACTGCTGGATCAGGAGCAATATCAAGCCCTGTTCCAGAATCAGCCGGTGCATACCAAAATCAAGTATGAAGCTCCGACGCGTTATACGTACAGCGCCGAGGTGGATCATTCCCTTGTTGCCAATGGCTGCACCATTGGGGGGAAGGTCGAGAACAGCATTCTTTTTCGTGGCGTGCAAGTAGAGGAAGGCGCGCGGGTAAGCAACTCGATTGTTATGCAAAAATGCATCATCCGTAAAGGCGCAGTTGTGCAGAATGTGGTTTTAGATAAGGATGTACAGCTTTCACCAGATCGAACTCTGATTGGAGACATTAAAGTTCCCTATGTGATTGCCAAGAATAGCGTGATTTAAAAGATCATACTTAGCCATTAAAACGGAATTAACAGGAGGTACCACTTTGTTCAGCAATAAAGAAGCATTTAAGCAGGCCTTTCGAGAGCAACTAGTCGGAAGACTGGGTAAACCGATGCAGGAGGCTCAGTCGGAAGACGTATATAAGGTTTTGGGCGGCATGATTCGTGAACAAGTCGGCAAGAATTGGGCAGAAACGAACCAAGCCTACAAAGAAGGACAAGTGAAGCAGATTTATTATTTTTCATTGGAATTTTTAATAGGTCGTCTATTGGGTAGTAATTTGCTGAATTTGGGCGTATTGGATATGGTTCGGCAGGCATTGGGGGAATTGGGATGGAATCTGGAGGAAATCGAGGAACAGGAAGCAGACGCAGGGCTAGGCAATGGGGGTCTCGGCCGTCTGGCGGCTTGCTTCATGGACTCATTAGCATCCCTTGGCTATGCAGGGCATGGCTGCGGGATTCGATATAAATATGGCCTGTTTGAGCAGCGTATTGTAGACGGAAATCAGGTGGAACTGCCGGATTACTGGCTACAGAAAGGGAATGTATGGGAGGAACGTCGTCCTGACAAAAAGGTCGAGGTTCATTTTTGGGGGCGTGTGGAAACTCGTGAACAGGAGGGGCGTCTTGTGTTCGAGACACAGGATGCCGAGACGGTCTGGGCCGTCCCTTACGATATTCCGCTGGTCGGCTATGGTCATGCGCAGGTGAATACGCTACGGATTTGGAGTGCGGAATCCGCGCTTGATCCCGTTCGAGGACCGATTCGAGGCGAGGGCGGATATTACCGCTTTCTCGATTACAATCGATCGGTAGAGTCCATCTCGGCATTTCTCTATCCGGATGATTCCAATTATGAGGGTAAGCTGCTTCGCTTGAAGCAGCAGTATTTCCTCTGCTCGGCCGGATTACAGAGCATTTTGCGTACGTTTGAGAAGCTTCGTTTACCTTACAGTCAATTGCCTGATAAAATAGCACTGCACATTAACGATACCCATCCGACGCTGGTTATACCGGAACTGATGCGTATTTTGATGGACGTGAAAGGCTTGGGGTGGGACGAAGCATGGGATATTACGACACGGACCGTTTCATATACGAATCATACGATATTAAGTGAGGCGCTGGAACAATGGCCCGTCAACATGGTGAGAGAGCTGCTCCCCCGGATTTACTTGATCATTGAAGAAATGAACAAACGTTATTGCGCTATGCTATTAGAGCGTTATCCGGGTCAGGACATCAAAATTGGTGAAATGGCGATTATTCACGGTGAACAAATACGTATGGCTCATTTGGCCATCGTCGGCAGCTACAGTGTGAATGGGGTAGCTGCACTGCATACGCAAATCTTGAAGGAACGAGAGATGAAGTCCTTTCATGAATTGTATCCTGACCGGTTTAATAATAAAACAAACGGAATTGCTCATAGACGCTGGCTGATGCATGCCAACCCGGAGCTGGCAAGCTTGTATGATGAGACTATCGGTACACGTTGGAGAACCCGTCCACGCGAACTCATTGACCTGCTTCGCTACAGTGGGGACGAATCGTTCCAAGAACGGATTCAGGTGATTAAGCGAAATAATAAGGTCAGGCTTGCTGAGCATGTGTTTGCAAAACAGGGCGTACGACTGGATACATCCTCCATTTTTGATGTACAGGTCAAACGGTTGCACGGATATAAGCGACAACTGCTCAATATTTTGCATGTGATGCATCTATATAACCAGCTCAAAAGTAATCCTGCGCTGGATGTTACGCCACGCACATTTATTTTTGGCGCGAAAGCAGCCCCTGGTTATTTTCTCGCTAAACAGACGATTAAGCTCATAAATAATGTGGCGGACACGATCAATCGGGATGTAGATGTTAAGGACAAGCTGAAAGTCGTTTTCCTTGAAAATTATTCGGTCTCGCTGGCGGAGCTGATTATTCCTGCGGCGGATGTCAGTGAACAGATTTCTACGGCAGGCAAGGAAGCATCAGGCACAGGGAACATGAAATTTATGATGAACGGCGCGCTCACACTGGGTACATTGGACGGAGCTAATGTTGAAATGCATGAAATGGTAGGCGATGCCAACATGTTCATTTTTGGATTGAAGGTAGATCAGATTGAAGACTATTATCGGAATGGACAGTATTCGGCACGCAAAACAGCCAACAGTGATGAAAGATTGCGTGAAGTGCTGGATCAACTGGTGAACGATGCACCTTTTACGCGGCATGAACGGGAATTTGAGGCCATTTATCAATCTCTGATTGATCATAATGATGAATACTTTGTGCTTAAGGATTTTGCAGCTTATGTAGATACGCAGGTTCATATTGAACAGGTGTATCGCAATCCTTCGGAGTGGACACGACGTGCTATTGTAAATATGGCCCATTCCGGGAAGTTCTCCAGTGATTGTACAATCCAGCAATACGCGGCTGAGATTTGGGACCTTGTACCTCTATCCAGCGATGTCAATAAGCGAATTGTGTTCTAAAATAGCGAAACAGGCGGAATAGCATTGCTTTTCGAACGCTGAGGGTTATAATGACAGTATAGACTAAGTAAGGATGGGGAGTTATTTGAACTCATTCCTAAACTTGAATTTGTACTGTTGAAGGAGTCCTCCTATTGATAAAGTTCAATCCGAAAAGGCTCAAACCTCATAAATCAAGGAAGAAATACAATGTGTTTCAAAATATATGGCGGGCGATTCGTCTGAATTTTATTAAGCTGTTGCGCGCCCCTGGTGGAGTTAAAAAGATCTCTTTGGGCTTCGCCATTGGCTTTGGTCTGGAGATGATCGTAATTTCCACGGCCTCTCTCGTATACCTCGTGTTTTACCCGATTGTTCGGCTGTCCGGTGGTTCGCTGCCTGCGGCCATTGTGGGTAACGTTGTCGGCAAGCTGACCTTTTTGCCGATTGTACTGATGCCATTCGCCAAGCAACTGGGAGCTTGGATTTATCCATCACATTATCCGGTACATGTCAGGGGCGGTCGACTTCACGAGCATTCTTTTATGGAGCTTTTTCACGGCAACTGGTCTGTATTCAGAGACTTACTGCACGGAGGCCTCCACATCCTGATCGGCATGTCTATTTTCGGTGTGGTGCTGGGCATAATTTCGTATTTTGTCATTCAGGTTCTGTATAACCGTTCGCTGCACAAACGGTTGGAAAAGCGGAAACTGCGTCATGGCGCAGGATTTTCGCCGACCAGATTGCTGAAGAATGGATAATGTTGTACATCAGAAGCTCCTTGAGCCTATCGTTTAGGCCTTGAGGGGCTCTTTTGGGTTAAGCAAATCTTTACTTTTATGCCACGTCTAAGGATTATGTGTATGTCTCTTTTTGGGATTAACCTGAATGGATATACCGTGAAAATATAGAAAAACGAATATACATTCTTAAAAAAGGCACGACTACTGTTGTGGGAAAAATTTACCGTTTGGCGGAAAGATATTGTACTTCTCTAGCATTCTAGACCTGTACAACGGGGAGATTGTGGCTTACAGTATAGCGGACAAGCAAGATACGTCCTTGGTTGTGGGTACGCTGAATCAACTTCTAAAATAGACAAGCATGCTGCTCCATAGCGTTCAGGGAAGCGTATATACGTCACAGGCTTATCAAGCTGCAGTAAAGGGAAAGGCATAACCATGAGCATGTCCCGTAAAGGAACACCCACTGATCATGCCCCTATCGAATCGTTTCATTCCACGCTAAAGTCTGATGTACTGAAAATAATTTATTGACATGAAACCAGTTACATATTTTAATCTTGTTTTGTAGCGAGAGATCATAGATAAGCATGTTACCAACTCGTTTTGAATTTTTTTAGATACTTTTTAAATATTCATTATAAAGTATCTGAAAAAAGACCTTTATGAACTTCACAGGAAGCGAATACTCATGGGAATATTAGTGGGAATTATATTGACCACATGCATTTTGACAGATTCGTATTTTATCATCAGCGCAATTGTATATTCGCAAAAAATTCAAATTCTTGTGGAAAACATGCAAGTGAAACATGTAGATCATTTCAATCAAAAGGACAAAAAAGATAAGCAAAAAACTGGAGGGCATAAGTATGATTAAACTTGTAGTCACGGATCTAGACGGAACATTTCTGAACAATAAAAGTCAGTACGATGTCGAACTTTTCAAAAAAGTTTATGCAGAGATGCAGCAAAAAGGAGTCACATTTGTCGCATGTACAGGTAAACAATGTGAACGTGTTGAAAAATTGTTTGACGAACATGGCAAGGGAGTTTGGATACTGGGTGACAGTGCTGCTCGAATTAAAAAAGATGGCCAAGTGGTTAAAGAGTTTAGTATTGATCGGGATCTAGCTCTACAGGCGATTGATCAAATTCAAGACTTCGACAACAATATGACGCTTATTGTATGTGCAAGTGATGCTGCGTACGTTCATTCTTCCATTTCAGAAGATATGTATAAAGTTGTTAAAGGCTCCTATGAACGTGTATTAAAAACAGACTCTTTTGCAAACATAGATAGCCGTTTTATCAAAATCACGGTCTTCGACACGGAGGGGCGAAGTACAGCATTAAGAGCACATGTTGAGAATACGTTGGGTGGACAAATTTATATTGTTGATTCTGAAGCTAGATGGCTGGATATCACGGCATTGCATACGCATAAAGGTGAGACAGTAAAGAAACTGCAAGAAATGTTGGGCGTCACATTTGAGGAAACAATGTCATTTGGTGACGGCGAGAATGATGTGGAACTCATGGCAATCGCGAAATACAGCTTTGCAGTGAGTAATGCTTGTGAAAATACTAAAAAGGCAGCAAACTTCATTACTAAGTCAAACGAAGAAAATGGTGTTCTTCTCACGATTCAAAAAATACTGGATTTGCAGTGACCCTTGTCTGTCAAATGGTATTGTATTCTGTAAAAGAGCGGGGCAATGGTGTGATTGCCCCGCTCTTTATCATTTGAGTTGCAGTGCCCGTACTCCTTATTGTTTGAATTTCTATATTACGCTTTTGACAAAATAATATTTGAGTTGAAAGACTGTTGTAATCCATATTATTCCAAAATAGCTTGTATTACTTCCATTCAAGTTGAATCGTTATTCGAAACTTGTTTTCGATAATTTTGCGGAACTACACCCATCTGTTTATGGAAAATGGACGAAAAATAGCTAGCACTTTGAAAACCGCAGGCAAGTGCGATTTCACTAATGGATCTTCGTGTTTCTTTTAACATTTCGCAACTTTTTTGAAGGCGATATTGAGTGACATAGTTGTTGGGCGTCTGGCCCACATATTTGTTAAATAATGTACAGCAACGGCTTCTGCAAACAGCTCCTGCAGATGCGATCTCCTCAAGAGTTATTTTTTGATCATAGTTTTGATGAATGAAACGAGTCATTTCCTGAACATGTGTCAATACTCCAGATTGCCCAGAAATGGGTTGCAAATGATCCCCTATAGTAGCACACAAAGATAAAGCTTGTGATGCCAGACGAAGCGGATTGGGAGGAGTATGGTCCTTGTGCATTTCCTGATAGATTTCTTGAATGGAAAGTAATATTCTTTGCTGCCAATCAATCTGATTTGTAAGCACGACAAAATCATCCATCATTAAACTAAACTTATCCCCCCAGTATGTTTGAACAAATGAAGGCTTTACACCAAGGATAGACGGATGAATGACGATGACAAGGAATAAACAATCGTTGTGGTCTGCAAGAGAATAACCGAAATGCAAGCGTTGGCTATTCACAAAAAGTCCATCTCCCTGCTGCAATCGAGTGATAGTTCCATTAACAGAGAAATCCATCGCTCCTTTTAATACGTAGATAAACTCCACGTCCACATGCCAATGCGCTACTGCTGTATGATTGTTAAATTGATGAAGGCTTCCCTTTCTTACGTAAAGTGGTAAATCAGGAATATTATAATTTAAACGTTCTGATAAATCAGAAAACACCTCTAAATTTGTCATCAACAAAATCATCCTTTGAATATATACGATTTTTATAAAATTATAGCCAATTTTAATGGAAATAACAATGATACTATCCTATTCTTATATTGTGGAAATCAACGAGAGGACAGGGTATAGGTGAGAAACCGTATACAATTTAGAGGATCTAGCAATCGTGATTTTAATCGAGAGTTAATGATGCTCGTCATTCCCATTGCATTACAAAATTTAATATCAGCAACCGTGATATCCGTTGGTGTATTTATGCTGGGTATGATTAGTCAATCTGCAATGTCAGCCGTATCACTCGCAGGGCAAATTACTTTTGCATTAACATTGTTTTACATGGGGATGTCAGCGGGGGCAAGTATCCTGACTGCGCAATACTGGGGAAGGGAGGATTTACCAACCATACAGCGCATTCTTAGTATTGCTTGCATGTTCTCCTTTTGTATCTCCATTTTGTTTTTTTTGACTTCCTTCTTTCTTCCAGAGGCACTTATGTATTTATTCACCAATGATACTGAACTGATTCAATATGGCTCTAAGTTTTTACAAATGAATTCCTTTTCTTATCTCGTGATGGGAATATCGCAGATGTATCTCAGTGTGATTAGAAGTATGGAAAATGCAAAACTCAGTGCGTGGATTAGCTCCTTATGTTTGATCTTAAACATTTTGTTCAATGCCTTTTGCATTTTTATTTTATTCCCATCAAGACCCGAACTGGCCATTTCCGCAGTAGCTCTTGCCACGGTTTTAGCACGGATTATTGAACTAGTATGTTGTATGATTCACTCCGTAACCAAGGGGGGCATTCGTTTTCGTTTGCCTGTACGTGATGGCATTCAACGAAATTTATTAAAAGATTTCTTAAAATATACTCTGCCTGTACAGGGGAATTATATTGTATGGGGAGGAGCTCTTACCGCTACGGCTGCAATTATTGGCCATGTGAACTCCGATATGGTAGCAGCTAACTCGATAGCGTCTGTAGTTAAAAACCTAGCAGTTGTTCTCTGTGGAGGCATAGCTACTGGAGGCTCTGTACTTGTTGGAAAGTATTTGGGACAGGGTGACATCGAGAAGGCAAAGCATGCGGGCAACAAAATGTGTTTTTATGCTTTGATATTTGGAGTTATTGCAGGCTGCACGATTCTGTTCATTAAACCATTGGTATACTCCATCGTCAATTTGAATTCAATTGCTCAAAGTTACCTAGATGGAATGCTTTACATTAGTGCGTATTATTGTATGGCCAAATCGTTAAACTCCACAACTATAGCGGGTATATTTACGGCTGGTGGGGATTCCAAATTTGGATTTTGGTGCGACACTGTTGTCATGTGGCTTATTATTCTGCCGCTTAGTTACCTATGTGCTTTTGTTTGGCAAGTGCCGCCTATCTTTTTGTATATCGTCATCAGCTTAGACGAGATGATTAAATTACCCATTGCTTTTATTCGATATCGACAGTTTAAGTGGCTTAACAACATAACTAGAAACTTTGCATAAACCTGATCATAACTAAGGGTTATGCAATTTACTCTAATAAATACAAGCATTTATAAGGGAGAATGTTGCATGAATATCCAAGAACGAATGGCTAGCAAACAATTATTTACAGATCACGATGCTAATTATCCGAAAGAGGCTGCAGAGTTGGCGAAAGCACGCCAGCGTGGTAAGGCAATATGCTATGAAATTAATAATTTGCATCCGGATGATGTTGAAATGCGCAAAACGTTAATGAAACAACTCTTTGCAAGCATTGGAGAAAATGTATGGATGGAGCCGCCAATTCGCATGTCTTATGGTTCAAATACGACCGTAGGAAATAATGTATATATCAATTTCAATCTAACCGTGGTTGACGACTATAAAGTTACGATTGGTAATGATGTCATGTTTGGCCCGAATGTAACGATTGCTGTAACGAATCATCCTGTACATCCAGAAAAGCGCAAAGAAGGCGGGATGTTTGCATTACCAGTGGTCATTGAGGATGGGGCATGGATCGGGAGCGGAGCGATTATTGTTCCAGGAGTCACGATTGGCAAAGGGAGTGTAATTGGTGCTGGTAGTGTGGTAACCAAGGATATCCCGGCGAATGTAATAGCTGTTGGAAATCCATGCAGAGTTCTTCGTGAGATTACGGATCATGATAGGGAGTTCTACTATAAAGACATGCGTTTTGATCAGGTTGAATGGTAAGAAAAAGTGACCAATAGTTTTATAAAATAAAAATGCAGCTCACATAAAGTCAAATGGAACCATACAATCTTCGATCCATCTATCTTCTGGAGAGGGTTTTTTCTATGAATATACTTTATTTTTTTCTAACAATAGTTTCCCTTTATTTTGTCATTACAGCAATTGTGCATTCACGCTACACAAACTTGGTAGCCGATAAAATGGAAAAACAGTTTGAACATTACTTTAATGAAGATGCGCATCAAAATGATCAGCATATTGTATCAAATTGATAGCAATGCATTATTAAGCTAACGGGAGACGATAACTCAATAAAACTTAAAAGGCAACCGATCAACGTGGTCGGCTGCATGATTCCAATCGCGGTAACTGGCAGTTTGCTGTTTTCTACACTTCTGACTTTATTTGTGGTACCGTCTCTTTATATGTTGCTGGCAAAATATAAACTAAGACGCAAACTAAAGAAAGTACTGCCTTCAGCTTAAGAGGAACTGCCCTCATAACGTGAGACGAATCAAAACACCTTCAAGAGAATCAAGCCATGTCGTAAGATATGAAGATAACCTTGGAGGTGTTTTTACGTTAGCAACGAGAGTGAGTTATCCTTAGAAATAAAGATGAAAGCTATTGAAATGAGATTGGCAAGAGTTTCGATAAGAGAGGTTATGGAGCAACTGGGAATAAAGAATAAGGCACAGCTACAAACATGAATGAGGTGGTATCGAAATGGCGAAGAACCAATGTTTTGATCCCTGTCTCACAAATGGGGGGGGGAGTCCCCAAATCAATAAATAGGGTGCTTTTTATTTGATGGAGGCTATGCCTGCAAATGGAGTTCGTTTATTACATTCGCTTCAGCCGCTCAAATCGTTTACAATACGTGTGCATACAACACTGGACGATAGGTTAATGTACATATGAGGAGTGGTGAGGTTGCGGAAGATATGGCAAATCTACTTAACAGACTGGAAAAATGTATTCAAAGTATCGACCGGGACTTTATTAGTCATTGGCATCATTCTTTTGCCTTCCGTCTACGCATGGGTGAATTTGAAAGCAATGTGGGACCCATATGCGAATACATCAGGTATTAAAATTGCAGTAACCAGCCAAGATCAGGGTGCTGAGGTAAATGGTAAAAAGATTAATATCGGCGACGAGGTTATACATAGCCTTGAAAATAACAAGAAGCTGGGTTGGACTTTTGTCAATGAAGCGGAAGCGCGAAAAGGGGTACTGAACGGTGATTATTATGCCAGCCTGCTGATCCCAAAAGATTTTTCAGAGAAAATTACGAGTGTGCTTACAGAAAATCCGCAGAAGCCGGAGATCGATTATGCTGTGAATGAAAAAATCAACGCGGTCGCTCCGAAAATTACTTCTTCAGGGGCAACCTCTCTGACAAACCAAATTAGCCAAAACTTTATTGAAACGGCCAGCCAGGCGGTTTTGACGAAATTAAAGGAAGCCGGAGTAAAGCTGGAAGAGGAGTTGCCGACGATTCGCAACATTGAGAATCGGGTGTTGGAGCTGAATAATCGGTTGCCTGATATCGATCGGTTGGGTAAGCAGGCATTGGAGCTGGAGCAGAATTTACCGAAAATTAAGGCTCAGGGCCAAAAGATCATTGCATTGAAGGAAAAAATTCCTGAAATCAACCGAGCTGGCGACCTAGTGCTTAAAATTGACAAAAACCTGCCTGAGCTGGACAAGGTGGCCGCAGTTATTTTGGATATACAAAAAAAACTGCCCGATATTCAAAAAGCCGGTGACCGAATTGTTGAGCTGGATCAGAATTTCAATAAGGTAGAAAGTGCACTCGCTACCGCCTTGGAGGACACGCAAACGGCCCTAAAGGTCATTAATGCTGCCCGGACAGCACTGCCGGAAGTACAGAAAATAGCCGATACAGGCAAGGATTTTACAACTGGTATACTTGACTTTCTGGATAAAAACGAAGGTGCGCTTGATTCGATCGGAACCATAGTTAAAGAAGATTTACAGCTGGTTCAACAAATTGCGAATGAAGTTTCACAGATTACAGGCATCATTCGTGGTGTGGATTTTGATCCTAAAGCAGCACAAGCTGCGGCGAATCGGATTAGCGGTAGGCTCACGACTGCCGTAGGTGTGCTGGACCATATTTCTCAACTGCTGAACCGTGTGAACGGATATTTGCCTAGCCAGGCACTGAATTCACTTATTTCCCGGGTAAACGGGGTAGAGGATCGCTTCCGCCGATTGAATAGCACGGTCACTAGCATTGGGGATGCTATTCAGCGTGGTGAGAAGCCTGCCCAAAATCTGCTGGATGATGCTGACCGCCTTGCAGGAGAAATCAGTAGCGGAATTGACAGCATTTTGGACAATTATGATACGGAATATGCTCCTGCCATTCAAAAGGCGCTGGATCAAATCAAATCTGTTGCCCGCAATTCTGCCAATGTGTTGACCACAGCTCAAGAGCAGCTCCCGAATATTGATAAGCTATTAAATGATGCACAGGCCGCAGCTGAATTCGGCCAGCAAGAGCTAACACGTATCCAGCAGGACTTGCCACAATATCGCCAAAAGCTGCATGAAGCCGCTACGACGATTCAGGGACGTATGGACGAGTTTACGAATGCTGTGAACAAAGCAGCAGACTTCGTGAAGCACGATTTGCCAACGGTTAAAAGTAAAATTCATCAGGCGGCAGACTTTGTACGTAATGATTTGCCGAAAGCGGAACAACAGTTTGTTAAAATGGCGGATTTGATTGAAAACAAATTTCCTGAAGCTGAAAAAGCGGTACACCAGGTAGCCAATTTTGTCAGAACCGATCTTCCTGCTGCCGAGGATTCCATACGTCAGGCAGCAGACACGATCCGTAAGCTTAAGGGCGAAAATGCCCTCGGAAGAGCTATTGCGTTGCTTAAGGGAGATGTAAAAAAGGAAAGTGATTTCCTCGGTAGTCCGGTATCACTGAAGCAGGAGCGGATATACCCGATTCCTAACTATGGTTCTGCGATGTCACCTTTTTACACTACATTATCGATTTGGGTAGGTGCGATGCTGCTGGTCTCCATGTTCAGGGTAGATGTGGATGACCCGGAAGGTCAATATAAAAGCTACCAGGTGTATTTTGGACGGCTCATGACGTTTTCTACAATTGGTATTTTTCAGGCGCTGAGCGTATCTCTCGGTGATTTGTTCCTGTTGGGAACATATGTGGATGCCAAAGTAGCATTTGTACTCTCCTCTATGCTGATCAGTCTAGTGTTTACGGCCATGACCTATACTTTGGTTTCGGTGTTCGGCAATATCGGGAAGGGTCTGGCAGTCATCCTGCTGGTGCTCCAATTCTCCAGTTCAGGGGGCACATTTCCTATTGCGACGAGTACAGCTTTCTTTCAGACCCTGAATCCGTTCGTACCGTTCACCTATGCGGTTAGTCTACTACGGGAAACGGTAGGAGGAATGTTGCCTTCAACGGTAACACGAGATGTAGTGATGCTGTTTGTGTTTATCGGAATTTGCTTCCTGTTTGGATTAGTACTTAAGAAGCCGCTCAGCAAGCATACGAAGAAAATGGCAGAGCGAGCGAAAGAAACAAAATTAATTCCTTGATTGTTAAAAAGAGAGTGAGTTACGGTGGCTGAGGTGAGCGGCTCCGCCGTAAAGTCACTTTCTTAACATTCGGCGTGTAGTATGTAGGGGTGGCCTCCGCATGTAATGCTTCGGCATGGTACGGAGGCTTTTTTGCATGCGCTATCCACCTTTTCAAATCCATTTTGTGGTGTTTCAAAGGGGGTTATTCTGGTGAATGAAGTGGGTATGGTCTTTTTTATGCAATTTTTCGGAATTTAAAAAAATCCTTAAGCAAAGGCGGGAGATAGTATGGAATATTCATACTTAGGAAAGTCAGGCTTGAAGGTTAGTCGGTTATGTCTAGGCACAATGAATTTCGGACCGGAAACTGAAGAAAAGGATGCTTTTAAAATTATGGATGCCGCGCTGGATGCGGGCATTAACTTCTTTGATACGGCTAATGTATATGGCCATGACCGTAAAGGCTGGACAGAAGAAATTATCGGACGATGGTTCCAACAGGGTGGTGGAAGACGCGAGAAGGTCGTATTGGCGACCAAGGTATATGGAGACATGAAAAATGAAAATGACGGGCCCAATGCAGGATCGGGCTTATCTGCATACAAAATTCGCCGTCATTTGGATTCGTCGCTGAAACGTCTGCAAACAGACCATATAGAGCTATATCAAATGCATCACATTGACCGCAACGTGTCATGGGATGAGCTATGGGGCGTATTTGAGTCCGTGGTGGATCGGGGACAAGTTGGCTATATCGGTTCCAGTAATTTTGCGGGTTGGCACATTGCGGTGGCGCAGGCCGAAGCGAAGGCACGGCGTTTTCTGGGACTGGTATCGGAGCAGCATTTGTACAACCTGAACGAACGCTCAGCTGAGCTTGAAGTATTACCGGCAGCTCAAGAGCTGGGTCTGGGTGTGATTCCATGGAGTCCGTTGGCGGGCGGACTGCTGGGACGCAATGCATTAGCAGGTACTGGTTCCCGTAGCGCACGTGCCAAGGAAAAGGTAGAGCAGAATCGTGCGAAGCTGGAGCAATTTGCAGCGTTGTCCCGCGAGCTGGGCGAAAAGGAAGACGTGATTGCCCTGGCTTGGGTGCTATCTCATCCGGCCGTGACGGCTCCAATTATCGGACCACGTACATTAGAACAGTTAGAGGATGCGCTGCGGGTACCTGAGGTTAAATTAAGTGAAGATGTGCTTGCCAAGCTGGATGAGATTTTCCCGGGTCCGGGAAAACCTGCACCAGAAGCCTACGCTTGGTAATGGATTGATCATAAATCGGCAAAAAGCAGCAGATCAGAAGCCTCTTCTATGATCTGCTGCTTTTGCATTAAACGGAATCTGCCTTTTTAGATCGTATTTGCTGAACAGTCGTTTTTTGATGTGATACATAGCTATGCAGACTCATACCAAGGATAACGATGAACATTCCCAGCCATGACCAAGCAGATGGGATGGGGATAGACAAAAAGATTAATTCCCCCATTAGTGCAAAAAGCACTTCCAGCGATTGTGTGGCTTCTACTGTGGCCAGCTTTTGCATATTTCCACGTACCTGATCTGTAGCTTTAAAAAATAAAACCGTAGCAATGACCCCTGAGAACACGGCCACCAGAGCAGACTGTATGGTCTGATCCTTGCTTGGCAATCCTGTGCTAAAAACCCCGTATAACGAAAGCAATAACCAAAAAGGCAGGCTGGCTATAGTCATTCCGAGCACACGTTGATAGGCATCTAACCGCCCCGCACAAACTTCCATCATTTTACGATTACCTAAAGGGTATGCGAAAGAAGCCAGTATGACAGGCAATATACCGAATAAAAAATCTTGAGTAGAAATAGATTGCGACTGTTCGATCTGCATCACAATAATTCCGATTAAAATAATCAGAGACATCAATAGTCCTTGGATAGGGATTTTTCCTCGTACTTTGACAGGTCCGTTCTCCGTATGGACAACCTCAGCAAATAAAGGAACAAGCAAAGAACCGGAAATAATGGTTATTTGCCAAGTTCCTGCGATCAACCAACCTGGTGAATATGCGATGCGAAGCATAACGGAGCATAAAATAAACCAAATCCGATGAAGCTCCACCACAGCCACCTTCCCGGTTGTTCCTTCATAACTTTCCACAGAGGCTTAAGCTTATGCTGGGCCATGACAATGACAAACAGCATAGGAACCATAAACAGATAACGTAACGAAGCACTCCAGATCCAGCTTCCCCCAGACAGCTCCATAGACCGATTGAGAACAAATGTAAAAGCAAAAAAGAAAGCTGCAAACACACCTAACCAGATTGAGCGCATAGCATTCTCCTAATTCTTTAAGTGTCGTTATTTCTCATATTAATGACTCAAGATCATTCATTTCAAGAGTTTCTTTACAGTTGACAAAGCAAAAGGAATAATGTATATTTCTGAATGCTGATTTAATAGTAATAATTACGATTAAAACAATAATAAACCAATATTAAAGGGAGTGCACCAGCAATGAATAAGAAACCAATCCCGGTAACCGTGTTGAGCGGGTATTTGGGTGCAGGAAAAACGACGATTCTGAATCATGTATTAAACAATCGAGACGGAATGAAAGTAGCAGTCATCGTTAATGACATGAGTGAAGTGAATATAGATGCCGAGCTGGTTAAGAAAGAGGGCGGCTTGTCCCGAACAGAAGAAAAACTGGTCGAGTTGTCTAATGGCTGTATTTGCTGTACATTGCGTGAAGATTTATTACTTGAGGTCAAGAAGCTGGCGGAACAAGGTGAGTTTGATTATATATTAATCGAATCTACAGGCATCAGTGAACCCGTACCCATCGCTCAAACCTTCACATACGCTGATGAAGAAACAGGCATTGATTTAGCTTCGCTGGCAAAACTGGATTGTATGGTGACTGTAGTCGATGCGAACCGTTTCTGGCATGACTTTGAATCAGGAGAAACGCTGCTGGATCGCAAGCAGGCTACTGGAGAAGATGACACACGTGATATCTCGGACTTGCTAATTGACCAGATTGAAACTTGTGATGTATTGATTCTGAATAAGTGCGATCTGGTTCAGCCCGCAGAGCTGGACAAGCTGGAGGGTGTGCTGCGGAGATTGCAGCCTGAAGCCCGAATCATTCGCACCTCCAAGGGAAAGGTCACGCCTACGGACATTTTAAATACGGGGCTGTTCAACTTTGACAAAGCTAGTCAATCCGCTGGATGGATTCGCGAGCTGGAGCTGGAAAGCCACACACCGGAGACGGACGAATATGGAATCAACTCCTTTGTTTATCGCCGCAGAAGACCGTTCCATCCTGCAAGATTGGCAGAATTTATGAGCTACTGGCCGGAGGAAATCGTTCGCGCCAAGGGTTTGGCCTGGATTGCAGCCCCCAGGATTGGGCAGCGAGTATCAGCCAGGCAGGGCCATCTATTCAATTTGGTCCAGCGGGAAGCTGGCTTGCGGCGTTGCCAGAAGAAGAACAGCAGGAAATCGTCGCGGCCAACCCTGAGGTTCTGGACCATTGGGATGAGCAATGGGGAGACCGCTTGAACGAAATCGTTATGATCGGTATCGGAATGAATCGGCTGAACTTGGAAGAAGAGCTAGATGAATGTCTGCTGGACGATAGCGAAATGGAAATGGACTGGTCCAGCTTTGAGAATCCGTTGCCTTGGCCAACATGAAGAAACTAGTTGATCCATTCAGTAATAAAATCCATACACTTCTTGGCGGCTGGAGCCATGTTCTTTGAGGAGGCAGTAGCGATACCAACGGAACGGAAATATGGTCCATCCAAGGGCCGAATACAAATTTCATAAGGGTTTTGCACTAAAATCATTTCGGGCAGGATACTTACGCCCAGGCCATTTTGCACCATAGCCATAATGGCATGATCATCTTCTAATTCATATTTGATTTTCGGAACAAGCTTATGCTGGGAAAAAATTCTCTGTACATCTGTGTCACAGCCTGAAGCCGGCATAATGAAGGGTTCATGGAGAAGCTGATCCACACGTATGCTTGTTTGCTCCCGAAGCACATGATTAGATGGAAGTACGCACAGCATTCTTTCTTTTTTTAACGGTAATACTTCCAGTCCATCGAGAGTAGGCAGATTAACGAAGCCAAAATCAGCTTCTCCGCTGGCTATCCATTTTTCAATGTCATGGTAGTTCCCGTCAAGCAACTTTAGTTCAATAAGTGGGAACTGCTCGTTAAACTTTTGGATGATCCCAGGCAACCAATGGATGGATACACTTGAGAATGTGCCTATCTTTACAGTTCCGGTTTCCAATCCTTTGATGAGGGCGACCTCTTGATACAGCTTTTCATTCATTTGTATGATTTCTCTGAAATGCTTCATCAGACGTTCTCCGTTGCTGGTCAATTGGATGCCTGAACGTCCTCTAATTAAAAGAGTCAGGCCCAATTCCTGCTCCAAAGCGGAAACGGCATGGCTAATAGCGGATTGTGTAAGATTGAGAAGTTCTCCTGCTTTGGTAAAGCTTCCTGCTTCTATTACGCTAAGAAAGACCTTATATTTAAACAAATTCATATGTCCTCCAACTTAGAATGAAATATATTCATACATAATATCACATATATTCATTTTTTTTATCTCAGCTTTGTGGTTATAATCGAACTTGAGAAAAATGCCGATTAATCATTAATTTCTGGGAGGTACCTATGAGTTCAATTGCAAAGACACCACAACCCCCTTATTATGCAGCTATTTTTACTTCTGAACGTTCGGAAGGGGATGGTGGATACGGAAAGATGGGGGACAAAATGGTGGAACTGGCTGCCAAGCAGCCTGGCTTTCTAGGTGTGGAAAGTGTTCGTAACCAAAACGGAGTGGGCATCACAGTGTCCTATTGGGAGTCTTTGGACGCTATAAAACATTGGAAGGATAACGAGTTGCACAAGGTAGCACAGGAGAAAGGGAAATCCGAGTGGTATACAGCATTCGGTTTAAGAGTGAGCAAGGTAGAGCGAGATTATTTTTTTACAGTGTAAACATGAAATGCGCACTGGCCCTGTAATTACAAAAGGAGCGTCTTCCAAGCCATAAACGGCTGGCAGGACGCTCCTTTTTTTGTTCCTATGCTTATACTCTTACGGGCTATGTGTATATGCTCAGGAGTTAGATGTATTTACCGGCTTCATCTCCTGTATAGCTTCTTTCAAACTTTGTGAGCATTGTTCGTATAGTTGTTTTCTTTGCTGCTCACTGGAGCCAGATGCGAGCTTTTGCAATTCAGTAGTGCACTGTTCTAATAGAGTCAGCACGGCTTGATTAGAGTCCTGTACCTTGGATTGTTGTACATTATCGCTATATTGGTCAATATATAGTTCTCCTTGTGTGTCCACCTGGGCAAAAAACACATCTTTGACCGTTAGACTCTTTTCCTTTAGCTTGGCATCCAGCCATTGCTGAGTAATCCCCATGTATGCCATTTGTTGCTCCATAAGTTGTCCATCCATAATGACTGCTGTAGGTTCCTTCTCCGGTAGCTGCAGCATATTCAGATCCTTAAGCGTCACAGGCTGCTTGTCTTTGGTTAACAGCACATTAACTTCGCCACTAGTTTCCATAAGAGCAAATTCTACATCAGCTACTTTGAATACATTCTTGCTTCGAAGCTGTTCCATGAGTTCATCCAGGGTGAGTCGCTCTTTTCTCAGATTATCCTCTAAAATTTTGCCGTCTTTGATTAGGACTGTCGTCTTTCCATCTGATAAATCCCTGACTTTCTTGCTTTTAATTTGCAAAAATTCAATGCCAAGTGTTGTCAGTACCCATACGGCTAACGATACAGTACCCAAGTACCAGGAGGATTCGCGTTCCAAAGGGATAGAAGCAGCCAAGTTACCGATGGTGATTCCAGTTATATATTCGAACAAGGAAAGCTGTGATACCTGACGTTTTCCGAGAATCTTGGTAATCACAAAAAGAATAACGATGGCTAATAACGTACGTAAAGCTACAATGGTCCATTCCTGCATTTGTCCAACCTCATTTCATTTCGCCATAAGGGCGCTACTATTCCAAGGATGTCCGCGCCAAGTCCCATTTAAACTCTAATCTACCCAAATTTAAATAACAGGCTGTCACCTATCCGATTCAATGCAATATAAAATTAAAATTTTCTATCGTTTAATTACCATTGTCTATTAGTCAAGCGATTGACGGAAAGAAGGGAGCAGGATACATTATAGATATAATTCATATTTAATCAATCGGGATTATAAACATTAAACTCGCGGAGGTATGTATATGTCATCCAAACCTAAAGTTGTAGTGTGGAGCAAAACCGGCTGTCATTTTTGTGGAGAGATAAAATCGTACCTAGAATCCCAAAATCAGCCGTATGAAAATATCCAAGTGGACGGTAATGATGCACTGCGTGATGTGTTGGAGACCAAATATGGTATTCGCTATGTTCCTGTCGTAGAGGTAGGCGGAGATAACAAATATGAAGCACTTCTTAACCCGGATCTGGAAGAGCTGGGTAAAGTGCTGGAAAGTTATAATCAAGCGGTATAACAATTATATTCAAGAGAGGTGGAAGAGCCATGGCTAAGAATAGACAGATTAAATTGGGTGCGATAATTCACGGTGTTGGGGGAAGCATGACGACTTGGCGCCACCCTGATGTACCGGCGGATGCCAGTGTTAATTTTGAATTTTATAAAACGCAGGCGCAAAAGGCAGAGGAAGGGAAGTTTGATCTCGTATTTATCGCAGACGGTTTGTTTATTAACGAAAAATCCATTCCTCACTTTCTGAACCGTTTTGAGCCAATTACGATTTTGTCTGCTTTGGCTGGGGTGACGAAGCATATCGGACTGGTCGGCACATTGTCGACTTCCTATAGCGAACCGTTCACGGTAGCACGCCAGTTTTCTTCCATTGATCATATTAGTGGAGGGCGTGCAGGCTGGAATGTAGTGACTTCCCCGCTGGAAGGTTCTGCTCTTAACTTTAACAAAGGGGAGCATCCATCGCATCCACAGCGTTATAAAATTGCCGATGAATATTTGCAGGTGACCAAAGGACTGTGGGACTCGTGGGAAGAGGATGCGTTCGTTCGTGATAAGGAAGCCGGCGTATTCTTTGATCCCGACAAGCTGCATACACTGAACCACAAAGGTGAGTTTTTCTCTGTGCAGGGTCCGCTTAACATTGGGCGATCCAAGCAGGGACAGCCGGTCATTTTCCAGGCGGGTTCCTCAGAAGATGGCAAAAACCTGGCTGCCAAGGAAGCGGATGCTGTATTTACAGGACATGAAACCTTGGAGGAAGCACAGCAGTTTTACCGTGATGTGAAGGAACGTGCGGTGCGCTATGGCAGATCAGAAGAGGATATTGTCATTTTGCCAGGCATTTCGCCGATTATTGGCAGTACGCCAGAGGAAGCGGAACGCAAGTATGAGGAGATTACCAATCTAGTAACGATCGAGGCTGCGTTAAAATATTTGGGGCGTTTTTTCGATCATCATGATTTCTCACAATATCCGCTGGATGAGCCATTCCCTGAGCTTGAGGGTATTGGCAGTAATTCATTCCGCAGTGGTACAGATAAAATCAAACGAACAGCCAAAGAGCAGAATTTGACCCTGCGTGAGGTTGCATTACGTTCAGCTACGCCGAGAACCTCTTTTATTGGGACTGCTGAGCAGGTGGCGGATCGAGTGCAAGAGTGGTTTGAAGGAAAAGGCGCAGACGGATTCATTATCGGTTCCGACGTGCCAACGGGCCTACATGATTTCGTAAATCTAGTTGTGCCTATTTTGCAGGAGCGCGGTATTTACCGTCAGGATTATGAATTTAGCACATTGCGTGAAAACCTGGGCGTACCGATTCCTGAGAATCGTTATACAGCAGCCAGGTCCAAAGTGAAAGTTGACGTATAACAGAAGGAGGGAATGAGATGTCCAAGGTTGTCATCCTATCAGGCAGTCCATCTACACAATCCCGTTTGTACGGCCTGATTCACTATGCAACTGAGCAGTTACGGGAGGCTGGAGCAGAGGTTACATTACTGAATGTGGTCGACTTGCCAGCTGAGGATTTGATCAAAGCTAACTTTAATAGTCCCGACGTCACAGCATCGCTTGCGTTGCTTGCAGACGCAGATGCCGTCATTGTGGCTTCGCCAGTATATAAAGCCGCCTATTCAGGGCTATTGAAAATATTTCTGGATCTGGTTCCGCAGGAAGGTCTGAGAGAGAAGCCTGTCTTGCCTTTATTTATCGGCGGTACACTGGCCCATCTGCTGGTCATTGACTACGCCCTGAAGCCGGTGCTCAACGCGCTGGGGGGAAGACATATTCTTGGTGGGGTGTATGCGGTGGATCAGTGGGTCGAGCGCCTGCCGGGTGGAGCATATGGATTGTCCGAAGAGTTGGTTGTACGATTGGACCGTTCGGTTAAAGAACTAAATGAACTGTTAAAGTTATAGATATTTTCAATATTTCCATTGACAGGTCGTTAAGTGAGTTCTATGATACAAAAAACCAAGTTAACTCATTGGATAAATGTATATAAAACTTACTGGGGGACTTGCGTATGAATATCGAGAATATGGAAGCCTTTGTATACGTGAATCATTATGGAAGTTTTAATAAGGCGGCAGAAGCGTTGTTCTTGTCACAGCCCTCTGTCACAGCCCGGATTCAGACGCTGGAACGCGAGCTTGAGTGTAAGTTATTCGACCGTCAAAGCAAACAAACGATTCTGACCGAGGATGGACGAAAGTTTCTTCCTTATGCAGAGCAGATGCTCCAAGTGCTGCAAAAAGGGAAGCAAAAACTTCAACAGCGCAAGAAAGCCCCTCAGCAAATTCGAATCGGCTGCACGATATCGGTGTCGAACTACATTATTCCTGAAATATTAAAGCAGCTTCGTGCTCGGTATCCGGAAATCAACTACAAAATTGTGACGGCTACGACGGATCAACTGGTACATAAGCTGTTGAACCGTGAGGTAGACATTAGTTTTGTCCGTAAAGTGATGCATCCGGCTATTCGTACGCTTGCATTTTATGAAGACCCGATTTCCCTGTATGTATATGAAGGCCATCCGTTTACGAAGACAGGTAAGGCTAGCATACAGGATATCCAACGTGAAACACTGGTGTTTTTTGAATGCGGATCATTAGATTGGATGAGGATTCATCGATCTTTTGAATCACTGGAGCAGCCACCGGATATAGCTTTTCAGGTAGACAATGTGGTCACGGCCAAAAAGCTGGTATTGCAAGAGGCGGGCATTGCCTTTTTACCGGATGTCTGTGTGAACCGTGAAGTGAAGGATCAGAAGCTGTTCCGCATTCATGTTCCAGAGGTGGCTGGGGTATCTATGCAGATTAGCATAATCGCGGCCAAAGAAGACTGCGCAGTGACCTCGGATTTTGCAGATGCACTGACAGAAGGCTTCAGGGAGGCTGTTTTGTTATAGAAAAGTTCTATAGGTTGGTGGATTGACGTATTGATTTCCAAGTGTTAAATTAATCACATCCTAAAACCAATTAAGCTTATAGGAATTATAAAATATCAAATGTTATAGCTACCATGTATGTCGCAAACTGCTGATATGCAAAGAGATGAGGGGGATTCATATGAAAAAGTGGTTTGCAATATTGTCTGTTATGGCAATCATTCTGGTGTTGGCAGGCTGCGGTTCCTCAGATGACACGTCTAGTGCGTCAGGTTCAAGCGGAGACGTGAAGAAAATTATCGTAGGCACAGGTACTCAATTTAAAAATGTATGCTTTATTGACGAAAATGGAAATTTAACAGGCTTTGATGTGGAGCTGATTAAGGAGCTGGACAAGCGCCTGCCTCAATACGAGTTTGAATTCAAAACGATGGATTTTGGAAATCTGCTGCTCAGTCTCGATGCCGGCAAGATCGATCTGGTATCGCATCAAATGGAGAAAAACCCGGAACGCGAAGCCAAGTATCTGTTCAACAAAAATCCGTATAGCATTTTTCTGAACAGAGTGGCTGTAGCGAAGGATAATAATAGCGTTCATTCCATTGATGATTTAAAAGGGAAAAAGGTACTCACCAGTCCAACCAGTAATGCGGCGTATGTGCTGAAAGAATATAACAAAACCCACGGGGATGCTCTGAATATCGTATATACGTCTGGTGCAGCCAATGATACGGTGCAACAAATTACGAGCGGCCGTATAGATGCGACCATTACGACAGACTTTGCGAACCGTTTTAACACCGATGAAAAAGGAGAAGTAGCTCTGAAAACCGTCGGTGATCCTTTGACTCAATCGGATGTGCTCTATGTACTGAACAAAAATGAGCAAGGATTGGCGGATGACCTGGACAAAGCCATTCAGGAAGTGAAGGACGACGGCACGTTGTCGAAGCTGAGCATCAAATGGCTTGGAGAGGACTTCACAAAGTCCCTGGAGGATGTGAAAAAAGTAGGTTCCAGCAGTAAGAAGTAAGGACAGACTTGGACATTTCAGCGGTCAGGGTACTTTATGTATTCTGACCGCTGATGTATAGAAAGGAGGCAGGCATATGAGCAGAGAGTTCAATATTGATTATGTTTTTAGCTTTATCCCGAAAATGCTGTCCTATTTGCACATCACCTTGTTTATTGTGGCAAGCTCGCTTGTGTTGGGACTGATCATTGGTCTGTTGGTTGCGCTGCCTCGCATGTATAACATTCCATTTCTCAAACGTGTTTCTCAGGTGTATGTTTCTTTTTTCCGTGGAACCCCTATTCTAATTCAATTGTTTCTGGTGTATTACGGCCTGCCAGAGTTACTAAAGCTGGTGGATATCAATTCCTCCAGGTGGGATGTGCTGTGGTTTGCTGTAGCGACCTATGCGCTCAACAGTGGAGCCTTTATTTCTGAAATTATCAGGTCTGGTGTAGGAGCTGTAGATCGGGGACAAATCGAGGCTGCACAGTCAGTCGGCATGTCAGGCTATCAGACTTTTACACGTATCATCTTGCCACAAGCGCTGGCTGTGGTGGTTCCCGTATTTTCCAATCTGGTCATTGGTAATTTGAAGGATACTTCGCTGGCGTTTACCATCGGTGCGATGGAGATGACAGGAAAATCGCAAACATTAGGCTCGGCTACCCAGCATTTTGTTGAAACGTATATCGCATTGTCTCTTATCTATCTGGTGATCAGTCTGATTGTACAAAAATTATTCAAGGTGCTGGAAAATACGCTTCTCCGGCATGAGCATAGAGATTCAGTACAGAAAGAGCCCGCAAAACGAAAAGGTTTTGTGGTGCGTTACCTGAGAAGTCCTCGTCTGAGTAAAGGAGGTAAAGGCATATGAGTCTGGACTTTGGATTTGTATACACCGCCTTTTTGGGATTGTTCTCGGCGTTGCCCAACACTTTAATCATTACAGTGGTTTCCGTGCTAGCAGGGTTGGTCATCGGGATTATAACGGCGTTGGCACGAATTTATAACGTTCCTGTGTTGTCGCAAATCTCTCACGCTTACGTTACTTTTATCCGAGGTACACCGATGCTGATGCATCTGCTGCTTATTTATTTCAGTTTGCCCTTGTTGATTGATGCAGGAGCGAAGCATTTCGGTTGGTCACTGCAATCCAAAGACGTTCCTTATATGGTATTTGCACTCATTTCGTTCTCCATTACCAGTGGCGCCTATATGTCTGAGGTCGTCCGTTCCGGAATCCAGTCGGTCAACAAGGGCCAAATTGAGGCGGCTTATGCGGTTGGTATGACGACATGGCAAGTATTGAGACGCATCGTATTTCCACAGGCGTTTGTGGTGAGTTTGCCGAACCTGACGAATTCGGTTATTGGGATGCTGCATGGCTCTACCTTGGCCTTCACGGTTTCGGTCACGGAAATCCAGGCACAGGCTGAAATTCTGGCATCCACCAACTGGAAATATTTAGAGGTGTATATTGCGGCAGCACTGCTATTTTGGGGCTTGACGGTATTGATTGAGCGAATATCCGGCTTGGTGGAGAAAAAAATCAATGTGTTTAATGGAGGTCGAGCATCATGATCCGTCTGCAAAATATTACAAAGTCGTTCGGCAAACATGAAGTGCTCAAAGGCATTGATTTGACGGTAAACAAAGGCGAGGTCGTTGTTATCTTAGGACCAAGCGGTTCAGGAAAAACAACCTTGCTACGCTGCATTAATTATCTGGAAAAGCCGAATGACGGAGAAGTCAGCATTGGCGATTTTACCGTGAACTGCAAGCGACCTGCGAAGAAGGATGTCTTGGCCTTGCGTAAAAAGACGGCTATGGTGTTCCAGCAATATCATTTGTTCAAGCATAAAACTGCGCTGGAAAATGTCATGGAGGGACTCATTGTTGTCCGCAAGGTTAAGCAGGAGGAAGCCAAAAAAATCAGTATTGAAGTGCTGGAAAAGGTTGGCCTCGGCGAAAAACTGAATCATTATCCGAGCCAGCTATCCGGCGGGCAGCAGCAGCGTGTCGGCATCGCGCGCGCTTTGGCGCTGAACCCGGAGGTGATTTTGTTCGATGAGCCGACTTCGGCATTAGATCCTGAACTGGTGGGTGAGGTGCTGTCGGTGATCCGCAAAATCGCAAAGGAAGGCATAACAATGATTGTTGTGACACATGAGATGGGCTTTGCGCGTGATGTTTCTAATCATGTGGTTTTTATGGATGGTGGCCATATTATCGAAGAAGGCACACCGGACGCTATTTTTAATCACCCCAAAGAGGAACGTACTCAGCAATTTCTGAAGCGAATTACACCAGAATATAACTATTCCATTTGACGGGAGAGGGAGACATGAGCATAAAAATCGGAGTATTGGATCAAAGCCCTATACACGAGGGTGAAACGGCGGCACAGGCCCTTCGCAACACAATTAAGCTGGCGCAGCGTGTAGAAGAACTGGGATTCACACGCTTTTGGGTATCAGAACATCATGATTCCGAGCAGGTTGCAGGCTCATCACCAGAGGTGCTTATTTCCCATCTATTAGCACGTACCGAGCGTATTACCATCGGGTCTGGCGGGGTAATGCTTCAGCATTACAGTCCATATAAAGTGGCTGAAAACTTTAATGTGCTAGCCTCTCTTGCACCGGGGCGTGTAGATTTGGGTATCGGACGTGCGCCAGGCGGGTTGCCGAAATCTACACAGGCGTTACAACGCAACGTGCATGATGCGCCTTCTCTTGAAGAGAAAATTGATGAAGTAAGCCGCTATATTCATAATATCCCGCCTGAAGAAGGACCGCTCGCCGGATTACAGGCGAATCCGATTCCAGAAACACCAGCAGATATTTATGTTTTGGGCACTAGCACAGACAGTGCTGGCATTGCTGCGCGTTTGGGGTTGCCCTATGTTTTCTCGCAATTTATTAATAGTAGTGAACAGGTTGCACTGGATTCATTCCGTACGTATCGGGAGTCTTTCGATTACAGTTATGGACGTGAGCCGAAGGCTCTTTTTGCACTATCGGTTATTGTGGCGGATACTTCCAAGGAAGCAGCGGAGTTGGCCGGTGAGCAGAAGCTATACAAGATTCACCTGGCCAGTGGCAAAACGGCTACGGTGGGCGCGCTGGAAAGTGCAGAGGAATTTGGTAAGCAATCGGGTGAAGAATATACAATTGAAGTTACAGAAGCACAAATTAACAAAGGAAATAAAGACGAAATCTATGCTGCGCTGACGGATATACAAGCGAAGTATCAGGCTGATGAACTGATCGTGACGACAGGCATACGGGATATCGAAAAGCGTGTGCGCTCATTCGAGTTGTTGCATGAGGCTTTTGCCGGATTGCCTGTGCAGTTCTAGATACTATTGACATAAGAAAGTTATAGCCAATAATGGATTCACAAAGGAGGAATAGGGATGAGTGGATCAACCGGGACAAAGGAGCAGGTTTTGGAGCAGAAGCTGGTGGAAATTCGCCGTCATCTGCACCGTTATCCCGAGCTGTCTAACGAGGAGGTTGAAACTACTGCCTATATTCGCCGCCTGCTCGAAGAACAGAATATAACGATTCTGGATGTGCCGCTGCGTACCGGATTGGTAGCGGAAATCGGCGGACAGCAGGAAGGTCCAACGGTTGCGCTTCGTGCAGACATTGATGCACTGCCCATCCAGGAGGAGACGGGATTGCCCTATGCTTCGCTACATCCTGGCAAGATGCATGCCTGTGGGCATGATTTTCATACGGCATCCCTGTTAGGTGCAGCCGCATTGCTGAAGCAGCGGGAGCAAAAGCTGAAAGGGACGGTTCGACTGGTGTTCCAGCCAGCCGAGGAGAAAGCCAAAGGCGCTGCCCAAGTGCTGGAAAGCGGTGCGCTGGCAGGGGTACAGGCCATCTTCGGCCTGCATAACAAACCAGACCTGCCCGTAGGCACGGTCGGTATCAAAGAAGGACCGCTAATGGCAGCGGCAGACGGATTTTACATTGAGGTGGAGGGCTTGAGCACACATGCGGCAGTTCCGCATGCAGGGATTGACCCCATTGTGGTATCGTCGCATATCATTACGGCACTGCAATCGATTGTGAGCAGGAGCGTTAACCCGCTCGATAGCGCGGTCATCAGTGTCACGAAGCTGCACAGTGGCAATGCCTGGAACATCATTCCGGACCGCGCTCATTTGGACGGAACCATTCGCACCTTTGACGAGAACGTCCGAGCTCAGGTGGCTGAACGCTTCGAGCAGGTCGTCAAGGGCGTAGCCGATGCTTTTGGCACGAAAGCGACCATTCGCTGGATTGAGGGCCCTCCACCTGTACTGAACGACGGTAAGTTGGCTGTTATCGCGGTGCAGGCGGCCGAAGCGGTTGGTCTGGAGGTCGTTCGCCCTATACCTTCCTCGGCAAGCGAGGACTTTGGATTTTATCAGAAGAACGTCCCAGGTGTGTTTGTCTTTATCGGCACTGCGGGAAGCCAGGAATGGCATCATCCTGCCTTTGATCTGGACGAACGCGCGCTGCCGGGAACAGCGAAGTTGCTAGCTTCACTGGCTGAATCGGCGTTGAAATCCATAGAGTAGGAATACAACGCTACTCTATGGATGCTGATCCCCTCTCTATGAAGAGGGGATCTTTTTGTTTGACGGTATATTATTCCAATGATAATATAAAATTGTTATTTAATTCAAAATTGAGAGTGGGTGTAGGTGAGAGATAAACGTTTGTTATTTTGAATGTGCTCGTAAAAATAACAGGTACGGAGGTTGAAAAAATGCCGAAGAAAAAAGGAATGATCATGGCTTCTTTTTCATTGGTAATGGCTGCTTCTTTACTGGTTGGCGGAGCTAATGTCGGTTCAGCAGCCTCAGATTATGAAAGCACCTCGAATATAGAAATAACGAGTAATAGCTTGGCTGCCGCTGAAATACCTGCTAAATTTAAGCCTTCGGTAGAATGGGTTTGGAAGAATAGGATAGTCAAAGAAGGCTCGACCAACCGTAAAAATTTGATTTTTGATCAAATTTATGCGGGAAAAGGAACGATAAATTATGTAGTACGCTGGCAATCCTCTAAAAATATCACTCTTCAGCAGCGTAAAGATATGGCTTCCATGCTAAGTCGCCAAATAAATAACTGGAATAAGCAGCTAAAAGGATATGACGGCTGGCCGTATAATTATATTACTGTAAAAATAGTAGGCTGGGCCGTTGCAAATCCGTCGCAGATTCTTAACAAACAATCGAATGAAATCGTTTACACGGATACGATTACCGATGACTTAAGTAAAACAGACCCCAATATTCCGGCAAAACTTCCGGTTGCTCCTAATGCACTGTCGAGATTTGAACATTTTATGGACCCTAACTATACGTATCCGGGGGGACTGGACAAGCGATTTGATATGTACTTATGGGGAACGTCTAATTTTCAGGGTGGAGCCGGTGGTGACTGGGGACAACGTATGCCTGATGATTATATCCTGAGCACCTTGAATTCGGATGAAGTTCAGATCACAGAGCATGAGATGGGGCATGGATTCGGCTTGCCTGATTTCTATGAAGAGCACGAGCGTCCACCTGGCGGGTTCCCTGTGCCTACGATTATGTGGGCCGGAAATTCTCCTAAAATTACGGAGTGGGATACCTGGATGTTGCGTTATACCTGGAGCCAGGTCAAGAAAGACACCTCTCGTTTTCCCACCCGTTAAAAGAAAATGTATGTATTCAAAGGTTGTCTCCTGCGATTTTTGGTGGGAGACAACCTTTTTTATTTTATAGATAAACAGTTTGACTCGGATGGGACTGACTTTGGCTTTGCATCAGTATTGTGCCTTCATTTTCGTATGAATGAATCACTAAGAATGAACGGATGTACGATAGTATGTATAATGGACATCAGATATGAAAGAAAAGAGGACAGAAAGCGATGAGTCACGACGTGAATGCTCCTTATGATGTACATGTAGCATATGGACCAGTGTTTGAACTGCTCAGCAGCTTACACACTTTTATTTGTCGTAAAGCGTATAAGAAGACAGATTTAATAGCATCCAGATGGGCGGACCAAGTGCGTGGAACGCTGTCTCCGAGGCTGTCCGCGTTACTGGAGTCCATGGAAATCAATGCAGACTGGAAAATTATTTATGGACTTGTATGTATGCTTTCTGATCAGGGGGGCGTTGAAGAGGTCGTGGATCGTTTGGAAAGCCAGTCTTTACAGGAACTAAAGCAACAGGCATCAGCCTATGGGATTCCGCTGTCTGACGACATGGAGAACCTCCGTAAACTTGCTTTGCAACTGCTATCCGGCTGGAACGAGGAGTATTTTCGTCACGTGGATACAAGTATCCTTAGCGGCCTGGAACTGGAAGCTGAATGCAGAAAACGGGAGGAGAACGCATATAGCTCTATGGAGCGGGTGGATCGTATAACTAATGGCTTCCGATTCGAGCCTTCCGCTGGACTGACGCAGGTGTTGCTGGTACCGCAATATCATTTTCAGCCGATGAATATTATTTATCGATTTGGGTCACTTTTGTTATGTCATTATTCCGGAGGAGTATATGTTCAGGAGGATGATTTTTTATCACCACAGGAATACCGAATGATTCGAAGTTTAGGGGAGAAGAGCAGGCTCAAGATTTTAAAATATTTGTACCAAAGCCAGTCCCCGCGAACCTTCATTGAGATTGTCCGTCATCTCAAGCTATCCAAGGGAATCACGCATGATCATATATTTAAGCTCCGTGCCGCTGGCTTTATTCATGCACATTTTGATGGCGAAACATTGCTTGGCTACAGTGCACGGCTTACGGCTGTGGATGAGATGCATGAGAGTATCCTTGGTTATATGGAGCGAAGGTAGGTCGCAATATTAATCATTGACAAAATTATTTATTTGTGCTATAATTTACAATTAATTATATTGATATTATAATAAGGTTCTCCTGGCCAGGGGAATCTTATTTTTGTTTTTATGGGAGGATCAATGTATGAAGCCAAATGAGTCTAGTTTAACTTCCTTAATATCAGCTTTTGGCCGAGCATATCATAGTCAACATGACACACCCAAAATTTTTGATGATTTTATGGCTAAAGATTTAATTTCCCAAAATGAGTTTTCAGATATCAGAGAGAATATGATTAAAGGAATAGCGTTTTTCAATAAAGATATTGCGCAAAGGTTCCAAGATGATCCGGATGAAATTTTAAAATGGATTACACAAGTTCAACTTTCTCCAACGACCTTAGCACGTGCTGCATATTGTGAAAAAGTATTACTTAATGAAGTTAGGTTAGGATTACAGCAGTATGTCATACTAGGGGCCGGGTTAGATACGTTTTGTTTCCGACATCCAGAATTGAAAAATAGCTTAGAAATATTTGAAATGGATCATCCAGCAACACAGGAATCTAAAAAGAAAAGGTTAGCTCATGCAAATTTAAAAATACCGAGCAATCTTCATCTGGTTTCTATGGACTTTGCCCATCCATTTTCGTATTCCAATCTATTGGATGAAGGGTTTGCTAATAAAAAAACATTCTTTAGCCTTCTGGGTGTTTCTTATTATTTAACTAAGGAGGAAATTTCAAGATTAATAAATCATTTGTTTACCAAGGTCCCATCGGGGAGTTCGATCGTTTTTGACTATGCAGATGAAAACCTTTTTAAAGAGAAAGGCATGTCTAATCGAGTTGAAAATATGGTGAAAATGGCTTCAGTAAGTGGTGAACCCATGAAATCATGCTTTGCTTATGATGAAATTGAGGGAATGTTAGAAGCTTCAGATTTACTAATTTATGAACATCTATCCCCGGATACAATAAATAGCCTTTTCTTTGGTGAGAGGGCAGATTATTTGTCCGCATTCGAAACGATTCATTATATCCATGCTATAAAAAAATAATATAACAATAAATAAGAGACAGCCTCTCAATCTACTATTAGGGATTGAGAGGTTTTATTTATATTTGTACAAGAATTCGGATAGATATTGATGAGCAGAGTTTTTATATAAAAAAATGCAGTTCTCCCTTTACAGAACCCTAATAAATTCCTATAATGAGGTTTATCTTCTTAATCACAACTTGTTCTATCGGAATTTAATCATTTAACTCGGGGGGATTATGTTGAAAAAGGGTATTATTTTACTTAGCAGTCTACTTCTGGCGAGCTCTACCTTGCTGGCAGCTTGCTCTAACGGTGGATCGGAAAGCAACAACAATACTACTGCCCAAAATAATGGGGACACACAGACAACTGCTACAGCGCAGCCATTAACAAGTCTGGTAAAGGCTTCTGATATGTCCAAATTGCCGGAAGTGTCCAAAAAAAGAAACGACACCATTATTGTAGGCCTGACTGACCCGGCCGGAGTATTTACGCCGTATTTTAACCAAAGCGGCTATGACGGCAACGTCATTTCGCAGTTATGGACTCCGCTGGTTACGGTAGATGAGAAGGGACTTCCGCTGCCCAATCTGGCGAAGAGCTGGGATATTTCCAAGGATAATTTAACATATACGTTTCATCTGGTTCCCAATACCCAATTCAGCGATGGCTCACCTTTGACAGCAGAGGATGTCGCATTTACCTGGACGTTAATCTATGACAAAGCCTATCCGGGCGATAGCCAAATCCGAAAGCTGAACATTAAAGGCGGCAAAGCCTATACGGAAGGCAAGGCACAACAAATTGATGGAATTAAGGTAATTGATCCACAGACTATTTCTGTGACATTGGAAAAGCCAAACGCGCTGGCTCTGACTATTCTCGGTGAATATGTATTGTCCAAAGCTTACTACGGCAAGGATTATAAGTTCGGACAGCTGGATTATTTTAAAAATTTGCATGGTAGCCCATTGGGGAATGGGGCATATAAGTTGGAAAAATTCATTCCAGGGCAAGAAGTTCGTCTGGAGGCAAACGATCACTTTTTTAAAGGCAAACCGAAAACGAAACACTTCATATATAAGACAGCGGAAGGCGATGCTTGGCAATTCATCGAAACAGGGGATACCGATTTTGCTTCCTTTACCGCAACGCAAGAAAATATCGACAAGCTGAAAGGACTCGGCTTTTTGAATATTTTGCCTTATACACCGAGCACCTATGGATATTTGCAAGTCAATCTGGAAAATGAAAAGCTGAAGGATAAAAAGGTTCGTCAAGCGTTGACCTATGGATTGGATCGCAAAAGCATTTATGTTGACGCAGCACAGGGAGCAGGGGCGGTCGCCAACATTCCAGCTTCTCCTATATTCTGGTCATACACGACCGATGGAATCAATCCATACAACTATGACCCGGAGCAAGCGAAAAAGCTGCTGGATGAAGCGGGCTGGGTAGAAGGCAGTGATGGCATTCGTGAGAAAAACGGCCAGAAGCTGACCATTCACTTGCTGACCTCCAAACGTCCAGAAACAGACACCTTTATCGCGCTTGCGGCTGAAAACTATAAAGCGATTGGCGTTGACTTGCAACCGGAAATCTTTGCAGACTTTAATGCAATGGTCGCCAAAGTGGAAGGTAAAGATTATGATCTCGCCGCCTTCTCGACAGCCATGCTGACAGACCCATCTGATGGAATCGAGCCGTTCGTCAATGGTGAAATCAAGGGATATAACAATCCGAAGCTCAAAGAGCTCTATGAAAAAGGTTTGGCTACGACGAATATGGAAGAGCGTAAGAAAATATATAAGGAATTATATGTACTGCTAAATGATGAACTACCCGTTATTTTCACCAACTACAAGAAGACTGTATATGCTTACAATGGTCGAATGGAACATGTAAAGGTCAGCCCATTCATTGGTTTGTCTGGTAATCTGTTCGAGTGGTCCCTTAAATAAGCCACCTTTGCGGGCCCCTTGTGAAGAACTTCAGGTTCGGATCAAGGGGTCCGCCAAATGGAGGACGCGTAATGAGTAGCCCGACCATGAATTGAAAGGAGTCTGTCATGAGCTCGTTTTTAACGAAAAGACTGACGTACATGATTATTATTTTGTTGGCCGCTTCGATGATGATTTTTTTTCTGTATGCCATGACACCGGGAGATTTCATTAGCGGTAATCTGAAGCTGTCGCCGGAGAGAAAAGCGGAGCTGAGGGAAATTTACGGGTTGAATAAGCCTATTCTTGAGCGCTACGGAAACTGGCTAGGCAATGCGCTGCATGGTAATTTCGGCTATTCGCTCGCTCAACAGAAACCGGTGCTAACCTTATTTAATGAATATATCTGGAATTCATTCTTGTTGGCCATTGTATCCACCTTCCTGACCTGGCTGATTGCAGTCATTATTGGTGTGGTTGCTGCTTACAAGCAGTATTCATGGTTCGATACACTGGTCATGGTGGTGATTTTTGCCGCGATGTCTGTACCCTCTTTTTTTATCGGACTGTATCTAATCAAAATTGCGGCGGTCGATCTGAAATGGCTGCCACCGGGCGGGATGCTCAATACGGGTAGTAACGCTACAGGCATGGAGTATGTGAAGGAGGTTCTCCAGCATATGACCTTGCCGGTGATCGTGATGACACTGCTGGGCTTGGGTTCGCTGACCCGTTACTTCCGCAGCAATATGATCGACGTGATCCAGCAGGATTATATCCGTACAGCTCGTGCAAAGGGCTTAATGGAAAGAAAGGTGCTTTTTACACACGCATTGAGAAATGCACTATTGCCTGCCATTACGCTCGTTGGCTTTGAATTGCCTGCGCTGTTTGGCGGATCTCTGATTATCGAAAAGATTTTTAACTGGCCCGGGATCGGTCAGTTGTACATGCAGTCTTTTTCGCTTCGGGATTATCCGCTGCTGATGGGCTTTACGATGCTGATTGCCATATTGAGCGTGATCGGGACGCTGTTATCCGATATTTTGTATCGCATTGCTGACCCGCGTGTGAAAGTGTAAGAAGGAGGCTATGGAATGTCATCCGTGAGCAGTAATTTGAGCAAGAGCAACGGCAGACTGCGATTAAATGCCAAATCTTCAATGTGGCAGCAAGCGCTCCGGCAGCTGTTCAGAAACAAGCTTGCTATGGCTGGGCTGCTCGTCGTGGTATTTATGTTTTTGCTCTGTTTTATCGGTCCGTTATTTTCTCCTTATTCCGATAACAAAACGAACATATTAATAATGAACAAGGCGCCGAATATCCATCACTGGCTAGGAACAGACAAGCTGGGACGGGATGTGCTGACACGTGTGATGCAGGCAGGTCAAATTTCTCTTACTGTGGGTTTGGCTTCTATGGTGTTGTCTGTCTTTTAGGAGCAACGCTGGGGTTATATCCGCCTATTTTCGCGGAATTGCGGATCAAATCATTATGCGCATTGCCGATTTGCTGCTGACTATACCCAGTTTGCCATTGCTATTTATTATGGGTGCGCTGTTATCTGACTGGAAGGTTCCGCCTGATCAACGGATGTATATCGTCATGTTGATGCTGAGTCTGGTCAACTGGCCGGGGATTGCACGGATGGTGAGAGGTCAGATGCTTAGTTTGCGAGAACGTGAATTTATGCAGGCAGCGACGGTACTAGGACTATCGAATCGCCGAAAGCTCTTTAAGCATCTGCTGCCGAATATTTTGCCATTGTTGATCGTTATCGCTACATTGAACATTGGCGGAGCCATCCTTAGTGAATCTGTACTCAGCTTCTTTGGTCTTGGCGTGTTGCCCACGACACCGACTTGGGGCAATATGATTGATGCCGCCAACAATGTACTGGATTTTCAGCAACGACCTTGGTTGTGGATACCACCAGGCCTGTCTATTTTTGCAACAGTCATCGCTATTAATATTTTTGGTGACGGGCTGCGGGATGTACTCGACCCGAAACATAAGAGGTAGGTGATCATGCACCATGGACAATTTACTTTCCATTGAACATTTAAGCACTCATTTTTATACAGAAGAAGGAACGGTCAAAGCGGTGGATGATATCAGCTTTCGCGTGAAGCCGGGGGAGACGGTATGCATTGTCGGTGAATCGGGCTGCGGCAAAAGTATTACCGCCATGTCGATCATGGGCCTGATTCAGAGTCCCGGTGGTAAAGTGGCAGGTGGAAGTATCCGTTTTGAGGAAACCGATCTGCTAGAGCTTAGTAGAAATGAGATGCGCACGATTCGCGGACATGAAATCTCTATGATTTTTCAGGAGCCGATGTCTTCATTAAATCCGGTGATGACCATTGGTGAACAACTGTCTGAGCCACTGATTGAGCACTTAAAGATGGGCCGAAAGCAAGCTCGCAAGCGGGCGCTAGAGCTGATTGAACAGGTCGGCATATCCCGACCGGAGCAGATTTTAAAAAGCTACCCCCATGAACTGAGCGGAGGGATGCTGCAGCGAATTATGATTGCTATTGCTGTTTCTTGCGGACCCAAGCTGCTTATTGCGGATGAGCCGACCACGGCACTAGATGTAACAATTCAGGCACAGATTCTCGACATGCTGCGTGAATTTAAAGCCCAATCCAATATGTCGCTCATGCTAATCACCCATGATCTGGGTGTTGTTGCGGAGATGGCCGATTATGTAATCGTGATGTATGCGGGCAAGATCGTCGAGGAAGGCGAAGTGGTGCAGCTATTCAATCACCCCAAGCATCCCTATACACAGGGGTTGCTCAAGTCCAAACCGGTGCTTAATCAGCGCCAAAAGGAGCTGTATTCCATCCCCGGACAGGTACCTAATCCACTGGAGCTGACGACTTCCTGTTATTTTCATGACCGCTGCGGGCATTGCATGGACATTTGTCGTGTAAAGGAGCCTACATTAAAAGAAGTTTCAGCTCAGCAGAAAGCATCCTGCTGGTTGTATGAGGAGGCGGTTGTTTATGGCTGAGCCGTTTTTGGAAATAGACCGTTTAAAAACATACTTCCCGGTGAAGTCCGGTTTTATGAATCGTACTACAGGGCACGTGCGGGCAGTAGACGATATAAGCTTTACGATCCGTCAGGGTGAAACCTTCGGTCTGGTGGGGGAATCGGGGAGCGGTAAAAGCACGGTGGGCCGCACAATTGTCAGATTGACGGATAAAACAGATGGTACCGTAAAATACAAAGGGGTGGATCTCCACAGCTTGTCGGCCAAAGGGATGCAGGAACTTCGTCCTAAAATTCAGCTGATCTTTCAAGACCCGTACAGCTCGCTGAATCCGCGTGTACGGATCGGAGATGCCATTGGTGAGGCGCTGCTCGACCACGGTATAGCTACCAAAGAGGAGGTCCGGCAGATCGTGCTGGACGTACTTATGCTGTGCGGATTGTCGGAATATCATATCGACCGTTTCCCGCATGAATTTTCGGGAGGTCAGCGTCAACGGATTGGCATTGCCCGCGCGCTGGCGCTTCAACCGGATCTGATCATCGCTGATGAGCCGGTGTCAGCGCTGGATGTGTCCATACAGGCGCAGATTATTAACCTTTTTGCCAAATTGCAGGCCGAGCGGGGTCTGACATATTTGTTCATCTCCCACGATTTGAGCGTAGTTGAACATTTATGTTCTCGTATTGGCGTGATGTACCTAGGCTCTATGGTCGAAACAGCTTCGCGTGACGAGTTATTCGGCAATCCGCTGCATCCGTATACGAAGGCGTTGCTGTCGGCTGTGCCTATACCAGTGCCGAAGCTAAAAAGAGAACGAATTTTGCTCAAAGGAGATATTCCAAGTCCGGTGAATCCGCCTTCGGGCTGCAAGTTTCATACGCGCTGCCCCTTTGCAATCGACCGCTGTTCTCAAGAGATTCCATTCTATCGTGAAGCTCGCCCAGATCACTGGGTGGCTTGCCATTTGGCTGAATGAACGAAGTTAACTCAGCAAGTTTTGTGCCGTTGTCACGGCAGACCGTTCACCGCAATGAAACGGTTCTGCTAGAGCAACGGCTTTTTGCTGTATAGTGTTTTGAAATGTTTGAGTTGACAATCTACTTGAAGCAGAGGTATATTAAACATTAATCGTAATTATTACTATTAAAATGCAAAAGCATGTCCATATTTGTGCCCTTCCGTCCCGCGATCGCGATGGGGAACCTTTATGATTGGCATATATAACAAGGAGGAATTGTACATGGCCAAGAAATCGAAAGTCGTAAAAGAGAAGAAACGTCAGGAAATTGTAGCGAAATATGCGGATTTGAGACGTGAATTAAAAGCAAAAGGGGACTATGAGGCTTTGCAAAAGCTTCCTCGGGACTCATCCCCAACCCGCTTGAAAAACCGTTGCGAGCTGACAGGCAGACCGAGAGGATACCTGCGCAAATTCAAGCTGTCCCGAATTGCGTTCCGCGAGCTGGCCCATAAAGGCCAAATACCAGGCATTACGAAATCTAGCTGGTAATTTAGAAACCGATTAATTGTTTATATGTGTTTATCTGATAGCAGGTTGTAACGAGAATGCTTCATGCCGTAGGGTGGCGTGGAGCATTCTTTTTCGAAGGAATATATTATCATTTGTATTGATTCTCCTCAGTTGGTTAGGTAGAATATGGACGGGTTAAAAATAATACATAACAAGCGATTACATAATGTGGATATGTCAGATTATGTATACCTCAGGAGGAGCTACAAGATGGAAGTGAAACAGAGAGAGGACTCCTTTTGGAGTATGGTCAAAAAAGGAAATAAATCTTCAGGCTCGGCAGCGTTGGGTAATACCGGCATTGCCCTGATTAAGGGGATTGCTTTTGCCTTGACAGGCAGTGGCTCTATGTTTGCTACGATGATGCATTCCATTGCGGATGCAGTGAACCAAATGTTTGTATTTGCGGGCAGTGTATTGGCAGAGAAAAAACCTACGAAACGTTTTCCTACTGGCTTTGGACGGGTAATTAATCTTTTTTGTATGGTTGCTGTTATTGTCGTAACGATTATGGCCTACGAAACTGCATTGGAAGGAATTCATTTGCTACAGCATCCGGCTGAATCTGCACAAGGATTTTGGATTAATGTAGTGGTGCTGGTTTTGTCATTGGCGGTTGACGGATTTGTATGGAGCAAAGCGATGAAAGAAGTGCTGCATGAATCCAGAGTGGAAGCGAAGGGGCTAAGTATTTTTACCTCTGCCTTTCGTCATGTGGGACGTGCTGCGCCACCAACCCGTTTGGTGTTCTATGAGGATTTGGTTGCAACGACAGGTGGGGTACTCGCCCTGCTAGCTGTAGTGGTCACATCGCTGACAGATTTTAAGTTGCTGGACGGAATTTCGAGTATTCTCATCGGCTGTCTGATGGTCGGTGTAGCGTTCCGGGTCGGTTATGACAACATGGTGGGCTTGATTGGTGTATCAGCACCTCCCGATATCGAAGAACGTGTGGCTTCCATTATCCTGGCAGATACACATGTGACCGATATTTCTCAAATGCGTATTTTGCAGGAGGGGCGTTACTATCACGTCGAAGGGGTAATTGAGCTTACTTCGGGCATGACGCTGGCCGATGCTGATGATATCAAATTTAGAGTCGAGGATGCTCTGCTGCGTGATCCTAATATTTCAGATGCCGCATTGGGGATTCTAGAGGATGACGGGATTAGAAACTGGAAACAAGAGAAGCCTAAAACTTAGAAAAATGGACCAAAGCGAACCTGGACGGAGCTTAAGAATGTAAATAAGAACCTTCATGACCACGACAACGTGGCGTGGAGGTTCTTTTATATTTTTCCAATTGTATTCCTACCCCTTTGAATTTAGGCTGATTGTTAGATACAATGAAAGCGTTAACAAAAGAGGGTGAAACGAATGCTTCTCATGGGGAGGAAATGCGAATGAGTCTTCTGAAGGAGGCTTGGCCTGCTTCGCGGCTCGTCAACGCGCTGGCTGGCGGAGTGCAGGGTTCAGCAAGACAACGGTTAAGGAGCAATTGGACCCAAAGGCTACGGGCAACTGTCGATAAACCGGCATTCGCCGAGCTTTGGAAGGACATCGAACGCATCTGCAATGATGTTCGGGAAGCGCCTTGGCCTGAACTACCATTGTCTCTGTTCCGGCAATTTGCTAATACAGGGGAGCGCAAGCCGTATGAGGATGTATACTTCGAACGGCGCGGACGACTAGTTGCTATCGTGCTGGCAGCTGTTGCCGATCCGGTGCCTCGGAAGATGAAAGAGGTGGAAAGCGGACTGCTGGACATATGCAGCGAGTACACTTGGGCGCTTCCTGCACATGTCAACGAAGAGGACACTGTAACACCGCCTTGGCAGCAGGTGGATTTATTCGCGTCCGAAACAGCGCAAATGCTGGTTGAAATTTTATTGCTGCTTGGAGAAAAGCTGGCTGATCACGTAGTCGTTCAGGTGCACAAAGAGGTTGAACACCGTGTACTGGAACCTGTTTTTTGGCAGCCTCATCATTATGATTGGGAAACGGCAGAGCATAACTGGTCGGCAGTATGCGCTTCGGGTTGCGGAATTGCTGCATTGCTGCTGGCAAAAGACGACTTTTCCAAAGCGGTAGCCATCGAGCGTATGCTGGGCGCACTGGATTGTTTTTTGGCAGGCTACAGAGAGGACGGGGGATGTCCCGAAGGCGTAGGTTATTGGGTGTATGGCTTTGGGTACTTTATATATTTTGCCGATATGCTACGTGAGTTTACCGAGGGAGCTGTGGATATTTTGAACTCGGAAAAGGTAAGGCAAATCGCAGCCTTCGCAGAACGGGTCCATTTGTCGGACGGTATTTTCGCTAATTATTCAGATAGTAGTGAAACTGAACGGTTACCTTCCGGACTCATCTCTCATGTGAATTATTTGCAAGGACGCCCATCTACACTTCCTTTTCGCGTACCTGGTTTGTTGGAAGATCCGTGTCGCCGCTGGGCTCATGTATTGCGTAACCTAGTCTGGACGAATCCCTTGGTGTATGGATGCGGTGAAGCCGAAATCGATTATTTGCCGCAACTCGGCTGGTTGATGTGCCGTAGCCTCAGTTCTAGTCATCATGGATCTGGGGGGCAGCAGGATCATTCAGATGCAATACTTGCTTTTTCAGCCAAGGGTGGGCATAACAATGAGCCGCACAATCATAATGATCTTGGACATTTCATCCTTCATGGCGGCGGCGAAAATTTACTCTGTGATCTGGGAGCAGGCTTATACACGAAAGCCTATTTTTCACCGGGACGGGAGTCGATTATCAATATCTCCTCCAGCGGTCATTCCGTGCCTATCATCAATGGGACCACACAGCAATCTGGGGCAAAGGCAAGGGCGGTCGTGCTGGATGTTGCTATGGATGAGCAGGAGGGAGCACAGAAAGTTACAAGCTTTAAGCTCGACTTGACATCTGCTTATGCTGTAGATGAATTGGCTGTTTTCACCCGTTCTTTTGCCTGGAGTGTACTGGAGGGAAACGAGGGAGCAAGGCTTACTGTCACAGATCATTTTGAGTTTGAAACGTCTAGTATGAACGTCAAGCCGTGGGATGTGGAGGAGCTTTTGATCAGCCGTATTCAGCCTAATACAGGAGCAGGCTTCGTGGAATGGAAAGGAACGAATGCAGTGGTTAGGCTAAATTATGATGCTGGCGCGCTGAGGCAGAGGCTGGAGGCTGTGAAGCATATAGATCATGACGGAGTGCCCTTTGTATTTTATATGACATCACTGCAACTGGATTCCAATCGCTGGAACGGCTCAGCAAGTGTCGATTGCAATCTATTTTTTACCATACATCAATCTTCATGTTGAATGGGAGGCATACAGAATGAATAAGCTTCAAACAGGCAGCGTATACCCTTGGCAGACGGAACTGGAGAGATTTATACAACAGGTGGAAAGCGCACCAAATCGAGAAAATGATGGATGGACACACGAACGTAAGCTGGCTGTGCTGGAAAAGCTGGTTCGTGCATATGCCTTGTATCAAGATGAAAACGGAGCTATCATTGACCCTCATTCTGAAAGTGAACGGTATTACTCCACCCCATCCTATGCGTTGAGTGCGGCTGTGCTGGTCAAAGAAGGCCGGCATGAATTACTCGAATCTGCTGCTGCGGCCTTGACGCATAGCATAGCCTGTGTAGTGGACGAAAAAGCGCCAGATCATCACCCGGACTTTTTTCCAATTATGATGATGGGGGCGTATCGTATCCTTAAAAATCTGCTGCCAGAGCAAGCCACGGCTTGGAAGCAGCAGTTGAGCAGGATTCAACCTGAGCAGACTTACATTTTTACGATGAGCAAAATGAAAAATCCAAACCGGATGATCAACTGGAACGCGATCATGATTTCCGGCGAGTTTTTGCGTGCCACTGAAGGGATTGCAGCCGATTCTGAGTGGATGGAGACGTATATCCGCAACTACCATTTACCTCGCTTTACCGGTTTGGGGCTGTACCAAGATGGTCCGTTGGATCGGCCCAATAGCCCATTCGCCTACGATATTGTCACACGGTTTCATCTGGGCGTGATGCTGGAGAGCGGATATAATGGCGGCTGTGCTCTCGAAGTGCGTGACTACCTTCGCAGAGGTGCACTTAGCTCATTGCTGACTTTATCCCCACATGGGGAAATTCCTCCGCGTGGAAGAAGCGCGCAGCACCAATGGAACGAAGCGGCTGCGGCCTTTGTTTTTACAACACATGCTCAGCAGGCGTATACAGCAGGCGAGCATGGGCTTGCAGGTGCATTTCGGCGGGCAGCAGATCTATGCTGGCAATCCATTAGCCGATGGCAGACCGATGATGGCAAGCTGCATATCGTTCGCAACCATTATTCGTCTGAGGCACGCCATGGCTTTGAGGTGTACTCGAATCATACCTGCTACAGTCTGTGGACGGCAGCGGTGCTGGCCCATACCCTCCTACATGGGAAGGAGATTGATCGTATTCCTCCGACCTCCATCCCGGCGGAGATCGGCAGTCGGGTGTTGGCAACGGACGGCTGGTTTCAGACCGTCATTGCAGCTGTAGACGGGCAGCAAATGCTTGTTCAGACCTCAATCAACGATCCGTACAATATTCCGGGCATCGTACGTATTCAACGTTCTGCGCTGCCGTCTCTGATCGGCCCATCCTCAGCAGGACACGCAGATCGCGGCTTTACGGGTTTCGCGGAGGGAGATATTTTCCCGCTGAGCTATACACCAGCCTGGCAAACCGAAGACGGAAAATGGCACAGCTTGTCAGAAGGAATCCCCGGTACATTGGAGTTCGATCGTGATGGAGGGATTGATCCGCAGGATGGCGGAGGAAACGTACAGATGGAGCGCAGCTCAGCGTCTGATGGAGAGACAGATTTCACTCTGCTGTGGGAAGGTCCATTCCCGGGGGTGAGGGAAATCCGAACGCATTATCGTCAGGTGCCCGGCAAAATTGAAGTGTCGTATGAGCTTCAGGGCAATATTCAGAATGTGGGGGCACTTATTCCATTGATGGCGTATGACGGTCGGGAACGAAGTGTGATTCATCATGTGATGGCAGCCGGGGAAGAAACCGAAAGCATTCGCGTAGAATACGCAGGCGCAAGTCTTGAAGTCATTCCCACGACGGAAGGAACAAACGTCGTATGGCCGGATGAATTGACTGCCGTAGCCTGCCGAAATGGTTTACTTAAGGGAGCGCGTCTAGAGTGTGGCGGCAGTCGCATTTCCTTTATCATTCGGTTACCTGAATAGATAGTTCGGGAGCCATAGTTATCTTCAATCATGTGGAAAGGGAGAGGGAAAAAGGAATGACAAAATCAGAAGCGTGGCTGGAGCAATCGTGGGAGCTGGCATTGGATAAAACGCTTGCCTTGGCGGCAAGACTGGGGGACGCCTTTCCACATGTTGCAGAGGGTGGGCGTTATGATAATCGTGAGGAAGCGTGGTGGACAGCAGGCTTTTATCCGGGACTGCTATGGCTGGCCCATCGGGCACGTCCTGATTGGGAGTCTGCCAAAATTGCACAACGGTGTGAGGCCCGGTTGGAAAAAATACTCTACAATAGCGAAGCTGTAGACCATGATCTCGGTTTTATTTGGCTGCTCAGCGGTGTGGCCGCCCATCGGTTGACTGGAGATTCAGAGTCCAGAAGACGGGGGTTATTGGCTGCTAATTTGCTGGCTGCCCGTTTTAACGTAAATGGCCGCTTTATTCGCGCGTGGAACTTCCACTCGAAGGATATGGATACACGGGGTGTTGCGATTATAGACAGTATGATGAATTTACCCTTGCTCTATTGGGCCTCGGAGGAAAGTGCAGATCCACGCTTTGCGGCTCTCGCTGTCCAGCATGCAGATACCGTGGCACGTGAGTTCGTTCGTTCGGACGGCTCCATTGCGCATGTGGTTGAGTTCGATCCGGAGATTGGAAAAAAGGTCGCTGAGCATGGCGGACAGGGATTTGCTCCCGGTTCCGCCTGGGCACGTGGCACGTCTTGGGCTTTGTACGGTTTTACGCTTTCGTATGGATACACACGCGATTCGCGTTATTTAAAGGTGGCCGAGAACACGGCTGACTTTTTCCTGTCCCAATTGGGCGATGCTTGCCTGCCTGTATGGGACTTTAGAGCAGAAGAAGGACACCGCGAAGCATGGGATTCGTCAGCTGCGGCCATTGCAGCTAGCGGTTTGCTGGAACTAGCAAAATATTCGGCACGTGCTGAGCAATTTACAAAAGCTGCAGAATCCATCCTTCAGGGTTTGCATCACACGTGTACGGCATGGGGCGAAGAACATGAGGGATTGCTGATGAACGGAACCGTACATTATCCTGAGCAAAAACACATCAATGTGCCCATCATCTACGGCGATTATTTCTTTGTCGAAGCATTGGCAAAGCTGCGTGGTGAGGAAGGTTTGTTTAGTGTGGAGGGCAAAAAATATAGTGAGTAAGATGGTCAGGAACAAGCTCATTCGAGCTGAGTTGTTGCTTGTCAAATCGATATAATAACTAGGCAGCGTATGTGTAAACTCATTTACACATACGCTGTTTTTTTATGCGTGAAAAGGCTGATTTTAATTCGATGCCAAAGTACTACGTGTAGGTAGATAAGAGACTGTAGCAGCGCTTATTTCGTGCCTAATCAGAGTAAAATCACGGTATATAAGCTCTTAAATCCTATAAAAATGTCCACTTTAATGCATGGAAATAGGTCTTTTCACTTGTTTATGAGTGTTTATTCGTAAATTGACAATTCAGGGAGGTGGCCGTATGATATCTCCTTGGGCAAAGGAATAAAATGGATTTTAACGAATGCAAAGGAGTTATACATCATTATGACAGTAACAAGTGATAGTGTAAGAAAGATTTACGGAGGATTTTGGATAAGAACGGCAGCGTTTATGATTGATCTAATCATCCTTACTGCCATAATCCTTTCAATAGGGGGAGCAATTTACATCATCCCAGATATTTTGGGTATAAAGGAGACGGTGTTCATACAAATGCTGCTTTTGTGGTGGCCGCTAATCTTTTGGCTCATGGTGCCATGGCTGTACTGTGTATTATGGGAGTCGTCGAAGGTAAGAGCAACACCAGGTAAGCTCGTGTTCTCTTTAGTTGTTGTAGATAAGGAAGGAAAGCGTCTTGGATTCTTACATGCCTCAGGGCGTTATTGGATTAAAGCCATTTCTTTTGTGATTTTACGTCTTATTTACATTGTGGTCGCTTTTACTGCGAAAAAACAGGGAGTCCACGATCTTTGTGCCAGCACCTTAGTTGTAAATAAAAAAGAGTTGCAGCGACATGAGCAGCAATCGTCCCTGCCTCCAGTAGCTTCTAATAGAATGAATTAAGGAAATCGCCGTTGCAGATGATGGGACTATTATGTAATATAAAGTGAATGATAATGATTATCATTTTCTATGAAACTACATAACTTGGAGGATACATCATATGCAACATATAAAAATATCGCCTCGATTCCCCGTGCTGACGAGTGTAATGCTTATTATAGCCATTGTACTTTCAGCTTGTAGCTCACAAGAAAATGGTGCCCAAACTTCCCTTACGGCAGGACAGGCTACAAACAGCACGGAGCAAAAGGAAACGGCATCTACAACGCCGACCACCCGGGAATATACAGACTTTCAAAAACGTAAAGTCACGATTCCGGTAAATCCGCAGAAAATTGTTTATGTAGGCAGTGATCCAGGGGATTTGCTTGCCTTGGGTGTACGTCCAGCAGGTGCGAGTCTGAGTGTCATTCAGTCACAAATAGTGTACGCAGACCTTACCAAGGATATTATCGATATAGGCTACCCGGTGAATCTGGAAAAGCTGACGATGCTGAAACCAGACCTTATTCTTTTTGATAATTGGGATGTAAAGACGATTGATACGTTAGCTAAAATTGCACCTACCGTGGTTCTTAATTCCGAATTGGCAACTTTTGAACGTATGCAGGAGCTAGGTAAACTTCTTGGAAAAACTAAAGAGGCAGATCGGTTTAAAACCTTATATGACGAGAAGGCCAAACAAATAAAGGCCAAGCTGGATGTTGACATTAAGCCGGGAGAGACAGCAACAGTGCTGTTAGTTATGGGGGATAACCTGTATGTTATGGGACATCAGGGTATATCCGTGTCGTTGTATGATATGCTCGGCTTTATACCAGCTTCCAAGGTACAGACAGACTTGATTGATAAAAAAGAGCGCTTTGCTACCATTTCTAACGAGGTACTTCCTTCATTTATCGGGGATGAACTCTTTATTCTGTCGGATCAGAGTGAAGAAACAATTGCAACGACCAGAAACCTGATGAATAGTGAAGTGTGGAAAACGATTCCTGCCGTTCAGAATAAACGGGTTTATACGCTTGACAGCTCGTGGAATTTTGATGATGCCATTACGAGAGAACGATTGCTGGAACAAATTCCAGATTTGATGAAGCAAAAGTAAATAAGGAACCAGCCAGTGCCTGAAAGCATTTGCTGGTTCCTTTGTTTTTTCATTATGGCAGTGTTACGTCCTCACAAACAAACCCCTCGATGTCCTATCTTTTATAGAATTTCATGAAAAATAAAAAACGTAAGTTATTCTTACAGTTTACATGTTCTTTTTAGCTTGTTTTGCGTTATAATGAAAGGATGCACATTATGAACGAATTGGAGGCACAGCCCGATTGACTACTTACCCTTTTGCCTTTGATCCGTCCAAGCCGTTTATTGAGCAGGCAAGTGACTGGATTGCAGATGTATTTTACGAAGTTTTGCCTGAAGTCGGCTTTGAGGTTCGGGATGAACAAATTTATATGGCATTCCAGCTGGAACGTGCCTATAAGGAAAAAAAGACCATTTTTGCAGAAGCAGGTGTAGGCACTGGCAAAACGCTGGTATACCTGCTGTACGCTATTGCATATGCCAGATACATGAGAAAACCCGCGATTATTGCCTGTGCGGATGAATCATTGATTGAACAACTGGTGAAGCCAGAAGGAGATATCGCCAAGCTGGCACGGCACTTAAGCTTGACGATTGATGCTCGATTGGGGAAGTCACCGGATCAATATATTTGCCTGAACAAGCTGGATGAGGGGCGAAGCGGACTGGATGAGGACGCAGATGTTTTCCGCGATATTTATCAGGGTCTGCCTGATTTTGTTCATTTTCCAGATACGTTACAGTCCTTCACTCCATACGGGAACCGGAAAGAGTATCCCGAGCTAACAGATGGACAGTGGAGCAGACTGGGATGGGATGTATTTCAAGACTGTCTCGTTTGTCATCAGCGCCATCGTTGCGGACAGACGTTGTCTCGTGATCATTACCGCAAAGCGGCAGATCTAGTCATCTGCTCTCACGACTTTTACATGGAGCATGTATGGACCTACGAAGCGAGAAAGCGCGAGGGTCAGCTGCCGTTGCTGCCAGAGCACAGCTCTGTTGTTTTTGATGAAGGGCATTTGCTGGAGACAGCAGCACAAAATGCGCTTACTTACAAGCTTAAGCACACTCAATTTGAGTCTATTATTACCCGACTGCTAGAGGGGGAAGTGCGGGAATCTCTGGCTATGACGATCGAAGATGCAATCTCCCAAAGCGAGGCATTGTTCGCCGCGCTCAATAAGAACAGTCAGCCAGTACAGGGGTCTAATCGCAAGGAGTTTATCCTGAATGAATCGTTGATTCGGGAGGTGAACCGTTTTGGTGAACTGATCGGCACGATCGAGGAAGAGCTTGTGTTTGAAAGCGGGTTATTCTCTCTGGATGAGTATCAAGTCAAAATTGTAGAAGAACATTTGGATATGATTCAAACTGCTTTGGCTTTGTTTAAGCGTCCTGAACTTCTCATCTCGTGGGTGACGGAGGACCAGGATGGATTAACGCTTGTGGTTATGCCGAAGATGGTAAAAGAGATTCTCAAAGAACGAGTATTTGCGCAGCATATTCCAATCGTATTCTCTTCGGCTACACTTTCCGTGGAGGGTTCATTTGACTATATGGCGCAGAGTCTGGGTATTGAAAACCCGTTAACGTTTTCCGTCGCTTCACCTTATGACTACAGTGATCAGATGCAAGCGGCATTGTACCCGCTGCAAGCGGGACATAATCCAATCCAGAGAGCGCTGACGCTACTGAAGAAATCGCAGGGAAGAGCGCTTATCCTGTTTCCTTCTCAGGAGGAACTGACTGCCTTCCAAAGGGGACTCGCTGCTTACCCAGAGGCATCTGCCTATCGTTTTCTGTATGAAGGTTCGGCTGAAATCAGCCATCTGATCTCCGCTTTTCAGAATGATGAGGAGAGTGTGTTGTGCGCTGTTACATTATGGGAAGGATTGGACATCCCTGGACCATCCCTGTCACATGTTATCATCTGGTCGCTGCCATTTCCTCCGAACGATCCGGTTTTTACGGCTTTGCGCAAGGATGCAGCAGATCCGTTCAATGAGATAGATATGCCTCACATGGCACTTAGGCTCCGACAGGGCATAGGGCGTTTAATCCGCTCGCGTAATGATCAGGGCTGGATCTCGATCATGGGTCACGATTTGAATCGTCCAGAAGTACGCACACAAGTTGAACAACTACTGCCTGCGGGCGTAGAATGCACCGTAATTGAAGGAAAACCGGAGGGAATAAAAACATGTTGAATTTTACAGCATATACAGTAGATCAAATTAAAGATGCTTTTGGTATTTTGAGTGGACAGCGTTATGAATTTATCATTGAGATAGAGGTAGAGGAAGACGACGAGCTATACACTGAAAACGGAATATATATCCGTGCTCTTTATTTAGTAGACGAAGGAAAGACAGGACTGCTGAAGTATGAATTATTTGAAAAAGCAACGGATCGTTACATCGAGCTTGAACTTGAAGAGGATGAGCTGCAAGCAGTTGAAAACTTCTGTAAAGAACATGTACAGGATGGAGCAGTAAATTAACAGTAAGGGCACATAGCTAGCACAGCTATATATTGCAACCTATAATGAGGACATCAAGGAGCCTTGGCAATGACCAGGCTCCTTTTTTCTATGACCAGTGAAGTGAACCTATGTGCTCTAACGCAGTCTGTCCCACATATTCACCATAAACAGCATAATACCCGCCGCCAGTAACACCCATCCTATGACGATCCACACTCCAGCCTCTACAATCGCGTAATTTTTACCTATAATCGCCAATATCAACACTGGCAGACTGATGTTATGTATCCAAAAATGGATACGTGCCAAAATCGTAACTGAAAGTGCAGGAAAGGCCACATAGATTAGACCTATGATCCCAAGAGTCGTCCAACCCAGTAAATGGATATGAGACTGAATAGGGGACAGGCTATAATCACCCGACACGCCAATGATTGCACTGAGCAGCGCACCGAGGGCAAAATATACGGCAGCTATCTTTAAGCATTGCTTACCCATAGATAGCATCCTCCTATGTTAGAAAAGGGAATTTTGAGAGATTATTCTCCATCATATCGAGGCAGGATATCAAGGGTGTGGGTGTTGTGACTGGTCCATTTGACAAAAGCTTCAAATACACATAAAATCTTATTGCATCAATACTTACCGCATTACTATGTTTTTGGAGAAGACAGCGAATTTCTCCGACAATGGGCGCTAATTTTTGACCGTTGGTTTATTTTGGATTCGCCATTAAAAGGAGCTTGAAATTATGAATGTATATCGCAATACCCTTGAACTCATCGGGCGCACGCCATTAGTGGAGCTGAATAGCTATTCTCTACCCAGAGGAATTCGCCTGTTCGCCAAGCTGGAGTTTATGAATCCCGGCGGCAGCGTGAAGGACCGGGTGGGAAAGGCTCTAATTGAAAAAGCATTAAAGACAGGCCAGTTGAAGCCGGGCGGGACTTTAATAGAAGCAACAGCAGGCAATGCAGGTATTGGTCTTGCGATGGCCGCGCTTCATTATGATATCTCGGTTATTTTTGCTGTGCCAGAGAAGTTCAGCCAGGAGAAGCAGGACCTGATGAAGGCATTGGGAGCACGCATCGTTCATACCCCGACAAGTGAGGGGATGAAGGGAGCCATTGAAAAAACAAAGCAATTGGCTGCTGAAATCAAAGACGCATACTTGCCACAGCAATTTAGCAATCCTGATAATCCAGAGGCTTATTATACGACAATGGGACCTGAAATTTGGAACGATCTGGACGGTAAAGTGGACGTATTTGTGGCAGGAGCAGGCTCGGGGGGCACATTTATGGGAACCTCGCGTTATCTTAAGGAGCAGAATGCAGCCATTAAAACGGTCATCGTAGAGCCTGAAGGGTCCATTCTGAATGGTGGCGAGTCAGGCCCTCATAAAACAGAAGGGATCGGCATGGAATTAATCCCTGAGTTTGTGGACAAAGGCTTTTTTAATGCCATTCATACCATTAGCGATGTGGACGCATTCAACCGCGTCAAGGAACTGGCGGAACGTGAGGGTATTCTCGTCGGCAGTTCCTCCGGTTCAGCCCTGCACGCTGCTTTACTGGAAGCAGAGAGCGCACCGGATGGTGCACATATTGTCACCATTTTCCCAGATAGCAGTGAACGTTATCTGAGCAAAAAAATATATGAAGGCGGGATTTAAAATGAGACGCAAAACAAAACTGATTCACGGTGGACTCCCTACCGATCCTCATACTGGTGCGGTTAACGTTCCTATTTATCAGGTAAGTACTTATGAGCAAGAGGAAATCGGCGTTCATAAAGGATACGAATATTCGCGTACAGGCAACCCGACCCGGTTTGCACTGGAAGAGCTGATCAAGGAACTGGAGGAAGGCAAACGTGGTTTTGCTTTCGGTTCCGGTATGGCAGCGATTCATGCAGTATTTTCCTTGTTTAAAGCAGGGGATCATATTTTGTTGACCGATGATGTATACGGGGGCACTTATCGTATTGTAAGCAAGGTGCTTAGTCGGATCGGGATTGAGTCCACATTTGTGGATACAACTGATCTGGAGGCTATTTCCCAAGCAATCCGTCCCAATACGAAGGCATTGTATGTCGAAACACCAACCAACCCGCTGTTGAAAGTTACTGATATTCGCGCAGTTTCAGAGCTGGTGAAAAAGCATGAGCTTTTATTGATTGTGGACAATACATTTGCTACCCCTTACTGGCAGACGCCAATTACACTCGGGGCTGATATCGTCGTTCACTCGGCAACCAAATATTTGGGTGGACACAGCGATGTTGTAGCCGGTTTGGCTGTAGTCAACAGTGAAGAGCTGGGCGAGCAGCTTCATTTTCTGCAAAACGCCATTGGCGGTATTCTCGGCCCGCAGGATTCCTGGTTATTGATCCGCGGTATCAAAACCTTGGGTCTGCGAATGGAAGCAATCGAGAAAAATGCAAAGGAAATTGCAGCCTTTTTGGAAAAGCATCCGAAGGTTAGTAAGGTGTACTACCCTGGGTTGGAAAGCCATGCACAGCACGAGCTGTCCAAAACTCAAGCTGAAGGCTTTGGCGGCATCATTTCGTTTGATGTAGGTAGCGATGCCACCGCGGTTGCCCTCCTGAAAAAAGTGCAGTATTTTACACTGGCTGAGAGCCTGGGAGCGGTTGAAAGTCTGATTAGCGTTCCGGCACGTATGACGCATGCCTCCATTCCCGCAGAACGTCGCGCAGAGCTAGGTATTACCGAGGGCTTGGTACGGATTTCGGTTGGGATTGAAGATCTGGAGGATTTGATCGAAGACTTGCAATCTGCATTGTAAGAAAATAAGCATAATGATCCAGAGAGGTGGCAGAAGCTGCCTCTTTTTTTGTTGTGAGAATAGCTTCTTTTTGGAAAGCACAAAGGAGTACATAGAGGTGACAACGAATAGTTTTATATAGTTCATTTGAAGGTTAAACCGAATATAACGCGGCTACGTCTCTGAGGAAACAAAAACCTGGAGGGGGAATGTTATGAGGTTCACACATCTGGAAAAGGCAACTACTGTGCTGTTGGATCATCCGGTACGTCTGGCGTCTGCTTATGCAGTCGGTCCAGTCGAGCTTCCGGAAAATTGTGGTGTGGGCAGGGAATGGTCTAGTCATTTTACGCATGAGGAATGGAATTTGGAAAAGGCTTGTAGTGAAGATGGAATTGAGCTTTCAGCAGGGGGAAGGGCAGCATGCCGATTATTGACCGAGCTTGATCCCCGGACCTCTGAACTGAATCTAGGTGTTTTTCCGCCTTTGGCTGAACAAGAAAGACTTTTGCTGGTTTCAAATCTACGTTGTATGACAGCACAGGAAGTGATTTTCAGACCGTTTGAAGGAACTGGACAAATTTGGATAGATGGAACATTGGTATATGCAGAATCTGGTCCCTTTCGCTTATATCTGGAGGAAGGTGACCACACGGTCGTTATCATTGCTGCGTTTATTCCTGATGAGGCTCGTTCTATTCGTATCAGTGGAAATCAGGTATGCGATGAACCAGATGTGATAGAACTGCATCGTGAATTCGTAGAGCGTAATATACGTAATCATATGGCTTGGTTAGAAGTTGAGCAAAGTGCTGGCAGGGAAGGAGAAAACAGCCCGATCCTATTTTACTTGTTGCGTAAGGATCGGGTACTTCTTCCCTCAGATCAAACGTTATGGGTCGAGGTAACGAATGATGAGGGTATGAAGCTGGATCGGTTTACAGCCCATTGGGAGCAGGAGCAAAGCTACGCCTGGGATGAGGAGAAGGCCAGGAAGACGGGAATGCTGCACTTCACCGTTACATATCGGGATCATGAGGCCGTAGAGCATCATTTTGTGTATTCGGTACTTGTGCGGCCTTTGTCAGTCGTCGTGGAGTGCTTACAGGAAGAGTATGATCATTTCATTCAAGCCTGCGCCAAAGATGTTCTTCATTCTGCGCAGAAAATACAAATAGAGGGCCTGCTTGAGGAATTAAAACGATTAACGGATTTGCCGGAAGATCCTTTTGAAATCTGGGATTCACGGGTGGTGCGTGAATATATCAAGCTATTAAAACAAATTTTTATGCATGGACATACCGAACAGTCACAGCACCCATCGCTGCTCCAGAAAGAACATATTTTTTTGACGGCTGACGGCATTGGCGAAGGTTTTTTTGTCTCCCGTTTGGACAATAGTTTACAACGGTATACAATCCAGCTTCCCAGCAACTACACGGCTGAGCGACGGTATCCTCTGATCGTTCTAATGCCTGGCAAGCGATATGAGCTGGGGCTACCAGATTTTCAGAATAGAGGTTTTGGGCAGGGCTGGGAAGACGAAGCTATATTTGTTACTTTTTCGTGTCGTGGCGTTACGCTGGGCAGTTATATTGGAGAAGCAGCTTTTTTGGAGGGACTAGATGTCATACTGCAAGCGTACCGAGTGGACGAAGAACGTATCTATCTGACGGGTTACTCGAATGGCGCATATGCTGCCTGGGCGATGGCACAGGCTTATCCTTCTCGGTTTGCAGCTATTGCAGTAATCTCAGGGACGCCACATCCCAAGCATCTGAAAAATTTGATCAATATGCCAATATTAGATGTATGTGGTGACCAGGATTATTTATTTGCCCAAGCATACACAGCTCCTGTAACAGAGCTTTCATCGAACCATTTTAAAGGTGTGATAGAGCGGCAGTCTAATCATTGGGATACGCATGAGTTAAGACTTTTGGACGGCATACTGGGTTGGCTTATGCAATGGAAAAGAGATGTCGTGCCTCAGCGTATTGCCTATCGGACGGAACGGGGCAGACATAATCGGGCTTACTGGCTGGAACTGACGCGCATGGATGAAAACGAGGAATATGCGGAGTTGTATGGCGAAATGAGCTCCACTGGTGAATTGGATATTGAGGCTGTTCACGCAGAAGAATTTGTGATTCATCTCTCGCAAGAGGACATGTCCTTGGAACTCGCTCAGGTTCGTATTGGAGCCCGCATTTTCATGTTGGATTTACGAGAATACAGCCGCTTTCGCTTTGTTAAAACACACTCGCACAAACGCCCCTCACCCGAATACCGTTTGATTGCTGAACGGGAGGGAGAGAGCAGTGAAGACTCCACCAAAAATGCGGATGCAGCTAAGAGTATTGCGGGTTTGCAAAGCGTGGGAAGAAATGGTGCTAGTCACGGTATGGGTGTACTTGACGTTTATATGGATCGACTTCACATTGTCCTTCCATCCAGCTATGCTACACCGGAGGAGGAGCAGGCGGTGAGACGGACGGCGAACGCCTTGGCTAGCCCACGAACAGCGACTTGGAATCCGTATATCGGTGTTCATTATCCGGTGGTGTCTTCTAATGATATTTCAGAGAAAAAGCTAGCTGAAAGCAACGTGATTTGTATCACTTCGGATTTGTCCAGACATGAGTTGCTTCAGAAGTATCAAGCGCATCTTCAAATTGCATGTACCGAGGACGGGTATACATGGGGTGACGATTTTACGACAGGCGAGTACTGTTTGTCATATATTCAGCCTAGCCCATGGTCAGCAACCCAGCAGATGCTTGTTGTAGCGACCAATTCACCCCGTCTGCTGGGTAAGAACCTTTTTATGCGCAGACTGATTATGCCCGGATATTTTAATGGTCTACACCCGTATTTGAATAAAGAGATTATTGTGTATGATAGCAAGGGAGTACGAGCATTTAACTTTACTTCCATTAGGCATGCGCAGCATAAGCTACAAGGCCAATGAAAGATTCAAGTGTGTTATCATAATCCATATAAAAAAACCGTCTGGAGGCACATTGGCGATCCTGACGGTTTTTTGCTGCTTTATTGCAGTGGTTTGTCATGGTAATGACGTCATATATAAAAGGGCATTATGGCAGCTCAGCTTTTATACTGCTCCATCAGGTACATGATCTTCACTTCATCGGCCAAATCTCCAAAGGGTTCTAACGGATTCTCCTGAATGATATGATATAAACGTTGGATTCGTTCCTTTGGTAGCTTCCGAACATATCTGGAGATGAAAGCGGCATGGGTGACTACGTAGCGTTTTTTACGGACTGCTGCGCTGGCTACGCGAACGAGAATATCTTCGCCCCCGGCCATTTCCAAAATACGGCGCTCATAAAAAACCACATATCGGAATGTACGGTCCTTAATCAGCTCACGATTGAGTCTGGCAACCTCTCCAATGTATCTGACCATAAGGGGTTCAAAGCTTTTGATCAGAAGAGGATCGAGCGTTAATTCCATATCTTTGCGGAGAACAAAAGATTGCAGCAGAGCGACCTGCTGGAGCCTTATCCGATCATTGTGAATGAGTACGGCAATCTCGCGTAGCATTTCATAGCAGACACGCTCACTAAGCTGCCGCAGGGCTACTGCGTTCTTATGATTCACGCCCAATCCTTCCTGGATCTGTCCTATACGGCCTCTGAATAGGCGTATAAGCTGCCTACGCTGTTCATAAAGAACAATGCGGTGCTGTAGAAGGACCAAGGGCAGGAGGAGAAACGCACCGACGATACCGCACAGTAGCATTTGCTGTGACGAGTGAGCGAAAAAGATAGAAGCAGCCAGCAACGCAATGCCGACAGCAAGGTCTTTATGAAAATAACGTTTGGCTCTGAGTTTAGCATATTGCTCTACAGGAACCAGCGTATCCCGACCACATGCTGTACATTTCTCTTCCCAAAGGGCGGTGAATTGTCCGCAACGCTTGCAGACTCTCAGCTTTTGGAAGGCATGCTCTGTGCGGGTAAAGGGGCGAAATTGCACAGCCTGCTTGGAACTATTCATTGTGCTCACTTCTCCGATTCAGCAGCGCAAGAAGCTCGGTGTCGATTTGTGCAATCGACGGGGCGCGTTTTTTATGTATATAGTAAATTAGTGATTTAATGGCGACAAAAAGAAACATAATCGCCAAACATCCGTATGAGATCATAGTGTACTTCCTCTTTCTGCTTAGATTTTTATTTTTACTGTTTTACATGAGTGGGTTTCGCTAGGGTTATTTTTGTCGTATAAAGGAGAAGACTGGTGCCCGATTGCCCTTGTTGGGGTATAATTATATCATTACTGCAGGATATTGGTAAAATCTCGCGATATAATAGGCTTTTTGGTCGCATTCAGGCCGTTCGGGCAGGATTTTCAGCTAGCGCTCATGTAAAACTCATTATAATTTAATAGTAGTGGAGTACAACTGTAATTTAGAATGAGAATTAATCGGCAAAGGGGTACAAGCGATGTTTAGTAGAGACAGAAAATGGTTTTTGGTCATCGGAATCATATGTACAATGATCATGACTTCGATTTCGGCCTGGCAGCCACAGACGGCGAATGCCGCTTCACCCTCAGCTTCTAAAGTGGATGCGGTGTTGGTAGTCGATGTAAGTAATTCGATGAACACCAGTGATCCTGGGAAGATTGGCAATGAAGCCATGAAAATGTTTATTGATATGTTGTCAACGCAAAATGACAAGGTTGGGATTGTAGCGTATACGGATGTCGTACAACGCGAGAAAGCCTTGCTTAATATTTCATCCGAAGCGGATAAGCAGGAACTGAAGACATTTATTGACGGGCTGAACCGGGGAGCGTATACTGACACCTCCGTAGGTGTCAAGGAAGCGATCCGTATTTTGCAGGATGGCAAAACAGCCGGACATGCGCCTATGATCGTTATGTTAGCTGATGGTAACAACGATTTTAATAAGACGACAGGTCGAACTGAAAGCCAATCCACTCAGGATATGGCGCAGGCTGTAGCCGAGGCTAAAAAAAGCGGTGTGCCGATCTATACCATCGGTTTGAATGCAGATGGAAAGCTAAATAAGAATAAACTCGCCGACATCGCGCAGCAAACGGGAGGCAAGTCCTTTATTACAAGCTCGGCGGACGATCTGCCGAATATTTTGAGTGAAATTTTCGCCAGCAATCTGAAATTGAAAGTGGTGCCTTTGCAGTCCATTACGGCCAACGGCGACTATCAGGACGTTACGGTAACCGTACCAAACGATAGCGTGCTGGAAGCCAATATTTCAATTATGTCCTCGAAACCAGTGGACGCGAGATTAATAGACCCGTCGGGCAATACGAAGCCGATTCCTTCGAGTGATGTACTGCTGTCCAAGTCCAAAAGCTACTCGTTGATTAAATTGCTCAAGCCTGTGGCTGGCGACTGGAAGCTTCAAGTCAAGGGAGTGCAGCAGGATAAGATTGATATTAATCTGGTATTTAACTATGATTTGGAATTGAAGCTGGACGCGCCGCCTGCGAAATCATACAAAAAAGGTGACACGGTACAGATTCGTTCCTATCTGACGAGCAATAACCAGCAGTATCAGGATCAGGAATTGTATGCGAATATGAATGCTGTCCTGAAGGTCAAAGACCTTGATACGGGTACAACAAATGAAGTGCCCCTAACTAACGCAGGGGATGCTTTTACCGGCTCTTATACGATTCCAGATGAGCATGACTATGAACTAACCGTCAGAGCAGAGGAGAAGAGCTTTTACCGTGAAACGCAGCCTGTAACCATCAGCGCCAAAGCTGGGGCGGCGAGTGGTACGAATACTGGCACAACCCAGCCTACGACACCTGCTGAGAAGTCTAAGCTGCTGCCACTCATTCTTTTAGGGGTGGGACTGCTCGTTCTGCTGGTAGCGGCATATTTCATCTGGAAGGCTGTCAAAAAAGCTAATCGTGGCTTTGTCGGCCAGATCGTACTGGAAATCCGGGATGAAAATACCGGCGAAAAGACATACCCGCAGTATAAGAAGCTGAACACCTTCCGGGGCAAATTCAATTTACACCAGTTGCTGCAACTGGCGCCGGAATTTGCCGGAACCGATAAGGTCGTGTTCACGCCAGCGAATCAGGATCGGATTGTGGTGCGTAGCACTCCGGAGATTACGATTGAAAAATCCGGGCGTGCTGTAGACACAGGCAACGGTCTTGAACTGAAAAACGGTGATCGTCTGACGATCCCGCTGGCTAGTGTGGACAAAACCATTTTACTGGAGTTTATTTCAGTAAACAGCTAAACGAACCCTTAGGAGGTCATATCTATGAAACCAGTAGTTAGAGAGCATATCCAACAATTAGACGTATCACTCGGCGGAGGGATCGTAAGCGATAAGATCAGAGTAGATACCATTGATAATCCTATTTTAATTATCGGACTTGGGGGAACGGGGATTGACGCCCTTCTCCGCTTGAAATATCAAATAAACCGCAGATTCAAGCTGCCTGCAGACCCGATTTCCAAGAAAAAGAGCGAGAAGCCGGATAATGTGGAATTTCTCGCTTTTGAAACGAATGAACAAGACCGTAACAAAAAATACAAAGGGATTGGTTTGGACCCCATCAATGAGTTTGTACTGCTATCCAATGCGGAAATCGGTGGATTGCTGCAAAACCGCAGTATTCTAGAGCCATATATCACTGACTGGCTGTCTCCTGAGCTGAGCATTACCGACGGTATGAACGGGGCGGCAGGGGTGCGTCAGGCTGGACGGTTGTTATTGTTCACCAAAATCAATCAGGTCGTACAAAGCATTGACAAAAAAATCAAAACCCTGTCTGAAGGCACCAACAAGAAGCTTATGGTATTCCTGCTGTCTGGATTGTCCGGCGGTACAGGGAGTGGTACTTTCCTTGATATCTCATATATCGTCCGAGGCATCATTGAGCGCGATTATGGTTCCGCTGGTGTAGACCGTGTTAACACACTGGGTTATCTGTTCACGCCGGATATTAATCTGGCGAATAAAAGCCTGAGCGAGCATACGCGTGAATATATTAAAAAGAACGGCTATGCTGCATTGAAAGAGCTGGACTACTGGATGAATGTGGACAGTCGTGGCGAACGCTTTAAGCAACAGTACGGTAACATTTTGACTGTAAACTCGCCGCTGCCGCCATTTAATCTGTGTCACCTTATTTCGGCTACGAATACGGAAGGCAAGCTGTTGGAAAATGCCTATGATTACTGCATGAATGTCACCGCCGAGAACATCACCAACTTTATGGCGAGTGAGGAAAAACAGTCAGGCGAAGAATTCGCCATTCATGACTATATCAGCAACATTCGTACCAACATCGCGCAAATGAATAAGGCGTATCCAGCAAACTACGATTACAATATTATCGGAGCTTCTTCGGCAGTGCTGCCCATGGAGGAAATGACGACATATCTGGCTTACCGGATGTTTGGTAAAATGTCCAAAATGTTTGAGCAAGCGCCAAATCAGGAGGATGTAGAGAAGTTTGCCCGCAAGCTGGGCGTGGATCTGGATAGCATGATCAAAAACTTTGAGTCCCGTGTACCTGAGCCGCTTCCAGGCTTTGAAAACAGTGAACGGCTAAGTTATAACAATGTTGTTAAGATGCAAGTAGTTAATATGGACACTGAGCTGGAGCAAACGTTCCTGACGCGTGCTCGCGAAGAATATATCAAAGCGAAGAAACAGCTTCCAGGCGAAATTGTAGGACAGTTTACGGACCAAATCCGCCGGATGTTCCTACATCCCGAGCAAGGGCCGTTTTATGTATCCCGCATGATATATACTGAAAAAGGGTTTAGCTTGCTGAAAATGCTGCTTTCCTATGTTGAAACGTTGCGTGAATCACTGCACCGTATTCCTACGGACATTGAATGGGCGCGAGAGCAGGCGAACGAGAAGCTGGGCGATGCCAAGAGTGCGTTTGTATCCAAGGATAAGAAGAAAAATGCATACATTGAAGCAAAAATTAATGAATATTGGCTGCGGGCTGATGTGGAACGTACAGAGCAGCTCATTGAATTCTATGAAGACCTGTATGACCTGCTAAATAAAGAAAATAACCGCATTTATAATGTATTTACTGAAATTTTGAATGCACTGAGTGCCATTTTCGAGAAGAACGGCGATCTGCTGATTAACGGCGAGGAACAATCCGATCACAAAGGAAACAAGACGTACTATTGGAATCTGGTAAGTGTACCGGATATCTCGGAAGTTGTGACCAAGCTGCTGGATAATCGCAATGGTGACGATTTGATCCGTGATTTTGCCCAAGAATTGCTGGAAAATTCAGATCAATGGGTGAAAGATCAGGATATGGATATCATCAGCTCGATTTCTAATTTCTTGACTGACAAATTCGGTGATCTCATTACCCGTTCTATGGAAGACTTCCTGGTCATGAAATACGGACAGGACGAAGCAATTGAAAAATTTGTGGAGCGTTACATTGCAAGCAAGCTGGATGAGGAGGCTGTACCTGTCTTCCATTTGAGCAATAGTTCTGGCAATTTGTACTTCCCGTCATGGGGATTCGTTTCGGTACCTGTACAGTCGCCTAATATCCTGAAGGGCGTTCGCAATTATCAAAATAATGCAATTGGCAAATCGCACTTTACTATTAAAGAAAGTGAAGTCCGTAACCGGATTTTCTGGCTCAATACGCGTAATGGTGTTCCTCTGTTTGTATATACGCCGCTCAAAGTGTATGAAGAGAGCTATGAGAAAACCATTCTTGACCGCGAAGGTATTGGCCGACATCTGGTGCAGACAGGTCAGAACAACTGGACGAATCTGCCGTCGCCGATTCCTGAAAAGTCATGGGGAGAAACTTACGTCAACTCCCGTGTGCAAGCCCACAACGCCCGCATTCGCAATGACTTCGACCGTGCCAAGTCACTCGGCGTAATTCGGGAGAAGGATGTTGATCAAAATACAAGCAGCCGCTTTACTGTAATTCGCTCAAAAGCGCTAGATCTGAATGCGCTACTGGTAGCCTACGATATGCGATTGCAGGAATCCAAGCCGAATTTGGGCGAGGTGAAAAGAGCATGGTCTGAGCTGAAACGTCTACTGGCTGAAGGGCTCGAACAGGCCGGAAGCAAGGACATCTTTGGCAGCATCAATGAAGAGATGGCGAAGGAAAACCTGATCCGTTCACCAGAGTTAACGCAGGTGGTTCGTGATGAGCTGGCGAAATATATACAAATCGAAGCAAAAGCTGCTGAACTGGAAGCTTTGCTGGGCAAATATCAGGATGAAGAAAAATGGTTGGATCAGTTCATTCAGGCGCTCTACACGGACACGATTACGAAAAAAGGCGCTTTGTACGTCTATGATCGTGATGAAGAGGAAGAAGCGTGGGAGCCGTTTGCCAACGTCATGAAGAGCCGCAATTATGTGGAGTTTGAAGTGTTTACAAACTTCCGTGGTTTGGAAGAAAAGAAATTTGCAGCTTTAATGCGCAAAGCGGATCGCCGTGATGCTGTATTGACTTCATCTGAGGATATTACACCACTGCTGGCGAAGTTGGATGAATTGGCTGCAACTTATACAGAGGCTCGCAATCAATTGGAATATGAAAAGGTAGAGCTGGCTAATGGAGCGGAACTTTATGCATTCTATGCTCAAATGGCTGGAAAATTAAACGACATCCGCAGAAAGTTGAAGTAAGTATGAGAGAGCAGCTGTTACGTTATGCGGCTGACTATGCAGCCGCAGAGGACCAATTAATCGGAAGCGGGGATGGACGCAGCAGCATCCATTTCCCGTCCGTGTTTCTTTTTATCGGCGATCGCATGAGCCCGGTGATGAACACAATTGCAGATATCAACCGGACCAAGTGGGATAACAGCACAGGGGTAACCTATATTCAGATTCGCTCACAGGAAGAACATGCGGCTGTAGACCGCTCGGTGGATGCCATCGTTCATACGATAGCAGTACCGGAAGAAAGTAGCCACCAAACGCTACGCCGTGACTTGCACCAGGCTTTTTATACCCATGAATCGAAGTTAATTGAACTTAACACCGCGTTGCGCCGTGCTAGTGGACATCTGGCTGATTACGGACGGTTGTATTCCTCGTTCGAGCGTGTACATTTGTCGATCTTGACAACAGCGGATGATCCCATGAACGTATTAATTCCTGAAATTACGCTGTTGGCAGAGTATATTTTTGCGCAATCTTTTAAATCGGTACAAATGGATTTGTATGTGTTGGTGAGCGAAAGCGATCAGGCTGCCCAATTCGGCTACAGGAGTGCAACATCCGTTGCTTTTATGCGGGAGTTGGATTACATCCAGAGCCCAGCATATACGTTTACAGCACCGCTGCATATGACCGAGGACAAATTGACCATCCCGGTATCTCATGCTCCATCTCCGTTGTTCGATCTTGTCTATGTGCTGTCTGACAAGAACGAGCGAGGCGTAACGGTGCCGAATAGCTTGCGCGAGAGCTGTGATATTATTTGCCACATTCAGCTTCTTAAAAACCGTTATCAGGCAGGGGATTCCTATCGGTCAAAGGATGGGGGCTACAATAATACATCGTTTAAAAATAACATCATGACGGAATCCGGGCGGCAGGGTTATGTGTCGGCCGGATTTTCCCGGGTTAACCGACCTAATCAGTCGATTGCGCTTACGGTGTTGTACCACTTTTATGTCAAGCTGTTAGAGCGTATGAAAACAGAGCAGGAATGGGACATACGCGATAAGCTGAATTATTTTGGTTTAGATGCTGCTGAGCGCAGTCGCACGCGAAATGATCTAGTTCCTGACAATGAGGCGATCATGGACATGAGCGCACTAATGACCAGCGGAGCCAGTTACGGCTCGCTGAAACGAATGACATTGCGTGAGGCAGAGGAAGCCTTGTTTGGTCAGGGCTGCGAAGCCTTTTTCCGCGACAACTGTGAACGGATCGTACATAAGCGCTTGGGAGATTTTCAGGCGGATATGCGTTTGCAGATGGCCGTAAACGAAGCTGCTAAGGAACATCCTCAAATCGGCTTTTTCGAGCTGACAGCTTGGACAGATGAAAATCAAACAGGGAATGTACTTACGGCTGTTCGGGGACTGATTCGTGATACGTCCAATGATTTGCAGATTAGTGCAGCCGAACTGGATGTGTTGTACAACGGACGAGTAGAGGATCAGCCCTTTCAACGGCTGCCACTTATGGATAAACATAATGTGCGCAGCTTGATCCGTTACCTGACTGAAACAGTCTATGGGCATAAAATGCACATGCTGCGGATTCAAGTGGATTTGGAGCTACTTCGCCGCTATGAACTGGCATTGGAAAAATGGCATGCACAGGCCAAGCATATTACAGTACAGCTTGCCAACCTGGAGCGTGAATTACATCAAACTGCAACGGACAGTATTCGACAGGCTGACAGTTACACAGGCCAAAACCTGTTCGAGTATTATGAGCGTGTGACGGAGGATGTCATGCGTGAGCTAGAAAGCAAGCGGGGAAAATCTATATTCTTTGACACCCGGCATATGGGACCTGTATCTGGCTTGCTGGATGGAGGTTTATCCGCGCTGGTGGATAGAGTTACACAGACCTGCCGTACCTTGATTCTCAGCTCACAGCCATTTAATCAGACATTCGAAGAAGAATTATTACGTCGTGCCAATGTAGCTGCTGCATATGAAAATCGGCTGGTCGTTCCAAAGGATGAACTGTTTAAAAAACTGTATCAAACGTTAGAAGAGCACGGCGGAATCAATGTACGTTTGCTCGACTATACCCATGAGCATCGGTATGAAGAAAAGTATTTTTTTGGTGACTACGAAGGCGAATTTCTTCCTTATGCGATGGACGTGGACATTACTTCGCGAATTTACAAGCTGGGTTTTGTTCATGAGCGTCGCAGCAGCGGGGTGGAAAAACTGCATTTGATGGGCGGCTTCCATCTGGAGGATCTGATGGTTTACCGCAACGGCAAAACGTATTATGAGACATATACTGCGAATGGTTTCGTGTTTCATGGAATCGACGTGGACCGGTTGCCGGAATTGCGGTAGCCATAATTATCCTACTTTAATGATGGAAGGAAGCAACGAATCTTATGAAGCAGCGTAAATTTAACGTTCTCCTATTGGTGTTTGGCTTGCTGGGCGCTGTAGTAGGCTTCATCTTGGGAGAGCTTATTCTTCACAAATTAATAGGCCACTGGCCGCATATCATCGTGATCGGGCTATATTTTGGCATCATGGCGCTGTGCATTGGTCTAGGCTGCCTTATCGGCGAACTGATTTCGCCACAGTTAAATGGACATTCATGGCGACAACGATACTCCGGATTGTCCTGGAAATTACTAGTACCTGCTACACTCGTCATGTTGTTCGTGGCAGGTCTGCTATTAGAACTGGGGTATCAGGTTAACCCTGAAGGGCGCAAGAGTGTACAGGACCTCGTGCTTGTGATTGATAATTCCGGGAGTATGCAGCAAACAGATCCCGATAATGAGCGCCTAACGGCTGCCAAGAGTCTAATTGGGCAAATGGATGGTGACAAGCGCGTAGCCATTGTTTCATTTGAATCCACTGCGCAGTTGGTGCAGCCATTTACTCCCGTTGGCACAGACGCAGAGAAGCAAGCGGTTTATTCCAAAATCGATAGTATGCAGACTATAATGTCAGCCGGTACAGACATTGGGCTTGCTTTGGACGAGACGATCAAGGAGATTGAAACCCAAGGCAATGCGGAAAAAGGTTCACTCGTTATTATGCTCTCTGACGGCTTTAGCGAACTGGATACTCAGACCGCATTGGCTCCTTACATTGCCCGCCAGATTCCGATTAATACGATCGGCCTGAAACTGGCAGAATCGGAAGGTATAGCTTTGTTGCAAAATATTGCCAGCCTAACGGGCGGAACTTATTCTAATGTAGCTAATGCCCAAGGACTTACTCAGGCGTTCGGTAAAATATATAACAAAATTGGTGATCGCACGCTGGTAACGGAGCGGACAGGTGAGTATGCCCACAGTCTGTATTTTGCCATTTATCGCGTAACGGCTCTGGTTATCATTGGGGTTCTATTAGGGTTGGCTCTTGGATTGATGTTTGATAACCGTTTTCTCGCGAGGAATTTCGCAATTGGTGGAGTTCCAGCCGGCTTGCTCGCTGGCTTGATTTTGGAAAGAGGGTTATCGGGCTCGCCTATAGGTGACTTGATGATTCGTTTGCTGGCAGCGCTCGTACTGGCGGCCCTTATTGCTGTCTTTTCGCTTGTTCTGCCGATTGCGGAAAATACTCGCCGATCTTCTGGTGGTGGGAGCCAGGGGGGACCGTCAGGCCACCGGAGAGGGACACCAGAAGGCCCGACGCGCAATCGACGTAACAGTGGGTTTTAGAACGGGAGGCGGGAACTTATGCAGTATAGGGATGCACAGCCCGATGATCCTGTGATTTCGGAGCTGAGCCACAAAATTGACGACAACCGGGTTGTGTTACGCTGGCAGTGGCCTGAAGGCGCAGCCGTGGTCTATATTGCCAAACAATCAGCTGATACAGGTGCGAATAGACAGAATGAAGCACCGACTTCTGAACTGAAGCTTTTTACACGCGAGGAATATAAGGCCGCTGGCAGCTATCGTGACCGAATTGAAGGCATTGGACGTGTGCGGTATACCGTGTATCCAGCTGTTCGGGAGGCTGGTGAAACCTTTGTAATCCGCCAGCAAGACGGAGCCAACCAACTGGAGTTGAGCACGGGTAGGGCTAAAATCAAATATGCGGTTCACCATAAAAAAAGCTGGTTTCGCAGCCGCAAAACAGTCCAGATTCAGGTGACAGCCGAAGTTCCTGTTCCGCAGGAGGCGCTTTGCTACGTGAAGAAGCGCGGTGGCTATCCGGCAGACCGGGACGATGGAACCTTGTATGCGTTCACGGCACCCTTTGCCGCAGGACGGAATGTTTTACCCGCTATTGAAGTGGGGGGAGATGAGTATGTGCGGCTGTTTTTTACGGACGGTCAGAAGTATGGCACGATATATGAATTAGTCCCTGAATGAAAGGAGGCCACAACCGATGAGTTTTCTTAGCAATTTATTCAGAAGAAAGCCACAGGCCGAGCCACGGCCGTTATTCTATGATATTGTGTGCCCTTATTGCTTTAGTAAATTTTCACCAGAGGAAGTGGTATTCCGTGCTTCTCATCACCGCGAAGATGATGAGGATTATGCTTTGGGTGAAGATGAGCTGTTGAACAAATATCGGGAGCGTTTTGGCTTGGATAGTGTGCATGATATGGAGGCCATTCTTCATCCCTATGATGTACCTGAGGAGCATCGCTTGTATTCAGATCATGTGCTGACAGGTCTGACGGACCGTTACGGTGAGCTGACGCGTCACCGACTGTGCCCACACTGCCATAACGAGCTGCCTGTAACCGCAGGCAAGGTGCCGAGTAATATCATTTCGATTATTGGAGCTTCACAGGCGGGGAAATCTGTATATATGACCTCCCTGATTCACACGCTGCAGCATGTGACGGCCGACCATTTTGACGCGGCTTGCATGCCGCTCAATGCAGAGATCAGCCGCAAGTTCCGCACGATGTATGAGGAACCACTGTTTGAACGTGGCGATCTGCTTACATCGACGCAAAAAGAAAAGATGCAGGAGCCTTTTATTTTCCAGTTTGTATTTAAGGATGAGGAAAAGCCACCACTGACTTTGGTATTTTTTGATGTAGCTGGTGAGGGGATGGTCGATCAGGACTATCTGGGACTGCATGGACAGCATATTAAAAATTCTGCGGGTATTCTTTTTATGGTCGATCCACTACAAATCCGTTCTATCCGGGAACGTATTAAGATTAATCTTGGCGATAAGCCTGGTGAATGGGTCTCGCAATATGATGAGCCGCGTGATGTCGTACTTACGATGTTCGGTGACTTTATCGCATACCAGGAAAAAGGCAAGACGGACATTCCAACCGCTGTGGTCTTGACCAAAAGCGACATGCTTACTGCGCTGGCAGATGAAGAAGGCACTTATATCAAGACGAACAGCAATATTTTTAATCCAATGGAACATCGCAAATACATGGATTTGGATGAGTTCGCCAACATTGATGGCGAAGTTCGGCGCTTTATCGAGAAGGTGGATAAGCCGTTCAAGGGCACAATGGATGTATATTTTACAGATACAGCCTATTTCGCGGTTTCTGCTTTAGGTAGCAATCCGGTGGAGCAAAAGCTGCAAGGGTTGGTTAGTCCGATCCGTGTAGATGAGCCATTCATTTGGCTGCTATACAAGTTGAAGTACATCGAGGGGAGAGAATCACAGTGAGTTATTCTACCTCTCGTATGATACAGCAGCAGATGTACACACGGGAACGGCGTGGTATTTTCCGTTCTACCGAAGGCTTTGATACCGTGGCTAATTCCAAAGGACTGGATACTTCATTTATTAAAAAGGTGTTGCATCCTTTATGTGTGTATGATGCGCCTGCGGCTTTGACAGCGCGTGGTGAGAAGCAGGAGAGTGTCTATCCGGAAGCTTTACATCTGGTACGGACAGAGTCCGGGGATGTAGTGCTCGGACGCAGTATTTATAAAGCAGCGGATTTCACTGGGCTGCGGAGCGCTTTTTTTACGCATAACTATGTGATTCCGGCCGGACATGGTGAGTCTCCATCTGATTATAAGCAGTGGCTGAACACTTCGTTTGTCGATACCTATGATATTGAGCAGGGAACGGAATTACCGGAATTAGAGCGTCTACCTGGTGGTAGTGTATTCCCCGCTGTTGACCCGTCTGCAGTGCTGGCTCAATTGCAGCTGAGCGAAGAAGTGTTCAAGCAGCTCTTGTACGCAGTCATGATGTCAGCCGCTGGTCGCAAAAAGGTATATGTAGCGCTGAATGTGCCAGCAGAAGCGGTAGCATCCTCAGCCAAGCAGCTGCTGAGTGTGTTGTACGCGGCACTGCCTTATGCATTTCGCAACAGACTCGGGTTTCTTACATATGCGCAGGAACCGAACAGCAGAAAAGGCATTCACTTAATGTTCGTTGAGCCTTTCAGCTTGCGTCCCGGTGATCGGAATGTAGAAAAGGACTTTGTATTTGACCTCTCTAACAATAGTCGAATACTGAATGTGGATGCAGAGCAGGTGAAACAGCCTTATTTTGACTGGATTGTCCGTACGCTACTGAATGGCGGGGTTGCGGACGATTTTCTCAAATTTGCCGAGCAAATGCTGACAGGCATGGAGGCAGGACGTGAACTAATGCCTTCCAGCTATCATGAGCTCATTACGCTGTACAGAATTGAACAGGGAGAGCGGTCATTATACAACGAGCAGCGAATCACTGTGTTACGAAGCTTAACTGATTATTTATCGCCATCTGATGCGCTACCACGTAAAATACGGCTGAATGATCTGTTTCTTTCATTTTTTGATCATGAGTTTGATCGGGTGAAGGATGGACATATTCCGGATGTAGGGCTGGTCGATTGCTTCAAGGACTATTATAAAGTTCATGCACGTAGCAGCGAAAATCGGCTGGTAGAATATTTAATCCGTTCGCTAAACAATGCTTATACTGCCAGGAATACGGAAGCAGTCACATATATTTATCATACGATTGAAGAGAATCCGTCATTAGGCAAGGTCTATTTTACGAAAGTACTGGGTAATCCGGCACTCACCAAAATGCTGTTCATTCCCTACATGGACAGTCAGATGAAAAGAACGCCTGATGTAAAGGGCCTGTTGGCCGTGGTGCATGAATGGGGCAGTCGGTATATCGAAGTGTCGGCGAATGTCGATTTTCAGCTTTTGGCCGAATCTGCATTGATGGGCAAGCTACGTGCTGAGAGAAAGCCGGTAGAGGCTGTGGCTGCCATTCACCAACGCTTGCGTCAATGGGACAGTAGTTCTGCCGTAGGCACACTGTCCCCGCTGGAGCAATCCGGATTGACAGAACGCTTACAGGAAGCAGCGGATCGGTATTTGCTCACTGAAGTAGAGCTAAAAGAAATTTCACCTGATCAGGTCGTACAGATTCCGTTTTTCACACGGCCTGATTTGGTACAGTGGGTTGGAAAGTTGCCTGCTCCTCTCAAGGGACAAGCCGTGCGATTGATTGCGGCTTATGATTGGTTTAACACGGAGGACCCGGAACCATCGGTGCTAGACGGTCTGGAGCCAAGCGAAGTAGAAAAGGTGCAAGATTGGGCTTATGGTTGGCTGCCCCAGCAGCTTGCAGAAGGCCATTTTGCCCGTCTGTTGCCAGCTTTCTATCGTTCTGATGGTACTGGCGAGGGAATACTGGATTTTGCTCGCCTGGTCAGTTCGATCCGCAAATGGGCGAAGGATAACGATACGATGTACCGCTTTATCCGCTGGTCGGAGGAACACGCTGAGTTTGCTACTCCACGTGGTGGTTTTGAGCCAGCCTATCGGCGTGCGTTGCTTTTATTCTTCCAAAAGGAAGGACGAGAGGGACTGCATAAAAAGACGCTTTGGCGTCAATATTTTGAATCTGCTAAGCCTGTGTTTAAAAATTTCTATTTGGCAGCAAAGCGTGAGACAGATACGCCTTTGGTCAAAACGCTTCGTCGTTTCCGCAAAGGCGGGGTGATTTCTGGGATCGTATTAATCATTATTGCAGGTACATTAGGCGGCCTGAAAGCAACCGGGGTAATTGGATCTGTGGACACACCAACGCCTGCCGCTGCTCCAAAGCCTGTACAACAGCCAGTAGAGCCTATAGTGCCGGTAAAAGAGGAGCCTACTGCAATAGTGACACATGTACCTAACACCAAGTCCACTACGAAAATGGTCAAGCTGTTGTTTGCGTTTCAAACATCGGCAGAGCAGGCAGAATTTAAGCCTAAAAAACTCGTCATTGTCGGCGCGGATCAACAGGAGCACTCATACGAAAATTTTACGCTTGCTGAACAGAATGATAAGGAAGCAGCCAGTAAAGCTAACAATGGTTCGTCCGGTGACGTTAACACTGAGGGAGCTACCACCAAAAGCAAGACAGCAGACAGAGAATCCACAGGTGGTGGTTCTACAGATTTGAACGGTACATCCAGCGGAAAAACCTCTGATCAGACTGGAGCAGTGACAGACAACACAGACGGAGGCGCGACTTCAGAGATATCAACTGAGGGTAGCGGTATAGCAACTGATAAAACCACGACCAGCACGTCCGATAATGGTACAGGAATAACGGAATATGACCTCGACAAGTATCCTTATCGTACGTTGTTGACCATTTGGCAACGGCTAGAGCTAAATGATGCTAGCACGGTTACCGTTGATGGGGAAGATTATCCGCTAGTTCAAGTGAAAACTGCGGACTAAGCAACTATAGACAGTAAAAAGGCGGGTTCCTTTCAGGGCCTGTTTTTTTGCTATGTATAAGTTTATATATAGAATGTATTCGTTATTTTGAAACTGACTGTATTTAGTAGACGATCATTTTACGAAGGTATTGACACCAAATAGGCGGCTGATTAAAATTAGTTGGAATTCAAACTATTAAAATTCGATAGATATGGAGGTTAGCAGTGAAATGGGAAGTGAGGTGTACCCCGTTTGTCTTCCATGGGAGGAGGAGAGCACGATGTATTTAATTAAATGGATTTTCACCACTGTCCGGCGTGAGATTGAAACAGCACTGCGCCCTTTGGGGCTTACCTCCCCACAATCGCAGACGCTCTATATACTGGCGATGTCGCCTGGAGTCACCAATACGGATTTGGAAAAGCTATTGCTTATTGATAAATCAAGTGTTACCAGCCTGGTTAACGGGATCGTTAAGAAAAACTGGGCAGTACGCCAAAGTCATCCGGAAGATGCGCGAATGAAGCAAATCTATTTGACCGAGGAAGGCTTGGAGATTCACAAGGTAGCCGAACGTACCATTGAGCAAATTAAAAGCTCCGTAGGCAAAACGTTATCTGTCGGAGAGTCAGAGGCGCTGCGCGGTTTGCTCAAAAAAATTCTTCACGATTACCGTCCTGCGAATACCTGCGTTTGAACGGATAAATAGAAAAATGTGCCCGGATGGGGAATCCATAAGCTATAAAAAGTCACCTAGATAAGGTGTTAACAGGAGAGGGAGAAACCAAATGATAAAAGAACAAACTTATCCCAATGCGGATAAGCTTATGCGTGTTTTGGCCTTCACACTTGTTTTTTCAGTGATGAACGCTTTTATGTTTAATGTAGTAATGCCTGTGATCCGGGAGGAATTTCATATTAGTGCCTCCGATGTAAGCTGGCTGCTGACGGGTTATATGATCGTGTATGCGGTTGGCTCGGTGACCTACGGTAAGCTGGCAGATAAGTATCGTCTCAAGGATTTGCTGACATTTGGGATTATCTTTTTTGCACTAGGCTCGCTTATTGGGCTGTTGGCCAATCAATTTTGGATGTTAATTGTAGCTCGTTTGCTCCAGGCCACAGGGGCTGCTGTTATTCCGGCAACTGCTATGATTGTTCCTGTTCGTTATTTCTCGGCTGAAAAAAGAGGGCGAGCTTTGGGCGTCACAGCAATCGGCTTAGCATTAGGCACTGCACTGGCTCCTATTATTTCTGGTTTGATTACAGGCTTTGCGAGCTGGCGTTTTCTGTTCGTCATTTCCATGCTGCCACTGATCGCTTTGCCGTTCTTTCGCAAATACTTGGACGATCAGCGAGGAGAGGATCAGAAGTTTGATTTTCTGGGTGGATTATTGCTGGGTGGAACAGTGGCCTTCTTGTTGCTTTCCATTTCACAAGCCAATATGTTATTTTTTCTGATCGGTGTGGTTTTATTTGGACTGTTTATATGGCGCATTAATACTGCCCACGATCCGTTCATCCAGCCGAAGCTGTTCCGTAACAAGCAATATTCATATGGGCTTCTTATCGCTTTTTTAGGGACGGGGATTAGCTTTGGATTGCCTTACTTGGCACCACAGTTTCTGAATAGTCTCAACCAGCTTACACCAGCAACGATTGGGCTGATTATGTTTCCCGCTGCTATTGCGTCAGCTCTATTAGGAAAAAAAGGGGGGCGCTTGGCCGATAGCAAAGGGAATTCAGTTCTGGTGTATACAGCCGTATCGCTATTATTTATCTGCTTTATCAGCTTGTCCACGTTTGTAGGTGCATCTCCGTATCTGATTTTGTTTTTGCTTATTTTCGGGAATGTAGGTCAGACCTTTATGCAGATTGCCATGTCCAACACAATTTCTCGTACTTTGTCGAAAGATCAGATTGGTGTTGGAATGGGGCTGTTATCTCTGTTGAATTTCATTGCCGGGGCGATCACAACAAGTATTTTGGGCAAAACGTTAGATAGTTCCTCGTCCTTTCATTTGAATCCTGTTGTATCTAATGTCCAGGTGTTCAATTTTAGCAATATATTTACGGTGCTTGCGCTGATTGCACTTGTGACGATGGGGCTTTATGCGTTGCAGTTCCGGCGAGGGGCACGTGGCAGTAGGCCTGCTGTCGAATAAGGATAAACATTTTATGTAAGCTCATGCCATAACAAGGGTATAATATAGAAGGAGAAATTTTCTACGGAAGGACGGAGTGCCCAGCATGACAAGAAACCTTCAATATGTACCCTATGGTTATGAACCACCAATCGAAACGCACAAAGGGACTATGGTCTACTATGATACGTTTGAGCAGACTACAGCCAGTGAGCTGGAGCTTTTTGCCGAAACGGGGGCTGCACTATCTTTTACAAAGCTGGTGCTGTATCCACTACATGAAGAAACCGTCAGAAGAATGTGGAAGCTGCCAGTACGCTCGTATTATAAGCGGGTCGACGAGCTGGGAGAGTGGCAGCGAGAGCAGGCTTTGAGTGCTGTTGTGATTGAGAACTGGGAAGGTAAGCGAAAAAAGTATACGCCGATTGAAGCAGCCATTCGTTTTTTGGCGGAAAAGTATGCAACTCCGCTTTTTTTGTATATGAGTCCTGAAACTGCTAATTTGTGCGCTTCCTATGCATCCTTTGGAGAATGGATTAGAAACGTCAGGTTGGTGCTTTCGAGTGAACCCTTGGAACTTCATCCTAAGCTAGTACAGTACCGTAATCGCTGGAACACGGTAAAAGAAGCAACAAACCACGACTCCAAGGTTGACAAAGAGGAGCATGAATTATAGAATAGAACTAATCGTAAAAATTACTATTGTAATTGTATACCATGTATTCCAATTGAGGAGGAAGAACAAATGCGCGTTATTGTTACCTTGGCATGCACCGAATCCGGTGATCGCAACTATACAACAACCAAGAACAAAAGAAATCATCCGGAGCGTATTGAAATGAGAAAATACTCTCCGCGTTTGAAAAAGTACACGATTCATCGTGAAACTAGATAATTTGTGGTTTGCTGCATAGCAACCTGAATGATTCTGCTTCGTGAGCGGAGCCTGTTAAGTTTGCATAAAGCCTGCGTTATGGAACCGGCGAAAACTTGAATTAGTCCAGTGGACAGAGTGTCCAAAGTTAAAGCTAGCACCTAAGAGGACGGCTTCTTTTCATGGTTGTTTGATAGATGCTAAGCTACATGGCACGCTTTGCCTTTTGAATCGAAAGCACGTGGCCACCGAGTTCTCCTATGCTGATGTCAGCATGCAGGACGAGCCGGAGAACCATTCACAATATGCTTATATAACGATGGAGGCTAACGAAAGATCCAGAGCGTTCGTGTAATGGGCGATGCGATATATACGGCATCGTTCGCTTGTCGTTTACGACCTTGAGCGCAACTGTTACGATCTGTCGTCTTTTTTTCTGAGACATAACCGCTCTTTTTGCTAACTGATGGAGCATTGCTGCAGTACGTTTGAGTTTGAAACTAAAACTACATGAAAGATTAGGTGAAACAAATGAAAAAAGATATTCATCCAACATTGAATAAAGTTATCTTTTTAGACCCTAGCTGTGGATTCTCTTTCCTGAGTGCTTCCACTAAGTATTCGCAAGAAACGATGGAATGGGAAGATGGCAACACATACCCAGTTATCCGTGTAGATACTAGCTCCGCTTCCCACCCGTTCTTCACTGGTAAACAAAGAAACGTGGATATCGGTGGACGTGTGGATCGCTTTAACAAAAAATACAACCTTAAGTAAGACTCTTCGAAAGCTAGGTTTACGGATTATGTTGATAATTCGTAAACCTAGCTTTTTTGTTATCTACGGACTAGTTACGTCCGAAAACAATGCGAATAACAAATGTATTTTGCGCCTCAAATGTAACACTCTTTTACTAGCTTTAAGTAAGCTTGATCAAGTTACCCGATTTGTCATTGCCATGTGGATCACTTCTCCTCTGGAAAAAGCCGTAGATCGCATCACGCACGTTTTGCTCAAACTGCACGTTGTTCCAATCCCAACACTGTTAATCGGTACCGCTTATCCTGATTGTTTGATAACATGCTCATTTTGCAAGTGCCAAAGTGTAATAAGAACATGAAAGCAGCAGTTTTCCCGGAACGGTACGAGAAGCTGCTGCTTTCCAATGTAAAATGAACGCGCACAATTGTCGACAATGCTAATCTTGGCAAACTAATCATTTTATAACGTAATTCTATACTTTGGATAAGATTGTCTTACTTAAAAATAATCGCAGGTATCTAGCCTGCGATTATTTTTTTATAGAACATGAGTCGCAATTAATGGAGGATTCTGATAAATCACTCGCGGAAATGAGTTCTTTGAAGAATAGAGTTGGGCACTTGCTGTAACTAGCACCATTATAATAACTTTTGTTCAGAATTGGTTCAGTGGTTCCGTGTATATTAATTCGAAACGACATAAATCACTTATTTTCGATAAATATATGAACAAAAGATTAATATAAACGTGTTTTTTTGTTGAGAAATATAGTGGATCGGACTTATTACCCGACTTTTCGAAGATCGAATGGGTCGTTTTACTCAAAAGTAATTAGGAGGTACAACCATTGAAGGTTTATTCACTTAAGTGGGCAGCCGCTCTTGTTGCTCTTCAGGCGACGTTTGGTACTTCTGCTTACGCTGCAACGCCTGCCGATAATTTGTTTTCAGATACATCCTATGTGACGAGTGATAAAATGGCAGCCATCCAAGAAGCTGTACGCCAGGGGCTTTTATCGGGAGATCCTCAAGGAACCTTTCGCCCTGCAGCAACATTAACTCGTCAGGAACTGGCAGTATTATTGGTCAGAGCTTTAAAATTGGACCCTGTTTCGAGTTCTTCTACTTTTAAAGATGTGCAAAGTAAACAATTTGCTGCGCCATATATAGAGGCCGCACAAAAAGCTGGATTTCTATCCGGGGATGGATTAGGGAATTTCCGTCCGAACGATCCTGTTACACGTGAAGAGCTGGCAGCCGTGTTTGTTCGTGCAGTTGGAGGGGTTAATGCAGAGGGCGGATCAAGCATTTTGCCCAAAGATCAGTTCTTGGTAAGCCAATGGGCGGCTGGATCGGTAGATACGGCACTTCGTCTGGGCTTAATTGACATTCATGACAGCAAGCTCAATCCCACAGGTGAAGTAAAAAGGGAGGATATTGCTCCTTTTCTCTTGGATATTTTCAAAACTCAAGAGCAAACAGCTACTATCAATAGCATTGATGGAGACATTGTAACGATCGATAATGTTCCTTATTTAATAGAAGGAAAGTTGAAAGAGTTGATCGGAAACTCCAATAAAGATGCGTTAAAAGGAGCTATATTAAAGTTTAATTCGCGCAATCGTAATGTGGACGGGCTGCAACAATTGGAGATCGTACAAAAAGATGTTGTGCTAAACACTGATGGTCTGCCGGAGAGCAGCCTGCTTCGAATTTCAGGTGATGGTGTTCAGATTAAAGGGGATATCCAAGGAGTAATCGAGCTTAATGACGGTGTTTCTAATATCCAGCTGAATGGCAACGTAAACCATCTTACTGTGAATTCTGGCAATGGTATTTCTATTAAAGGAACTGGAACAATTGCGGAGCTTCAAGTTGCCAATACGAACGCTAAAGTGACATTGAATCCGAATTTTAAAGTTGAAACGATTAAGCTGCCTAAAGATGCATCCGTTTCACAAGTTATCCAAAATTACAACGAAGTACAAAAGCAGATTGGACAAATTCAGTTGACTGACGGAACGTTTCAAGAACCGACTACAGTTACGTCGAGCAGCGTGACATTTTCCTCTGGAGGTGGAAGTTCAACAAAATCAGTGACTAACCATGCGCCAGGCGTTACTACTGGGTTTACTGACACTACGTTAAGTACAGCAGATGAGCCTAAAAAGATTAATCTGGCAAATAGTTTTACTGATGCTGATGGAGACACTCTGACTTACACAGCAGAATCTTCTGCCACGAACGTAGCGACGGTAGCAGTGAATGGAAGTCAGCTGACTCTCACACCGGTGAGTGCAGGAACAACCAAGGTCACGGTTACGGCGAACGACGGCAAGGGAGGGACCATAAACAGCCAGTTCAACGTGACGATCACGCCAGTGATCCCAGAAGCCGTAAACCATGCGCCGACAGTGGAAACGTCGATCAGCAATGTGACGACAGGAGTTGCGGACGGCATCAAGACGTTGAGCCTTGCAGATGTGTTCGCAGATAAAGATAGCGATGCGCTGACATTCACTGCAACTTCGACGAATGTGGGTGTGACTACAGTAGCGGTAAACGGAAGCGATCTGAAAATAACGCCAGTGAACGCGGGTACAACCACGATTACGGTAACGGCAAATGACGGAAACGGTGGCACGGTGGATACGCAGTTCAACGTGACGATCACACCGGTGATTCCGGAAGCTGTGAACCATGCGCCGACGGTGGAAGCTTCGATCAGCAATGTAACGACAGGAGCCGCAGACGGCATCAAGACCGTGAGCCTTGCAGGTGTGTTCGCAGATGAAGACAGCGACGCGCTGACATTCACTGCAACTTCGACGAATGTGGGTGTGACTACAGTAGCGGTAAACGGAAGCGATCTGAAAATAACGCCAGTGAACGCCGGTACAGCCGCGATTACGGTAACAGCAAATGACGGCAATGGTGGCACGGTGGATACGCAGTTCAACGTGACGATCACACCGGTGATTCCGGAAGCTGTGAACCATGCGCCGACGGTGGAAGCTTCGATCAGCAATGTAACGACAGGAGCCGCAGACGGCATCAAGACCGTGAGCCTTGCAGGTGTGTTCGCAGATGAAGACAGCGACGCGCTGACATTCACTGCAACTTCGACGAATGTGGGTGTGACTACAGTAGCGGTAAACGGAAGCGATCTGAAAATAACGCCAGTGAACGCCGGTACAGCCACGATTACGGTAACGGCAGATGACGGAAACGGTGGCACAGTGGATACACAGTTCAACGTGACGATCACACCGGTGATCCCCGAAGCCGTGAACCATGCCCCGACGGTGGAAACGTCGATCAGCAATGTAACGACAGGAGTCGCAGACGGCATCAAGACCGTGAGCCTTGCAGGTGTGTTCGCAGATGAAGACAGCGACGCGCTGACATTCACCGCAACCTCGACAGATACGGGCGTGGCGACAGTAGCGGTAAACGGAAGCGATCTGAAAATAACGCCAGTGAACGCGGGGACGGTCACGATTACGGTAACGGCAGATGACGGAAACGGCGGCACAGTGGATACGAATTTCACTCTAACGGTGACTCCTTTGCCTGCGGTTAATCATGCTCCTGTTGTTCAAAGCGCGATTAATGATATTTCTACAGAAGCGGGTGCTATGGACACAACTATCGGACTTGCTTCAACTTTTGCAGATGAAGATTTGGACTTGCTAACGTATTCTGCTGATTCATCGAACCCTGGCGTAGCAACGGTTTCCGTTACCGGTGACCAACTGAGTATTACTCCGCTTGCATTAGGAAGTGCTACAGTAACAGTCACCGCAGATGATGGGAAGGGGGGAACCGTTCAAACGATCTTCCAAGTCACTGTTGGAGAAAAAAAGGGACTTTTCTTCTCTGAGTTGGCATGGGGGGAGAGCGACTCTATGATGCAGATTATTGAGCTCTATAATGCAGGTTCTGAGGAATTGGATGCTTCAAAAATTAGAATTGAACGCAGTAACGGTGGAAATTCGATTGAAATAAGTCAAGACGCTGGTGCTTTTATTCCAGGTGGAGCTACTTTTGTGATAGGAGATACCATGTATTTTGGTGATGCACATGTAGATTACTTCACGGATATGGGATTTTATAACGATGATTCAGCACCTGTCACTTTATCGCTCTATTACGATAATCAGTTGATTGATACGGCGGTGTTTCAGCCTCATACCACTATAGCTAGACAATCCGGTGTTACCCATGGAAATGCAGGCCACTACGAGGAAAGTGAATGGATTGATGAAGGAATCGATTATACGGATAATATCGGTATCTTTAGCAGCGAGGCGCCATAATGAATAAAAAGAATAGAGGGAACATCATGAGTTCTAAACCTAATAAATGGCTGATTACATTAGCTTTGGCTGCACTTGTTGCTCCAACAGCCTTGCAGACGATTGCATCTGCTGCCAGTGATGCATCAAACGGAGCAGCTCTGGCCAGCCTGCCTTTTAAAGACATCAATAATGTTGCTTCTAAGCAAAAGACAAGCATCCTCCAAGCCATTGAAGCTGGGCTTCTGCGTGGAGACCCATCCGGATCTTATCGGCCAACGGATTTGTTGACTCGTCAAGAAATGGCGGTTCTATTAACTCAAGCTCTGCAACTCTCTATTTCTAAAGCAGCAACCAGTAGCTTTGCGGATGTAGACTCGAAAAGTTGGTCGAGTCCCTATATTGAGGCTGTACACCGTGCAGGACTCATGAATGGAGACGACGGTAACAAATTCAGACCCAAAGCGGTAGTGACCAGAGAGGAGGCGGCAGTACTGCTTATGCGGGCCGCCGGGCTTCCTATCACAGCTGACGCCACGGAGTCTGCTAAACTTACTGATTGGAATCGGGTTAGCCCGTGGGCACGGCCTTACGTAAATACGGCTTTACAGTCGGGTTCCATGGAGACGGATCAATCCGCTTTCAAACCTAAATCGTCTGTTCAACGTCAAGATATAGCCCAGTATATGATGTCTACCTTTTTCCCTAAGGACCATGTTGTCCAACTCCAAAAAGTGGAGGATGGAAAGGCTTGGATTAACGGGATTGAATATAAACTTTCGGATTCAGTTAAAGGAATCTTGCAAACCTCTAACCAGGAGATTCTCAAAGGAGCAGATATTCAATTTGTAGCATCACAGCGGATCATCGAATCGATCACCAAACTAGTCATCCATGCGAGCGGGCAAGCCCCGGTAGGGCAAGCTTCCGAATTCAGTGGTAATCTTGTATTAGATGGTCATAACTCTACGATTGACGGAGACTTAACTATTGACGGTGATTACATTTCAGTTATGAATTTGAATGTCAAAAATAGCTTTACAGTTACGTCAAGCCTTGGACATGATTTCTATGCCTCTAAATTTACGGTACAAGGAAAAACATATATTCAGGGTGGTGACCAGAACACCGTATTATTTGATGCATCTGAGCTGAAGGATGTCGAGGTCTCCAAACAGGATGTCCACGTTGTCATTCAAGGAAATTCGACGGTGGATCAAATGACATTGACTTCCAATGCAACGATTGAAAATGATTCATCCTCAACGATACAGCATTTGAATGTTCTTGCCGGTGCCCAGCAGGTAGAGTTGCAGGGGACTATTCAGCAAATGTCGGTCAACAGCGATCAGTCCGTAGCTCTGACAGGCAAGGCCTCCATTAATACATTGGCTGTGAACAGTTCCACCCCGGTCAGTCTGGAGGTAGCTGGAACCATTTCAAATTTACAAGTAAATAACTCTGCAGCAAATATTAGTGTAAGCTCCTCCAGCCAAGTCACGAATACTTCATTTGCAGCAGGTGTGTCCTCTTCGACGGTATCAGGAGTCACTACAACTTCTTCTGGTAGCTCGCGTTCTACGGTTGTTACCAATACAGCGCCGAAGTTAGTGACCAAATATGACGATCAGGCCGTAACGGTGGGCGATTCTGAACTTCAAATTGACTTGCTTGGTCATTTTACGGACGAGGAGCAGTCCGAGCTCAAATATACGGCAGTGTCGTCTAGTACAAAAATCAGTACAGTTCGAGTAGAGGGAACAAATCTATTTATTAAGGCTGTTGGCAAAGGGACTGCAACCATTACGATTGCCGCCGATGACCAGGCCGGGAAAAAAGCGGGAACGAATTTCAAAGTTCGTGTCAATGAATCTCCTGTTTCATCGGGTATCCCTGATCAAAGCAAGCAGTTGGGGAGCGGCGACGTAAACTTATCTTTGGGATCGTTTTTTACGGATTCTGAAAATGATCCCATGACCTATGAGGTTGCGATCGATGATCCTTCCATTGCCACCTTTACCCTGACTGGTGATCAATTGGTATTAACTCCGGCAACTGTAGGACATGCCCAAGTTACCGTCAAGGCATCCGATGGTCGTGGAGGCAGCGCAAGCCAGTCGTTTCAATTGGCGGTAACTGCAGTACCTAATCAAAATCCGGTTGTAAATCAGAAGCCAGGCAACCAAACGCTTACTGTTGGCGATGCGGACTACATCCTGGATTTATCCCCGGTATTTCTTGATCCAGATAGCAACCCGCTAACCATCTCGGCAGAATCCTTGGATCCATCCATTGCGACGGTCTCTGTTAACGGAAACCAGGCTACGGTTCATGCGGTTTCCTCAGGAACAGCAAACATCCAGCTAAAAGCGGCAAATGGCCTTGGAGGCGAGGTTAAGACCAATTTTGATATTACCGTTAATGAACCTCCGGCATCCTTGGGAATTCCGGATCAAACGAAACAAATCAATTCAGGCGACATTCAATTATCTTTAAACAACTTCTTTACCGACCATGAGCAGGATACGTTATCATACAGCATTGATATTTCCGATTCTTCGGTTGCGACTGCAGTGTTGAATGGGGACACGCTTACCATTACACCATTAAAGATTGGCAGCACAGCAGTATCCGTTAAAGCATCTGATGGCCATGGAGGCAGCACAAGCAAGTCATTCCAAATGGAAGTAACCGCTGTTCCTAACCAAAAACCGGTTATAGATCAGAAGCCTGATAATCAGACACTGATTTTAGGCAATGCAGATTATATCCTGGATTTATCTTCTGTATTCCACGATCCCGATGGCGATCCAGTGGATGTTTCGGTAGAATCGTCGAATTCATCAGTTGCTGCTGTATCCGTTAACGGAAACCAAGTCACCGTCCATGCAATTTCTTCAGGAACAGCAACGATTCAGCTTAAAGCAGAAGATGGTCGCGGGGGCGAGGTCACTACTGATTTTGATGTTACTGTCAATGAATCCCCAGTTTCGTCAGGGATTCCGGACCAGATAAAAGAAATAAATACAGGCGATATTCAATTGTCCTTAAACGATTTCTTTTCCAGTCCTGATAGCGATATTTTAACTTACGATGTTAGTGTTTCTGACTCGACTGTTGTGACGGCTGACGTTTATGGGGATATGCTCACTCTTACACCGTTAACGATCGGTAGCACATTAGTATCGATCAAAGCAACAGGTGACCGGGGAGGGCAAGTGATCGAAACTTTTAAAGCCACCGTCACAGCTGGAACTCCGGAGAATCAGAATCCAGTAGAAACTAAACCTGCCGACCAGTCGCTTACTGTAGGTGGTGAGGTTTACTCACTCGATTTAGGTTCCGTTTTTACTGATCCTGATGGGGATACGTTGACCTTTAAGGCAACCTCTTCCGATCCGTCCGTTGCTTCGGCGGAAATCGCTGGAGCTCAATTGAAAATTCAGGCACTAAGTGCAGGAACGACGAGCATAGAAATCACAGCTATGGATGGTCGTGGAGGGGAAACCTCAACCAGCTTCCAGGTCAGCGTCCAATCATCCGGCTTGCCTAACCCGTCTTCTAATCAGCCGCCTCAAGTAGATGCGGTCATTTATGAACAAGTGTTGACTGCAGAAGTTACGAATGCAAGAAGCTACGACTTATCTCAATTGTTCAGTGATGCTGACGGGGACGCCCTGACGTTTACTTCTACTGTTGAATCAAGCGGTATGGTAAATGCAGAGGTTAACGGATCAACGCTGACTCTTACTCCAGGTAATCAGGCAGGAAGTACCAAGGTAACAATTACTGCGGATGATGGGCATGGCGGAAAAGCCACCTATAATTTTCAGGTAACGAATGCCCCTCTTGCAACGAATGGAATTATTCAAATCCGGACTAAGCAAGGGGTCAAAGATCCGATTACTTATGACATGTCAACAGTGTTCCCAGGTGAAACTTCATTTAAAGTCTATTCGGGTACGGCAGATTCTACCTTTACTGGACCAACCCCTCTTAATGGGACGGTTTGGACGTGGAACGGGGGTGTTTTTCAATACTTCTGGGTAATCGGAGCAAACGGATCTGCTACTGTATTTCAAGTGATCTCAAACCCTCAAGGACCGGAGGAACTGTATTTTTCTCAGTATCTATCCTTGGATAAAACCCGTACTGCCATTGAGCTGTTTTACAATCCGGTAGGAGATACTTCTAAGCCTATAGAAAATGCAGGATACTCACTTGAGATTCATCAATACAATTTAGCTACAAATACTCCTAAAGTGTGGAGCCAGCCTATTAATTCGTTTTACAAAGGCATGCCTTATATATATATCGATTCCATCTTTTATGACTTTTTCGACATTGTTCCTGTGGCCTATTATAATGAAGAAATGATGTTATCAGAATCAGATAAAAATGTAACGACAGGCTATGTCCTGAAAAAGAACGGTGTAACGATCGATGTCTTAGGTGATCCTGACGGCAAAACGCAATTTATGCTGAATAATGGGACTATTATCCGAAAATCGGGGATTAAGTCCGGTTCCTCCTCTTATAACCTTCCAGGAGAGTGGAACTCTTATCCCAATGGAACGCTCCAATATTTTGGCCATCATACTCCATAATATTTTGTTGAATTAACGGGAAGCCGGCGATAAAATCGCCGGCTTTCAGGCTGTCGAGAAAGTTTCGACAGCCTATTTTTATGTTAAATTTGTTTAAGACGACACCGCGTTAATGTTATATAATATAGGTAACTATTGTATAGAAACGGACGGTGTTGGTATGCTGCGATCTCATCGAGACAAACAACAATCCTTTGAATTGGTTTCCTTGGAAGAACTGGTGCCCCAAGATCATTTGCTTCGCAAAGTGGATACCTATATCGACTTCTCCTTTATTCATGAGAAGGTAAGCCCGCTGTATTGTGCAGACAACGGGCGTCCTGCCATTGATCCTACGGTATTGTTTAAAATGATCTTTCTCGGTTATTTCTATGGCATTCGCTCAGAACGGCAACTCGAGCGTGAAATTCAAACGAACTTGGCTTATCGTTGGTTTCTGGGGCTGGGCTTAACGGATAAAGTTCCGGACCATTCGACGATTAGTTGGAATCGTCGTACTCGCTTTAAAGACACTACGATCTTTCAAG